>NZ_BAAAYB010000039.1:0-45688 GCF_039535905.1 Kitasatospora albolonga | reverse complement strand
GCGCGGCGCCCTTGTTGGTGACGGTGATCTCGTAGACCGCCTCCCACTGGCCGCCGCTGGTCGGCTTGCCCGAGACCAGGGTCTTCTCACTGGTGACGGCCGCGACCGGGCTGCAGGCGCCCTTGCTGGAGGTGGTGCCGCCGGAGGTGGCGCTGGCCTCGTTCCGGGTTCCGGTGCCGCTCTCCCCCGCGTCCAGGGTGGCAGTCGGTGGACTTGGAGGTGGCCTGGCCCGGGTCCACGGTGTACCGCACCGTCACCCGCCAGACGTGGGTGGCCGGGGCGGCCTCGGGTACCGGCCGCGATGGCCTGGTTCTGGGCCACCTTGACCTGGCCGCGCCCGTCCCAGCCGGCCACCGGCTCAGCCCGCCCGGGGTGGTGTTGGTGACGGAGGCGGAGGTGACGGTCAGTCCGGTCCGTACTTGAGGGCGTCGTGAGGTCGTAGGTGGTGCCGAGCCCGCGTTGCCGACCTTCAGCTCGTACTGGGTCTCAGTAGGTGCCGGGGCTGCCGGGCACCGGGGCGGGCGCCTTGGTGACGGTCTTGTCCAGGGTGACCCGGACGGGGCGGGCCCGGCCGGGATGGTGACCTGGCGCTGCGGGGTGGTGACCTCGGTGCCGTTGGGGTCCTTGCCCTTGGCGGTGGCGTGGTTGGTGACGCTGCCCGCCGTGGCGTCGGCGGCGGTCACGGTGTAGGTGGCGGTGCAGGTGGTGCTCTCGCCGACAGCAGGGTGGTCTTGGCGCAGCTGACCGCTCCCGGCGCGGTGATCTTGTCGTCCGCGACGGTGATCGAGCTCACGGTGATGTTGCCGGTGTTGGTGACGGTGTAGCCGTAGGAGATGGTCTCGCCGGGGTTGGCCTTGCCGTCGCCGTTGGTGTCGTTCAGCTTGCCGGTCTTGGCGATGTCGAGCTTGGGGTCGGCCTTCGGCTCGAAGGTGAAGCCGACCACGCCGTAGCCGATCTCCTCGATCGAACTCTCCCGGCCCTGCACGACGGAGAAGGTCCGGGTGGTCGGGGCGATGGAGGTGATGTCGATGGTGTCGACGTCCATGTCCGGGCAGGGCATCGCGACATTGCCCCAGCCGGTGCCGGAGCTAGGGTTCCGCCCGGGGATGTCGTTGGCCGTACTGGGTGCAGGTGCCGTTGGCCCAGTCGGTGGCCGGGTTGGCCGAGTCCGAGACCCGGCGGCGCGGCGACCTGGATGGAGTCGCCGTAGTTGACGTCGCCGTAGGTGGCGGTGGCGTAGATCGAGGCCCGCTTCAGCTGGGCGCCCGAGTAGGGGGTGACGCCGAGGTCGAAGGTGTTGCTGACGGCGGTGCCGTTCATCCGGGCCCACTGGTCGCAGAGCGCCACCTGCGTCATCGGCGCGCTCGGCGAGGAGTAGACGACGGCCAGCGCCCAGCCGCCGAAGCCGCGGCTGCCGTAGTTGGTGTAGTAGGGCGTGTCGCCGAAGCCGTAGCTGCCCGAACCCCCGGCCCGGGACCAGGGCGGTGACGTCGCGGTAGGCCTGGTGGTTGTGCCGTAGGTGCCGTTGTTGTACAGCACGTTGTCCACGCCGTCGGCGGTCAGCCGCTGGTAGTCGGCCGCCGGGGTGCGCATCTGGAAGGTGTCCGGGTTGGCGTAGTACGGGCTGCCGGCGCGTAGTACTGGCTGCCGTAGACGTAGGCCATCGCCTTGACCACCGTCGCGTCGGCCGGAAGCACCAGATCGGCGCGCGAGGAGTCGTTGCGGGTGGTTGTAGGCGTAGTTGGTGGACTACCCGGTGAGGTTGTCGAACGTTGGCCGGGCCCTTGCCGTTCTGGAACAGCAGGCCGTTGCCGGTCATCACCATCCCGCCCTGGAGCGTGTCCTTGTAGCGGCACGTCAGGCGGTGCGCTCGGGCGTGCGCGGGGAACGCGGGGACCATCACCGCCGCCACCGAGAGCAGGGTGGTGAGCAGCACGGAGAGGAACGCGGTGCAGCAGGTCCGCTACGGGCCGGGCGCGGTGTTCCATGGTCGATCGCCTCACTGACGACGGGGCAGCACGCAGGACGCCGCCGGTGACGGGGCGTCAGCCCAGAAATACGTCATAAACGATCAATCCGATCTACCGGACACCACACCATCGGGAGAGTCGTCCCCACGACCACCCGGACGGCCGCCCCCGGGCCCCGCGCAGGCTTTACCAGACCATGTACTCCGTTCTTCCTTCCTTCACCCGCGCAGCGGGTACGCGTCAACTGCAGCGCCCTAGGGTTACGCCCGCTCTCACCCCGTGCACCGTCACCCCCTCACCAGGAGACCGGCCATGACTGCTCCTCAGGCTCCGCAGGACCAGCAGACCGCGCAGCCCCCAAGCGCACCCGGCGCACCCTCACCGCCATCGGCAGCGCCGTCGCGCTGGCCGCCGGTTTCGCTCGGCGTCTGGGCCGCCACCGGAAACCGCCGCCCAGGCGGCCGCGCTCCCCGCCCCCGGACCACATCGTGGTCGTGGTGATGGAGAACCACGCCTACACCCAGGTGATCGGCAGCTCCAGCGCGCCGTACATCAACAACACCCTCAAGGCGGGCGGCGCCAACCTCACCCAGTCCTTCGGCTGACCCACCCGTCCGAGCCGAACTACTACATGCTGTTCTCCGGCTCCAACCAGGGCCGCACGGACGACAGTTGCGTGGGCGTCGGCTCGATCTCGGCACCGAACCTGGCCTCCGAGCTGATCGCCGCCGGCAAGACCTGGAAGAGCTACAACGAGGGCCTGCCGTCCCAGGGCTCCACCACCTGTTCCAGCGGCAAGTACGCGCAGAAGCACAACCCGTGGTTCGGCTTCTCCAACGTGCCGACAACACCGCGCTCACCATGACGCAGTTCCCGACCGACTACACCACGCTGCCGAAGGTCTCCTTCGTGGTGCCGGACCTGTGCAACGACATGCACGACTGCTCGGTCGGCACCGGCGACACCTGGGTCAAGAACAAGCTGGGCGCGTACGCGACCTGGGCGCAGACCCACAACTCGATGCTGGTCGTCACCTTCGACGAGGACAACCGCCTCTCGGGCAAACCGCATCCCGACCGTCTTCTACGGCCAGCACGTCACCCCCGGCAGCTCCACCGCCACCACCTACAACCACTACAGCGTGCTGCGCACCCTGGAGGACCTGGCGGGCCTGTCCACCCACGCGGGCAACGCCGCCTCCGCCACCACCATCACGGGCATCTGGAACTGACGCCCCGCCGTGCCGCCCCGGGCGCCGGCCCGGGGCGGCACACCCCCGTACCGCCGGCCTCCGACCTCCGACCTCCGACCTCCGACCTCCGACCGCTGACGAGGTGTCACCCGCATGACGCGCACCACCCGCCTGCTCGTCCTCCTGTTCGCCGTCCTGCTGCTCGGCGGGGTGGGCACGGAGGCCGTCCTGTACGCCGCCGACCGCGCGGACCGCAAGGACCAGGAGCAGGTCGGCGGCCCGCCCGTCCGCCCGGGCACCGTCACCCTGGCCGGCGGCCAGGGGCAGCTGCTCTTCCGCAACCTGGCCTGGGGGCCGCACCGGGACGAGATCGTCACGGTCCCGGCCGGTGAGCCGGGCTCCACCCGCACCTCCTCCGGCCTCAAATGCCTGCGCTTCCACGCCGCCGCCGGGACGGGCATCTGCCTCCAGGCCGTGCACGGCACGCTGGACGACACCTACCGCGCCGTCGTACTCGACGACAGGCTGCACGAGCTGCGCTCCTTCCCCGCCGCCGGCATCCCCTCCCGAGCCCGGGTCTCCCCCTCCGGCCGGCTGGCCGCCTGGACCGTCTTCGTCAGCGGCGACTCCTACGCGGGCTCAAACTTCTCCACCCGGACCGCGATCGTGGACACCCGTGACTGGCGGTTCGAGTCCAACCTGGAGGAGTTCGCCTTCCTGGTGGACGGCCGGCCCCAGCGCGCTCCGACCTCAACGTCTGGGGCGTCACCTTCGCCGACGACGAGCACTTCTACGCCACCGTCGCCACCGGCGGCACCACCCACCTGGTCCGGGCGACCTGACCGCCCGCACCCTGACCTCCCTGCACCAGAAACGTCGAGTGCCCCTCGCTCTCCCCCGACGGCACCCGGTCGCCTACAAGAAGCGCGTCCCCGGCGCCTCGCCGGACGCCCCCTGGCGCCTGTACGTCCTCGACCTGGCCACCATGGCCGAGACCGCCACCGCCGAGCAGCGCAACATCGACGACCAGGCCCTCTGGGCCGACGGCTCCACCCTGGTCTACTCCCTCCCGGCGAGTACGGCGCCGACCTGTGGACCGTCCCCGCCGACGGCACCGGCGCCCCGGCCACCCTGGCGGTCTCCGCAGTCGCTCCGGCCTACCTGCGCTGACGGCGCTCGGCCGACGGAGGATCAGGAGCGCAGCCGCAGGGTGGTGCTCGGCGCGGTGCGGTAGGCCGTGCGGTAGTGGGCGGCGAAGTGGCCGGGGTTGGCGAAGCCCCAGCGCATGGCGATCTCGGTCACCGTGGTGGCGCGGGGGTCGGCGGCCAGCAGGTCGCGGTGGGCGGCGGCCAGCCGGACCCGGCGCAGGTGGGGGCGAGCGGCGTGGTGTCCAGGTGGCGGCGGAAGGCGTACTGGAGCGGGACGGGCGTGACGTGGGCGGCCGCCGCGATCCGACCCAGCGTCAGGTCCCGGTCGGCGTGCGACTCCATGAAGGCGACCGCACGGGCGGACGGTGCCCGGGTGGCATCGGTGGAGTCGGCCCGGTGGGCCGTGTCGCGCGCGCTGTGCGGCAGGGCCGCCAGGGCGGCCGCGGCCAGGTGGCGGGCGGCGGTGCCGACCAGCAGCTCGTGCGCGTCGGCTCCCGGGGCCCCGAGCACGTGTCGCCCACGTAGGCGATGGCGGCGGCGAGTTGACGGGCGGCGGCGTGGTCGACGGGCCGGTGGCCGGTGAGCCGGATCGGCTCCTCCCCGGGCGCGGTGGGCGCGACGGCCTCCAGCAGCGCGGTGTCGAACAGGGCGATGGTGTAGCGGGCCGCCCTGACCTCGCCCCGGTACGGCTGGTCGGGCGGGGGCGAGCAGGAAGGTCTCGCCGGGCCCGTACACCTCCTCGCGGCCGCCGGTGAGGTCGGCGAGGGTGCCGTCGTGCATGCTGATCAGGCAGACCTGGCCGAGGTCGCGGGCGTCGTAGGCCATCGTGTAGCCGAAGTCCAGCCGGTCGATCGCCACCGGGCCGGCCGCCCGCCGACTGATCCGCACCCTGGCGTCCTCGACCGGGCCGCCGATCCGCATCGGCGTGTAGGCGGTGGACAGGAACTCCTCGGTGTCGTCCAGACTCGCGCTGTCGAAGTTCAGGGACTGCGTCATCACACCGCCTCGCGGGTAGGTCGGTCACTCGCTCCTGGCACCGACCGTACGCCCACGATCGCCCGGTGCCCAGCGTCCACTTCGTTTCCCGAGCCCCCGGCGCCGCGAGGACTTCGCTCCCGGGGCTGCGGGCCGGGCCCGGTGGACGGGAGCCTGGACGGAATGGACACCACGCGGCACGACCACGACGCCGACACCGGACCTGCGCACCGAGCACCGACCGGTCGCCGACGGAACGGCGGTGCTGTCCCTGATCGGTGCCGTCGACATGGACACCGCCCCGCTGCTCGCCCGCGCCCTGCGCCGGGCACTCACCGTCCGCCGCTCCCCCACCGCCTCGTCGTCGACTGCTCGGAACTGCACTTCTGCTCCTCCTCCGGCCTCAACGAACTCCTCCGGCCGCCGCACCGCCGCCTCGGCCGGCGTCGCCCTGCGGCTCGGCACCCCGAGCCCCCAGGTCCTCCGCCTGCTGGACATGACCGCACCGACAGCGTCTTCGAGCTGGCCTTCACCCGCCCGTCGCCGCCCGGTCCCAGGTCAGCGCCCCGTCGCGCCGCACCTCCGTCCGCTGAACCGCGCTCAACACCGCTGCTCAACACCGCTGCCCGACACCGCCGGAGGGCACGCCATGGCCATGGACGACAGCTTCCGCCCCCTCCCCGA
This sequence comes from Kitasatospora albolonga, assembly GCF_039535905.1. Classification (GTDB taxonomy): domain Bacteria; phylum Actinomycetota; class Actinomycetes; order Streptomycetales; family Streptomycetaceae; genus Kitasatospora; species Kitasatospora albolonga. The sequence goes on along the minus strand of NZ_BAAAYB010000039.1, from coordinate 39,719 downwards.
CGGAGCGGGCCTCACCGCACAGCTCACCCACCTGCTCGCGGAGGCGGCCGCCAGCTCGACCGGAGCCTCTGGGTGCCCGTACCGGATGACGCGGCGCTGGCCCGGAAGACCGCCGCCGGGCTCGCGGAATCCGTCCTCGACGGACCGCGTCAGGAGCAGCTCCCGGTGATCGACCGACTGGAGCGCCTGCGCGAGGCCCTGGCCTGTGACCGCGCTGGGCATCGCGCGCAGCCCACGGCCAGCTCGCACTAGGTTCCTCTCCCGCGCGCGGCACCGTCCTGACCGCCGGTCCTCACCTGGCGGGTCCTCCCGGCGGACGAACTCCGCTCCTTCGGCCTGACCGTCCCCGCCCCGGTACGAACTCGACCGACACCGAACGCGCCGTCCGCCTCCTGACCGCCGCCCTCGACCGGATCGGCGACGGCGGACCTGACGTCCGGTCACACGTCCTTCCAGCGCGCCGGCCCGGTTGATCTCGGGGCTGCGCAGGACGTGCTCTCGCCCGCGCCGTTCGGACGTCCGGCGCGCCGGCGATCATCGCGCGGTGCGTGCGATGTTCTCGGTGGTGCGTCACCCGGCCGGAGGCCAGGCGGCAGCAGCGGGAAGAGCAGCGAGAGCACCGGGTAGAGCCGCCGGATAGGCCGGGGTCCTGGAGACCCTCACCGTGCACGGCGTGGATGTACGCCGGGCGGAACATGTAGGCGTGGAAGTCCATCGCGAGCAGCTCGTTCTCGGTGCGGCCCTTCACCGGCCCACATCAGCCGACCCTGCTCGGTTGCTGTCGGTGCCGTCGCCGGAGACGTAGACGAAGGTGAGTGGGGCGTCCGGCCGCACGGGCAGCGCGCGGGCGGCGGCGAGCGTGTAGTCGTGGGTGATCCGGCGGTACTCGTACCTCCGCTTGCCGGCCGAGGTGACGCCCAGGCAGAAGAAGCAGGCGTCGACGTCCGGCGAACTCCCGCTCCAGGGAGCTGAAGTCGGTGAAGTCGGTGTGCACCAGCGAAGGTCAGCTTGGGGTGGCTCACCTCCAACGGCCCGCGACACCACGGCCTGCACGCCGGTGACCCGGTCGTCGAGCAGGCACTCGCGCAGACGCCCTGCCCGACCATGCCGGTGGCTGCCGCGAAGAGCAGCACGTTCACGGGGTTCTCCGTCCCTTCCCAGGTGTGGGCCCCCAGTCTGCCCGGTCCACGGCCCGGCGCCCGCCGACGGGGCCGACGCGCCGGCAATCAGGTGGCGGCGGCCTCGCCGACCGGGCATCGTGCGGGCCGATGACTGACGACGACACGATGCCCTACCGCCCCGTCAACTCGCTGGCCGGCATGCTGCAACGCGGCCACGGCAGTGGCGCCCGGTCGGCACTCGGCCACCCGGACCACGCCGCGCCGCTGGTCCTCGACATGATCCGCAGGGACTGGCGCTGGGACTCCACCGACGACCGCGCCCTCTACCTCGCCCGGCTGGTCCGCGACCTGGCACTCCCCCGGGGCCCCGATCGCCGCTCTGCTCGGGGAGGACGAGCAGCAGACCGAGCGGGCCTGCGAGGTCCTGGAGTTGCTCGCCCTGGACGGTGACGGGGAGGCCCGGGAGGCGCTCCGCTCGTACGTCCGGGCGGGGACGCACTGGGTACCGGTGCTGGAGTCGCTGGCCGGCCGGTGGCCGGTCACCTGGTGGGAGGAGTTCGGGGAGGTCGCGCGGGAGCGGATCGGCGCTCACCCCGATCCGCTCTGGATGACCGAGCCGTGGGCCCGGTTCGGCATCCCGACGGAGCGGTGTGCGGCGCGTCCGGCGGCACCGGACCTCTCCGGGCCGGCCGACGGCGAACTCCTCGCCCTGCTCGCCACCGGGGCCGGGGACAGGACGGCCTCCCTGCGTGAACTCGCCCGCCGCGCACCGACGGAGGAGCTGCTCCCGCTCGTCCCCTCGCTGGCCACCCCGGACGGCCGGCGCCCGCTCCCCCTGCTCCGCCGGGCCGTCGACCGCCTCGGCCCGGCGGCCGTCCCGGCGGCGCGGCGCTGGGTGGGCGACGAGCGGCCGTGGTTGGCCCGGCTCGGCGCGGACGTGCTGGCCGATCACCTGGGCCCCGAGGTGATCCCGCACCTGGTGGCCCAGCTGGCCGAACAGCGGGCGGCCCGCGCCTGGTGCGGGCCCGATCTGACGGCCCGGCGGCTGGCCCGGTTCGGGCCGGAGGCGGCCGGCGCGGCGGCGGACCTCCGGTGGTTCTGGCTGCGCACCCCGCACTCGTACGAGCGGGCCGCCTACCTGGACGCCCTGGCCGCGATCGTCCCGGCGGGTCTGCAGCAGGGGTACCTCCTCTCGCTCTGGGACTGCGAGGAGGCGTCCAGGCTGCTGGGCGTCGCCCACGCTCCGGACGGTCCCGAGGTGGCGGCACGGCTCGCCGAGCTGCGTGACGACCCGATGGAGGAGCCCGAGGTGCGGGCCTCAGCCCGGGCACGGCTGGCCACCCCCTGACTCTCCCGAGACTTTTTTGCAGAAACTCTTTGGCAAAGAGCCGGATGCCGACCTAGGCTGCCGATATGGAGAACGACGACCGGGCCCGGGTGCTCGACCCCGAACGGGACGCGGACGCGCTCAAGGCGCTCACCCACCCCCTGCGCATCCGCCTGCTCGGGCTGCTCCGGCAGGACGGCCCCGCCACCGCGAGCGAGCTCGCCGCCGCCACCGGGGAGTCCTCGGCCTCCACCAGCTACCACCTGCGGGTGCTGGCCAAGCACGCCTTCGTCGGCGAGGCCGAGCACCGCGACGGGCGCGAGCGGCGCTGGCGGGCCGTCCACGCGCTCACCTCCTGGGACTCCGCGGCGATGGCCTCCTCCCCGGGGAGCCGGGCCGTGCTCGGCTCGCTGCGCAGGCGTCAGGTCGAGCACCTGGAGAGCTCCTTGGCCCGCTTCGAGGCCGACGAGGAGGCCGGCCGGCTGGCACCGGGATGGACGGGGCCGGCCGGGATCAGCGACTGGCTGCCCCGCCTCACACCCGAGTCCCTCGCGGAACTCTGGGAGACCCTGGAGGGCAAGCTCGACGAACTGACGGCCCGTGACGCCGAGGACCCGAGGGCCGCCCAGGTCGTCCTCCTCGCCGCCGGACTGCCGCTGGCCCCGACGGCCTCGCCCGTCCCGCCGGTGCCGCCCGTCCCCGGGAGTGCGCGGGGCGCGGGGAGTGCGGAGTGACCGTCCGCCCGCTCGACGCCCGGACGGCCCGCCGACGCTACGTCACCACCTGCGCCCTGCTCTGGTTCCCGATCGGGCTGGCCGTCGCGCCGCTGATCCTGCTGCTCACCTCGCGCGGCCTGCCGCTGACCACCGTCACCCTCCTGCTGGCCGCCTACTCCCTCACCACCGCCCTGCTGGAGCTGCCCACCGGCGGCCTCTCCGACGTCCTCGGCCGCCGTGGCGTGCTGGCCTCGGCCGGCCTGCTGAGCACCGGCGCCCTCGCCCTGCTCGCCCTGGGCACCTCCGCCTGGCCGCTCGCCGCCGGGATGGTGCTGATGGGCGCCGCCCGCGCCCTGTTCTCCGGTTCGGTGGAGGCCTGGTACGTGGACACCGTCCGCGCGGCCGACGGCCCCGACGCCGAGCTGCGCACCGGCCTGGCCCGCGGCACCACCGCCACCTCCGCCGCGCTCGCCCTCGGCACCCTGCTCGGCGGCGCGATCCCCTGGGCACTCGGCCTCGGCCCCGACCCGGGCGCCGCCCTCATCCGCGCCACCGGCGGCCAGCTGCTGCCGCTCTCCGTCCCGCCCCTGACGGGCTGTCCGGTCGCGCTCGCCTTCGTGCTGTACGTGCTGACCGCCCTCCCCGAGCCGGCCCGCCCGTCGGCCACCCTGCGCGACGCGGTCCGTGACGTTCCCGCCACCGTCCGGACCGGCCTGCGCGTGGGTGGACGCGACGCGCTGGTGCGGCGCGTCCTGCTCGGCACAGCCGCCGCCGGCGGCGCGGTCGCCACCCTGGAGCTGCTGACGCCGGGCCGCGCGGCCGAACTCACCGGCGGCAGCGCCGCGTCCGGGGCCGTGCTCTACGCCGCACTCGCCTGCGCCGGATTCCTCTGCTCCGCCCTCGGCAGCCAACTCGCCCCGCTCACGGCCCGGTTGGCGGGCGGCGGTGAGCGCGCGGTGCTCCTCGGCCTCACGGTCGGGGCGACGGGCCTCGCCCTCCTCGGCGTCACCGCCGCGACCACCGGCGCCACCGCCCTGGCCGTCGGCGGCCTCGGCTACGTACTGGTGTACCTCGGCCTCGGCGCGGCCGGCCCCAACGAGAGCGATCTGCTCCACCACCGCATCCCCGACCGCACCCGCGCCACCGTCCTCTCCGTGCAGTCCCTCGCGCTCCAACTCGCCGGTGCCGCCATGGGCCTGTTCGTCGGGAGGCTTCCGGCAGGCCCGCTGCCCTGGCTCACCGCCGCCGCCGTCCTGCTCGCCGGAGCCCTCCTCTGGACACGCCGGGCCACGGCCGGGCGGCGGTCGGCCGTCGTCCCGACCTCCACCCACGCCCCGTAGGTCACACCATCAGCCGTCCGCACGGGCCGCGACCGCGGCCAGGCGCTCGCGGGTGGCACGGGTCTGCGGGTGGTCGGCGCCGCTGCGGGCCTCCTGGGCCGGGACGGTCACCCGGAGGAGTTCGGAGGCCTCGTGGAGGGAGGGGCCGCCGAGGAGGGTCAGCAGGTGGCCGAGGCGGGAGGCGGCGTCGAGCGTCTCGGGGTGGTCGGGGCCGAGGGCGCGGGTGCGGCCGGCCACCACGGCGCGCAGGAGGGTGACCCCGTCCTCGGGGGCGCCGTCCAGGGCCGTCCACCAGCCGAGGCCGAGCCGGAGGGTGAGCAGGTCGGGGTGGTCGCCCTCGCCGTGGTGGGCGAGGAGGACGCGCTGGACCTCCGCCAGCTCGGCCCGGGCGCGGCCGGTGTCCCCCAGGTCGCCGTGCAGCCAGGCCGCGTACTGCCGCGAGGTGAGCACCGCCGGGTGCTCGGGGCCGACCACCCGCTCCTGAACCCGCATCAGTTCGTCCAGCAGCTCCAGCGCTTCGGTCCGCCGCCCCACCTCGCCCACCAGCCGGGCGACGTACTGGCGCACCAGGAGCGTGTCGGGGTGCTCCGGCCCCTTGTGGCGGACGACCTCGGGCAGCAGCTGCCGGTAGGCCTCCAGCGCCTCCCGGTGGTGGCCCGCCTCGTAGGTGAACTTGCAGATGTTCATCCGGCTGTAGACCACCTGCTCGTGGTCCTCGCCGAACTTCGCGATCCGGTCCCGCAGCAGGACCCGGTGCCGCTCCAGCGCCTCGTGCGGCCGGCCGAGCCGCCCGTACCAGTAGGCGATGTAGTGGCGGGACTCCAGGACGTCCTGGTCCTGCGGTTCCAGGCAGCGCAGCTGGTCGGCGAGGAGTTCCTCGTGCATCCGCAGGCTGTCGGCCATCTCCCCGCCGCGGCCGGTCCAGTAGGCGAGGTGGTGCCGGGTCTCCAGGGTGCGGCGGTCGTCGGGGCCGAGCACCCGGGTCTGGTCGGCGAGCAGGGCCCGGTGCAGCTCGACCGCCCGGCGGAAGTGGGCGGCCTTCCCAGTGGCGTAGGCGATCCGGTGGCGGCTCTCCAGGACCTCCTCGTGGTCGGGGCCGAGCACCCGGATCTGGAGCGGCAGCAGCTCCTCGTACATCGCGCGGGAGCGGGCGTAGAGGCCGGCCCGCCCGGCCCAGTAGGCGGCGGCCTGCCGCGCCCGGAGGGTGACGGGCGAGTCCGGGCCGGGGCGGCCCGGTTCGGAGAGGCGGTCGCACCAGGCCAGCCAGCGTTCGGAGTTGACGGTCGCGTCGGGCGAGCGGCGGCGGGTCAGGACCTCCAGGACCCTTTCGTACTCGCCGAGCTCCCAGCAGTGCCGGGGCTCGGCGTCCTCGGCGTAGGCGTGCAGCGGGTCGGTGGCGTCGTGCTGGTCCATGGGAGCCAGTGTGGCAATCGCGCGGACCAGGGCGTGGTGGCCGCGCGCGGGTCGCACGTCCGGTTCGTGGCGCAGCAGGTGCTCCAGCAGCGACTGGTGGTGGATGCCCAGGTACTCCTGCACCTCCGCGTCGGGCACCCGGTCGAGCAGGCCCGGCAGCAGGGCCAGCAGGGCGTCGAGCGGGCCCCGGCCCGCCCCGGCGGCCGGGTCGGCCGGGGCGGCGAACTCGGTGGGGTCGGCGAAGTCGGCCAGGTCGGCGAGGGCCGCCTCCAGCAGCGGCCGGGGCAGCGCGGGGCCCTGGCCGGCGGCGCACAGCACGTCCAGCAGGGCGTCGACCCCGGCGGGGTCACCGTCCGGGGCGAGGCGGCGGGCCCGGTCGAGGTCCGCGTCGTACAGGGCGTGTGTGGTCGGTGCCTCGTCCGCGCTGGGCCCCGAGGCGGCCAGCAGCGCCGCCAACTGCCAGTGACCGGCCGCCTGGTGGCGGATGAGCCGGCGGTCCGCGGCCGACCAGGCCGAGTGCGCCTCGACGAAGGCCTCGATCTGCGCGTCCGAGGCGGCGGCCATCGCCACCGGGTGCCAGGGGCCGGGCAGCGGCAGGCCGGTGCGCGCGGTGGTGATCACCCCGAACCAGTCCGGCGACTCGGCGACCAGCACGCCCAGGCTCTCCAGCAGCCGGGGCGCGGTGCCGGGCCCCAGCTGGTCCAGGGCGTCCACCACCACGCGCACGGGCCGGCGCACGGCCATCCGCGCCAGCGGCTCGGTGACCAGCCGTCGGATGCCGGGCAGGGCGTTGCGCTCCAGCTCCGGCACCTCCTGTTCGAAGGCGGCGACCGCGGCGGCGAAGCCCGGCAGGTAGGCGGTGAGCTGGCGGCGCAGCTCGTCGGTCACCCGCTGCTCCAGCGAGACCTCGGACAGCTGGACCAGTCCGACCACCGTGAACTCCGGTTCCTTCACCAGGAGTTCGGGTCTGCACAGCGCCGCCGCCAGCACGCTCTTGCCCTGCCCGCTGTGCCCGACCAACACCACCGCGCGCCGCTCGGCCAGCACCTCTACCGTCCGCTCCAGGGCCGCCGAGGACTGGAACAGCCGCAGCTGCGCCAGCTGGGCCAGACCGGCCGGGGAGGCCGCCAGCAGGCTGAACGGCCGCAGGTGCGCCGCGTTCCGCGCCACCCAGACCAGCCCCTGGGGCCCGGCCGCCGGGCTCGCCAGGCCGGTGTGCCCGGCGCTCTGCGGCTGCTGCCCCGACACCTGGAGGCCCAGCACCCAGCGCAGCCCGTCCGGCTGCAGCAGGCGACCCAACCTGGCGTGACCGCCCGTCAGCACGCGGTTCAGGCCGCGGACGAACGCCAGGTCATACGCCCGCTGGTCGACTCCGGCCGAGGTGAGCAGGGCGACCTCGCGCCCCCGCTCCACCGAGGCGGGCAGCCACTCGGGCAGGCCCGTGAGCACCGTCGTGCCCGAGTCGCAGGCGTCGACGACCGCCACCAGGCCGAGCACGTCGCCGTGGCGCTCCAGGCCTCGGCGCAGCCCGGTCGGCACCGCGTAGGCGGTGTGCGCGTCGGGCGGGGACGGGCTGTCGAGGACGGGGAACAGGAAGTCGTCGGCCCGTACCGGGTGGCCGTGGCCCACGAAGGCCAGTAGCAGCGTGCCGGGCTCATCCGATCGCTCGCCGCCCGGGGAGGAGCCGCCGGACCCGTCACCGCCGGCCCGGGCGAACGCGGCGTCCACCGCCTCGGCCACCTCCGCGGCCGAGGCCGGGTTCAGCAGCAGGCCGTCGCCGTGCGCGGGCAGGCAGCCGCCGAGGGCCGGGTCCACCAGCGCGTCGCGCAGCGCTTCGGCCTGCTCGGCCAGCCGCGGCAACTCCACGCCCGAGGCCCGCCACTGGGAAGCGATCACCAAGGCATACCGGATCGTCACCGCACTACATCTACAATAGGCGCGCTCGAGAAGCCAGTTGACGGCACGTCAAGGGGCTCGCCGCACCGGTGAAGAGGAGTGTCCCTTTGGCTGAGGTGGTCTTCGTCCACGGCATCGGGCCGGTCGGCCAGAGCGCCGAGGACCTGCTCGCCGACTGGCGCATGGCCCTGGTGGCCACCCTGCGCGGGGCCGAGGAGCACGCACTCGCCGAGCGGCTGGAGGGCGGGGGCACCGACCTCGCCATGGCCTACTACCGCCACCTGTTCCGGCCGTACGACCCCGCCGACCAGTGGGACGTCAAGCTCTCGCCCGAGCAGGCCCGGACCGCCACCGAGGTCGGCGTCGGCCTGCTCGGCGGCATCGAGGAGCACGCCGGCCGGGAGCGCGACCGCGACGAGGCCGCCCGCGAACTCACCGCCTTCCGCACCGAACTCGGCCCCGCCCAGGGCCCGCCCGAGCTGCTCCGCCTGGCCGTCGGCGGCCTCGCCCGCTGCGGGGTGGTGGCCCGGGCCGGCTTCGCCGCGCTCAAGACCGTCCTGCTGCGCGACCTCTCCCAGGTCGCCGTCTACCTCGACGACGAGGACGTCCGCGAACGCGCCGTCGCCGCGCTGCTGGAGCTGATCGGCCCCGACACCCGCGCCGTGTACGCCCACTCCCTCGGCAGCGTGGTCGCCTACGAGGCCGTCCACCGCCTGGAGCACCCGCTCCCCCTGCTGGTCACCTTCGGCTCCCCGCTCGGGCTGCGCACCATCGTCCGCGAACGCCTGCGCCCCCAGCCACCCGCCGTGCCGCCCACCGTGAAGCGCTGGGTCAACCTCGCCGACCGCGACGACTTCGTGGTCGCCCTGCTCAACCTCGACAGGGTCTTCGGCGACGGCACCGGCGTGCTGGAGCCGACCGTCAAGGTCACCAACCCGGGCTTCGACGCCCACGCGGCCACCAAGTACCTCGGCCACCGCCAGGCCGTCGCACCGCTGGTGGAGGCCCTGCGCGGACTCTGACGCGGTGTCAGTGCCGCCTGGTACAACTGTGCCCGGGCCTGCTCCACGGACGGGGCGGGGGGAAGGAGTCGAGATGTCGACGGCGATGCGGCGTTCGATCGCGGCGGCGGCGACCGTGGTGGTCGCGGCGGGGACCGGGATCGTCACCAACGTGGCGACGGACAGCCCCAGCGCGGGGTGGTGGGTCGCGCTCGGGGTGCTGGTGGTGCTCGGGGGGATCTTGCAGGTGTACCTGACGACCTCTTCGGGCGGACCGGTGCCCGTGACCGCCTCCGGACCCGGGTCGATCGCCATCGGTGGCAAGGCGACCGGCGCGTTGAAGACGAAGGTGCGGGGCGCCTCCACCGCCGCCTCCGGCCCCGCCCCGGCTCCGGGCGGGGTCTCGGCCACGGGCGCGGGCACCATCGCGGTCGGCGAGGGCGCCGAGGGCCCGGTCGAGACCGACGTCACCTGAAGCGCACACCGGCCGTCCTGGCCGACGGCGTCGGCGCGGGCGTGCTCCTCACCTGAGCCTGAGCACCCGTCAGCAGGTGGCGCCGGACCGCCGCGTGGGCGTCGGTGACGGCTCGGCGTGACGCCGGGGTCGGGTCGGCCACGTCGAAGGCGTGGCCGCCGGTGGGGTGGTCGATCAGGTCGAGCGGGGTGCCGGCGGCCCGGGCGGCCGTCAGGAAGGCGTCGACGGTGGCGCCGATGGGTGGCTGCTCCAGGCCGGCGCGGGTGAGGACCAGCGGGAGGCCGGGGCCGGGGGTCGGGCGGAAACGGGGCGGGACGGTGGCCCAGCCGGGGAGCGGGGCCAGGACGGGGTAGCTGAAGGCGACGCAGCGCAGCCAGGCCGGGGGCGCGGCGAGGTGGTCGGCGGCGAGGAGTCCGCCGCCGGAGAAGAACCAGAGGGCGATCCGGTCCGGGTCCACCCGGGGGTCGGCGCGGAGGGTGTCGAGGGCGGCGCTCAGGTCGTCTGCGGCCTGCGGGTAGTCGGTGAGGGCGTGCAGGCAGTGGTCGAGCACGGCGCCGACCAGGCCGAGACTCGCGGCGTGGGCGGCGTGGCCGGTGTAGAGCGGCCAGTCCCGTGGGGTGGGGCGGGCGTCGGCGGGGAGCGGGCCGCCGTGGACCAGGAGGACGGCAGGGCGGGGCCCGTCCGCCTCCGGGAGGTGGAGGTCGAGCGCGCCGGTGCGGATGCGCGGGCGCGCGGGGACGTCCAGGACGAAGGGCCGCAGGTGGGGCGGGGCGGTGTCGGGAGCGGCCGTGATCCGGTGGCCCTCGTCGGCGGCGGCGCGCAGCAGCGCGGCGGACAGGGCCTGCGGGTCGGAGAGCATCGGCCAGTGTCCGGTGGGGAGTTCGAGGAAGCCGACCCGGGGATCGGCGAGGGCGCGCAGGTGCGGAGGGCCGAAGCGGACGGCGGTCTCCACGGTGGCGAGGTCGGTGCCGCCCCCGGCGGTGCAGAGGATGCCGGTGGTGGGCCAGGGCGCCGGGTCGCCGCCGAGGCGGAGCGGCTGGAGCAGGGTGGCGGCGGGCTGCGGTGCGGCGTACCGGTCGAGGAGGTCGAGCGCTTCGGGGGTGAGCCCGGCGGTGGAACCCCAGCGGTGCCACTGGTCCGGTTCGGGGACGGGGACGGTGGCCGTCGGCCTGCCGGGGGCGGTGAGCAGCTCGCGGGTGAGGTGATCGGGCGTCAGGGCGAGCGCGGTGTCGCCGTCCCGGGGCAGGCCGGCGTCGAGGTGGACGATCCGGCCGATGCGTTCGCGGCGGCGGTCGGCGGCGCCGAGCACGGGGTGGATGGCGTAGCCGTGGCCGACCAGGACGAGCAGCTCGGGGCCGTCCAGGTGGTCGATCTGCTGGACCACGTCCTCGACGTGGGTCTCCAGGTCGGTGCCGGGGCCGGCCAGGTGGCGGCGTTCGCCGAGGCCGGTGAGGGTGAGCGGGTGGGCCTGCGCGCCCGCGCGGCGCAGCAGTTCTGCGGTCTCCCGCCAGATCCAGCCTCCGGTGAAGGGGCCGGAGACCAGGACGAACACCGTCATGTGGGACCTCCTGAGGGACGGTTCGGGTTCGCCGGTACGGTAGGAACTCCCCCTGAGGGAGGTTCAACCCTTGTCCGCTGAAGGCGATGTGTGGAGCATCGGCGAGCTCGCCGAGCGGGCCGGTACCACGGTGAAGACGGTCCGGTTCTACTCCGACCGGGGTCTGCTGCCCGAGGCCGGGCGCAGCTCGGGCGGCCACCGGCGGTACGGGCCGGAGGCCCTGGAGCGGCTGCGGCTGATCCGTTCGCTGCGGGCCCTGGACCTGCCGGTGCCTGAGGTGGGCCGGGTGCTGGAGCACGGGGACGGGCTGACGGCGGGTCTGACGGACGCCATCGACGGGCAGTTGCGGGTGCTGGGTGGGCAGTTGACGGCGCTGCGCTGGCGGGAGGCGGCGCTGCAGCTGCTCCGGGAAACCCCGGTCGAACTGCGGGCGGAGCGGCTGCGGCTGGTCGGCGCGCTCTCCACCCCGCCGGGGACGACGGCACTGGCCCGGTTCTGGCGGGCGGCGCTGCCCGCGCGGCTCTCGCGGCCGTTGGTCGCGGCGGTGCTGGACCACGCCGTGCCGCAGCCGCCCTCCGATCCGTCCCCGGCGCAGGTGCTGGCCTTCGCGGAGCTGCACGCGATCGCGACCGCCCCGTGCGGGGAGGGCGGGCGCTCGGGGACGGTGTGGACGGACCGGGTGCGGCGGCCGGACGTGCTGTACGACGGCCTGTTCGAGGCGTACTCCCTGGCCGTGCCGGAACTGACGGCGGATCGGGCACCCGGCCGGGGAACGGTGTTGGAGCGTTTCGTCGCGGCCCACGCGGAGAGCCGCTCGGAGCCGGACGGGCCCGGCTTCCGGCGGCGCCTGCACGGCCTGCTGTCGGCCGCCACCGATCCGGCGGTGGAACGCTACTGGGCACTGACCACCGCGTTCGCCCCGGCCGGGCGGACACCGACGGTGGGCGCCGCGCACGCCTGGATGCGGGACGCCCTCGCCGCGGACGTGGCGGCCACCGGCGGCTGAGCGACTGAGCGGCTGAGCGGCTGAGCGGCACGGTCCCGCTGGACGGCACCGGCCCGGCGGGACCGCCCCTGGGGCGGCAGACCACGGTGCGGGTCCTCGGCGGCGCCGTGCCACCGGTGTCACCGCGAGCGGTACCGGGTCACCTCCCCCGAATCAGCCGCTCGGCCGGGCGTTCGACGGCGTGGTGGCAGAGCGCCGCCAGCGCCGTTCCGGCCGCCAGCCAGCAGAGCCAGAGGAGGGCGGACGGCCAGAGGCCGTACCCGGCCTCGCCGTACGGGCCGATGCCGAGGCTGCGGGCGGTCAGGTGCAGCAGCGGGTAGTGCACCAGGTAGAACGCGAAGGACCACTGCCCCAGCAGCACGAACGGCCGCCTCCGCAGACCGAGTTGCGGACGGCCGCGCAACTCGCCGGCTGCCACCGCCGCGATCAGCAGCGCGAAGCCGGGAGCCAGCGCCTGATCCGACCACCAGTGGCCCCACCAGCCGAGCACGCGGCCCGACCAGACGGCCGCCAGGGTGCAGGCGATCAGGCCGAGCGCGGTCGGCGCACCGCAGCGGGGCCGCCACCCGCGGCGCATCGCCAGCGCGGCCGCCACGCCGAGGACGAAGGCCGTGATGCGGTAGGCCGGCAACCGCAGCACGAGGACCAGAACCGGTGTCGGCATCGGCTCCAGCAGGTGGAAGGCCAGCCACCGGTAGACCCAGGCGACGGCTACGGCGGCCACCGCCACGGCCGCCAGGGAGCGGCGGGAGAGACGCAGTCCGCAGGCCGCGAGCAGCGGGAACAGCGCGTAGAAGTAGGCCTCGCAGGACAGCGACCAGCTGACCGGGTTGCCCGCAGGCGGCCCGCCCGGCAACCACGCCTCCAGCAACAGCAGGTTGCGCACGACACCTGGCCAGGCCGTCGACCACGCCTCGCCGAGTGCGGGCACGGCGAGCAGCGTGCCGAGCGCGAGCAACGGCCAGACCCGGGCGAACCGCCGGCGGTAGAAGGTGCCCACGGGTGTCCCCGGCCGCCAGGACCAGGCCAGGACGAACCCGGAGAGGACGAAGAAGAACGTGACACCACCGTCGGCACACATCTCGGCCAACGAGGACGGCGTGCTCGCCGTCAGTTCCCGGGCGTGGCAGGCGAAGACCGCCAGTGCCGCGAACCAGCGCAGCGCGGTGAGCGACTCCAGTCGCACGCCCGGCCCGGACACCTGGGCGCCCGGGTCTCGGACGACGGCGCCACGAAGGGTGGCCAGGCTCAGCGCGAGCCCGCCTCGGCGGCGACGGTGGCCTGCGGGGCAACGACCGCAACGGTGGCCTGCGGAGCGAGGACCGCGACAGTGGCCTGGGGAGCGACGACCGCGACGGTCGCCTGCGGACGCGGCGCAGCGACGGTGGCCTGCGGGCCCACGACCGCGACGGTCGCCTGCGGGGCGGCGACGGTGGCCTGCGGGCCCGGGGCACCGACCTGGGTGGCGCGCGGCTGCGGGCTCGTCGCACCGGAGGCCGACACGTTGCCTGCCAGGAAGCCGAGCGTGGCGAGGGCGGCCGTGCCGACCCCGGCCGTGATCAGACCGGCTTTGATGCGCATGGGAATTCCTCCGTCAGAAGTCGCCGGACGACGGCTCCGGGGCATGGTCCGCCCAGCCGTCGCGGCGTGTCGTACACGTATCGGCCCAGGTGAAGGGCGTTTGACCGCAGCATAGTTGATCATCAGGAAGGTTCCCGCGCCATTGCCCGCCCGGCACCGAAGGTCTGCCTGAAGAGGCAGTTCGTCCCGATCCGGGCCCGCGGTGACGGTGGTCCACCGGTCGACGGCCCCGGCCTTCCCGGACGCATGGCGGCCGGGACCCGCGTGGTCACTGCCTTTCCACGGCACGGCTTCTGACGGCATCTCACAGGGGTCAGGTCGGTGGCGGCTGGTAGAACTGGGGCGGGTCCGCTCCAGCGGGCGGGCAGAGGGGGTGCGGGATGACGTCGGGTGTGCGGCGTTCGATCGCTGCGGGTGGGGCGGTCGTGGTCGGTGTGGTCTCGGTGGGCGACGGGTCGACCGGGCCGATCGAGACCGGCGTCGCCGCATGAAGCGTGCGCCGACCGTCCGGGCCGACGGGACGAGCTCGGTCGCGGTGGGCGGGGACGCCCACGGGCCGATCCTCACCAACCCGGTGTTCAACGTCTTCGCCGCGCCGGGGCCGGAGCGGCCCTCGGCCCTCCCCCGCACCCTGCCGCCGCAACCGGCGGACTTCACCGGGCGGGAGGAGGAGATCGGCCGCATCCTCGGCCGGGCCGGCGACCGCTCCGTCAGCGGATCGGGAGACGGCTCGGGAGGCCACTCCGGCGATCGCCCCGGCGGCGCCGCCGGGGACGGCCCCGGCCCGGAGGGGGCGGATCGAGTGGTGGTGATCACCGGCAAGCCGGGGGTCGGCAAGACCGCCCTCGCGCTGCACCTTGCGCACCACCCGGACGGCGACTTCCCCGACGGTCGGCTCTACGCCGACCTGCGCGGCATGGCCGACCGACCGTCCACGCCCGAGGACGTGATGGCCCGCTTCCTGCTCGCCCTCGGCATCCCGCAGGCCGAACTCCCGGGCGATCCGGACCGGTTGCTGGACGCGTACCGGCTGGCGCTGTCCGGCCGCCGCCTGCTGCTGGTGCTCGACAACGCCACCGAGGAGCAGCAGGTCCGCCCGCTGCTCCCGCCCGGGGGCGACGGAGCTCTGGTGCTGGTCACCAGCCGCAGCCGGCTGGCCGGGCTGGAGGGCGCGGACCGGCTGGACCTGGACACCTTCACCCCGGGGACGGCGCTGCGCTTCCTCCGGCAGGTCTGCGGTGCCGAACGGATCGACCGTGACCTGCTCGCCGCCGAGGCCGTGGTCGGCTACTGCGGCGGCCTCCCGCTGGCGCTGCGGATCACCGCCAACCGGCTGGTCACCAACCCCCGGCTCAGCACGGCGGCCCTGGTCCGCGAACTGCGCGACGAGCACGACCGCCTGGAGGCCCTGAAGGCGGGTGACCTGACGGTCCGTGCGGCCTTCGGACTCTCCTACGGCAGGCTGAACAAGGCGGCGAAGAGCACCTTCCGACGGCTGTCCCAGGTGCCGGGCGAGGACTTCGGCCCCGGCGTCTGCGCGGCCCTCACCGGCTTCGGGCTCCGCGAGGCCGCCAAGGCGCTCCGCAGGCTGGCCGAGGCCAACCTGATCGAGCCCGCCCCGGGCGACGAACGCTACCGGCTGCACGACCTGCTCCGGCTCTACTCGAAGGAGCAACTCGCCGAGGAGGGTGCCGAGTCGGTCACCGCCGCCGCCCGGCGGATGCACGAGTGGTACTTCCACGCGGCCGAAAGGACGCTGTGCCACCTCAACGGAATGCCGATGCCGCAGGCCCTCCAGGAGGGCGGTGCACCGGAGATCGCTTCCTCGGAGGACGCCGTCCGCTGGGCCGAGGCGGACCTCTCCGGCGCGATCCCCGCCCTCCGGCAGTTGCTGCGGCTGGCCGCACCCGACAGCGTCGTCAGCTTCGCGAGCGCCTTGGCGGACGTGGGTGAGATGACCGGCCGCTGGCGCGAGTGGGACGAGGCGATCACGGTCGGCCTCGAAGCCGCCGAGCAGGTCGAGAACCAGGACTTCAAGGCCGTTCTCCTGCTGCAGCGAGCCGAACTGGCCCGGGCCCGCAGGCAGTTCCGGGAGGGCATGGAGATCGCCCAAGAGGTCAGCGCCCTCGCCGAGGCCGAGGGCAATGCCCTGCTGCTCGCCACCTCGGACAACCTGGTGGCCCTCCTGTACATGTCCCTCGGGACCCCGGCGCAGGCGCGTCCCCTGCTGGAGCGGTCCCTACGACTGTCGCAGGAGCTCGGAGACCACCGCCTGGCCAGCAGGGTGCTCTTCAACCTGGGCACCGTGCACAGGGCGCAGGGCGACTTCGAGACGGCCGTCGAGTACTTCCGCCGTGACCTCCGGTTCTGCGAGGAGGTGCAGGACACACCGGGCACCGCCGAGGCGCTCAACACGCTGGCCACCACCCTGGTGGAGGTCGGTGACCGGGCGGCCGCCGAGCCCTACCAACGAAGGGCCCTGGACATCTTCCGGCAGCTCGGCAACGGGTACAAGGAGAGCATGGTCCTCAACGACCTGGCGGTGACGATCCGTCACCAGGGCAGGTACGAAGAGGCGCTGGGCATGCATCTGGCGGACGCCGAGCTCTGCGCCGGTCTGGGGCACCGCTCCGGCGAGGCACTGGCCCAGTCGAACGCCGCGATCGTCCTCACCTCTCTCGGCCGCAACGAGGAGGCGCTTCCGCTCGCGGAGGAGGCCGTCGCCGTGCTCGCCGAGCTCGGTGACGACCAGTGGTTGGTGCAGGGCCTCGGCATCCACGCGGTCGTGCTCTTCGCCGTCGGGGAGGACGACGAGGCGGGGCGGTCGGCCGGGCGTGCGCTGGAGATCCTCGACCAGCACGGGTGGCGCAGGGGCCGGGCCGAGCTCCATTTCAACCTGGCGATCGGGTACGACAAGGCGGGCCGCCCCCGAGAGACCCTCGATCATGCCGAAGCCTTCCTCTCCCTGCGGGAACGGCCGTCCGAGCAGCTCCGTACGTCCGCCCTCGTGATGGCCCGTGGGGCCGCCGCCGAGCTCGGCGACGAGGCCAAGGCCCTTCGCTACGAGGAGTTGCTGTCCACCACCGGGCCCTGAGCCTCCGGCGGCCCTGCCGGCCACGGGTGTCCGACGGGCCGTCAGGTCCGTGACGGCCGTGTAGCAGACTGCTGGTGATCTAGGCGGCCGTGCCGGAGCTCCGGGGCGGCCGCCCCGCCGTCCTCGGAGGAGCACCGTCATGACCTTTCCCGCCACCAGCCGCCGCGTCCTGATCAGCGGGGCCTCCCGCGGCCTCGGCCGCGCCGTCGCCCGCGCCTTCGCCGCCAACGGCGACCGGGTCGCCGTCCACTACGGCTCCCGGGAGGAGGAGGCCCGGGCCACCCTGGACTCGCTCGACGGCACCGGGCACGTCCTGGTCGGCGGCGACCTGACCGATCCGGCCGGGGCGGGGGCCGCCGCGGTGGTGAGGGCCGCAGCGGAGGCGCTCGGCGGGATCGACGTCCTGGTCAACAACGCGGCGGTGAACACCCCGCACCCGCCCGCCACCACCCCGTACGAGGACTGGGTCGCCGCCTGGCAGCAGCACGTCTCGGTCAACCTGCTGGCCACCGCCCACCTCAGCCACCTGGCCGCCCGGCACATGATCGACCAGGGCGGCGGCGGACGGATCGTCAACATCGGCTCCCGCGGCGCCTTCCGCGGCGAGCCCGACCACCCCGCCTACGGCGCCACCAAGGCCGCCGTCCACGCCCTCGGCCAGTCCCTGGCCGTCGCCCTCGCCCCGCACGGCATCGCCGTCGCCTCCGTCGCCCCGGGCTTCCTCGCCACCGAACGCGTCGCCGCCCGCCTCGACGGCCCCGAGGGCGCCGCAATCCGCACCCAGAGCCCCTTCGGCCGCGTCGCCACCCCCGAGGAGATCGCCGCCGCCGTCGCCTGGCTCGCCTCCCCCGCCGCCGAGTGGTCCTCCGGCACCATCCTCGACCTCAACGGCGCCTCCTACCTGCGGACCTGACGCCCAGGAATGTCGAAGCGGGCCGGTGTGCACGCATGGCACCCTGACCGGATGGCAGCGGAAACGGAGCACACCACGGCAGCGGGCTGGATCTGGCGCGTCCATCTCCAGGCGTTCCTGGGCCTGGTGGCCCGGTACGTGGGCCACGACTTCGACGCCACCGACTGGCAGGCCGTGTCCGTCGGCCTCGAGTCCACCGACGACGACCTCCCCGATCGCTGGTTCGCCTACCCGTTGGCCGGCACGCGTCACCGGGTGGACGTCCACCTCGCCAACGCCGTCGGGGGTGACGAGGTCTCCGTCCGCGTCCTGGGCTCGACGGACCGAGAACTGGTGCTGCGCGTGGACACGTTGATGGCCGCGTACGCCGCCGCTCCGCCCTGCCGGCCCACCTGACGCCGCCAGGACGGCCGGGGTTCAGGGAGTGGCGATGACCAGGAGGGTGCGGGCGGGGGCCGGGGTGGCGAGGCGGCAGCGGTGGGGGACGTCGCCGCGGTGGTGGGCGCTCTGGCCGGCTTTGAGGGTGAGGGGTGGCTGGCCCTCGACCTCGAGGACGATCTCGCCCTCCAGGACGTAGAGGAAGTCCTCGCCGGGGTGTTCGAACCAGCCGCGTTCGCCGAGACCGGGTTCGAAGTGGTGCTCGTAGGCCTCCATCAGGGTGCTGCTGCCGCCGGGGATGAGGACGCGGGCGATCTGGCCGGCGGCCTCGCTGACGCGGATGACCTGGGGGTCGCTCTCGTGGCTGACGGTGCCGGGGCGCTCCGGCGGGCGGAGGAAGGCGCCCGGGGGGACGTCCAGGGCCTCGGCGATGCGGTAGATCGAGGTGAGGCTCGGGGTGGTGAGGCCGCGCTCGAGTTGGCTCAGGAAGGGCTGGGAGAGTCCGGAGCGGGCGGCGAGCACGGCCATGGAGACGCCGCTCTCCTTGCGGCGGCTGCGGACCAGCCGGCCGACGGCGAGCGCCTCGGGTGCGGGTTCGGGTCGGGACACGCTGGTGAACGTACCCCATCGGTTCCTGACGGTCCGTCGGCCCGGAGAGGTTTCGCACGGCCGCAACACGGCGTTGATAAGTGACGTCAATTATTGACCTCACTTATATCGGCCCCGGCGGACGACGCCGTGGCTCCCCGAGGAGACGTCCGCGTGCACCCCACCGCATCACCGCCGCTCGCCCGGCTCGCGCCGCCCCTGCTGGCCGCGCTCGCCGTGCTGGCCGGCTGGACCGCCCTGGCCGGCTCCGGCGCCCTGGCGCCCGGCCTGCTGCCGACCCCCGCCGCCACCTGGCGGGCGCTTGAGGAGAGCGCCCGCACCGGCACGCTGTGGAGCGACCTCGCCGCCAGCCTCGGCCGGGCCGGACAGGGCTTCGCCCTCGGCGCGGCAGCGGGCTGCGCGCTCGGCTTCGCCACCGGCTACCTGCCCCGGCTGTCCGCCGCCGTGACGCCGCTGGTCTCCTTCCTGCGCCCGATCCCGGCGATCGCGCTGGTGCCGCTGGCCACCGCCTGGTTCGGCATCGGCGAGACGGCCAAGCGCCTGCTGATCGCCTACGCCGTCCTGCTGGCCGTCTGGCTCTACGTCCACGACGGCGTCTCCCGGGTGCCCGCCGCCCACCTGCGCGCGGCCCGTTCGCTCGGCGCGCCGCTGCACCGCCGCTTCGCCGAGGTGCTGCTCCCGGCCGCCGCCCCGGCCCTGCTGGCCGCCCTGCGCTACGGCGCCTCGGTCGCCCTGCTCGCCCTGGTGGCCGCCGAACTGGGCGGCGCCCAGGCGGGGTTGGCGTACCGGTTGCAGGTCGACGGGCAGTTCCTGCGCACCGACCGGATGTTCGCCGGGCTGCTGGTGCTGGGCCTGCTCGGCGTCACCGTCGACCTGCTGCTGGCCGCGCTGGGCCGCCGCGTCGTGCACTGGAGCGCGGCATGAGCCAGTCCATCCGCCTCGACGCGCTGACCGTCGGATACGGATCCCGCCGCCGCCCCACGACCGTCCTCGACGCGACCGAACTCACCCTCCCCGCAGGCTCGTTCACCGCCCTGCTCGGCCCGAGCGGCTGCGGAAAGTCGACCGTGCTGAACGCCGTCGCGGGCTTCGTCCGCCCCACCGCCGGCCGGGTGCTGGTGGGCGGCGAGCCGGTCACCGCCCCCGGCGCGGACCGCGGCGTGGTCTTCCAGCACTACGCGCTCTTCCCCTGGCTCACCGCCCGGGGCAACGTCGAGTTCGCCCTCAAGCGGCTCGGCCTGCCGCGCGCCGAACGCAGGCGCCGCGCCCTCGAAGCCCTGGCCGAGGTCGAGCTGGCCGACGGTGCGGAGAAGTACCCCGCCCAGCTCTCCGGCGGGATGCAGCAGCGCGTCGCGCTGGCCCGGGCGATCGCCGCCGAACCCCAAGTCCTGCTGCTGGACGAGCCGTTCGGCGCGCTCGACGCGCTGACCCGGGCCCGGATGCAGGAGCTGCTCATCCGGCTCTGGCACCGCACCGGCCTGACGGTCCTGTTCGTCACCCACGACATCGACGAGGCGCTGGCCCTCGCCGAGCGGGTCGTGGTGCTGGGCGGCCGGCCCGGCCGGGTGGTCGCCGACCACACCGACCCGTCCGCTCCGGGGCTGCGCGAGCTGATCTCGCGGCAGCTCGGCCATGGCCA
Source organism: Kitasatospora albolonga (assembly GCF_039535905.1). GTDB lineage: Bacteria > Actinomycetota > Actinomycetes > Streptomycetales > Streptomycetaceae > Kitasatospora > Kitasatospora albolonga. The sequence continues at coordinate 19,652 of NZ_BAAAYB010000039.1, read as the reverse complement.
CGAAGCCTGAACCCCCCTCCCCCGTAAGGAAGTCCACCGTGCTCCGCAGACCCCGTACGCTCGCCGCCGCCCTGCTCACCGTCCTGTTCACCGCCACCGCGTGCGCGGGGACGGAGCAGCCGACCGCCACCCCCGCCGTCACCATCGCCGGCAGCGACTACCTGGGCGGCGCCCCGGTCTACCTGGCGCAGGACCGCGAGCTCTGGCCGGCCGAGGGCGTCCGGGCCACCCTCCAGTCCTTCCCCACCGGCCGCGACGCGCTCAACGCCGTCCTCGGCGGCCAGGCCCAGCTCGGCGTGGTCGGCGACCTGCCCGCCGTCACCGCCGCGCTCTCCGGGCGCGACCTGCGCGTGGTCGCCGACCTGTCGCGCTTCGCCGACTGGCGGCTGCTCACCCGCACCGACCACGGCATCACCGGCTTCGACCGGCTCAAGGGCCGCAAGATCGGACTGCCGCAGGGCACCAACGTCGAGTACGCGCTCTCCCGGATGCTCGCCTCCGCCGGCCTGACCCCGGCCGACGTCCAGGTGGTCAACCTCGCGCCCAACCAGCTGCCCGCCGCCCTGGCCCGGGGCGACGTGGACGCCGGGCTGACCTTCCCCAGCTCCTACGGCGCCGTCCGCACCGCCCTCGGCGAGCGCTACGCCGAGCTGCGCTTCACCGGCTACACCGCCCGCACCCTGCTGGTGGCCGGCCCCGCCGCCACCGACGACGCCCGCACCACCGCCGTCCTGCGCACCCTGCTGAAGGCCCAGGGCGAACTCACCGCCGACCCGGCCGGTGCCCGCCGCGCCGTGCTGGCCCAGTCCAACGGCACCCTGCGGAGCGGGTACGTGGAGGCCTTCCAGCCCGCCTACGAGTACCGGCCGACCCTCTCCGCCGAGCTGCTCCAGCAGCTCCAGGACGAGGCCGCCTGGGCCAAGGCCGCCCAGGGCCTGCCCGGCTCCGCCGACCGCGCCGCGCTGCTGGCCCGGCTGCACACCGCCCCGCTCGCCGCGGCCGACCCGGCCGCCGTCACCGTCCGCTGAACACCGTCGAACTCCCGTCCAGGAGAAGGAACATGACCGTCGACCAGAACACCCTCCGCCGCCGCGGCCTCGGCCTGCGCGCCCACGACCCCGAGCGCAGCTGGGGCGGCTACACCCTCTACACCCCGATCGCCGGCCCCGGCGAGGTGAAGCTCCTCGACATCCACGGCGAGGCCGTCCACACCTGGACGCTGGCCCACCCGCCCGGCCGCCACGGCCAGTTGCTCCCCAACGGGAACCTCTTCTACCAGGGCAAGGACACCGAGGGCCCCAGCCTCTTCCCGATCTGGGACGTCTACCACGGCGGCATCCTCCAGGAGGTCGCCCCCGACGGCACCGTGCTGCGCGAGGTCCGCCACCCCTTCCACCACCACGACGCCTCGGTGCTGCGCAACGGCAACCTTCTGGTGCTCGGCGTCGAGCCGCTGTCCACTTCCGACGCGGCCCGCATCCGCGGCGGCATCCCCGGCTCGGAGGCGCCGGGCGGGGTGATCTACGGCGACGTGGTGTACGAGCTGACCTGGGACGGCGAGGTGCTCTGGCGGTGGGCCGCGATCGAGCACCTGGACCCCGAACTCACGCCGCTCAACCCGCACTTCGCCCGCGAGCACTGGCCGATGGCCAACACCGTCAACGAACTCCGGGACGGCGGCGTGGTGGTGGGCTTCCGCAGCGCCTCCACCGCCGTCGCGGTGGACCGCGCGGACGGCTCGGTGCGCTGGCGGATCGGCCCGGAGGTGCTGGCCCAGCAGCACTACCCGCACGAGCTGGCCAACGGCAACGTGCTGGTATTCGACAACGGCACCTACCGCGACACCACCTCGGTGCCGTACTCCCGGGTGGTGGAGGTCGACCCCGCCGACGGCCGGACGGTCTGGAGCTACGAGGACAACCCGCCGCAGAACTTCTACAGCCCCTACATGTCCAGCGCCCAGCGGCTGCCCAACGGCAACACCTTCGTGGCCGAGGGCTCCTTCGGCCGGCTCTTCGAGGTGACCCCGGACGGCGACGTGGTCTGGGAGTTCGTGGTGCCCGAGTTCGGGGCCTTCGGACGGGGCGTCGGGCTGGAGTCCTCCCGGGGTGCGCAGAACGCGGTGTTCCGCGCCTACCGGTACTCGGCGGAGCAGGTCCCCTGGCTCTGAGCGCTCCGCACGGACACGTATGATTCTCGCTTGCCCTGGTTGGGGCGCTCGCCCGGTCCACCCACGGACAGACCCCCCAGGGAGAAGTGAGGAATGCCAGTGATCTGCGTCGGAGGCATGATCGGCATCGGCAAGACCAGCGTCGCCGAGCTGCTCGCCAAGGAGCTCGGCAGCGAGGTCTTCTACGAGAGCGTGGACGAGAACCCGATCCTGCCGCTCTTCTACACGGCGAGCCCCGAGGAGATCCAGGCCAACCGGTACCCCTTCCTGCTGCAGCTGTACTTCCTGCAGACGCGCTTCGCCGCGATCAAGGAGGCGTACAAGCAGGGCGACAACGTCCTGGACCGCTCGATCTACGAGGACTGGTACTTCGCCAAGGTCAACCACGACCTGGGCCGGATCAGCTCGCTGGAGATGCAGGTCTACGAGGGCCTGCTCGCCGAGATGATGCGTGAGATCGACGGCCTTCCGTACCGCAAGGCGCCGGACCTGATGGTCTACCTGAAGGCGGACTTCGAGACGGTGCTGCACCGGATCGGGCTGCGCGGGCGGGACTTCGAGCAGGACGAGGGCCTGGTGGAGTACTACCGGACGCTCTGGTCCGGGTACGACGATTGGGTCAACAAGCACTACTCGGCGAGCGAGGTGCTGGTGATCGACATGAACGACACCGACGTGGTGCACATCCCCGAGGATGCCGCCCGCGTGGCGCAGCAGGTGAAGGACGCCCTCGCGGCGGTCCGTCAGCCGGTCTGACCCCCGCCTCGTCCCGCGTCCCGTCACCACCGGGCCCGGCCCGCTCCCCCGAGCCGGGCCGGGCCCGGTCGCTTTACTTGGCGGGCGCGGCGGCCTTCGTCCTGGCCTGGAGCGCGCCGAGGACCTTGGCCGGCTCGTCCAGGGCGGCGCCGACGTTCTTCTTGATGTCGGCCGAGACGCCGTCCCAGCCGGTGTCGCCCAGGGGGTAGAAGGCGGCCTGCGGGAGCAGGGCGAAGAAGGGCTCAAGGTCCTTGTGGGTGCCGCTGGTGGTCATCGCGTCGAGGGTGTCCTGGGTGACCGGCATCAGGTTGTAGAGCTCGTCGAACGCCAGGGTGTTCTCGGTGGCGTACACGAAGTCGAGGAACTGCTTGATCTGCTCCCGGTGGCCGTTCTTCCTGAACGCCATCGTCCAGTCGGCCACGCCCAGCGTGGACTTGAGCGCGCCGGAGCGCCCGGGGATCGGGGCGACGCCGTAGTCGACCTTGCCGTCGCGGGCCTGCTGGATCAGCGAGGGGTGGCCGTTGAGCATCGCGGTCCGGCCGGCCGCGAAGTCCGCGAAGGCGGTCTTGCGGTCGGTGGCGGCGGGCTTGGCGTAGGTCAGCCTGGGTGCCACCAGGTTGGACTTGAGCCAGCCGAAGGTCTCGATGTTGGCCTGGCTGTCGAGCGTGTAGCCGCCGGCGTCGGCGATGCCGCCGCCGTTGCCGAGCTCCCAGAGGGTGCTCTCGGCCTGGGCCTCCTCGGGGCCGAGCGGGAGGGCGTAGGGGACGACGCCCGGGACCTTCGCCTTGATCTGCTCGGCGGCCTTCCTGACGTCCTCCCAGCTCCTGGGGACCTCGGTGACGCCGGCCTTGGCGAGGAGCGCCTTGTTGTAGAAGAAGGCGCGGGCCGAGGAGACGAACGGGATGCCGTACTGGACGCCGTCGACCTCGCCGGCCTTGGCGAAGGTGGGGAGGATCTTGCCGAGCGTGCTGCCGGAGAGCACCTCGTCGGCCCGGTAGAGCAGCTTGTCGGCGACCTTGTCGGCGTAGCCCCCGGTCTGCACGACGTCGGGCTGCTCCCCGTCGCGGATCATGGTCTTGACCCGCTCGTCGATGTCGTTCCAGCTGACCACCTGGACGTGGACCTTGATCTTCGGGTGGTCGGCCTCGAAGCGCCGGGCGAGGTCGCCCCAGTAGACCTCGGAGCTGTTGGCCGCCTTGTCGCCGTAGTCGGCGGCGACCAGTTCGAGGGTGACCGTCCCGCCCGGGGTGGTGGCGCCTCCGCTGCCGCAGGCGCTCAGGGCGAGCGCGCCGACGGTGCCGCAGGCCAGCAGGGTCAGGAGTCTGCCGTTCACAGCGGGACGGCCTCGCCCTCGGGGGCGGTGGTGACGGTGGTCAGCAGCGCGGTGACCACCTCGGTGACGGCGCGCCGGCCGGCCGCCAGGTAGCCGCGCGGGTCGACGGCCTGCGGGGCGGCGTCGAGTGCGGCACGCACCGCGCCGGTCATCGCGATGTTGAGCGCGGTGCCGATGTTGACCTTGCTGATGCCGCCCCGGACGGCGCGCCGGATCTCCACGTCGCTGACGCCGGAGGAGCCGTGCAGGACCAGCGGGACGTCCAGCGACAGGCGTATCCGGTGCAGCAGTTGATGGTCGATCAGGGCGTCGCGCGAGGTCATGGCGTGCGAGCTGCCGATGGCGACGGCGAGGGCGTCGACGCCGGTCTCCTCGACGTAGCGCCGGGCCTCGGCGGGGTCGGTGCGGGCACCGGGGGCGTGGGCGTCGAGCGGGCCGTGGCCGTCCTTGCCGCCGACCTCGCCGAGCTCGGCCTCCAGCCAGAGGCCGTTGGCGTGCGCCCAGTCGGCGGCCTCCCGGGTGGCCTCGACGTTGCGCTCGTAGGACAGGTGCGCGGCGTCGTACATGACGGAGCCGAAGCCGCAGTCGGCGGCCTGCAGGAGCAGGGCCCGGTCCTTGACGTGGTCCAGGTGCAGGGCGACCGGGACGGAGCTGCGGCGGGCGGCGCTGACGGCGGCCGCCGCCAGCGGGTGCAGCTGTCCGCCGTGGTACTTCACGGCGTTCTCGCTGACCTGGAGGATCACCGGGGCGCCGACCGTCTCGGCGGCGGCGATCACGCCCTGGAGGTGTTCGAGGGTGATGACGTTGAACGCCGCGACGGCGCTGCGGTGGGCGGCGGCTTCGGCGACGAGTTCGCCGGAGGCGGCGAGCGGCATGGCGGGCCTTTCGTGGGCGTACGGGCAACCGATCATGATCATTTGCATGAACGTGATTACGGTGGGGCTCATTTAAGCAGTTTCGCGCACACATGCCCATGGCTTGGCAGATCGCGATCCCGTCACGGAGGCCCTACCTCTTGACTGAACACGGCCGCACTGCCACGGTTTGCGCAAAACTGCGCTTGATTGCCACGTATCGCGCAGTTTTGATCACCCCCACACCACGCAGTGACGAGGAGTCACCATGAAGCGTCGTGATCTGCTCCGGGCGGGCGCGCTGGCGTCCGGATTCGCCCTGCTCCCGGTGAGCGTGCGCAACGCGCTCGCCCTGGAGGCCCCCACCGGCGGGCTCGGAGCCATCGAGCACGTCGTGATCCTGATGCAGGAGAACCGTTCGTTCGACCACTACTACGGCACCCTGCGCGGGGTCCGGGGCTTCAACGACCCGGCGGCCGTCACGCTGCCGAACGGGAACCCGGTCTTCAAGCAGCCGAACGGCGCCGGATCGGTCCTGCCGTTCCGGGTCGGCGACCAGTTCCTCTCCGGCACCGCCCACGACTGGACCTCGGGCCACGCCGCGTGGAACAACGGCCGCAGCGACCAGTGGGTGGCGAAGAAGGGCACCCAGACCATGGCCCACTTCGACCGGGCCGCGCTGCCCTTCTACCACGCGCTCGCCGACGCCTTCACGATCTGCGACGCCTACCACTGCTCGGAGCTCGGCCCCACCAACCCCAACCGGCTCTTCATGTGGTCCGGCAAGCTCGGCTACGAGCCCGGCAGCACCACCACGCGCGCGATCGGCAACGCGGCCTGGCAGAACCCCGGCCACACCGGCTACACCTGGACCAGCTACGCCGAGCGCCTGGAGGCGGCCGGCCGCAGCTGGAAGACCTACCAGGAGTGGGACAACTACGGCGACAACAGCCTCGACTACTTCACCAGCTTCCTGAGCGTCGGCCGCAAGGCCGTCGCCTTCGCCCGCGACGACGCCGGCAAGCCCTTCCCCAACGTGGAGTACTTCCACTACGCGCTCCAGGCCGCCGCCCCGGCCCGGCAGAGCCAGCTGCTGGCCCAGCTCGACCAGGGCCTGACCACCCTCACCGCGGCCGAGCGCAGCCTGTACGACCGGGGCCTGGCCCGCCTGAGGCCCGGTCAGCTGGCCGCCGCCTTCCGCGCCGACGTCGCGGCCGGGAAGCTCCCGGCGGTGTCCTGGATCGTCGCCCCGGAGAACCAGTCCGAGCACCCGGACTGGGGCCCGAACACCGGGGCCGAGCTGGTGAAGCAGATCCTGGACGCCATCGCCTCCGAGCCGACGGTGTGGAACAAGACCCTGTTCCTGCTCAACTACGACGAGAACGACGGCTACTTCGACCACGTGCCGCCGCCCGCCCCGCCGGTCTCGGCCAACGACGGGCTGTCCACCGCCGCGCTCGGCGACGAGCTCTACGGGAGCGAGGTGATCGGCCTCGGCGTCCGCGTCCCGCTGCTGGTGGTCTCCCCGTGGAGCCGGGGCGGCAAGGTCTGCTCCGAGGTCTTCGACCACACCTCGGTCCTGCGGTTCCTGGAGAGGTGGACCGGCATCGCCGAGCCGAACATCTCGCCCTGGCGCCGGGCCGTCTGCGGGGACCTCACCTCGGCCCTGGACACCACCCAGGCCACCGCGAGCTACCCGAACCTGCCCACCCCGGTGCCCACCGGCGGCCCGCGCTCCACCAACCCCGCCCCGCCCGGCACCCAGGTGATGCCGGGTCAGGAGCCGGGCGTGCGCACCGCCCGGCCGCTGCCGTACGACCTCACCGTCTCGGCGAGCGCCACCGCCGCCTCGCTCGGGATCACCTTCACCAACAACGGCACGGCCGGCGCCCACTTCTACGTGCACGCAGGCGCCTTCCGGACCGACGGCCCGTGGCGCTACACGGTCGAGGCGGGCAAGTCGCTCAGCGACACCTGGCAGGCGGGCACCCCCACCGGCGCCTACGACCTCACCGTCACCGGCCCCAACGGCTACGTCCGCCGCTTCGCGGGCAACCGGGTGACCGCCACCACCTCCGGCAACGCCAACCCCGAGGTCACCCTGCGGCACGACCCGGCCGCCGGCCTGGTCTGGCTGCGGATGGCCAACTCCGGTTCCGCCGCCTGCACCCTCACCGTCCGCACCGGCAACCGCGGCGGCGGCCCGTGGACGTACCAACTCGCGGCGGGCGCGAGCACCGAGGACTACTTCTCGGCCGGCGGCACCCTGGCCGGCTGGTACGACCTGACGGTGACCGCGTCCACCACCGACGGATTCCTCCGGCGCTTCGCCGGCCACCTGGAGAACGGCGCCGAGAGCATCAGCGACCCCACCATGGGCTCCGCCCAACTCCCTTGCACCGTCAAGTACTTCGACAGCCAGGAGCTCACCGGCGAGAACGGCGCCGCGGTCAACGCCGTGGACGGCAACCCCGCCACCCTCTGGCACACCCGCTGGTCCGGCACCACGGACCCGCTGCCGCACGAGATCCAGCTCGACCTCGGCACCAGCCGCACCGTCACCGGCCTGCTCTACCTGCCCCGGCAGGACGGCGGCGCCAACGGCCGGATCGGCTCGTACGAGCTGCAGTTGAGCACCGACGGCACCACCTGGGGCACCCCCGTCGCGAGCGGGACCCTGGCCGACACCGCCGCCGCCAAGACCATCCGCTGCTGGCCCACCACCGCCCGCTACCTGCGCCTCCGGGCCCTGACCGAGGCCGGCAACCGCGGCCCGTGGACCAGCGCCGCCGGCCTCGCCCCGCTCGGCTGGTAGTGGCGGTTCTGCGCAATAGTGATTGAAACTGTGCACCTCTAAGCACGTTCGCACTCTTGACTGCACTTTTGGCGAATGATGTCATGCCGTGCGCAGCCCGCGATCCGGGCTGCGCCCATCCCCCCGTGAAGGACGTCGCATGCGCCTGAGCACAGCACGCTGGTTGGAACGATGGGGCAGGAAGCGGCCGTTGGCCGCCGGGTTGGCCGCCGCGATGCTGGGAGCCGTGCTCTCGGTGGCCGGGCCGGTCTCCTCGGCGGCGGCCGTGACCGCCGGAAACGCCACCGGAGTCACCCAGTCCGGGAACACCTACACCGTCAGTTCGTCGACCGGCGCCAAGGCCCGGGTGGTGATCGCCCGCGCCGACATCTTCCGGATCTGGCTCTCCCCCAACGGTGCCTTCACCGAGGACCCGGCCGGCACCGACCTGGCCGTGAAGACCGACTTCGGCCCGGTGACCAGCAGTTGGACCGACGCCGGGAGCTACTTCCGGATCTCCACCGCCTCCATGACCATCCGGGTCAACAAGTCCCCGATGCAGTTCGCCCTCTACCGGGCGGACAACACCACCCTGGTCTGGCAGGAGTCCCAGCCCACCAGCTGGACCGGCACCCAGACCACCCAGTACCTCGCCCAGGGCGCCGACGAGCAGTTCTACGGCACCGGTCTGCGCCTCGGCGAGTGGGCGCTGCGCGGCAAGACCGTGCCGATCTCGGTCAACAACAAGTGGCGCGAGAACGACAACGCCAGCCCGGCGCCGTTCTACATGTCGACCAACGGCTACGGCGTCATGCGCAACACCTGGGCGCCCGGCAACTACGCCTTCACCGCGCCGGGTTCGTTCACCCACGACGAGAAGCGCTTCGACGCCTGGTACGTGGTCGGCGACTCGCTGAAGGGCGTGCTCAACAACTACACCGACCTGTCCGGCAAGCCGTTCCTGGCGCCGATGTGGGGCTTCGAACTCGGCAACGCCGACTGCTTCAACGCCTCCAACCCGGACTACCAGGGCGACCACAACCGGGCCCGCCACCAGACCACCCCCGACGTGGTGGGCTACGCGACCGACGCCCGCAACGCCGACATGCCCTCGGGCTGGTTCCTGCCCAACGACGGCTACGGGTGCGGCTACACGGACCTGAAGAACACCGTCGACGGCCTGAAGGCCAAGGGCTTCCAGACCGGTCTGTGGACCTCCACCGGCCTGTCCGGCATCGACAACGAGGTCGGCGTGGCCGGCAGCCGGGGCGTCAAGACCGACGTGGCCTGGATCGGCGGCGGCTACAAGTACGCCTTCGACGGTGTCAAGCAGGCCGTCAACGGCATCGAGAACAACTCGGACGCCCGTCGCTACGTCTGGACCGTGGACGGCTGGGCCGGCACCCAGCGCAACGCGGTCGTCTGGACCGGCGACACCTCGGGCACCTGGGACGCCATGCGCTGGCACGTCCCGGCCATCACCGGCGCGGGCCTGTCCGGCCTCAACTACGCCTCCGGCGACATCGACGGCATCTTCGGCGGCAGCCCGAAGACCTACGTCCGCGACCTGCAGTGGAAGGCCTTCACCCCGGCGTTCATGACCATGTCCGGCTGGGGCCCGGTCAACCCGACCGCCGGGTACTCGGACAAGCAGCCGTGGCGCTTCGCCGAGCCGTACCTGTCGATCAACCGCAAGTACCTGCAGCTGAAGATGCAGCTGATGCCGTACCTCTACACCGCGAGCCAGACCGCCTCGCAGACCGGCGTGCCCTCCACCCGCGCCATGGTGCTGGAGTACCCGAACGACCCGGTCGCCCGCGGCAACCTGACCAGCGGTCAGTTCATGGCCGGTGACTCCTTCCTGGTCGCCCCCGTGGTCACCGACACCGCCACCCGGGACGGGATCTACCTCCCGGCCGGCACCTGGACCGACTACTGGACCGGCAAGGCCTACAACGGCCCGGGCTGGCTGAACGGGTACTCCGCCCCGCTGGACACCCTGCCGCTGTTCGTCAAGGGCGGTGGCATCGTGCCGATGTGGCCGAAGATGAACTACACCGGGGAGAAGCCGGTCGACACCCTGACCTACGACGTCTACCCGCGCGGCAACTCCGCCTTCACCCTCTACGAGGACGACGGCATCACCCGGGCCTACCAGAGCGGCGCCTCGGCCACCCAGGCGGTCACCGTCACCGCGCCCGCCTCGGGCACCGGCAACGTCACCGTCAACGTGGGTGCCAGCAACGGGAGTTACACCGGCAAGCCGGCCTCCCGCGGCTACCAGTTCTCGCTGCACGCCGCCGCGGCGCCGAGCAGCGTCTCGGTCGACGGCACCGCGCTGACCGCCCAGGCCTCGAAGAGCGCCTACGACGCCGCCGCCAGCGGCTGGTACTTCGACGCCACCGACCGCTCCGGCGTGCTCTGGGTGAAGACCGGCAGCAAGTCCGGTGCCTTCACCGTGACCGCCAACGGCCTTGCCGTGACGCCCGGTTCGGCCATCCCGTCCAGCTCCGCCCCGATCTCCCAGGCGGGGTGGACCCTGGTCGGCGCCGACAGCCAGGAGACCTCGGGCGAGAACGGCGCGGCCACCAACGCCTTCGACGGCAACACCGGCACCATCTGGCACACCAAGTGGTCCGGCACCGCCGACCCGCTGCCGCACGAGATCAGGATCGACCTCGGCGCGCGGTACGACGTCGACAGCGTCACCTACCTGCCCCGGCAGGACGGCGGCGTCAACGGCCGGATCGGGAACTACGAGCTCTACGTCTCGGACTCCCCGACCAGTTGGGGCACGGCGGTCGCCACCGGCACCTTCGCCGACACCGCCGCCGCGAAGGCCGTCACCTTCGCCCCGGTCACCGGCCGGTACCTGCGGCTGCGGGCGCTGACCGAGGCCGGCGGCCGCGGGCCGTGGACCAGCGCGGCGGAGATCACCGCCACGGGGAAGGCCACGCCGCTGCCCAGCAACGTCGAACTGGTCAACGGCGCGTCCTCCACCTGCGTGGACCTGCCGGGCAGTGCCACCACCCCCGGCACCCAGCCGACCCTCTACAGCTGCCACGGCGGCCCCAACCAGCGCTGGACCTTCCAGCCGAACGGCACCCTCACCGGCCTCAACGGCGTCTGCCTGGACGGCGGTTCGACCACCGTCGCCGTCCAGACCTGCGCCACCGGCGCGGCCGCCCAGCAGTGGAAGCCCGGCAGCGGGAACACCGTCACCAACGGCACCCGCTGCCTGACCACCGCCGGGGCGGCCACCGCCAACGGCACCAAGCTCCAACTCGCCACCTGCGACGGGAGCGCGGCCCAGCGGTGGACCCCCACCCCGTGACGCCGCACTGAACCCGACGCACCGACACCGGCCGGGCGGCCGCACCCCTTCCCCGGGTGCGGCCGTCCGGCCGGCCCGCACGCTCCTTCCCCCTCTTCCCCCAGGGAGTTCGGAATGAAGCCGAGCACCATCCTGGGCCGCGCCCTCGCCGCCGCCCTGCTCACCACCGCCCTCTCCCCCGTCGCCGTGTCGGCGGCGGCCGAACCCGTCAACCCCGCACCCGGCGTGGTCCCCGCCCTCCAGCAGTGGACCGGCGGCACCGGCCGGACCACCCTCACCGCCGCCACCCGGATCGTGGTCCCCGCCGGGGCCTCCCCCGCCGTCCAGTCGCTCGCCGCACAACTCTCGGCCGAGTCGGCGGAGTTGACCGGCCTCCGGCCCGCCGTGGCGACCGGCACCCCGGCCGCCGGGGACATCGCCCTGTCCGTCGACCCGGCGGCCGACTTCGGCACGGCCAAAGCCGAACTGCGCCCGGAGGCCTACCGGTTGAGCGCCGGTGCCGCCGTGAGCATCGTCGGCGGCGGTGACAAGGGCCTCTACTACGGGACCCGGACCCTGTTGCAGGCGATCCTCGGCTCCGCCGACAAGGCCAGCCTGCCGGTCGGCACCGCCGTCGACTACCCCGACTACGCGGTGCGCGGCTTCATGCTGGACGTCGGACGCCGGTACTACACCCCGGAGTTCATCAACTCCTACCTGCACTGGATGGGCTGGCTGAAGCTCAACACCCTTCAGCTGCACCTCAACGACAACGAGATCAGCCCGCCGAACGGCGACTGGTCCCAGGCCATCTCGGCCTTCCGCCTCAAGAGCACCAACCCCGCCTTCGCCGGCCTGGCCGACGCCCAGGGCTACACCCGCCAGGACTGGGACGGCTTCGAGTCCACCGCTGCCGCCAACGCCGTCACCCTGGTCCCCGAGATCGACGCCCCGGCCCACGCCCGCGCCTTCATCAAGTTCCGGCCGGGCCTCGGCCTCAACGGCGGCAACTCCGACCACCTCGACCTGTCCAAGCCCGCCACCACCGACTTCATGAAGAGCGTCTACGCCGAGTTCGCCCCGTGGTTCCGCGGCCCCGCCGTCCACATCGGCATCGACGAGTACCCGCGCGAGCTGACGGCCCAGTACAAGACCTACGTCAACGCCATCGCCCCGTACGTCCGTTCGCTCGGCAAGCAGGTCAACGCCTGGGGCAGCTTCACCGTGATGGGCGGCAGCGGAGCCGGCTACGACAAGGGCATGGCCGTCAACAGCTGGAACAACGGCTGGTACGGCCCCAAGGCGGCCATCGCCGACGGCTACAAGGTCATCAACTCCAACGACGGCCTGCTCTACGTCGTGCCGTTCGCCGACTACTACCACCCGCAGGGCCTCGACGGGCAGTCCATCTTCAGCAGTTGGGCCCCGAACGTCTTCGGCGGCGGCCAGGACCTGCCGGCCCAGGACCCGAACCTGCTCGGCGCCATGCCCGCCGTCTGGAACGACAAGGTCCGGCTGAGCTACACCGAACTCCAGACCCACACCCTGATCGAGAAGAGCTTCGCCGCCCTCGCCCAGAAGATGTGGTCCCCCGCTGCCGGGGGCAGCGACTACACCGCCTTCCTCACCAAGGTCGCCACCGTCGGCCAGGGCCCCGGCACCGCCTACCTCCCCGACACCGTCACCAGGCCCACCGGCACCCCGGGCGACCTGGCCTTCCAACGGCCCGTCACCGCGTCCTCGACGGAGACCACCGCCTTCCCGGCCTCCTATGCCGTCGACGGCAACGCCACCACCCGCTGGGCCAGCCAGTACAGCGACAGCCAGTGGATCCAGGTCGACCTCGGCTCGCCCCAGCGGATCGGCTCCGTCCGGCTCGCCTGGGAGGCCGCCTACGGCAAGGACTACGACCTCCAGACCTCCACCGACGGCACCACCTGGACGACCGTCGCCCAACGCCGCGGCCGCACCACCGCCGGCACCGACACCCTCACCTTCACCCCCACCGCCGCCCGCTACCTGCGTCTCCAGGGCATCACCCGCGGCACCACCTACGGCTACTCCCTCTACTCCCTGGAGGTGTCGGCCTGACAGGATGGCCCGGGGCGGCGGGAGGGCCGCCGGCGACGACAGCAGAGGAACCGAGCACGACATGACCACCGAAGCACCCAAGCCCCTGCTGCTGCCCGACGGCCGCCCCGCCGCCCACGCCTGGACCCTGGACCCGACGCTCCGTCACCTCAACCACGGCTCCTTCGGCGCCGTCCCGCTCGCCGCGCAGCAGGAGCAGCAGCGGCTGCGCGAGGAGATGGAGCGGGCCCCGGTGGTGTGGTTCCCCGCGCTGCCGGGGCGGGTCGCGGCGGCCCGTGCGGAGGTCGCCGGCTTCCTGCGGGTCCCGGCGCGCGACCTGGCCCTGGTGCCGAACGCGAGCGCCGGGGCCAGCGTCGTCTACGGCAGCCTCCCGCACCGGGCGGGCGGCGAGGTGCTGGTCACCGACCACGGGTACGGGGCGGTGACCATGGGTGCCGAGCGCCTGGCCCGCCGCTGGGGCGGGCGGGTGCGCACGGCGCACGTCCCGCTGGAGGCCACCGCCGAAGAGGCCGCCGCCGCCGTGCTCGACGCGGTCACCGACCGCACCGCGCTCCTCGTCCTCGACCACATCACCTCCGCCACCGCCCGGCGCCTGCCGGTGGACCTGATCGGCACGGCCGCCCGGGCGGCGGGCATCCCGCTGCTCGTCGACGGGGCGCACGTGCCGGGTCTGATCGAGGACCCGCTGGCCGGGCTGGAGTTCGACGCCTGGGTGGGCAACCTGCACAAGTTCGGGTGCGCCCCGCGCGGGGCCTCGGCCCTGGTGGTCCGCAGTGAACTCCGGGACGAGCTCTACCCGTTGGTCGACTCCTGGGGCGCGCAGGAGCCCTTCCCCGAACGCTTCGACACCCAGGGGACGCTGGACGCCACCAGCTACCTGGCCGCCCCGGCCGCCCTGGACTTCGTCGAACGGACCTGGGGCTGGGCCACCGTCCGCACCTACCTCTCCGACCTGGCCGACCACGCCGAGCACCTCATCGGCCGGGCCTTCGCCGAGCTGACCGGCGAGAGCGCCGCCGCCGAGGTCGGCATGCCGGTGAACGCCCTGCGGCTGGTCCGCCTCCCCGACGGCCTGGCCGGCACCCGCCTGGAGGCCGACGCCCTGCGCGACCGGGTCGCCGCCGAACTCGGCGTCGAGGCCGCCTTCACCAGCTTCGGCGGCACCGGCTACTTCCGGCTCTCCACCCACGCCTACAACACCGCGGCCGACTACGAGGACTTCGCCGAACGCTGCGTCCCCGTCCTCGCGGACTGGGCCCACCGGGCGCGGAACGCCCGCTAGAGGCGGACCGGCAGCGCCGTCAGGCCCCGGAACAGCCGGGAGTGACGCCAGGTCAGCTGCTCCGCGGGTACGGCGAGCCGCAGGGCGGGGAAGCGCTCCAGCAGGACCCGCAGGGTGATCTCCACCTCGGCGTGGGCCAGCGGTGCGCCCAGGCAGCGGTGGGCGCCGTGGCCGAAGCTGAGGTGTGCGGCGGCGTCCGGCCGGGCGAGGTCCATCCGGTCGGGGTCGGCGAAGCGGGCCGGGTCGCGGTTGGCCGCGCCCGGGCAGACGAAGACCGGGGTACCGGCCGGGACGGGGGTCGCGTCCGCGCCGAGGGTGGTGGCGGCCGGGGCCCAGCGCCAGGTGGCGATGGAGACCGGGGCGTCGTAGCGCAGCAGTTCGTCGACGGCGGCGGGGATGCGGCCCGGGTCCGCGAGCAGCTCGGCCCAGGCCTCCGGGTGGCGCAGCAGCGCGAGCACGCCGTTGCCGATCGCGGCGGTGGTGGTCTCGTGGCCGGCCACCAGCAGCAGGACGGCGAGGGAGAGCAGCTCGTGCTCGTCCAGCGGGGCGTCCTCGCCGTCGCGGGCGGCGATCAGTTCGGAGATCAGCGCGCCGTCTGGGGCGGTGCGCTTGGCGGCGATCAGCTCGGCCATGTACGCGGACAGCGCGTGCGAGGCGGCGTCGATCCGGGTGTGGTCCCCGGTGACGAACAGCTCCGCCGACCAGACGCCGATCGCCGGCCGGTCCCGCTCCGGGACGCCGAGCAGCTCGCAGATGACGGTGACCGGCAGCGGGGCGGCCAGGCCCTCCACCAGGTCGACCTCCTGCCCCGGCTCCCAGTGGGCGGTCAGCTGCCGGGCCAGCGCCTCGATCGCGGGGCGGAGCCGGTGGACGGTGGCGGTGGTGAACGCGCGGGTGACCAGGCGGCGCAGGCGGGTGTGCTCGGGCGGGTCGGTGGTGAGCATGTTGCGCGCGACGGCGGGGTGCAGGGCGCGGTCGGAGTCCTTGTCCGCGAAGTACGCCCCGGTGTCCTTGGACAGGGCCGCACCGGCGAGCGCCTGCCGCGCCTCCTGATGCCCCGTCACCACGACCGCCCCGTCCGGCGCCCCCGCGAACGGGATCGGGAGGACCGGTGCCTTCGCGCGCAGCGC
Organism: Kitasatospora albolonga; assembly: GCF_039535905.1. Taxonomy (GTDB): domain Bacteria; phylum Actinomycetota; class Actinomycetes; order Streptomycetales; family Streptomycetaceae; genus Kitasatospora; species Kitasatospora albolonga. The sequence continues at coordinate 3,929 of NZ_BAAAYB010000039.1, read as the reverse complement.
GGCGTAGTGCGGGTACCGGTCGCGGTAGAAGGCCGGGTCGTTCAGCACCATGCGTCCGTCCGTCCCCCTCGGCGTCCCGGGCAGCACCGATCGTATCCCCCCGGGTCCCCGCCGCGTTCGATCCGCCGACACCCCGGCGCGGCAGACCGCCCGGAAAACCCGGTGGCGACAGCTCTCCGGATCCTTATGATCACCGGATGATCGAAGGCACGTTGGTACGACTGCGGGCGCCGCGCGCCGAGGACGTGGACGCCCACGTTCGGTGGCGCAACGACCCGGAGGTGGTGCACTGGGCGACCGGGGGTGACCCGCACTTCGGGCCGATCACGCGGGAGTCCATGGAGCGCTTCCACGACGCCAGGCTCCGTCAGGACCCGCGCGTGGAGGCCACGTTCACGGTGGAGGACCTGGCCGCGGGGCGCGTGATCGGCAGCATCGGCTACCGCGACCTCGACCCGTTCGCGGGGCGGGCCACCGTGGGGATCCTCATCGGCGAGCGTGACCGCTGGGGCGGCGGGTACGGCTCCGAGGCTCTGAACCTGCTGCTGGGGCACCTGTTCGGGTCGTGCCGGCTGCGGCGGGTCGAGCTGGACACCTGGAGCGGCAACGAACGGGCCGTCCGGGCCTTCCGCAAGGCCGGCTTCGTCGAGGAGGGGCGGCGGCGCGAGAGCGTGCGGGTGGGCGAGCGGTGGTACGACAGCGTCCTCTTCGGGCTGCTCGACCACGAGTGGGCAGCGCACCGCGCCGCCTCGTAGCGGCCGCTCCCGGCCGGAGACCGCCCGAGGTCGCGGTCGGGCCGTCGCTCCTCGGACCGGCTCCCGGTGGCGGAAGCGTCGGGAACGGCCCGAGGAGCGAGGTGGCGGTGAGGCCGCGTCAGGCGGCGTCGATGCCGTGGGCGGCGATCAGGTGGGGCGCTGCCGTCGACCAGGCGGTAGGAGAGGCCGACCACGGCGAGGCGGCCGGCGGCGATGGCGTCGGCGAGGATGCGGGAGCGGTCGACCAGCAGGTCGACGGTCTGGCGGATGTGCTCGGCTATGAACTCGCCGTCCTCGGTGTGGCCGGCCGCGCGGGCGGTGAGCACGCTGGGGGTGACGCGCTCGATCACGTCGCGGACGAAGCCCGGGGCCCGGGTGCCCGCCTCGACGGCGGCGCGGGTCGCGGCCACGGCGCCGCAGGAGTCGTGGCCGAGCACGACCACCAGCGGGGCGCCGAGCACGGCCACGCCGTACTCGATGCTGCCCAGCACCTCGGGGCCGACCACCTGGCCGGGCCGTGCGGACCACGAAGAGGTCCCCGAGGCCGCGGTCGAAGATGATCTCGGCGGCGAGGCGGGAGTCGGCGCAGCCGAACATCACCGCGAAGGGGTTCTGCTCGGGGGCGGTCTCGGTGCGGCGGGCGGCGTCCTGGTTGGGGTGCTCGGGCTCGCCGGTGACGAACCGTTGGTTCCCGGACATCAGCATCGCGAAGGCGTCGGCGGGGGTGGTGGGGAGCGTGGTCGACATGACCGCAGCCTACGGCGCGGATCGGACGCGTGATCGAACGGGTCCGCCAGTCGGGCAGGATGACGGCGTGAACGGGCGTGGAGAGGGGCCTGGGGTGGCGCGGTACGCGTTGGTGGGGTGGGACCGGAGCGAGGTCTGGGGCACCTGCGAGGAGGTGACCGGACTGTCCGGGGAGGACCGGCGCGAGACGTACGAGCTCTTCGGCTGGGTCCCGGAGCAGGGCACGGCGGCGGGCTGGCTCGGCGACCGGGTCTGGCTGGTGCCGCAGGGCCCCGGCGTCCAGGACCCCGAGCACGACGACCCCTGGCTGCTGGAGGACGTGCTGAGCCTCGGCGGGCGCGCCGGGGCCCTGGCGGTCTCCGCCAGGGCCGCGTACCTGGCCCCGCCCGAGGACCACGAGGGCCCGGTCCGGCTCACCGACGGGCACCGGTGGCTCGGCTCCTGCGAGGGCTTCACCCGGATCGTCCCGGCCGAGGAACCGCGATCCCCCGTGGTGCTGCGGGGGCTGGCCCCGGGTGCAGGACTGCGGGCAGCCCTGGCGAAGGGGACCCGGCAGGCGCTCCACCTGGACGAGACGTACCTGGAGATCCGCGACGACCGCGGCGAACTGCTGACGGACCGTCTGATGTGGGCCACCGTCACCGCGTGGCATCCGTCCGCCGCCGGGCCGGGGCTCATCGACCTGGAGCTGGACGGCGGCGACTTCGAGCCGCTGCCCGAGCACGCCCGGCCGCTCCTGGAGCGCTGGTTCACCCGGCCCGCCGGCCACCCCCCGGCACCTGGGTCGGCCTCGGCCCCAGGGAACGGCAGGCCTGGCTCGACCTCGTCCGCGAGCGCGGCTGCCGGATCCACCACCAGCCCCGCCCACCCGGCCGGGCCTATGAGCTCGACGGCCGCCACATCACCGACGCGACCTCCCTGTACCTCGCCCTCGGCGAGGCGGTGAACGGCCCGGGCGGCTACTTCGGCGCCAACACGGCCGCCGTCGACGACTGCCTCTGCGGCTCCTTCGGGCACACTCCCCCGCCACCCTGACCTGGCACTCCTCCGCGACCGCCCGCGAGCACCTGGCGGCGGAGCTCGACTCGGACGGAACGCGGTACGACCTCTTCGCCGTGATCCTCGAGATCATGGCCAAGCACCGAGTGACCGTCACCCTCGCCTGAACGGACACCCCGTCGGACGAGGGTGAACTCGGGGCGTCGGCGGTCAGCGGCGGCGGTCGACAGGACGAGGAGGAACTGGCCGCCGCCCCGGTTCGACGGTGGTGGTCAGGGGGAGCTCGGGGGTGAGGGCGGGTGAGGCGGTCGGCCAGCCAGTCGGCGGCCTGCTGGGCGTCCTTGCGGGTGGGGCAGCGGCCGACCACTTCGCGGCCGCCCTTGCGTTCCAGCCGGGCGGTCACGGCGATCAGCGCGGCGGGTTCGGAGACGTAGAGGTGGTCGGGCCAGGCGATCTCCACCTTGACCGCGCCCTTGCGGGTGTTGCAGCCGCGGTGGGCGAGCCGTTCGGGGATCTTGGCCTTGCGGTCGGCGGTGGCGGCTGTCGACGCTCGGACCGCGGGGGTCGTTCACGGACATGTCGGGGTCGACCGGCTCGTCGCACACCAGCACCGCCAGCCGTCGCGCTCGGCCACGTCGTCAAGAAGAGTCACCCGGGTAAAGCTAGCCTGCCCCGAAGCCGTCCGGCCCACCGGGACCCGGCGCGATCACTCGTCCGTGGGCGCCGGCGCCCGGCGGTGACGGTCGGCTCGGGGACGGCGACGTAGGCCTCCTCCGTCGTCGTGCGCTGCGGTCCGACCGAGATCGAGCAGCTCGTCATGTCGCCCCCCGGGTGGGTCGGTGCGATCACCGTACCGGTCGCGTGCCCCGGTCAGCCGAGGCCGGCCAGGACTTCGCGGGCGGCGCGGGCGCCGGAGGCGAGGGCGCCCTGGACGGAGGCGGTGGCGGCGTGCGAGCGCCGAAGCCCTGCGGTTCGTGGTGGGAGGGGGAGGTGCCGGTGCGCGCGCCGGCACCCGCGGAGCCGGAGGCCGAGGGCGTGGCGGGGGCGTGCGCGCCTGACCGCCGCCGGGCAGGCCCGGTATGTGCGGCAGACCGCCGGTGCCGGCCGCCACCGCGACGCCGCCCAGCGCGGTGGCCGCGCAGGCGGTCAGCAGGGCCTTCGCGCTGAAGGCCCGCACGCGGACGGTGGTGCTCACGGTCGTTCTCCGGCGGTGGTCGCGGTGGACGGGTCGGAGCGCACCGCCCGGAAGGCCGCACAGCGCCGCCTGCTCGCCGGCTGTTCACCACCGCCGGCTTCGGGGGCAGCCGCGGAGGCGAGCAGCCCGGCCAGCTCCGCGTGGCCCGGCGGGGGCCGTGCGGTCGGCGAGGCGCTCCGGACCGGTCGCGCGGGGCGCCCGAGGCACCGGCGAGCAGCTGCTCGGCGGTGCGC
>NZ_BAAAYB010000038.1:0-33319 GCF_039535905.1 Kitasatospora albolonga | reverse complement strand
ACGTCGAACAAGTCGGCCTCGCCGGGCGGGGCCGCGCTGCCGCTGACGGCTGATCAGGCGACCGCTGCCATGACCTCACCCGCCTGGGACGCCGTGGTGGCGGACCTCCCCGCCGTCGAGCCGTCCGGCGCTGCGGAGTGGTTCCCGAGCGAGGAGGTCCTCGCCGTCGCGACCCCCCTGCTGCCGAGCGGGCTCGTTCCGGCCGACACCACGGGCAAGGACGGGTACGTCAGCTTCACCGTGAAGGACGCCGAGGGCCCGGGTCTGGTGGAGGTCGACGTTCGGGACGGGCGCTTCTACCTGCTGAACCCGCCGGCCGAGTACGCCGACGCGCAGACCCTGCCGGACGGCACCCGGCTGCTGGAGAGCAAGGACGAGGGCTGGTGGACGGTCCGCGCACTGCGGCCGGACGGGCTGATCGTCATCGTGGCGGCGCACCGGAGCGCCGACCTGATGCGGCCCCTCACGCGCCACAGCCCGGCGCTGACCATGGATCAGCTGAAGGCCGTCGCCACCGCTCCCGCGTGGAAGCTCCCGGGCTGAGCGGGCCCTGCCGACGGGCGGGCAGATGCAGATGTCTTTCGAACGTACGTCATCCCAGGGGGGAACCAGATGCACAAGGCTGCCAAGGTCGGAATCGCCGTCGTGACGGCGTCGATGTTCACAGGGGGCGGTCTGGCCGCCTACAACCTGTGGAACGGGATCACCGGCGGTTCGAAGGGCTCGGACGGGACGTCCGCCGTGGCGTCGGCGGCGACGCCGGTGGCCGAGGCCCCGTCGGCCGAGACGGCCGCCAAGGAGGCGAAGGCGTTCCTCGCCGCCTGGGCGGCGGGCGACTACGAGGAGGCCGGGCAGCACACCGACCAGCCGGGAGCCGCGAACCTCGCCCTGGCCCGGTTCCGGGACGACCTCAAGCCGACGGCGGTGGCGCTCGTCCCGGCCGCCGCGACGGGTACGACCATCGGGCCGGACGGCTTGACGGTGAGTTTCAAGGCCCGGGTGGAGTTCGCCGGAGCGGCCCGCCCCTGGGAGTACGACGGCAGGGTCGCCATGGTGAAGCTGAGCGACGGCCGGGCCGTGGTGCACTGGGACCCGAGCGTGGTGCACCCGAAGCTCACCAACGCCGGTAAGGCCCTCGCGGTGCGGCCGGTCACCGCGTCGCTGTCCAAGGTGGTCGACCGGAAGGGCCGGCCGGTGGCCGAATTCCCGTCCATCGCGGCCCTGTTGGGGCAGGTGGACTTCGGCACGACGGATGCCCCGACGGAGGCCGGCCAGGGAGTGGTGGTCACCCAGTCGGGCGGCGCGACGGCGCCTGAGCCCCTGTTCACCATCACCGAGCCCAAGAACGGGGAGCAGCGGAAGCTCACCATCGACGCCGACCTCCAGCGCGCCGCCGAGGCGGCCGTCAAGGAGCGGTCCGGGCCCGCCTCGATCGTCGCGATCGAGCCCAGCACCGGCCACGTGCTCGCGCTGGCCAACAATCCGGCGTCCAGCCAGAACCGGGCGTTCACCCGCCGTCATCGCCCCCGGCTCGACCATGAAGGTGGTCACCGCCGCCGCACTGCTGGAGTCGGGCCTGACCCCCGACACCCCGCTGGCCTGCCCGAAGAACACCGACGCCGGTGGCCGCCTGGTGCCCAACGACTTCCCGGACGCCCGGCTCGGCTACACCTTCAAGGACGACTTCGCGCAGTCCTGCAACACCGCCTTCATCGAGGCCGGGCGAACCAGACTCTCCGCCGGCAGCCTGCCGGCCATCGCCAAGGAAGTCTTCGGGCTCGGCCAGGTCTGGCGGACGGGCCTCAGCAACTTCGACACCAAGATCCCGGCCGAGACCAACGCCGAGCAGATCGCGATGGCGTACATCGGGCAGGGCCGGATCCAGACCAACGCGCTGGCGATGGCCTCGGTCTCGGCGACGGTGCAGAGCGGTGTCTTCCGCCAGCCGATCCTCGTCCCCGGCCTGCCCCAGTCCAAGGCCGCCCGCCGCCTCGACGGCACGGTCCTCGGCCAGCTGCAGTCGATGATGCGGCGCGCAGTCCAGAGCGGCACCGCCGCCGAGGCCCTGGGCGGCATCCCCGGCGCGGCCGGAAAGACCGGCACTGCCGAGGTCAGCGGCCGGACGGCGAACAGCTGGTTCACCGGGTACCGGGGGAACCTGGCGGTGGCCGCCGAGGTCGAGGGCGCCGGCCACGGCTCGGACGCCGCCGCGCCTGCGGTGGGCAAGCTGCTCCAACTGGGCAACAACGGCTGAGCCTGCCCCGACCCGTGCCCGACCCGTGCCCGGGCCGGCCCCGCGCGAGCGGGTGGCCCGCACCGTGCTCGGTGGCTGCTGTGCCGGGCCGCTCATCGGTTGGTGCGGTGTGCGCTGCGGCAGTTGACGTCGTGGGTCAACGGGAGCGTCGGCGGCGGCGGGCCACCAGGGGGGCGCCGATGGCCACGGCGGCGGTGCCGGCTCCGGCGACGATGAGCGTGGCGATGAGGGTCCCGTGGCCGGTGGTGGGGGGTGTTCCGGCGGTCGTGGTGGTGGTCGGGGTGGCTGAGACGGTAGCTGCGGCGCTGGGGGAGACGGTAGCGGGGCCCGAGGTGGAGGGGGCGGCGGTCGGGCTTGGGGCGGTGCCGGGGACGGCGGTGACGTCGAGTTCGGCCTCGCCGTGGCCGAGGGCCGGGAAGCCCGAGTCGACGGCCACCGACCAGTGGCCGGGCGGGAGTTGGCGGGCGGTGGTGTAGGTGCCGGGTGGGCCCTGGACGGGGACGAGGGGCCAGGGGCCGACGGTGCGGCCGTCGGTGCTGGTGGCGTTGACGGTGGCGGCGACCCTCTCGTCGACCGGGTCGTGGTCGTTCTGCCAGGTGGCCGTCACGGTGAGGTGGCCGTCGACCAGGGCGGTGACGGTGAAGGCGATGGTGTCGCCGTGGGCGGCGGCGGGGTGGGCGGTGCCGAGGGAGAGGAGGGCGAGGGCGGCGAGGGCGGCGGCGAGGGGGCGGCGGCGCACGGGGGCTCCTGGGGCGAGGGTGGGGAAGGCCGGTGGTGGTGCGGGGAGGTACCCCGCACCACCACCGGCCGAGGGACGGTGCGTCAGGCCGCGGCCTGGATGCTCCAGTTCTGGTACGACTGCCCGTTGGGCTGCTGGAGCTCCAGCAGCCAACCGCCGTAGTACCAGCGCTTGCTGGTGCCGAGGACCAGCGTGGAGCCCTTGGCGGTGAGGACGAAGCTGTGGTCGGCCGCGCCGATCCGCCACTTCTGGGCGTCGGAGGCGGAGCACGGCTGCTGCGCCACGTACTGCCCGGCGACCGCGGAGCCGCCGAGCTGGAGGCACTTGTCCGACTTGGCCGAACGGATCCGCAGGTAGCCGTCACCGGCGTCGTCGAAGAGCCACTGCTGGTTGCTGTACCCGGTGCGCTGGTAGCCGATCAGCACGGCACCGTCACGGGTGGAGCCGCCCCACATGTCGGCCGCCTGGCCGGTGAGGTCGTTGGTCACCAGGTAGCGGGTGCCCGGGGTGGTGGGCGCGGGGCCGGCGGCCTTGAGGCTGCGGAACGCGGTGGCCTGGCCCGGGCGGCCGACCTTGCCGGAGGCGTCCTGGACGGCGACGGCGACCTTGTACTGGGTGTCCGGCTGCAGGCCGACCAGGCGGACCACGGTGGAGCCGACGATCGCGAGCGAGCGCCCGTCGACCTGGACGTCGTAGCCGCGCGCACTGGCGACCGCGGACCAGCTGAGCACGGCCGAGACGGCGGTGGTCTGGCCGACCGTCACCCCGGGGGCCGGTGGTGGGACCGGTCGGGGAGGGCGAGGCGGTGGGGCTCGCGGTGGTGGGGGTCGGCGTCGGGGAGGCGGTCGCCGAGCGGCTGGGGCTCGGGCTGGGCATCGCGCTCGAACTCGGGCTGGGCGAAGCCGACTTGGTCGGGCTCGGGCTCGGGCTCGCGGTGGTCGGGCTGGGGCTCGGCGTCGGGTTCGGGGTGGTGCCGCCGTCGCGGAGCAGGAAGCGGTTGTCGGCGACGTTCCAGTGCGTGGCCAGGTAACTACCGGGCTGCGGCGCGGTGTTGTAGTAGTCGTCGTGGTTGCAGTCGAGGCGGTCGTCCGAGGCCCGGTTCGGGCAGACGGTCTGCATCTTGGGGTAGTACGGCGAGTCCGAGTAGCACATGATGTCCCACTCGTCGACGCAGTGCGCGCCCCTGCTGGTGTGCGGGGCGCTGTTGTTGACGGCGCCGAGGTTGTGGCCGAGCTCGTGCGCGGCGGTCGAGCCGCCCCAGCAGCCGTTGTCGGTGCGGCCGTAGGAGGGGCCGAAGTTGGAGAGGTTGTCCTGACCCGGGCGCTCGTCGCCGTTGAAGGTGCCTATGCCGCAGTACACGTTCGCCTCGGCGAAGATCATGTACTTGCGGTCCTTGCGGTTGAAGCCCTGGGCGGCCAGCGCCTTGTTGCTCGCGCCGAACTCCTGGAGCGCCGCGTCGGACAGCTCGACGTTCAGCACCGAGGCAGAGCAGTCGGACTCGGTGACGTACCGGACGTGGCGGGTGCCGCCGGTCTCCTGGGCGCTGGCGTTGTAGATGACGTCGGTGTCCGCGGCCCACTTCTTGAACGAGGCCAGGTACTGCCCGAAGCGGTCCTTGCCGGGCCCGTGCACGTACAGCACCTGGACGCGGTTGCCGGTCGAGCCGTCGCCGTCGCAGACCACCTTGGAGCCCTCGGCCGCGGCAGCGGCCGGTGCGGCGCCGGAGGCGTCGGCGGCGGGTGCGGCGGCCGCGGCCGTGAGCTGGCGTCCGCTGCGCAGGTCGATGACGGGTGCGGCGGCGGTCAGCAAGTCGGCGGGAGAAGGGAGTTCGCCGCCGGAGGCGGTCGGGTCCGCGGCCTTCTGTCCGCCGGTGACGGCCGGTGCGGTGTCCTTCTGCACGTCCTTGCCGGGCGGCGGGGCGTCCGGGCCGTGGGTGCACTGGTGCTCGCCCTCGCCGGCCTTGTAGACGCCCGCGCAGCGGTCACCGGCCTCGGCCGGGACGAGGCCGGTGTAGACGAGGCCCTTGGCCGGGTCGTTCTTGGGCACCGAGCTGACCGGGACGGGCTTGTCCTTGTGCTGCGGTGCACTGGCGGCGGTCGGTTCCACCAGCTCCTGCACCACCGGCGCGTCCGCCGAGACGTGCGGGGCCTTGTCGTAGCCGGTGGTGAGGGCGAAGGTGCCCGCGATCAGTCCTGCCGCGACCGCCGCGGCGGCGAAGGCCACTCCGCGACGGCTCCGGCGGCGGTGTGACTGCCTCTTGCGTGACATGGGTCTCCTCGTCGGCAGACGGGGAAGTAATGCGTGCCGACGCGTAGGAGACCCGTGGCGGAGCGGGGATAACGGAAATGTCGCCCGGTTCTTCGAAGAAAATCTGCCGGACGCCGCCCGGCCGCAGACGGTAACGGCCGGGCGGCGCAGGGTAGTTGCGCATCTGATGTGGGATGCGGGGGTTCCGTGTCGGTGCCGGGCGTAACCGGTGGGCGGTGGTCGCCGGGGCGGGGTCAGTCGATCTGGAGCTCGCCCATGCGGCTCCAGCCGTGGGCGCCCTCGATGGTGGTGCTGACGATCTCGGGGGTACGGGTGACCAGGGGGCGCATGGTCTCCAGGCCGGCGGCGAAGTGCGGGGACGTCACGTGGGCCTCGGCGGCACCGTCGGCGAAGGCCTCGACCAGGACGTAGGTGTCGGGCTCCTCGAGGCTGCGGGACCACTCGAACCAGAGGTTGCCCTCCTCGGCGCGGGTGGCGCGGGTGAACTCCGCGACCAGCTCGGGCCAGGCGTCGACGTACTCGGGCTTGACGGGGAATTTCACCACAATGAAGATCATTCGCCGATTGTAGGCATCCCGTGGCCGGGGACGGCGTGACCTCCCTTTCCCGCTCGGGGCGGGCGGTCGGCTGCCTGTTGGGCAAGGGGTGGGAGGCACGGCCTCAGGTCGGCATGGTTGCGGTGATCCGACCAGGTCGGACGGTACGTTGCCGCTCAGCGTGATGGCCCATCACCGACGGTAGCGGGCCGCCTGTGCGCGGCCGCGCCTGCCCCTGCCCGGATCAGGAGACGAGTCCGCCATGTCCATGCGATTGCTCTTCCCACGCACAGTGCCTCCGCTGGCGGCGGTGCTCATGGGGCTCGGAGTGAGTGCGCCGCCCGCCTTTGCGGCTGCCCTGCCACCAGGCTGCACCGAGTCCGCCGGAGAGATCTCGGAGGTCCCCCTTCCCGAGGACGTCTCCCGCGAGGGCACCATCTACACGTGCACCCAGGGCCTGTCGCAGGACTGGACGGTCGGCGGCGGGAACACCCAGATCATCATCACCAACGTGCCCGGTGCCCCCGGCATCGCCGCAGGCGCCACGCTGAAGTACACCGGCAACGGGGTCATCGCCGTCACCGTCCCGCGTCGCAACGGGGTTTCCCCTTCGGGCATGCGAGGCGACGCCATCAACGGCACCGTCGACATCGCCACCTCGGCCAGCTACTACAGGGTGGACGGCTTCGGCGGAGGAGAGACCGGCCTCCTCGAGACCGGTACCGCCGGCGCCGGCGGCCGAGGCTGCACGATCACCGCTCCGGGCAAGCGAGGCTGGATCGGTCTGCACGGCGGCGGCGACACCGGCCGCGGCGCCGCACCCGGAAGTGACCACTGCACGATCACGACGGGGGGATGGGCTGACTTCACGGGAGGCAGCGGCAGCAACACCCTTCCCGGTGGCGCCGGGGCCCCCGGGGTCGTCGGCGGAACGGTCACCGCTCGCGTCCTCCTTGCCGACGGTGGCCGCGGCGGAAGCCCCGCGTACGACACGGACCCGAGTACGGGCCGCAACCGCAGCGACGGCGGCCCCGGAGGGGCCGGAGTCCTCGACGCCACCGTCACCGTCACGAAGACCGCGCTTCTCACCGGTGGGGCCGGCGGGAACGGCTACGAGGGGCGGGGTAACTGGGCGCCCACCATGCCCGGCGGGGTGGGAGGGCAGGGCGGGGCCGGAATCTCCGGCAGTACCCTCACCACCACCGGAAGCCCCGGCGAGGACTACGAGATCCGCGTGATCGGCGGCGAGGGCGGCTGGGGTGGGCCCGGCGGGCCCAGTGGTTACCAGGGGGCCGGACCGGGCCAGGGCGGTCGCGGCGGAGACGGCGGCGCCGGCAGTACCGGCACCACCCTGCGCGGCCCGGCCCAAGGCGCCGGCTCGGTCAAGGCCACCGGCGGCAAGCCGGGTCCGGGCGGTGCCGGGGGCGGGCGCGGAGGCAGCGATTCGAGCCAGCCCTTCACTCCGGGCAGCCCCGGGAAGGCAGGTGGCCCCGGCCAGGGCAACGCGGGCACCATCATCGTCGCCGGTACCGGCAACCAGATCACCACCGATGTGAACGGCGGTCGTATCGACGCCGGCGACGGCGGGAGCAACACGATCACCGTCACCACCAACAACGGCTCCGTCAACGCTGGTTCGAGCCTCGGGAACACGTGTCGGATCACCACCGACAACAAGCCCGAAGCGACCATCAACTGTGTCGGGGCGCCGGTCCCGACCCCGACGCCGACGCCCATGCCGACGCCCACGCCCACCCAGACGTCCACACCGACACCCAAGCCGGTGCCCACGCAGACCCCGACGAGCGTGGCTCCCAGCCCGGCCCGGACGGCGACAGCCGTGCCGACGCAGGCAACCGTCAAGCCCGCGCCCACCTGCGCGCCGGGCACACACGATGCCCGATGCCGACAGGAGGCCAAGGGCCAGCTCGCCGACACGGGGCTCGGCTCCGGTGATCTGACCGCTGCGGCCCTCGCGCTGTCCTCCATCGGTCTCGGCACGCTCACGCTGCTGGCCGTTCGCCGTCACCGGACCCGGAATCGGGCGTAGGTACGACTCGGCCCGCGCTCCCGCCGCCCCGCGACCGCTCGACCGCGACAGGACGAGTTCGGTCGCGGGGCACGGTGGTTGCAGGTGCGTCGAGGTGGTGGCCGGTCAGGACGGATCGCGGGGGATGGCGGCGAAGACCGGGGCGTCGGTGGCACGGACGAGGCGGTACCAGCGGAGGTGCCGGTCGAAGCGGGCCCGGCTGCCGGGGGCGGCGGCGCGGAGGTCGGCGATCAGGGTCGACTCCGGTACGCGGTGGGCGAGTTCGGTCAGCACCGGATCGACGGCAGGGGTGCGCAGGGCGGCGGCCGGGTGGAGCGGGAGCTCGGGGCCCTCGGGGTGGAGGGCGTCCCAGAAGTCGTCCGCGTAGGACTGCGGGTCCTCGTCCGGGCCGTACTCGTCGGCGATCTCCTCGGCGGTGGTGAGCAGGCGGTCCAGCCAGGAGGCGAGGGAGTCGGCCTGGACGAAGAGGCCGCCCTCGCGGTACTGCATCAGCACCCGCCCCCAGCCGCCGTCCGGGGCGAGGTCGACCCAGGTGAGACCGCCGCCGCCGTCGTCCGAGAGCACCCAGTGCGGCTCGGGCAGACCGTGGTCGGAGCCCTGGCGCGGATGGCCGGTGAGGGTGAACTCCACCGGCGGGACGGTGAACCCGCCGATCCGGCCGACCAGTTCGGCCACCTCGGCGGGTGCCGGGACGGGCAGCCGGGCGCCCGGGAGGACGCGCGGGTCGTAGGGCACCCGGGCGGCCAAGGCGTGCAGACGGGCGAGGACGGACGCTCCGGTGATCACGCCCGCGAGGCTACCCGGCGGGCGCCCCGGCCGGTGGCCTCCGGCGCGGGCCGTGCGGGGAAACTCAGGAGACAGGAAGGGAGGGCGCTCCCTAGCATCGGGCTGCTCATGCCCGCTCTGCCGATTGGTCCCGCCGTGAAACCCCTGCTGCCCCCGGTGCTCCGCGAGGAGCCGCAGTTCGCCCGGCTGTTCGCCGGGCAGGCGCTCTCGGTCCTGGGGGACCGGATCACCATGGTGGCGCTGCCGTTCGCGGTGCTGGGCATCGGCGGATCCATGGCCGACGTCGGGCTGGTGGCGGCGGCCGGGCTGGTCCCGATGCTGCTGTTCACGCTTGCGGGAGGGGTGTGGGCGGACCGCTTCCCCCGGCACCGGATCATGCTGGTCTCCGACCTGGTGCGGTGCCTCACCCAGGGGGCGGTGGCGCTGCTGCTGCTCACCGGTCAGGCCCAAGTCCCTTACCTGGTCGTGTTGATGATGGTCTTCGGCACGGCCGACGCGTTCTTCATGCCGGCCGCCACAGGGCTGCTGCCGCTGCTGGTCCCCACGGAGCGGCTGCGGGAGGCGAACGCCCTGCGGGGCCTGGTGCAGTCGGCCAGTCTGGTGCTCGGCCCGGCGCTGGCCGGCGGGCTGGTCGCGCTGGCCGGGCCCGGGGGCGCGCTCGCCGTCGACGCGGTCAGCTTCGCGGTGAGCGCGGCCTTCCTGGCGCGGCTGCGCCCGCGCACCGCACCGGCCCCGGACGCCCCGGCCGGGGCGAGCTTCCTGGCGGAGCTGCGGGAGGGCTGGAGCCAGGTGCGGTCGCGGAGTTGGGTCTGGTCCGGCATGGCGGCGATGGGCGTCTACCACGTGGTGGTGCTGCCCTCGATCTTCGTCCTCGGGCCGGTCCTCGCCGAGCGGGAGTGGGGCGGGGCCGAGGGCTGGTCGATCGTGACGGTGGCCTTCGGCATCGGCGCGGTGGCGGGCGACCTGTTGGCCTACCGGCTGCGCCCGGCGAAGCCGCTGGCCCTCGGCGCCGCCGCGCTGGCGGTGGCCTCCTGTCAGGCCGTCATCATCGGCGCCGGTCCGTCGGTCTGGGTGGTGGCCATCCTGGAGGCCGTCACGGGGGTCGGGGTCTCGCTCTTCTTCGTCCTCTGGGAGACCAGCCTCCAGACCCACATCCCCGAGCACGCCCTCTCCCGGGTCAGCTCCTACGACTTCCTGCTCTCCTCCGGCCTGATGCCCCTCGGTCTGGTCCTGGCCGGCCCCATCGCCACCGCCGCAGGCCTGCGCCCCACCCTCTACACCATGAGCGCCATCGGCGTGGCCTCCGCCCTCCTCCTCCTGGCCGTCCCGGCCGTCCGCCACCTCACCGACCGCACCGAACCGGCCGCCGATCCGGAGACCGTGGCCGCCTGAGCCGGCCGGGGCGCCCGCCCTCGTCGCGGACCGTCGCGATGCCACGGCCATCCTTGGTTACGGCCGGGGTGAGGAGCGGGAGGGCCACACGTGGCGACCCGGGGGTACGGAAAACCGAACCCCCGGGTCGGGTGTGAGCACGGTCGATCGTGGTGGGCGGGGTGTCGAGGATGGGGGCATGGAAACCAACGAATCCCTCGTCACCGCCTCCGTGCGGGAGTTGCACCGGTCCTACGGGGCGCGGCGGTCGGACCGTCCATGCCCTGCGCGGGGTGAGCCTGGAGCTGCGCCGGGGGAGCTTCACCGCGGTCATGGGGGCCCTCCGGGTCGGGGAAGACCACGCTGCTGCACTGTCTGGCCGGGATGGACCGGCCGAGCAGTGGGTCGGTGTGGTGGGGCGGGACGGAGGTCTCGCGGCTGCCGGAGCGGCGGTTGGCGGAGCTGCGGCGCAGTCAGGTCGGGTTCGTCTTCCAGGCGTTCAACCTGATGCCCGCCATGACGGCGGCGCAGAACGTGGAGCTGCCGGGGCGGCTCGCGGGGCGGCGGGTGGAACGAGCGGCCGTGCGGGAGGTGCTGGCGCGGGTCGGACTGGCCGGGCGGGAGGGTGACCGGCCGGGGGCAGTTGTCGGGTGGGCAGCAGCAGCGGGTGGCGATCGCCCGGGCGCTGCTGGCCCGTCCGTCGGTGCTCTTCGCGGACGAGCCGACCGGGGCCCTGGACCGGACCACCGGACACGAGGTGCTCGGACTGCTGCGCGAGGGCGTCGACCGGGACGGGCAGACCTGTGTGATGGTCACGCACGACCCCGTCGCGGCGGGGTACGCGGACCGGGTGGTGGTGCATGGCCGACGGTCTGCTCGTCGACGATCTTGACCGCCCCTCGGCGCAGCTGGTCGCCGACCGCCTGGCCCGGACGGGAGCCTGAGATGGCCGACACCACTGCCGTGCTGCGTCTCGCCCTCGGGCAGCTGAGCCTGCGCCCCGCCTCCTTCCTGGGCCTCGGGGCGGCGCTGCTGCTCGCCCAGGCGACCGTCACCCTGTTCGGCTCCCTGGTCGCGGCCCAGGTCTCGGCGCCGCCCGGCACACGGGCGGCGGAGGCCGGGCCGGGGCTGGTGCTGATAGCCGGCGCGTTCGGCGAGATCGCCGTACTGGTCTCGCTCTTCACCGTGGTCAACGCCCTCGGCTTCACGGTCCGTCAGCAGTACCGGGACCTCGCCCTGCTGCGCACCGTGGCCGCCACGCCCCGGCAGGCCAGGCGGCTGGTGCGGCGGCAGGTGGTGGCCGTGGTGCTCGCCGTCGGCCCGGCCGGGTGGGTGCTCGGGACGGCGGGGGCGCGTTGGTTCCTGCGGGAGTTGACGGTGCGGGGGATGGCCCCGGCCGGTCTGAGCGTGCCCGGGACGCCCGTGCCGTCGGCGGTGGCCCTGGTGGCGGCCCTGCTGGTCGCCCTGGCGGCCACCGAGCTCGCGGTGCGCCGGATCTCCCGGATCGCCCCGGCCGCGGCCCTGGCGGAGAGCGGGGACGAGGCGGCCGGGACCGGTCTGATGCGGGTGGTTGCCGGGCTGGCGGGCCTGGCGGGAGGCGCGGCGCTGGTGCGGCTCGCCGCCACCTCGACGCCCGACAAGTCGGGCCAGGCCGCGCTGTTGGCGGCGCTGGTCCTGTTGGCGGCCGTCGGGCTGCTGGGGCCGCCGGCGGCCCGGGCGGTGACGGCCCTCCCCGGCCTGGTGGTGCGGCTGTCCTCCCGCCGGACGGGCTGGCTCGCCGACGCCAACCTGCGCGGCTACGCGCACCGCCTGTCGTCGGCCGTGATCCCGATCGCACTGCTCACGGGCCTGGCGGGCACCATGGTCCTCATGACCACCACCGTCGAGCGGCTGACCGCCGCCGCCCTTCCGCCTGGCAGCGGGCTCGAGACCGTCACCTCGGAGATCGACACCTGGCTGCGGCAGTCCGAGTTCGGGATGCTCGCCGGCTTCGCGGCGGTGGCGACCGTCAACACCCTGGTGGCCCTCACCGCCGACCGGCGCCGTGAGTTCGCCCTGCTCACCCTGGTCGGGGCGACGCGCCGTCAACTGGCCCGGATGCTCGGTGCGGAGGCGTTGCTGACGGCCGTCGCCGGGGTGCTGCTCGGGTCGGCGGTGGCGTTCACCGCGGGCGGGGCGTTCAGCCGCGCGCTCACCGGGTCGGTGCTGTCGGCGGTGCCGTGGGTGACCTTCGGGTGGATCGTGGCCGGGGCGGCCGCACTGACGCTGCCGAGCGTCCTGGGGACGGGCCTGCTGGTCTCGGCCGGCCCGGCGGTGACCGCGGCGGGCGGTCGGCGTGGCTGAGGTGGCGAGGGCGGGGAGGGCGGGGAGGGGAACGGGCCGGTTCGTGTTCGCCGTCCTGGGGCTGCCGGTGGCGGTGCTCGGCGGGGTGTACGCGCTGGCGGTGCTGTACGCGGGGACGCTGCTCTCGCTCACCCTGCTCGGGCTGCCCCTGGTGGCCGCCGGACTGTACGGTGCGCGCGGGATCGCCGGGCTGCAACGGCGGCTGGTGGGGACGCTGTTGGGGGAGGTGGTGGAGCCGCCCGCGCCGCTTCCGCGCGGCGGCGGGGTGCTCGCCCGGATCAGGGCGGGGCTCACCGATCCGGTGGGCTGGCGCAGTCTGCTGTACCTGGGCCTGCGGCTGCCGGTCGGCGTGCTGACCTTCGCCGTGGCCGTCCCGTTGCCGCTCGGCGGAGCCTGGTTGGTCGCCTTCCCGTTGGTCGCGCTGGCGATGCCGGAGGCGGAACGGCCGCAGTGGTGGTTCACCGCCGCCGGCGTCGTGCTGGGTGTCGGGGTGCTGGTCGCCGTGCCGGCGGCGCTCCGGGCGATGGACCGTCTGAACCGTTACCTGGCGCGGCAGTTGCTCGGACCGGCCGGGACGCAGCAGCGGGTGCGGCAGCTGGAGCGGGCGCGTTCCGCCCTGCTGGCGGGGGCGACCGACGACCTGCGCCGTCTGGAGCGGGACCTGCACGACGGCACCCAGGCCGAGCTGGTGGCCATCGCCATCACGCTCTCCCTGACCGACGACGCGCTCGGTGCCGGGGCTCCGGACGCGGTCGACCCGGAGCGGATGCGCGTCCTGCTCGACCGGGCCAGACAGCAGACCGACTCGGCCATCACCGGCCTGCGCCGCCTCACCCGGGGCATCCACCCCGTCGCCCTGGACGAGGGGTTGGCTGCGGCGCTGCCCACCCTGACCGGGGCCGCCCCCGTCCCGGTCACCACGACGGTGGACCTGCGGGAGCGGCCGGACCCGGCGATCGAACGGGCCGTGTACTTCTGCGCCGCCGAGCTCCTCACCAACCTCGCCAAGCACAGCGGCGCCGACCGGGCCGAGGTGGCCCTGCGGTCGCGGGCGGGGAGGGTGCGGCTCAGTGTCAGCGACAACGGGCGGGGCGGGGCGGTGGCCGCACCGGGTGGCGGGCTGGCGGGGCTGCGGGAGCGCTTGGCGGCCGTGGACGGCACCCTGCGGGTGGACAGCCCGCCGGGTGGGCCCACCACCGTCACGGCCGAACTCCCGACCGCGCTCTGAGCGCGCGTCAGGCGGACTCGGCGAGGTAGGTGAGGACGGCCTTGACCCGGCGGTTGTCCGAACCGGTGGCCGGCAGGCCGAACTTGGCGAACACCGCCGCGACGTGCTTCTCCACCGCCCGCTCCGAGACCACCAGCGCCTCGGCGATCGCCCGGTTGGACCGGCCCTGCGCCATCAGCTCCAGCACCTCGCGCTCGCGCGCGGTGAGCTCCTCCACAACACTGCGGCGGCGGCCGTTCCGCAGGACGGCGGTGAGGATCTCGGGGTCGAGCGCGGTGCCGCCGTCCGCGATCCGGTGCAGCGCCTCGACGAACTCGGAGGTGCGGGCCACGCGTTCCTTGAGCAGGTAGCCGACCCCGGTGGCCCCGTCCTCCAGCAGGCGTGCGGCCCAGGCGGCTTCGAGGTGCTGCGAGAACACCAGCACCGGCCGCCCGGGCCGGGCCGCCCGCAGCTCCACGGCCGCCCGGATGCCCTCGTCGGTGTGGGTGGGCGGCATCCGGATGTCCAGCACGCAGACGTCCGGGTCGTGCGTGGTGACGGCGGCCGTCAGCTCCGCCACCGTGCCCACCGCCGCGAGCACTTCGCACCCCCGGGCCCGGAGCAGCTCCACCATCCCCTCGCGGAGGATGACGGAGTCCTCGGCCAGCACCACCCGCAACGCACGCTCGTTCATGCCCCGATTAAACGTCACCGGGGGCGGTGGGGGCTCAGGCCGTGGGTGCGGGGTGACGCCTCGTCGGCGGCGAGGAGGCGGAGGAGGTGGTGCGCCTCGGTGGGGTGGGGGGAGGTGGCGAGGACGGCGGCGGAGAAGGTGGTGGTGATGGCGGTGGGGCCGGGGAGGGGGCCGAGGAGGTGGATGCCGGGGTGGCCGGTGAGTTCGCTGCGTTGTTGGAAGGCGAGGTCGGCGGTGCCGTCGCGGAGGAGGGCGGCGACGGGGACGCCGGGCGGGGCCTGACGGAGGGTGAGGCGGCCGGTGAGGCCGAGGCGGTCGAGGAGGGCGAGCAGGGCGGTGCCGCTGGGGCCGGTGGAGTGGGCGACGGTGCGGGCGGAGAGGAGGAGGTCGTACAGGTCCTCGGGGGTGGTGAGGGGACGGGCCGCGGTGGTGTCGGGGACGGCGGCGACGGTCTCGGAGTCCCAGAGGGGGAGCGGTGCGGCGGCGAGGTGGCCCTCCCGGTGGAGGGCGGCGAGGGCGTCGGCGCCGAGCACGGCCACGTCCGCCCGGGCGCCGGCCCGGATCCGGCGGGCGGTCTCGACGCCCCCGGCGGCCTCGAAGCGGACGGGCAGGCCGGGCGTGCTGCCGAGGCGGGCGGCGAGTTCGGTGAGCAGGGGGCGGACGGCCATCGAGGAGAGGCCGAGGAGGGCGGGCGGGGTCGGGAGGAGGCTGGGCTCGTTCAAGGGGATGCCTTCGCTGCTGGTGGGAGGAGGTCTGGAAGACTGGCGGGATGAGTACGACCCGGGTCACGGCGGCCGGCAAGGTCCTCCAGGTGCTGGCGCTGTTCGACCGCGAGCACCCCGCGCTGACGCTGTCCGAGATCGCCCGCCGCACCGGCCAGGCAGTCAGCACCACGCACCGGGTGGTGGCCGAGCTGGCGGCCTGGGGCGCGCTGGAGCGGGCCGAGGACGGCTCCTGGCACGTGGGGCTGCGGCTGTGGGAGATCGCCTCGGGCTGTCCGCGGACCCAGATCCTGCGCGACGCCGCGCTGCCGTTCATGCAGGACCTGTACGAAGTCACGCACGAGAACGTCCAGTTGGCGGTCCGGGAGGGCACCGAGCTGGTCTTCGTGGAGCGGATCGCCGGGCACCGGTCGGTGGACCTGCTGACCATGGTGGGGACCCGCTTCCCGGTCGGCTCGACCGGGATGGGCCGGGTGCTGCTGGCGTACGCGCCGCGGGAGCTGCAGGAGGAGGTGCTCGCCGCGCCGCTGCGGGCCTGGACGGAGCACACGGTGACGGACCCGAAGGAGCTGCGCGCGCAGCTGGACCTGATCCGGCGCGAGCAGGTCTTCGTGAGCGACCGTCAGCTCCAGGACGCGACCGTCGCGGTGGCGGCCCCGGTGCGGATCGGCCGGACCGGGCCGGTCGGCGCGGTGCTGGGGATCGTGATCGCCGCGCGGGGCGCGGACCGGGCGCGCGGGCTGCGCGAGCCCCTGCTGCGGGCGGTGCACGGGATCTCCGAGGAGTTGGGACGGCGGGCCCGGACGGCGCTCTGAGGACGTCCTGAGGGTGCCGATCCTGCCCGCGCGGGGCCGGTTGCGGGCAGGGCTTTCCGTCTGACGGAAAGGGTGGCGACGCGGCGGGGTGCGGGGTGTCAGCGTTCGGGGCGTCCCCGGTGCGACCCGCCCGGGGCGTTCCCAGACCCCCACCCTCCCGGGAGCCGCCGTGCCCGCAACGCCCGTCGACGAGACGCCCGTCGACACCGTGACCGAGGTGCCCGTCGCCGTGGTCGGGGCCGGTCCGGCGGGCCTGATGCTGGCCCACCTGCTGGGCCGGGCGGGCGTGCCCAGCGTGGCCGTCGACCTGCGCACCCGCCGCGAGATCGAGACCACCCACCGGGCCGGCATCCTGGAGGCCGACGTGGCCCGGGACCTGGTGGAGACCGGAGTGGGCGACCGGATCCTGCGCGAGGGCCACGAGCACACCGGCACCGAACTGCGGGTCGCCGGCCGCCCGCACCGGATCGACTTCCGGGAGCTGGCCGGTGCCTCGGTCTGGCTGTACCCGCAGACCGAGGTCTTCAAGGACCTGGCCGACGCCCGCGAGCGCGACGGCGGGACGGTCCACTTCGGCGTCCGCGACACCGAAGTGCTGGACGTCGGCACCACCGCGCCCCGGGTGCGGTTCACCGCCGCCGACGGGACGCGGCACGAGCTGCGGGCCCGCTGCGTGGTGGGCGCCGACGGCTCCCGCTCGACCTGCCGCGACCTGGTGCCGGAGCGGCACCGGACCCGGCACGGTGCCGAGTACCCGTTCGCCTGGTTCGGTGTGATGGCCCAGGCGCCGTCCAGTGCAGCGGAGTTGGTCTACGCGCACTCCGCCCACGGCTTCGCGCTGATCAGCCAACGGACCGAGGCCGTCCAGCGGATGTACTTCCAGTGCGCCCCGGACGAGCGCGTCGAGGACTGGCCGGACGCGCGGATCTGGGCCACCCTCCAGGCCCGGGTGGCGGGCGAGGACGGCTTCCGGCTGACCGAGGGCCCGATCCTGGAGCGGACGGTGCTGCGCTTCCGCTCCTTCGTCCAGGAGCCGATGCGCTGGGGCTCGCTGCTGCTCGCGGGGGACGCCGCGCACACCGTCCCGCCGACCGGTGCGCGCGGGCTGAACCTGGCGCTGCACGACGTCAAGGTGCTGGCAGGCGTGCTGGTGCGCGCCCTCGGACCGGAGGGCGAGCCCGCGTTGGACGACTACCAGCCGGCCGCGCTGCGCCGGGTCTGGCGGGCCCAGCACTTCTCCACCTGGATGACGCGGCTGCTGCACACCCCGCCCGGCGCCACCCCCTTCGAGCTGCGCCGCCAACTCGGCGAACTGGACTGCGTGGTGGGCACCCGGGCGGGCCGCGCCTACCTGGCCGAGCAGTACACCGGCTGGCCCTCCGCCGACCGCTGACCCACCCTCCGACCCCTCAGGAGCGCCCCCCGTGATCATCGACAGCCACGGCCACTTCACCACCGCCCCGCCCCAGCTCGCCGCCTGGCGCGAGCGTCAGATCGCGGCCGCCGGGTCCGGGGCAGAGGCCCCCGATCCCGGCGAACTCTCGATCTCCGACGAGGAGTTGCTCAAGGCCGTCGGTGAGAACCAGCTCCGCATGATGGACGAGCGCGGCACCGACCTGATGGTCTTCTCCCCGCGCGCCAGCTTCATGGCCCACCACATCGGGGACTTCGCGGTCTCCGCCGCCTGGGCCAGGATCTGCAACGACCTGGTGCACCGCGTCGCCACCCTGCGGCCCGACCGCTTCGCGATGGGCGCGATGCTCCCGCAGTCGCCGGGCGTCGACCCGGCGAGCTGCCTGCCGGAGCTGCGGCGCGCGGTGGAGGAGCTCGGCGCGGTCGCGGTGAACCTCAACCCGGATCCCTCCGGCGGCAGTTGGACCGCTCCGCCGCTGACCGACCGGAGCTGGTACCCGCTCTACGAGGCGCTGGTGGAGTACGAGGTCCCCGCGATGGTCCACGTCTCCACCTCCTGCAACCCGGCCTTCCACACCACCGGCGCGCACTACCTGAACGCCGACACCACCGCCTTCATGCAGCTTCTCCAAGGCGACCTGTTCGCCGACTTCCCCACCCTTCGCTTCGTCATCCCGCACGGCGGCGGCGCCGTCCCCTACCACTGGGGACGCTTCCGCGGCCTGGCACAGGCGCTCGGGCGCCCCGAACCCGAGGAACTCCTCGGCCGCAACGTGTACTTCGACACCTGCGTCTACCACCAGCCCGGCATCGACCTGCTCACCCGGGTGGTCCCCGCCGAGGCCCTGCTCTTCGCCAACGAGATGATCGGCGCCGTCCGCGGCACCGACCCGCGCACCGGCCACCACTACGACGACACCCGGCGCTACCTCGACGCGACGCCGCACCTCAGCGCGGAGCAGCGGGCCGCCGTCCTCGGCGGCAACGCGCTGCGCGTCCACCCCCGCCTGGCCGCCCGCCTCGCCCCTCGCCCCGCTGAACGCCCCGCCGGCCTCGACGGCTGACCACCCTTCAGGAGAACACCGTGGAACCCACCGAACTCGGTCTGGTCCGGACCTCGATCACCCGCGCCGACCCGGCCGCCGTCGCCGCGCTCTCCGCCTTCGGCGTGGCCACCGTCCACGAGGCGATGGGCCGCACCGGCCTGACCCGCCCGTACCTGCGCCCCGCCTACCCCGGTGCCCGGCTCTGCGGTACCGCCGTCACCGTCCTCCTCCAGCCCGGCGACAACTGGATGCTGCACGTCGCGGCCGAGCAACTGCGGCCCGGCGACGTGGTGGTGGCCGCCTGCACCACCGAGAGCGAGGACGGCTTCTTCGGCGAACTGCTGGCCACCTCCTTCCGGGCCCGCGGCTGCGCCGGTCTGGTCATCGACGGCGGCGTGCGGGACGTGGCGGACCTGGCCGCGATGGACTTCCCGGTCTTTGCCCGCGCCGTCCACGCCCGGGGCACGGTGAAGGCCACCCTGGGATCGGTCAACGTGCCGGTGGTGTGCGCCAACGCGCTGGTGCGGCCCGGCGACGTGGTGCTGGCCGACGCCGACGGCGTGGTGGTGGTGCCGCGCGAGCGGGCCGGTGAGGTGGCCGAGGCCGCGGCGGCGCGCGAGGCCAACGAGGCCGGAAAGCGCGAGCGGCTGCGGGCCGGCGAGCTCGGCCTGGACATGTACGGCATGCGGGGCCCGCTGGCCGCGCTCGGACTGCGCTACGAGGACTGAGAGTGGACACCGAGACCGTCGAGAAGACCCCGGGCTGGTTGGACTGGCACCCGGCCCCGTCCCGGCCCCGGCTCGCCCTGCCGGAAGGGGCGGTGGACGCGCACTGCCACGTCTTCGGCCCGGGGGAGGTCTTCCCCTACGCCCCCGAGCGCAAGTACACCCCGTGCGACGCCTCCGCCGACCAGCTCTTCGCCCTGCGCGACCACCTCGGCCTGGCCCGCAACGTGATCGTCCAGGCGACCTGCCACGGTTCCGACAACCGGGCCCTGCTCGACGCCCTGCGCCGCTCCGCCGGGCGCGCCCGGGGCGTGGCCACCGTCCGCCCCGGGGTGTCGGAGGCGGAGCTGCGGGAGCTGCACGAGGCGGGGGTGCGCGGGGTCCGGTTCAACTTCGTCCGGCGGCTGGTGGACGTCACCCCGGCCGAGGAGCTGCGGGCGGTGGTGGAGCGGATCGCGCCGCTGGGCTGGCACGTGGTCCTCTACTTCGAGGCCGCCGACCTGGCGGAGCTGGCCGAGTTCTTCCTCTCGATACCGGTGCCGCTGGTGGTCGACCACCTCGGCCGGCCGGACGTCTCCAAGGACGTGGACGGCCCGGAGTTCGGCGCCTTCCTCGACTTCCTCCGGGCCCGGGAGGACATCTGGTGCAAGGTCAGCTGCCCGGAGCGGCTCTCGCTGACCGGCCCGCCGGCGCTGGACGGCGAGCGGGACGCCTACCGGGGACGTGGTGCCGTTCGCCCGCCGGGTGGTCGCGGAGTTTCCCGACCGGGTGCTCTGGGGCACCGACTGGCCGCACCCCAACCTGAAGGGCCACATGCCCGACGACGGCCTGCTGGTCGACCACCTGAGGCACGTGGCCCCGGCGGGCGAACCGCTGCGCAGACTGCTCGTCGACAATCCGATGCGCCTGTACTGGCCCGAGGAAGAGGGGAGTTGAGACCAGTGGACCGCAGTTACCGGCTGGTGCCGGGGACCACGATCTTCGACGCCGAGCAGTCGGCCAAGGGCTACCACCTCAACCAGTTCTGCATGTCGCTCACCACGGCCGAGAACCGCGCCGCCTACCTGGCCGACGAGCGCGGGTACCTGGACGCCTGGCCGCTGCGCGAGGAGCAGAAGCGGGCGCTGCTGGAGCGCGACCTCAACGGGGCCATCGCCGAGGGCGGGAACATCTACTTCCTCGCCAAGTGGGGCGCCACGCTGGGGCTCTCGTTCCAGCAGATGGCGGGCTCGATGACCGGCATGACCGAGGAGGAGTACCCGCGCGATGATGGTCGGCGGCGGCCGGCCGGCGGGGCAGCGCCTCGACCACGCCGTACTGGAGGCCGCGCATGCTGACCAGACTGGGCGGGCCGGGATCACGGCCGCCGTCTTCACCTCGCACGTGCCCGCCATCGGTGCCGCGATGGACCACGGGAAGACCCGGGAGCCTTACTGGCAGCCGGTGTTCGAGGGCTACGAGCACACCCGGCAGTGGGCCCGGGACAACGTCCCCGACGTGGTCGTGCTGGTCTACAACGACCACGCCACCGCCTTCGACCTCTCCCTTGTCCCCACCTTCGTGCTCGGCACCGGCGCCGCCTTCCCCGTCGCCGACGAGGGCTACGGCCCCCGTCCGGTGCCGGACGTCGAGGGCGATCCGGAGTTCGCCGCGCACCTCGCGCACTCCCTGATCCGGGGAGGACTTCGACCTGACGCTGGCCCAGGAGATGCCGGTGGACCACGGGTTGACCGTGCCGCTGTCGCTGGTCTTCGGCGAGGTGGAGCGCTGGCCGTGCAGGGTGATCCCGCTGCACGTCAACGTGGTGCAGTACCCGGTGCCCTCCGGAGCGCGCTGCTTCGCCCTGGGCCGGGCGCTGCGCCGGGCCGTCGAGTCCTACCACCGGCCGCTGAACGTCCAGGTCTGGGGCACGGGCGGGATGAGCCACCAACTCCAGGGCCCGCGCGCCGGGTTGATCAACCGGGAGTGGGACAACGCCTTCCTGGACCGGCTGGTCGCCGACCCGGAGGGCCTGTCCCGGGTGCCCCACCTGGAGTACGTCGAGCAGGCCGGCTCGGAGGGCATCGAGCTGGTGATGTGGCTGATCGCGCGCGGCGCGCTGAGCGACGTCGACGGCGGCGGCGCCGTCTCGGCCGACCACCGCTTCTACCACGTGCCGGCGTCGAACACCGCCGTCGGCCACCTGATCCTGACCAACCACCCGCAGGTGCCCGCCGGGCCCGCGGACGAGGAGTGACATGACCGAGCAGCAGCCCTGCGGATCGCCCTGGCCGGCGGCGGCGCCTTCGGCGCCAAGCACGCCGCGGCCCTGCGCCGGATCGAGGGCGTGGAGGTGGCCGCCGTGGTCAGCTCCGGCCTGGAGAGCGCCCGCCGGTTCGCCGCCGAGCAGGGCATCGGGCGGGCCGCGGCCGACCTCGACGAGGTGCTGGCGATGGACGACGTCGACGCCGTCGTCCTGGCCACCCCGACGCCGATGCACGCCGCCCAGACCCTGGCCTGCCTGGAGGCCGGCAAGCACGTCCAGGTGGAGATCCCCGTCGCCGCCTCGCTGGCGGACGCCGAGGCCTGCCTGGCCGCCCAGCGGCGCACCGGCCTGGTCGCGATGGCCGGCCACACACGCCGCTTCAACCCCAGCCACCAGTGGATCCACCGGCGGGTGGCGGCCGGGGAGTTCGCCATCCAGCAACTGGACGTGCAGACCTACTTCTTCCGCCGCAGCAACCTCAACGCCCTGGGCCAGGCCAGGAGTTGGACCGACCACCTGCTCTGGCACCACGCCGCCCACACCGTCGACCTGTTCGCGTACCAGACCGGTTCCCCGATCGTGCGGGCCAACGCCCTCCAGGGCCCGGTCCACCCCGAGCTCGGCATCGCGATGGACATGTCCATCCAGCTCCAGGCCGAGAGCGGAGCCATCTGCACCCTCTCGCTCTCCTTCAACAACGACGGCCCGCTCGGCACCTTCTTCCGCTACATCGGCGACACCGGGACCTACCTGGCCCGCTACGACGACCTGTTCACGGGGGCGGAGGAGAAGATCGACGCCAGCGGGGTCGACGTCTCGCTGGACGGCATCGAGCTGCAGGACCGCGAGTTCGTGGCCGCCATCCGGGAGGGCCGGGAGCCGAACGCCTCGCTGGCGCAGGTGCTCTCCTGCTACCGCACCCTGGCGGAGCTGGAGCGGCAACTCGCCGGCTGACTCCTCGGTGGTTCGGCGGACGCCTGACGGGGTGGGAGTGGAGGATGGGGACCATGTGCGGTCGCTTCGTCTCCACCTCCTCCCCGTCCGACATCGCCTCGCTGCTGCGGGCGGTGGTCTGGCCCTCGGCCGAGACCCTGCTGCCCTCCTGGAACGTCGCGCCGACCGACCCGGTGGCCGCCGTCCTGGAGCGCGTCGACCGGGAGACGGGCGAGTTGGTGCGGCGGGTGGAGGCGCTGCGGTGGGGGCTGGTGCCGTCCTGGTCCAAGGACCCCAAGGCCGGCGCCCGGATGATCAACGCCCGGGTGGAGACCGCCCACGAGAAGCCCTCCTTCCGCAAGGCCTTCGCGGCCCGGCGCTGCGTGGTGCCGGGCGACGGCTACTACGAGTGGAAGCCGGTCGGGGCCGCGGAGGGGCGCAAGGCCTTCAAGCAGCCCTACTACCTCCACCGCCCGGACGGCGCACCCCTGTTGATGGCCGGCCTGTACGAGTACTGGCGCGACCGGTCGGTCCCCGAGGACGAGGACCCGGCCGCCTGGCTGGTCACCTGCACCCTCCTCACCACCGAGGCGGTCGACGCGGCCGGCCGCGTCCACGACCGGATGCCCGTCACCCTCCACCCCGACCACCTGGACGCCTGGCTCGACCCGGAGCTCTCCGAGGTCGAGGAGGTCCGCTCCCTCCTCACGGTCCCCGCCGCCGAGTTGGCCATCCGACCGGTGAGCACCGCCGTCAACAGCGTCCGCTCCGACGGAGCCGTCCTGCTGACCGAGGTGGCCGACCCCCTGGCGGGCATCACGGGCGGACACTTCGCCTGAGGCCCGTCGGCGGGGTGGAGATTAATCGGTTGCCACGGCCGCCCCGGGCTCAGCATCATCCCGCCCATGGACAAGTGACGGCTGCTTCGAGCATCCACCCCAGCGCGCAGGACCACGATCCCGCCCTCGGTGTCGGCGAACCGCCCCCGAGGCGATGACGCGCGCTTCCGTCACGTCCAGAGAGCGATCACCCACATGCATACCAATCGCAAGGCCCGTTGGGCCGTGCGCCGGTTCGGCCTGCCCACCGTCGTCCGGCCCTGCCCGGACTGCCCCTCGACCCGGCACCGCGCCTCCGGCAAGATCCGGGTCAACGCCAGCGGCAAGCTGCTCGACGTCTGGCTGCTGCTCAGCTGCGCGGGCTGCGACCGCACGTCGAAGGTGCCCGTCCACGAGCGGGCCCACGTCTCCTCCCTCGACCCGGCCCGGCTGGTCGCGTACGAGAACAACGACCCGGGCGTGGTGCGGGAGTTGACGATGAGCGCGTCGCTCGCCACCAAGAACGGCTACCGCCTGGACTGGGCGGGCACCTGGGAGCTCGACACCCGGATGCCGCTCTACGCCCTGGATGACTCGCGGGCCTTCGAGGTCGAGGTCCGCTTCGACCTCCCGGCCCCGATCCGGGCGGAGCGGCTGCTCTGCCTCGGGCTCGGCCTCAGCCGGGGCGAGGTCCGCCGTCTGGTGGACGAGGGCCGCATCCACCTCCCCCTTCCGCTGGACGCCAAGGCCCACCGGGAGTTCACCTTCACCCTCCACGGCCCGGGAGCGGTCGACTCCGCCCGCCTGCCGGCGGCTGCTCCCGGCGACGTGCCGGCGCCATCGCTGCGGCGCTCTGCCTAGGTGACGTGGGGCGGGGATCCTCCGGGGCCCCGCCCCCACGCGGGCCGCGGGGGAGAATGGGTTCATGAGCGAGATGGAGCCCGAGGGCGGCGAGGCGGCGTGCTGGGTCGGGGAGGTCTGCCCGGAGTGCGGGCGGCTGCGGGCGGAGTGCGGGCACCCGGGGGAGGTCCGGGCCCGGGTCGGCGGTGTGCCCGGGCGGGACCGGGACGCGGAGGGGCGGGCGCGGAACGGGCGGCCCAGGGACGGCTTGGGGCGGCCGTTGGCGTACGGGAGTCAGGGCGCGCCGCGGCAGCCGGAGGGGGTGGTGCGGTCGGCGGGGCGGACGCTGGAGGAGGCGCAGCAACTGCTGGACGCCGGGCGGCCGTTCCACGCCCACGAGGTGTTGGAGGACCGCTGGAAGAGCGCTCCGGAGGAGGAGCGGGCACTGTGGCGGGCGCTGGCGCAGTACGCGGTCGGGCTGACGCACGCCGCGCGCGGCAACCCGAAGGGGGCGGTCGCGCTGCTGGCCAGGGCCGCGGAGGGGCTGGCGTCGTTCGAGGCGCGGCCGCCGTCGGGATCGACGTGGCGGGGATCCGCCGCTGGGCGCTCCGTGCGGAGGCGCCGGTGACCGTGGTGCCCTCGGCGGACCTCCCCCGCCCTCCGGATGCGGCAGGAGGGCTGACGGGACCTCCGGCCGCCGGGTCGGTCAGAGCTCCTCGCGGTAGCGCTCCCGGACGACGGGGGCCTCGACCGTGCCGAGCAGGCGGCGCCGTCGGTAGACCCGGGCGTAGACGACCAGGCCGAGCAGACCGGCGATCATCATGATGACGCCGATCACGTCGAGGTTGACCCCCGAGAGTTCCCAGTCCCACACCGAACGTCAGGATTGCTCCTGCCGCGAACAGGAGGATGCAGCCACCGATGCCCACCGTTGCTCTCCTTCCGGACGGCGCCGCACCCCGTCGGCCCGGCGCTCCGGTCCGCGCCTACCCCCTTCCCGGCGGATCACCCGTGCGGGATCGGGGAGTTGGCGGTCGGCGGGTGGGGGTCAGCGCGTGGAGGTGAGGCGGGCGGAGACCACGACGTTGGAGTCGTAGCCGCCGTTCTTGCGGTCGAAGTGGCCGCCGCAGGTGAGGACCCGGAGTTCGGGACGGCCGGTGGAGGCGTAGACGGCCTCGGTCGGGAAGGCGGACTTGGGGTGGGTGCGGACGTCGGTGACGGTGAAGACGGCGGTGCGGTGGTCCTGGCGGGTGATCTCGACGGTGTCGCCGCGGCGGAGCAGGCCCAGGCGGTGGAAGACGGTGGGGCCGGTGCGGTTGTCGACGTGGCCGAGGACCACGGCGGTGCCGTTCGCGCCCGGGGCGGCGGCGTCGCGGTACCAGCCGGCCAGGTTTCGCTCGGCCATCGGAGGGGACGTCAGATGGCCGGCGGCGTCCAGGCCGACGCCGGAGACGGGGGCGTCCACCTTGATCGAGGGGATCCGGATCCGGCTCGGCGGGGAGGGCGCCAGCGCGGGCGCGTAGGCGGGGAGGGAGACGGAGGGGGACGGCGCGGCGTCGGCCGCGACGGCGGCGGGCTGCGGCGGTCCGGCGGTGGCCGAGCCGTCGTGCACCAGCCAGCCGCCGATCAGCACGGCCACCGCCACGGCCCCGGCGGTGAGGACGCCGGGGCCGCAGCGGACGGAGGTGCGCTCAGTGCTCGGCAACTCGGTGCTCCGCCGCTCAGTGCTCCGCATGGCGGGCGGCGCGGCGCCGCAGGTACCGCACGCTGACGGCGGCGGCACCGATCAGCAGGGCCGAACCTCCGGCGATCTCGGCCGGGTTGGGCCCGCCGGAGCTGCCGCCGCCGCCCGCGTCCACGCCGCCGACGGGGAGCCCGTCGGAGCCGGTGCCCGAGCCGCCGGCGCCGGTCGGCGTCGCGCTGGGCTTGCCACCGCCCGGGACGCCGCTGATGGGCAGGTCGGTGTCCACCGGCGAGCAGTCCACCGTGAAGACCTTCTGCTTGGCCTTGCCGTTCTCCCCGGCGAAGGTCCACTCGAGCTTGTAGTGGCCCTCGGGCAGGGTGTAGTCCTGTGAGCGCCCGTTGCCGCCGGCCAGCACGACCTGGCCGGCCGCCACCTCGGCGTTCCCGGTCGGCGGCTGCTGGGTGAGGGTGTAGCTGACCATCTGCACGACGTCGAAGTTGAGGGCGGCGATGTAGAACTTGCAGACCTTCGGCTCGGAGTTCTGGTCGAGGGTCGGCGTGGTGGTCTTGTGGATCTTCACGTCGCCGTTGTCGCCCGGCGCCGCGTGGGCGGCGGGCGCGGTGGCGAGGCCGAGGGCGGCGGTGAGCAGGACGGCTGGGAGGGCGAGGCTTCGTCGCATGGCGGGCTCCAGACCTGGGGACACGGCGCGGGGGGCCGCAGGATTCCTCAGGTTGACCCGCCCTCCGGCCGGGGCCGGGGCGCCTCGCCCTCCTCGTAGTACTTTTTCACCTCCCCGGCCGACACCCGGCCGACAGCGGATGTCGGCCGAACGGCCCGTCAGGCGTCCTGCCGCCAGCCCGCCTTGAGCAGGACCAGGACCTCGGCGGTGATCGCGGCCTCGTTCTGCTCGAAGGCCGGGCCGGTGAGCTGGGTGCGGTCGGCGGGCAGGCCGGTCAGCACGGGGGTGTGCAGGTGGCCGCCGGGCAGGGTGGGGCGGAGCTCCTGGCGCAGGCGGTTGCTGCGGTAGGCGACCTCGTTGGAGAGGTAGCCGCCGCCCCCTCCGGCCACGGCGCGCGAGCCCGGGGTGGGGCCGTCCTCGCGGTCCACCGGCTGGGTCCCGCCGGCCGGGATCTCGGTGACCTCGGGGTTGACCAGCACGGGGTACGGGGTCTGGGCGGCCTGCTCCAGGGCGGCGCCGGGGAGGGTGGTGCGGATGAACTCCGGGCCCGGGCCCATGCCCGGTGCCACCACCGGGTTCTGGTACGTCCCGCCGGAGAGCGCGCCGGTGTTGTCGGGGTACGGGTCGGCGGAGCGGGCCCGGCCGGCCCACTCCTCCACGGTGAACAGGCCCGGGTAGCCCTGGCTGATCGAGGTGATGCGGTCGGCCGAGCGCGGACCCGCCGCCAGCCGGGGGCCGTAGGCCCGCTCGACGATGCCGCGGTCGAAGTCGCCGTAGCGGACCGGCAGCACCACGGCGCGGATCTCGGCGGCGGAGCCGTCGTCCAGGGTGACGCGGCGTCCGTTGAGGGTGAGCGCGGCCGAGCCGGAGGGGTTGGCGGTGCGCAGGTCGCCGTCCAGGCCGAAGGGGTCGAAGCCGCTGACGAAGATGCGCTTCAGGCCGGGGGCGGGGCTGAAGTCGTTCTCCTTCAGGCCGCGCGAGGCGTCCTCGAAGCGGGCCCGGAGTGCGGCGGCGTCCACCGCGAACTGCGGCTGCCAGCCGTTCAGTTGGTCCACCATGGCGAGCCGCGCCCAGTACAGCGGCCGGTCGTCCCCGGGCGCCAGGTCGCCACCGGGGCGCCGCCCCTGGGCGCGGTTGACCGCCGACTGCCAGAGGGCGACGCCCCAGGAGTCGGCCAACTCCTCGGCCTCGTGGGCGTTCCGGGTGGAGCACAGCGCGGCGGGGAACCGTGCGGTGAAGCTGCCGAGGCCGCCCCGGGTCACCAGGTCGGCGCTGCGCGGATCGGTCAACCGCCGTTCCTCCACGCCTCGTTGGGCTGGTGCGGTAACGGTGCAGCCGACGTCCAGGGCCTGGGCCGGGGAGGCGGAGAGGGTGGACAGCAGAGTGCCCGCCACCAGGAGGGCGGCACCGAAGGAGGGTTTCATGGCATGTGACATTACACAGAGAGCGCCTGGTGCGGAACGGGGCGTCTCACCCCTCGGCCGCGGCTCGTGTCACGGCAGGTACGGCGGGGTGATGCCCCAGTCCCAGCGCGGCATCGGGGTCTCGGGCAGCGGCGGCGGGTTGGGGCCGGAGTAGATCACGGCCATCCGGGTGCCCCACTCCAGGTAGTACGCGAGCACCCCGCGGAACTCCGGGTCGGCGGGCAGCCCGACCTCGTCGGCGGTCTCCAGCAGCAGGGCCACCCAGCGGCGGCGCTGCTGCTCGGTCACGCCCCGGCCCAGGTGGCGGGAGGCCATGTGCCGGTGGCCGCCGTGCTCCGTGCTGTACCGGGCCGGGCCGCCGAACACCTCGCCCAGCCAGGCCGCGACGTGCTCGGCGTGGTGCGGGTCCATCCCGGCGAACACCGGCGCGAGCACCTCGTCCTTGCCGACGTGCTCGTAGAAGCGGGTGAACAGCCGCTCGAAGGCGCCCGCCCCGCCCGCCCACGCGTACAGGGTCGGGGCCGACCCGCCCCGGCCGGCCACCTCGGTGACCTCGTAGTGCCGCATCTCCTCGATGTCCCGCACGTAGGGCCCGATCTCGGCCAGGAAGGCGGCGAACTCCGGGCCGGCGCGGAAGCCCCGGAGGTGGTCCTCGGCGGAGGTCCAACGGATCCGCAGGACGTAGGCGTCGGGCTCCTCGACGCAGCGGGAGAGCTCGTAGTCCACGCACTGCTCCGCCGCTCGCAGCGAGCCCGCGGCGCGGGCGTACGCCTCCTCGAAGGCGGCGCGGCGGCCTTCGGTGACCCGGTACCGGATGTATTCGACAATCATGCCCCGACCCAACCGCACCGGAGGGACCAGATCAAGTCGATTCCCGTGTGGTGAAGGTGAATTGACTGATCGTCAGGAGCGGAGCGGAATGGTTCCTGTACGTTCCCGAGGAGGGTGGAAGGTCCCGTTCAGGTACCCCTCATGATCGCGTGCCAGGCTCGGTGACCCCGTACCTACACGAAGGGACACGCCCGTGGCCCAACAGCAGCTCTCCGCTCGCTCGGCCGGCTGGTGGCCGGTCGTCCGCCGGGCCGCCTGGCCGGTCTACCTGGTCGCGCTCGCGCGCTGGACGTGGGTGAACGGCCTGCCCTACACCGAGGATCTGGTCTTCCTCTGGCTGATCGGCGCGCTGCTGGCCGCCGCCGTGCACAGCGGCCACGGATGGCGCCGGGCGCTGCTGGTGCTGCGCGACTGGGTGCCGGTGATGGCCGCCGTGCTGACGTACTCGCTGCTGCGCGGCTTCGGCGCGCACACCCCCTGGGCACCCCACCTCCGGCCGCAGCTGGACTTCGACACCGCCCTCGGCCTCGGCCAGACCCTGACGGTGCGTCTGCAGCACGCCCTCTACACCCCCGGCACCGCCCACGTGTACGACTACGCCGCCGTCACCGTCTACATGTCCCACTTCTTCGTGGTCTTCGTCCTGCTGGCCGTGCTCTGGCGGCGCGACCACCCCCGCTTCCGGCGGCTGCTCGCCTGCTACCTCGCCCTGACCTACGCGGCCTTCCTCACCTATGTGCTCTACCC
The DNA here is from genome assembly GCF_039535905.1 of Kitasatospora albolonga. Classification (GTDB taxonomy): domain Bacteria; phylum Actinomycetota; class Actinomycetes; order Streptomycetales; family Streptomycetaceae; genus Kitasatospora; species Kitasatospora albolonga. Next base: position 4,149 of record NZ_BAAAYB010000038.1, on the reverse strand, counting down.
GGCCGTGCCGCCGTGGATGGCCGGGGAGCAGGGCGCCCTGCCCGAGGTGACCAGGATCGTGGCCGACGTGCTCAACCAGAGCGGACTGCCGCGCGCCGCCTCGGTGTTCGAGGGCGGCAGCCGGTTCGCCAACGACGTGGCGGCGATGCCCTCTCTGCACGCCGCGTACCCGATGATGATCGCGCTGTTCTTCTGGCCGGTCGCGAGCCGGCGGGTACGGGTGCTGCTCGCCGCGTACCCCGCGGCGATGGCCTTCACGCTGGTGTACGGCGGCGAGCACTTCGTGATCGACATCCTGGTCGGCTGGACCTACGCCGCGGTGGTCGTCCTCGGTGTGAACCGGTTGCTCGACCGCAGGGCCGCCCGCCGTGCCCTGCGGCCGGGCGCGGCGGGCGCGGCGGGCGCGGAAGGCGCGGCGGTGCCGGAAGACACGGCGGCGGCGCCGGAGGTCAGGCGGGGAGCACCTGCCCGAACCAGCTGAGGATCTGCGGGAGGGCCGCCTTCTTGGACGGCGAGTGGCCGATCGGGCCGAGGTCCAGCAGCGGGGCCTCCGTCCCGTGGGCGGCCAACCGCTCCGCGCAGTGACGGGCGTTCAGGATCGTCACGTCCCGGTCGCCGCTCGCCGCGTAGAGGCGGACCGGGACGGCGGGCGCCCAGTCGCAGGTGGAGTCCTGGGCGCGCAGGGCGTCGAGCAGGGCGCCGGTGGGGTGGGCGGCTCGCGCGGTGAACTCCGGGGTGAGCAGCTCGGCCGGGGTGGCGGGCAGCGCCCCGGCCACCTCGGCGCTGCCGTGGGTGCCGTCGAACAGGCCTTCCACGGTGGCCGCGTAGGGCGGGCGGAAGACCTCGGCCGGATCCGCGTAGATCGGGTGGAGCCGGTTCATCGCCACCAGCCAGTAGGCGAAGTAGTAGGTGGCGCTCCTCGGGTCGAGGGTGCCGTCGAAGCCGGCGGGCATCTCGGCGTGCTCGGCGTCGTAGGGACCGCTGATCGGCGCGAGCGCGCCGAGCCGGAAGTGCCGGTCGGCCCCGTCCTGGAGGGCGCGGCCGAGGGCCATCGCGGCCGGGCCGCCCTGCGAGAAGCCGGTCACCAGGACGCGGGGGTCGAGACGGTGGCCGCGCCCGGCGGTGAACGCGCGGGCGGCGCGCAGGAGATCGAGCGAGGCGGTGGTCTCCGAGGCGGTGTCGGCGTACGGGTGGAGACCTGGGCCGGTGCCCAGGCCCAGGTAGTCCGGGGCGGCGGCCGCGTAGCCGGCGCCCGCGAAGAGCAGGCTCTCGCCGCGCGCGTCCGGACCGGTGGAGGGAGCGTCGGCGCGGCCGGTCATGGTGCCGTGCTCGAAGACCACCGGTTGCAGGCGGCGGCGTCCGTCCTGCGGGAGCGCGAGCAGACCCGAAGCGGTGGTCGGCCGCCCGTCCGGGGTGACGGTGCGGTAGACGAGCCGGTAGGTGTCGGTGCCCGTGGTGGGAGCGGCGGACGGGTAGCCGTGGCGGACGAGGTAGGGTCCAGGCGGAGGCGGCCCGGCGACCGACTTCATGGCCTTGATCTGGGCGGAGCCACCGACGCGGGAGACCGAGATGCCGACGTTCACGGCCGGGCGGATGCCGGCGTTGAACAGGTCGGACTCCAGGAAGCACTGGCCGTCGGTGATGGAGATGACGTTGGTCGGGATGTACGCCGAGACGTCGTTGGCCTTGGTCTCGATGATCGGCAGACCGGTCATCGAGCCGGCGCCCAGCTCGTCGGAGAGCTTGGCGCAACGCTCCAGCAGGCGCGAGTGCAGGTAGAAGACGTCACCCGGGTAGGCCTCGCGGCCCGGCGGACGACGGAGCAGCAGCGACACGGAGCGGTACGCCTCGGCCTGCTTCGACAGGTCGTCGAAGATGATGAGGACGTGCTTGCCGTCGTACATCCACTCCTGGCCGATGGCCGAACCGGTTGTACGGGGCGAGGTACTTGAAGCCGGCCGGGTCGGAGGCGGGAGCAGCCACGATGGTGGTGTACTCCAGCGCGCCGGCCTCCTCCAGGGCGCCGCGGACGGACGCGATGGTGGAGCCCTTCTGGCCGACGGCGACGTAGATGCAGCGGACCTGCTTCTTCGGGTCGCCCGACTTCCAGTTATGCTTCGCGCTGGTGAGGATCGTAGTCAGATCAGCCACCGCGGACCTTGCCGGTCTGGCGTCGCGACTCATGATACAGCTGAACGCTGGCGCGGCCGATCGGGGCAGGTCATCCGCGTCGATACGGCTCTGATATATACACGCTGAGTGATCTCCCTTACGTTTCCACTGCCATTCTCTTCTTTCCACATTTCTTTCTATTTCCTTTCTCTCCCTTTCCTTTTCTTCCCCTTCTTCTTTTTCCTCTCTTCCCTTTTCTCCTCTCGTTTTTCCCTCTTTTCGCCTTCTCTTTTCTTGTCTCTCTCTTCGCTTCTTCTTCCTCCTCTCTCTCTCTCCTCTTTTCTCACTCTTTCCCTCCGCTTTTCCTTTCTCTCTTTCACTCCTTTTCTCATTCCTCCTTTCTCTCTCTTCTCCCTCTGCCTCTCCTCTCTCCTTTTTGTCCTGCTACTACTTCTCTTTCTACTCATCCCTTTTCCTTTCCTCTTCTCTCCTTCCTTTCTCTCTTTCCTTCCTGTCCTTTCCGTTCGTCCTTTTTCTTGTGTTTTTTCCTCCTTCTCTTCTGCATCCTCCCCTCTCTCCCTCCCTCTTTCTCTCTTTTTTCTCTCCTTCTCTTTCTACGTCTTTTCCCCTTTTCTTTCTCTCTCCACTTTTCGTCCCTTTTCTTCTGCTTCTTTCCCTTCTTTTCTCTCTGCCATCTTTTTTCTATTTTCTCTATTTCTTTCTTCTTCTCTTCGTCTTTCTCATCCTTGTTCCCATTTTTCCCTCACTTTCTTTTTCCTTCCTCCCACCTCATCACATCCCTCTTCGTTTCGCCTTTTCCCCGTACTTTGTTTCTTTGTCTTGCCCTCTTTCTCCGGTTCCCCTCCCATTCTTTTTTCTCCTTCTTCCTCCTCTCCCACTTCTCTTTCCTCCACCTCCTTTCTCATCTCCTTCTCCTTCCTTCTTTTTTCACCCTCTTCCCACACACTTCTCTCTCTTCCTGCACCCTTTCCCCATTTCTCTTCCCTTTTTCTTCCTCTCTTTCTCTTTCCTCTCCTTTTCGTTCTTTCCCTTTTTCTCTTTCTTTTTTTTCCACTCTCCTTTTACTTCTCCCTCTTTTACTTCTGTTTCCATCTTTTTCCCTCTTTTTCTTCCCCTTCTTTCTCCTCTCTTTCTTTCTCTTTCACTCCCCTTTCTGCCCCTTCTTTCCTCTGCTTCTATCTTTTCCTTTCACTTTTTCTCTTCAGACTTTCTCTTTCCTTTCTCCCCCTCTTCTCATTCCCTCCTCTTCTTTCTCCCGCATTCCTCTCCTTCCCTTTTTTCGCTTCTGACTTCTCTTTGTTTTCTTCCCTTTCTTCCCTCTCCCTCATCTTCTCTTCTGTTTCCTCCTTGTTCTATTTCATCATTTCTTTCTCTCCCCAAATCTTTTATACCTCTCTTTTCCTCCTCGTAGCCTCTCTTCTCTTCTCCTTTATTCCCCATTGTCTTTCCCTTTCTTCACTGCTTTTCTTCTGGTCTCTCTCCCTCCCTCCCTTTTTTCTCTCTCTTTTTTCCTTTTCTTTCTTTCTCCTTTTTCTCTTTTTCCCTTTTTCTTTCCTCTCTTTTTTCTTTTTTTTTTTTCTCTTCTTCCTTTTTTTTTCCCCTCCCTTCTTTCTTTCCCTTTCTCTCCCCTCTTCCCTTCTCCTTTTCCCCTCTTTTTCCCCCTTTTTCCTTTCTTTCCGTTTTCCCTTTTTTTTCTTTCTTCCCCTTTTTCTCCCTCCCTTTTCTCTTCCTTCTTTTTTTCTTTTTCTTTCTTTTTCTTCCCTTTTTTTTTTTTTCTTTTTTTTTTTTTCCTTTTTCTTTTCCCTCTTCTTTTTTTTTTCTTTTTCTTCTTTCCTCTTCTCTCCTCCCTTTCTTTCCTCTCTTCTTTTTTTTCTTTTTCTTTTTCCCTTTCCCTCTCTTCCCCTTCCTTCCCCCTTTTTCTTTTTCCCCCTTTTTCCTTTCCTTTTTTTCTTTTTTTTTTTTTATTTTTTTTTTTTTTTTTTTTTTAATCATCCCTTCCCTCTTTTCTGTTCTCCT
>NZ_BAAAYB010000037.1:0-192461 GCF_039535905.1 Kitasatospora albolonga | reverse complement strand
CTCCCAGCACGGCCGCCCCTGGGTCGCCCAGAGGTAGAGGCTGGCCTCGGAGTGCTCGATCCGGAAGCCGTACCCCTCCAGCGCCGCCCGCAGCGCCGAGCGCCGGGCCGCGTACCGGCCCCGCTGCTCCTCGACGTGGGCGTCGTCGGCCAGCGCGGCGGCGGTGGCCGCCTGCACCGGGGCGGGCACGATCATGCCGCCGTGCTTGCGGATCTCCAGCAGCTCCTTGACCACCACCGGGTCACCGGCCACGAAGGAGGCCCGGTAGCCGGCCAGGTTGGAGCGCTTGGAGAGCGAGTGCACCGCGAGCAGGCCCTCGTGGTCGCCGCCGCAGACCGCCTGGTCCAGCACCGAGACCGGCTCGGCCTCCCAGCCCAGCTCCAGGTAGCACTCGTCGCTGACCAGCAGCACCCGGTGCTCCCGGGCCCAGGCCACCGCGGCACGGAGCTGATCGGCCGTCAGCACCCGGCCGGTCGGGTTGGAGGGCGAGTTGAGCCAGAGCAGCCGGACCCGGGAGGGGTCCAGCTCGTCCAGCTCGCCGTACTCGACCGGCTCGGCACCGCAGAGCCGGGCACCCACCTCGTAGGTCGGGTACGCCAGCTTCGGGTAGGCGACCTGGTCGCCCGGGCCGAGGCCCAGCTGGGTCGGCAGCCAGGCCACCAGCTCCTTGGAGCCGACGGTCGGCAGGATCGCCTCGGGGCCGATCTCGGCCCCGAGGCGGCGGCACAGCCAGCCGGCGATGGTCTCGCGCAGCTCCACCGGACCCCAGACGGTCGGATAACCGGGGGTGTCGGTGTGGGCGGCCAGCGCCTTCTGGATCAGCTCGGGCACCGGGTCGACGGGGGTGCCCACGGAGAAGTCGCAGAGCCCGTCCGGGTGCGCGAGGGCCGTCCGCTTGTACGGCTCCAGCTTGTCCCAGGGGAAGACGGGCAGCAGGTCGGAGACGCGGCGCGCCGCCCCCGGGTGGCCCGGGAGCGGCGCGTGCGTGCTGTCGTTGCTCACAGCTGGTCGGCCACCGATCAGTGGTCGGCGTTCTGCGGCGGGAGGGCCGCGATGAACGGGTGGTCCGAGTCGATGACACCCAGCTTCGAGGCACCACCGGGCGAACCGAGATCGTCGAAGAACTCGACGTTCGCCTTGTAGTAGTCCTTCCACTCCTCCGGAGTGTCGTCCTCGTAGAAGATCGCCTCGACCGGGCAGACCGGCTCGCAGGCGCCACAGTCGACGCACTCATCCGGGTGGATGTAGAGCGAGCGCTTGCCCTCGTAGATGCAGTCAACCGGGCACTCTTCGATGCACGCCTTGTCCTTGACGTCGACACAAGGCTGCGCGATGACGTAAGTCACGCTGTCGTTCCTCCTCGGTGGGGCGGCTGCCCAAACTATTGGCTTGTGCGCGGGTGAGCGCGGCGTCGTCGATGCCCGCCCCTAGTATCGCGGGTCAGAGACAGCAAATGCACAGGAGGTGCCCTTGATGACGGGTGGAACCACCGCCGGAGGACGTCCCGAAGTCCGTCTGGACGGCTCTGACGTGGGACGACGCGTCTCCGTGCGCCGTCTCTCGGAGGTCGTGGACGACCGGCCGGTGTTCCGCGATGTGATCGGCGTGCTCACTTCCTGGGACAGCGAGGGGATCACCGTGGTACCGCGCGACGGCGGCGCGGTGACCATCCCCCGGCAGCTGCTGGTGGCCGGCAAGCCCGTGCCGCTCTTCCCGGCCCGCCGGAGCCCACTGCCCGTCAGTTCCCCCGTGGAGCTGCAGCGGACCGCCGCCCGGGGCTGGCCCGCCGTCGAGCAGGAGCCGCTCGGCGAGTGGACCCTGCGGGCGTCCTCCGGCTTCACCCGGCGGGCCAACTCGGTCCAGGCGCTGGGCGGTCCCGACCTGCCGCTGCCGGAGGCGCTGGCGGCCGTGGACCGCTGGTACGAGGCCCGGGGTCTGCCCGGGTACGTCGAGGTCTCGGTGCCCGGCTCGCCGGAGGGGCTGGCCGAGGAGCTGGCCCGGAGCGGCGCCGAGCTGGCCCCCACCCTGGTCCGCACCGCGCCGCTGGCCGGGCTGGTGAGGCTCGGTCAGGGCCACGACCGGGTGCGGCTGTCCCGGACCGCGGACGCCTCCTGGCTCTCCCGCTACCGCCGGGTCGGCGACGACCCCGCGCTGGAGCGGGCCGCCCACCAGGTCCTGCACGGCGGGCCCTCGGTCTGGTTCGCCACCGTACCGGGGCCCGGCGGCGCCGCGCCGCTGGCCATCGGACGGTGCGTCATCGACGGGGCCTGGGCCTGCTTCGGGGCCGTGGAGGTGGCCCCCGAGGCCCGCCGGACCGGGCTGGCCTCCACGCTGATGGCGGTGCTCGCGGCCCGCGCCGCGGAGGAGGGCGCCACCGGCGGCTACCTCCAGGTCGAGGCGGAGAACGCGGGGCGCGATCGCCCTCTACGACCGTCTGGGCTTCACCACCAGTCACACTTACCACTACGCCCGCCTCCCCCGGCGGTAGCGTCACCGGAGAGTGTGGACTGTTGACCGAACAGAGCCGTGCACGTTTCCGCGCCGAGGCCAGGGCCGACCAGCCCGACCCGGTGCTGCTCTGCGTGCTCGCCGCCGCCGAGCACACCCTCGCGCCCTCGGCCGAGGACCCGGAACCACCCGCCCTGGACGAGCTGGTGGCGGCCTGTCAGGCCGCTCTCGACCGGCACGCCGCCGCCGTCCGGCTGGCCGTCGCCGAGCGCGCCCCCCGCACCCCCGACGAGGTGGCCGCGCTGCTCGCCGCCGTGCTCGGCGGCCGGGAACGCTTCCACGGCCGCCCGGCCGACTACCGACGGCTGGAGTCCTCGCTCCTGCCCGACGTGCTGCGACGCCGGCGCGGCCTGCCGATCATGCTCTCGCTGGTCTGGCAGGACGTCGCCCGACGGGCCGGCCTGACCGTCCACGGCATCGCCCTGCCCGGGCACTTCATCGTCGCGGTCGGCGGCCCGGACGGCGGCGAGGAGTACGTGCTGGCCGACCCGTACCACGGCGGGCGGCTGCTCGACCTGCCCGACGCGGCCCAGCTGACCCGGGCCACCGGGCACCACTTCTCCCCCGAACTCCTCAGCCCCGCCGCCCCGCTGGACACCGTCCACCGCGTCCTCGGCAACATCCGTGCCTGGGCCGCCGACCGCCCGGAACACGCCCCGCACCCAGCTCTGGGCCACCGAACTCGCCCTGCTGCTCCCCCGCCACCCCGCCCAGCTCCGCCTGGAGCGGGCCGAACTCCTGGTCCGCACCGGCGACTTCCTCTCCGGCGCGGCCGAGATGGACGCCTACGCGGAGATCCTCGACACCTTCGACCCCAAAGCCGCCGCCCGCACCCGCCACGAGGCCCGCGCCGCCCGCCACCGCCTCAACTGACCGGAAATCCCTCGCCCGTTCGGCCCCGCTGCCCCTAGGGTCGCCCCCGTGATCGACGCGACGAACGTGCCGGGCGCGCCCGGGTGGTGGGACGGCATACGGAGCATTCCGGCGGGCCGCTGGGGGCTGCTGCTGGCCGTTCACGCGGTGGCGGCCTTCCTGGCCTCGGCGGGTGTACCTGGGCCAGAGCTTCGCCGCGGCGCTGCTGCTGGGCGGGCTGGTGGCGGCCGGTGCCTGGTACGCCGTCCTGCGGATCCTGCGGCCGGGCTCGGAGGCCCCGCCGGCCCCGGGGCGGCTGCCGCTGCTCTGGGCCTGGCTGGTGCTGCTCGACCTCCCCGGCCTGCTGGACGCGTTGCGCGACCTCGACGGCGTCACCGTGTCCGCACAGCTGCGGGCGCTGGCGAGCCTCGTCGACCTCGGCCTGCGGTACCTCTTCGCGCTGCTCCCGGTCGTGCTGCTGCTCGAAGGGCGCAGCCCGCTGCGCGCCGTGCGGCTGCTGCACCGCTCCCGGCGGACGGTCGTCCCGGTGGCCGCGGTGGTGGTGCTCGGGTTCGTGGCCGAACAGGTCTTCCAGTACGTCCTGTTCGCCTCGACCCTGGACGCCGCCCCGGGCGAGTTCGCGCCCCAGCTGACCGGCACCCTGCTCTTCGCCGCCGTCCGGGGCGCCCTCACCACGGGCGACCCTCTACGTCACCTACCGCCTGGCCACCGCCGAAGAGCCTCAGCCCGTCTGAGCCCCCGTCAGGGCCGGCGCCTTCTCCCGGCCCGGCCGGGCAGCCCTGGGCGCCCCCGGAACCGCTTCGAAAGCCCGCCGCAGGCGAACCCCCTCACAGCCAGCCCTTCTCCCGGGCCAGCCGCACGGCCTCCGCCCGGTTCCGGGTCGCCGTCTTCTGGATCGCCATCGACAGGTAGTTGCGCACCGTCCCCTCGGAGAGGTGCAGCCGGGCCGCGATCTCGGAGTTGAGCGCCCCGTCGGCCGCCGCCGAGAGGACGTCGCGCTCGCGGGCGGTCAGCGGGTTGGCCCCCTCGGCGAGGGCGGCGGCGGCCAGGGTCGGGTCGATGACCCGTTCGCCGCGGAGCACCCGCCGGATCGCCTCGGCCAGTTCGGCGGCGGGCGCGTCCTTCACCAGGAAGGCGTCCGCCCCGGCCTCCATGGCGCGCCGCAGGTAGCCGGGCCGCCCGAAGGTGGTGGCGATGACGATCCGCACCCCGGGCGCGGACTTCCGCACCGCGGCGGCCGCCTCGATCCCGGTCATCCCGGGCATCTCGATGTCGAGCACCGCGACCTCGACCTGATGCTCCGTCACCGCCGCGACCACCTCGTCGCCGCGCGAGACCTGCGCGACCACCTCGATGTCGCCCTCCAGCGAGAGCAGCGCCGCCAGCGCCTCCCGCACCATCCCCTGGTCCTCGGCCAGCAGCACCCTGATCACTCGGGCACCCTATCGGCCACCGCCCGCAGCGGCACCGACGCCTGCAGGCGGAAGCCCTTCCCCCGCTCGCCGGGCCCGGTCGCCAGCCCGCCGTCGACCAGGGCGAGCCGCTCGCGCAGGCCGGAGAGTCCGTTCCCCGCCTGGGACTTGCCGGCGCCACGGCCGTTGTCGGTGACGGTGAGGACGGCGTAGCGAGTGCCGTCCTCGGCCCAGTTCTCGTCCAGGGTGACGGTGCAGCGGGTGGCGCCCTCGCCGTGCCGGATGACATTGGTGACGGACTCGCGCAGCGCCCAGGCGAGCACCCCGGCCTCCTCGCCGTCCAGGCCGGGGCGCGGGTCACCGAGCGCCGGGTCGGCCTCCAGCCGGATCTGAGCGGCCGTCAGGGCGGTTCGGGCGGCGGAGAGTTCGACCGGGAGGGTGGGTCGGCGGTAGCCGCCGACGGCCGCCCGGACGTCGGTCAGCGACTGCCGGGCGACCTGCTCGATCTCGGTGAACTGGGCCCGCCCGGCCTCCTCCTTGCCCGCGTCCATCAGCCGCCCGCCGAGCTGGGCCTTGATGGTGATCAGGGAGAGCGAGTGGCCGAGCAGGTCGTGCAGGTCGCGGGCCATCCGCAGCCGCTCCTCGGCCACCGCCAGGTGCGCCACCGTGGCCCGGGCCTCCCGGAGTTCGCGCATCGTGCCGACCAGCCGCTGCAGGCCGACCATGGCCAGCCCGCTGAGCAGGCAGGGCAGCAGGATGGCGGCCAGCAGGCCGGAGTCGGCGTGCACCAGCAGGGCGACCGCGAGGGCCAGCAGGGTGACCCCGCCGACCCCGTACAGCCCGTACTTGGGCGGCAGCACCGCGCCGAAGCAGACCGAGGTGTACGTGAACAGGGTCAGCCACGCCGGGCCCAGGCCGAAGGAGGTGACCACCGCGAGCAGCAGCATGGTGCCGGCCACCGGGAGGCCGATCCACCACCGGTCGTGGGCCAGTGAGCGGACCGCGACCATGCCCAGGTAGGAGACCAGGAAGACGGTCAGCGCGCACCAGCCGAACACCTTTCCGGCGGCGGTGTGCTCGTCGCCGGTCAGGTCCTCCACCGGGTAGTAGAGGTAGATCATCCAGAGCGACATCCAGCAGATCTTGACGACCAGTTGGCGCAGGTTGTCAACCGGCGCGCCCGGGATGACGCGGAACTCCCCGCCCCCTCCCGTCGGTTCGGCACCGGCTCGGGAGGTGGCGGGGAGCTGCTTCGGCATGGGCCACATCATGCCTGCTTGGTGTCCTTGCGGTAGAGGTGGGCGGCGGCGGCCACGAAGACCGCCAGGAAGGCGCCCAGCCCTGCCAGCGCGCCGAAGTCGAAGCCGTGGCCCGGCTGCACGAAGGTGGCCAGCTGGTTGTACAGGTAGACCGGGTTGAACCGGGCGAAGGACTCCAGCGAGCCGCCGACCGGGAACCAGGTGCCGCCGAGCAGCGCCATCAGCATGTAGACGATCATCACGATCGGCTGCACCGCGTCCGGCTGGGCCGCGTAGCCGAGGGCCACGCCGAGCGCGGCGAAGACGAAGCTGCCGGCCCAGAGCACGGCGGCCAGCGCGACCCACTCGGTGGGCGAGAGCGAGACGCCCTCGACCGCGCCGATCAGGAAGACCACCACGATCGCGGGCAGCGTGGTCACCGCGCAGGAGGCGATCTTGGCGATGGTGTAGGCCCGGCCGGGCAGCGCGGTCAGCCGCAGCTGGCGGACCCAGCCGCTCTTGCGCTCCAGCGAGATCCGCTGCGCACTGCCGGTGAGCACCGCGCCGACGGAGCCGAAGGTGGCCATCGAGACCATGAAGTAGGTCTTCACCTGCATGCCGTTGGCCAGCGGCGAGGTGCCGTAGGCGTTGATGAAGAAGACGTAGAGCAGGGCCGGGTAGAGCACCGTGAACATCAGGTACCGCTTGTTCCGCAGGGTGCGCAGGATCTCCAGCTGGATCAGGGTGTTCATCGCGCGCGCTCCCCGTCGGTGTCGGTGCCGGTGTCGGTGCCGTCCGAGGCGTCGGCCTCGCCGGTGATGGTCAGGAAGGCCTGCTCCAGGCCGAGGCCGGTGACCTCCAGGGCCCGGGGGTAGAGCCCGGCCCGGTAGAGGCCGGCCACGCCGGCGTCGGCGTCGGTGGTGCGGATCCGGACCACCCGGACGCCGTCCGGACGGACCGTCAGGTCCAGGCCCACGGTGCCCGGCAGGGCGCGCAGCACGGCCTCCTCGACCGGGCCGTCCGCGGGGTGCAGCTCGCAGGAGATCCGGCGGGCGCCGGCCTTGGCCTTGATCTCGGCGGCGGTGCCGTCGGCGATCAGCCGGCCCCGGTGCAGCACCAGCACCCGGTCGGCGATGGAGTCCGCCTCCTCCAGGTAGTGGGTGGCGAAGAGCACGGTGCGGCCGGCCTCGGCCTCGGCCCGCATGGCGGCCCAGAACTGTTGACGGACCGACACGTCCATCCCGGTGGTGGGCTCGTCCAGCACGATCAGGTCGTTGGCCCCGGCGATGGCCAGTGCGAAGCGGACCCGCTGCTCCTGGCCGCCGGAGAGCTTGTCGACCTTCCGCTCGGCCAGCTCGGTGATCCCGGCTCGCTCCATCACCTGCTCGGGACGGTGGCCGCGGGGGTGCACGTCGCAGGCGAACTTCACCAGCTCGCGGACCTTCACCTCGCCCAGCAGACCGCCGCTCTGCAGCATGGCGCCCACCCGGCCGGTCTCGATCGCCGCCCGCGGGCTGCCGCCGAACAGCGAGACGCTGCCGGTGTCCGGCTCCCGCAGGCCGAGCAGCAGGTCCAGGCTGCTGGACTTGCCCGCGCCGTTCGGTCCCAGCAGGGCCACCGTCTCGCCGGGCCGCAGCACCAGGTCCAGGCCGTCCACCGCCCGGACCGTGCCGTAGTTCTTGCTCACCTGCCGGAAGGCCGCCACCTCGGTGGCCGTGTCCGTCGCGACGCTCATCGCGCTTCCCTCTCTCCCCGTCCGCTCTGACTCCTCAAGAGTCGCGAAAACGGCGGAGCGCGGGCAGTGCGGGGCGTCGGGTGTTCGGCATGACAGCTGTCATGCCGGACACCCGACGGTCCGTCACGTCCGTCAGAGGGACTTCTTCAGGAAGTCGACCTGGAACAGCATGAGGTTCTCCGCGACCTCCTCCTGCGGGGTCATGTGGGTGACCCCGGAGAGCGGCAGCACGACGTGCGGGCGGCCGGCGGCCAGCAGGGCGGAGGAGAGCCGCAGGGTGTGCGCGGCCACCACGTTGTCGTCGGCCAGGCCGTGCACCAGCAGCAGCGGGCGCTCCAGCTTCGCCGCGTCGCCGGTCAGGGTGTTGGCCTCGTACACCTCGGGGCGCTCGTCGAGGTGGCCGAGGTAGCGCTCGGTGTAGTGGGTGTCGTAGAGCCTCCAGTCCGTCACCGGGGCGCCGGAGACGGCGGCGTGGAAGACGTCCGGGCGGCGCAGCACCGCGAGGGCGGCCAGGTAGCCGCCGTAGGACCAGCCTCGGATGCCGACCCGGCCGAGGTCCAGCGGGTACGTGCCGGCGAGCGCCCGCACGGCGTCCACCTGGTCCTCCAGGGTGGCCCCGGCGAAGTCGAAGGCGATCGCCTTCTCCCACTCCGGGCTGCGGCCGGGGGTGCCCCGGCCGTCCGCCACGACCACCGCGAAGCCCTGGTCGGCGAACCACTGCGAGGTCAGGTGCGGGTTCTGCGACTGCGCCACCCGCTGACCGTGCGGGCCCCCGTACGGGTCCATCAGCACGGGCAGCAGGCCGTCCCGCTCCCGGTCGTAGCCGGTCGGCAGGAAGACCGCGCACGGGATCCGGCGCTCCCCGGCGAAGACGAACTCGGGCCGGGCGGTGATCACCGGGGTCTCCGCGTACGAGGCGACGGTGGCCACCGTCGCGCCGCCGCGCAGCACCTCGGCCCGGGCGCCGTTCCAGGAGGTGTCGGCGGAGAGCAGCACCGTGACGTCGCCGCCGCGGACGGCCGAGACCACCCCGGCCGTGCCGAGCCGGGTGAGGCCGGTGCCGTCGGGGGCGACCTCGAAGGTGCCGATCCAGCCGGGCTCCGCCGAGTCGTCGGCGGGGCCGCCGGAGGCGGTGAAGAGGATGGTCTCCGCCACCGAGAGCACCGAACGTACGTGCAGTCGCGCGTCGGACAACGTCAAGTCGCCGGCCACCAGGACCCGGACGCCGTCCTGGTCGGCGATCCGCACCAGGCGGCCGTCGGCCGTCCGGGACGGGGAGCCGGCGAACAGGTCGAGCCAGACCTCGTCCCGCTCGGCCAGCTCGGTGGTGGTGGCGCCGGTGGCCTGATCGACGGTCAGGTAGCGCTGGGTGCGCTGGTGGCGGGCCTGCACCAGCAGGGTGAGGGCGCTGCCGGACCAGTGCACCCGGGCCAGGTACGGCTCCTCGGCGCCGTCCCAGCCGACCTTGGTGCGGCCGCCGTCCAGGTCGAGCAGCCACAGGCCGACCTCGGCGTTGGCGGTGCCGGCCCGGGGGTAGGCCACCTCGGCCGGGACGACGTCCGGGTTGGCGGGGTCGGCGATCCACCAGCGGGCCACCGGGGCCTCGTCGGCCCGGGCGGCCAGCAGCCGGTCACCGGACGGGGACCACCAGAAGCCGCGGTCCCGGTCCATCTCCTCCTGCGCGATGAACTCGGCCTGACCCCACGTCACCCCGTCCCGCTCGGGGGTGGCCAGCGCGCGGTCCCCGCTGCCGTCGGCAGCGGTCACCCGCAGCTCGCCGGCGGTGTTCGCGTACGCCACCAGGGAGCCGTCCGGCGAGGGCCGCGGGTCCAGCACCGGGCCCTCGGCGGGCAGCTCGCGCGGCGCCCCGCCGCCGGCCAGGTCCACCGCGAAGAGGCGGCCGGAGAGCGCGAAGGCCGCCAGCGAGCCGGAACCGTCCAGGGCGTAGCCGACGATGCCCGCCGAACCCTCCCGGCTGCGCTCGCGGCGGGCCTTCTCCGCCGCCGAGAGGCTCTCCTCGCCGCCGCCGAGCAGCTCCACCGGGTCGGCGGCGACCCGCTCCGCACCGGTGGCCGGGTCGAGGGTCCAGAGCAGGTTGGCGCGCTCGGCGCCGCCCCGGGAACGCAGGAAGACCACCCGGGAACCGTCCGGTGCGACGGCGAACGACCGGGGGGCGCCGACGGTGAACCGCTGGGTGCGCGCGTACTGCCGGGGGAAGGTTTCAGTGCTCATGGCACGAACTCTAAGGCCCCACGAACGACCGTCATCACCCGTTCGGCGCAGCGCCCGTGACCTGCCGTCAAGCGGCTCGCGGGCCGCTCCCACCGGCCCGGATGCCGATCTTGGGGCTCCGCGCGCAGCCATGCGGACTCACGGAAAGTAATGCAGCGCTCACCGATCGGGTATCCCTTGAGTCATCACGTCCCCTGCCGTCCTGTCCCCGGGGCGGCACACCCGAGAAAGGGTGTGAGCCTGATGGCTCTGTCCATCTCCGCAGCCGTGCTGATGCTGGTCATCGTGGTGGTGCTGATCCGCCGGTCGGGTCTGAAGCTGGCGCACGCGATCGTCTGCGCACTGCTCGGCTTCTACCTCGCCTCCAGCTCGATCGCCCCGTCGATCCAGCAGGTCACCAGCAACGTGGCCGGGATGATCAACGGCCTGAAGCTCTGAGGGCCCGTCGCCGGTCGGCTGCACCGGCGTACGGGCCGCGATCGGTAGGCTTCGCGGCATGACCGCTGCCTCCGACCGGCCCGAGCGCCGGCTGCTGCTGGTGCACGCGCACCCCGACGACGAGTCGATCGGGAACGGCACCACCATGGCCCGGTACGCCGCCGAAGGGGCCGGGGTCACCCTGGTGACCTGCACCCTCGGCGAGGGCGGCGAGGTGATCCCGCCGGAGCTGGCGGAGCTGACCGCGGACCGGACCGACCGGCTCGGCGAGTACCGGATCGGTGAACTGGCCGCCGCCATGCGCGAGCTGGGCGTCACCGACCACCGCTTCCTGGGCGGGCCCGGCCGCTACCGGGACTCCGGGATGATGGGCCTGCCGGAGAACGACCGGCCGGACTGCTTCTGGCGGGCCGACCTGGACGAGGCGGCCGGACACCTGGTCGCGGTGGTCCGCGAGGTCCGGCCGCAGGTGCTGGTCACCTACGACGAGCAGGGCGGCTACGGGCACCCCGACCACGTCAAGGCCCATCAGGTCGCGATGCGGGCCCACGAGTTGGCCGCCGATCCCGGCTGGCGCCCCGAGCTGGGCCCGGCCTGGCGGATCGCGAAGGTGTACTGGAACCGGATGCCCCGCCCGGTGATCGAGGCCGGGCTGGCCGCCGTGGCCGCCGCCGGCCCCTTCCCCGGGGTGGCCGAGCCGGGCGACGTGCCCGGGGTGGTCGACCCCGAGGTGGTCACCACCGTGCTCGACGGGACGGCGCACGCCGGGGCGAAGGCGGCCGCGATGGCGGCGCACGCCACCCAGATCACCGTCAAGGGCGAGTGGTTCGCCCTCAGCAACGACCTCGGTCAGCCGCTGGTGGCCACCGAGTACTACCAGCTGGTCCGCGGCGAGCCCGGACCCGAGCGGCCGGAGACCGACCTGTTCGCCGGTCTGGAGGTCCAGCGATGAGCGGCACGGCCGAGACCACCACCACCGGGGCCCGGTCCGCCCGGAGCCTGCCCGCCAAGGTGTTCGGCAGCCGCAGCGGGCGGCTGGCGGAGGCTCAGCCGCCGCGCGGCGCCCGGGTGGTGGCCTACCTGGTGCTGCTGCTGCTCGGGGCCGCGGTCTCGCTGACCGGCTGCTTCGTGCAGGCGCTCTGGCCGCCGGCCGGTCTGCTGCTGGCGCTGGCCGCCACCTGGGCGGTCTTCTACGGCGGCCTGCGGGTGACCGGCACCAAGCTGGGGGCCGGGGCGCCGCTGGTGGGCTGGTTCCTGGTGCTGCTGGTGCTGATGGCCCCCCGCCCGGAGGGCGACTTCGTGCTCGCCGCCTCCTTCACCTCCTACGCCTACCTCTTCCTCGGCGCGGTCTCCGGAGTGGTCTGCGCGACCCTCCCGACCCGGGGCGGCTTCGGTCTGCTGAACCCGTGACGGCACGTCAGGGCACCCTCCGGGCCGCACCCTCTGCCGGAGATGCCCGACCTGTCCGCGGAACCGCACAGTATGGTGGTGCCGCGACAGGCGGTTCGACGTACGCCTGCGCAACTGGTGTCGGAGGGTCACTCGGCCGGGCCGAGGTCCCACAACCCGCGACCGCACGTCCCACACGAGCGGGCCGCGAACCCGGAGCAGAGCAGCATTGAGCAGCCGCGAACCTGACAGCGCGAACCCGTCGCCCCGGCACACCGGGCCGGACGCCTACCCGTCGGGCACCCCGCCCTACGGCACCGGCGTCCCGGGCGGTTTCGGCGCCGCCGACCCGTTCGGCGTGACGCCCGGTCAGCCCGCGGCCGCCCAGGCGGGCCCGGGCGAGGGCGAGGACACCCCCAAGACCGAGACCACCCTGACCACCCGGGTCCGGATCAACATCCCGGGCTCCCGGCCGATCCCGCCCGTGGTGATGCGCAGCACGGTGAAGAGCGAACCCGCCGCCGCTGCCGCGCCCGAGGCGCCCGGCGGGCCCCGGCACCGCTCGGCCACCCCGTCCTCCCCCGTCCTGGGCGTGGTGGACGCGGCCGCCCCCGCCGGGACCCCGCCGAACCTCCCGCCGGAGTGGCGCCAGGAGACCGGCCCCGCGCCGGTGGACGGCGATTCCACCGGCGAGTGGTTCCGGCCCCGCCAGAAGGGCGCTCCCGCCCCGGTGGCCGCCGGAGCGCCCAGGCCGGAGGCGGGCGCCCCCCGCCCGGCCGCACGCCCGTCCGCGCCCCAGGCCGCACCGGGCGGCGCGCACCCCACCCCGTCCGGCGCGCCGGCCTCGCCGTTCGCCCCTGCCGACCCCTTCGCGCCGACCGACCCCTTCGCCCAGGCCGACCCCTTCGCGGGTCCTGGAGCCGTCGGCACCCCGCGTGCTGACGACCCGTTCGCTACGCGGCACCCCGCAGGCGGCTCGCCGTACGCGAACGACCCCTACGCCAACGACCCGTACGCGGCTCCCCCGGCCGGCGGTCCGCGCCCGCAGGGCGAGCCGGAGGACACCCGGATCGGCGGCTTCGACCCGGTCCGGGACGACTTCGACGCCTACGCGGCCGGCGAGGCCGCCATAGCCGCCGGCCCGGCCGCCGGTGCGCCCGCCGCCCCGGCCTCGCCGTACGGCCAGGCGGACCCGTTCGCCCCGGCGGACCCCTTCGGGACCGACCCGTTCGCGGCCGGGCCGGGCCGGGCCGGACAGCCGGGCCAGGCCGTGCCGCAGGACCCGTTCGGCGCCCCCGCCGACCCCTTCGGCAGCCGTCCCGCCGGACAGCCGGGCGGGCCTGACGCCCCGTCGGCGGCCCGCCCCGAGGGGCGCTTCGCCAACGTCCCGTACGAGCCCGCCGAGCCGTTCCCGGGCAACCGCCCGACCGGCCCGCGCGGCGCCGCCCGCCCCGGCGGCGGTCCCGCCGCCGACCCGTTCGGCACCTCCCCCGCCGCCCAGGGCCCCGGGGCCGCCGAGGCCGAGGAGGCGCCGGCCCAGGAGGCCGCGAAGCCCAAGGCCGCCGCCAAGCCCAAGGCGGCCGAGCCCGCCCCGGCCCCGCGCGGCAAGGCCGGGAAGCTCGCCACCTACGCCGTCGGCGGTCTGCTGTTCGCCGGCGCCGCCGCGTACGGCACCGGCCTGATGCTCAATCAGGCCGACATCCCCCGGGGCACCACCGTGCTGGGCACCGACATCGGCGGGTACACCCGCGACCAGGCGGTGACGGCGCTGGACTCCTCGGTGGCGAAGACCGGCCAGAAGCCGCTCAAGCTCAAGCTCGGCGACCAGACCGTGGAGCTCGACCCGGCGACCGCCGGCCTGGCCTTCGACACCACCGCGACGGTGGACGGGCTGACCGACCACACCTACAACCCGGTCGAGGTGATCGGCTCGCTGGCCGGCGGCAGCAAGGCCGTGCAGCCCCAGGTGAAGGTGGACCGGTCCAAGCTGAAGGCCGCCCTGGAGGGCCTCGGCGCCAAGACCAGCCAGGGGCTCCAGGAGGGCACCGTCCGCTTCACCACGGACGGCAAGACCGAGGTCGTGCCCGGCCGGGCCGGGCAGGCCGTGGACGCCGCCGCCGCGATGGACAAGGTCGAGCAGGCCTACCGCGCCAGGGCCGCCGGACAGCCCGACGCGGAGCTCGCGGTGCCGGTGACGGCCGCCCAGCCCAAGGTCTCCCCCGAGGCCCTCCAGGCGGCCGCCGACGGCCTCGGCAAGCAGGTGCTGGCGGGGAACGTCACGGTGCAGGCCGGCGGCAAGACCTGGACCTTCGGGAAGGCGACCGCCGCCAAGGCCCTCACGCTGGCCCCGGACGCCTCCGGCAAGATGGCGCTCAGCTGGGACCTGGCCAGGCTGGAGGAGTCACTGAACGGCACATTCGACAAGGTGAAGACCAAGAAGGGCGGCACCTCGGTGGCCATCACCGCCCAGGACGTCGCGGACGGCATCGCCTCGGTGATCGACAAGACCACCGCCAAGGACCGGACCTACAAGTTCGCCTGAGCGGGGGCCAGTTGAGCCGGCGCGGGGCCGGTACCGGATGATCCGGTGCCGGCCCCGTCGCATTTCCGGCCCCCGGCCGCTGCGGCGAAAACTCGCCAGTGGCGTGAATTTGCCAGCAACGGTGCGTGACAACAACCCGCGCTGATTTGGGCCGTTGGACCCCAAATTCCCCGTAGCCCTCAACAAAGCGGTAGCGTCCGATTATCGGACATGCAATTGCACTGGACATTCGAGGACAGAGCAACCAAAACGGACAGTTGGTCTACGCGCATCACATGCTCGAACAGGGGAACGGTCCGTCCTGATACCGGAGTTGCGAAGCTCGGGTTACGGACGCGTGAACGTCGGTTGTAACGATATGTCCGTTTTAGGCCGTATCGCTGAGTGCTTGTCAAGGTGTCTGGAACTACGAAGTGGTTGACATTCCAACACGAAGCAAGAAATGCACGGCCAGCAACTGGGGAACTCTTGACGTTCGATAAACGACTTGCAAGAGTCCGTGCGATCACCTTTTTGCAGCCGCTACACCCCGGGCGGGAGCTCCAGCACCATGACTAACCCCACCAAGGCCACGGCCGAGGCCGACACCGTAGGGACGGCCGACACCATCGCGCCGACCGCGACGTCGGCCACGACGTTCAAGGGCCTGTCCCCGAGGACCATCAGCTGGCGTCGCTTCAAGCGCGACCGCACCGGCGTGGTCTCGGCGTTCATCGTGGCGTTCTTCGTCCTGGTGGCGCTGTGCGCCCCGCTGATCTCGATGGTCTACGGCAAGGACCCGTACACGCTGTACGGCCAGGACGACCCGAGCCTGCTGAACGACTTCGGCTTCCCGCTCGGTGCGAACGGCGGCATGAGCGGTGACTTCTGGTTCGGCCTGGAGCCGAAGCTCGGCCGTGACGTCCTCATGCAGCTGGTCTACGGCATCCGCACCTCGCTGCTGATCGCCCTGATCGCGACCCTGCTGTCCACCGCGATCGGCGCCGTCATCGGCGTGGCGGCCGGCTACCTCGGCGGCAAGACCGACTACTTCGTCGGCCGGGTGATCGACGTGCTGCTGGCCTTCCCGTCCACCCTGTTCTTCATCGCCTTCACCCCGGTGCTGTTCGCGGCCTTCTACAAGCCGGACGAGAACATCCCGTCCTTCGCCCGCGCCGTGGTGCTGGTGGCCGTCCTGGTGATCTTCGGCTGGGCCGGTCTGGCCCGACTGATCCGCGGCACCGCGCTGGCCTTCCGGGAGCGCGAGTTCGTCGAGGCGGCCCGGGTCACCGGTGCCTCGCCGTTCCGGATCATCTTCAAGGAACTGCTCCCCAACCTGTGGACGCCGATCCTGATCCAGGCCACGCTCTCCCTCCCCGCCCTGGTGACCGCCGAGGCCGCACTCTCCTTCCTCGGCGTCGGCATCATCGAGCCGACCCCGGACTGGGGCCGGATGATCGCGGCCGGCACCGACGTCTACCAGGACGACATCACCTATCTGATCTTCCCCGGGGCTTCGCTGGTGATCTTCGTGCTCGCCTTCAACCTCCTCGGGGACTCGGTCCGGGATGCACTCGACCCGAAGACCAAGCGCTGACGCAGCGTCGCCCAGGCGCTGAACACTCCCAAAAAGTTGAGCAACCGCACACCTCGGCAGCCGCCGCGGCCGTGCTGACCAGCCGGTTAACCGACAGGCAGGACGACATGATTTCTCGCAAGACCCTCCAGGCGGCCGCAGCAGTCGTGGCCGTCGGCACCCTGACCCTCACCGCCTGCTCCAGCGGCGGTGGCGGTGGCACCAAGAGCGGCGACAAGGCCTCGGCCTCCCCGTCGAAGTTCAACGAGCACCCGAACATCGTGGTCGGCACCGCCGCGGACTCCCAGGGCCCGGCCAAGCCGGTCGAGGGCGCCAAGGCCGGTGGCACGGTCAAGAACATCGAGCGTGACGACTACGAGCACCTCGACCCGGCCCAGGTGTACTCCAACACCGGCTCCAACTTCTCCCTGCTGATCACCCGTGGCCTCACCGGCTACAAGCAGGAGGGCAACACCGTCAAGCTGGTCGGTGACCTCGCCACCGACACCGGTGTCGCGAGCGACGGCGGCAAGACCTGGACCTTCAAGCTGAAGGACGGCGTCAAGTGGGAGACCGGCGACGCCATCACCTCCGCTGACGTCAAGCACTCGATCGAGCGCTCCTTCGCCCCCTTCATCACCCAGGGCGCGACCTACGTCCAGCGCTGGCTGACCGAGGAGGACTACCGCAAGGCCTACACCGGCCCGTACGACGGCAAGCACCTCGACAACGTCACCACCCCGGACGAGAAGACCATCGTCTTCAAGTTCGCGAAGCCGCACGCCGACTTCAACTACGCGATGGCGATGACCACCTACGGTGTCGTCTCCCAGAAGGGTGACACCAAGGAGGAGTACGACAAGAAGCCGGTCTCCTCCGGCCCGTACAAGATCGTCAACCGGGTCACCGACAAGTCGCTGAGCCTCGAGCGGAACACCAACTGGGACGCGAAGACGGACCCGATCCGCCACGCCTACCCGGACAAGTGGAACTTCGAGTTCGGCTACCAGGCCATCCCGGCCACCGACAAGCTCCTCGCCGCCGACAAGGGCGAGGACGTCAACACCATGTCGTTCTACTCCGGCGTGGCCGGCGACCGCCTCCAGAAGGTGCTCGACGACGCCTCGGTGAAGGACCGTCTGGTCAAGGGCGAGAGCCCCTACGCCGACTACTACTACATCAACAACAAGAAGGTCACGGACCTCAAGGTCCGCCAGGCCCTCAACTACGCGTGGCCGCACCAGCAGATCCGCACCACGGAGGGTGGCCCGGCCACCGGCACCTACTCCACCACCCTGCTGAACCCGTCGGTCGCCGGCTTCCAGGACTACGACCTGTTCGGCAAGAAGGAGAAGCCGACCGGTGACCCGGAGAAGTCCAAGGCCCTGCTGAAGGAAGCGGGCAAGGAGAACTACAAGATCGTCTACGCGTACAACAACACGCCGAACCAGCAGAAGGTCTCGGTCGTCATCGAGGACGCGCTGAAGAAGGCCGGCTTCGAGGTCGTCCTCAAGCCGATCGACACCAAGACCTGGTACGACGAGATCTCCAAGGTCGACAAGCAGTTCGACGTCTTCTGGGGTGGCTGGGGCGCCGACTGGCCGAACGCCTCCACCGTCCTCCCGGTGCTGTTCGACGGCCGCCTGATCCAGGACGGCTCGAACAACTACGCCAACTTCAACGACCCCGAGGTCAACGCCGAGATCGACCGGATCCTCGACCTGGCCGACCTGAACGAGCAGAACAAGGCGTGGGGCGCCCTGGACAAGAAGATCATGGAGAAGGCCGCCCTGATCCCCGGCATCCAGGAGAAGTTCTACATCCTGCACGGTTCCAAGATCGGTGGCGCGACCTACGACGCGCTGGGCAAGATCATCTCCCCGAACGACGTGTTCGTGAAGCAGTGATCACAGCCTGACCGGTAGTACCCCCGTGGTGCCCGCCGCCGCCCAGCGCGGCGGCGGGCACCACAGCCACCCAGACGGATGGCGCGAAGTACCACAGCCCCAGCCCGCCCCACCACGCCGGCCGCCGAACACCCCCCGTGCGGACCAGGCGTGACATGCGATCAGGAGATCCCGCTCCCATGTTCCGCTTCCTCGTGCGCCGGACACTAGGTGCGGCTGTGATCCTATTGATCATCAGCGCCATCACCTTCTTCCTCTTCTACGCGGTCCCGGCCGACCCCGCCCGGTCCTTCTGCGGCAAGACCTGTGACGCGAGCACCCTGGCGCAGATCAAGGTCAACCTCGGGATGAACGAGTCGGTTCCGGCCCAGTACTGGCACTGGCTGGTCGGCATCTTCGCCGGCCGCGACTACGCCGCCTTCGGTGCCTGCGCGGCACCGTGCCTCGGCTACTCCTTCGCGAACAAGGAGCCGGTGCTCGGCACCATCCTGGACCGCTTCCCGGCCACCATCTCGCTCACCCTGGGCGCTGTGGTCGTCTTCCTGATCGTGGGCGTGGGCGCCGGCATGCTGGCCGCGCACAAGCAGGGCACCATCATCGACAAGGCCGCGAGCTCCATCTCGCTGTTCTTCTCCTCGATGCAGATCTACTTCATCGGCACCGTGGCGATGTACTTCCTGGTGTTCAAGAACCAGATCTTCACCCAGCCTCACTACAACAACTTCAGTGACGGCATCGGCGAGTGGTTCTCCGGTCTGCTGCTGGCCTGGCTGGTGCTGGCCCTGATCTTCACCGCCAACTACACCCGCATGACCCGTTCCTCGATGATCGAGCAGCTCACCGAGGAGCACGTGCGGACCGCACGGGCCAAGGGCATGTCCGGCCGCACCGTCTTCATGCGCTTCGCCTGGCGCGGTGCGATGGCCCAGATCGTCACCATCCTCGGCCTCGACCTGGGCTCGCTGCTCGGTGGCGCGATCATCACCGAGACCACCTTCAACATCCATGGCATCGGCAAGCTGTCCATCGCGGCGGTCGTCGACAACGACCTGCCGATGCTGATGGCGGTGGTCGTGGTGGCAGCCGCACTGATCGTCTTCTTCAACATCATCGTGGACGCCGTGTACGCCCTCATCGACCCCCGGATCCGTCTCGCATGAGCGCCATGAACCGCTCCGAGCACCGCACGACCCCACGAGGAGTACGCCCGTGACCACCCAGGCCAAGCCCCAGGCCGCCGCCGACCGGAGCGACAGCTCCGCCTTCCTCTCGGTCCGTGACCTCGCGGTCAGGTTCAAGACCGAGGACGGCATCGTCAACGCGGTGGACGGCCTCTCCTTCGAGGTCGAGAAGGGCACCACCCTCGGCATCGTCGGTGAGTCCGGCTCCGGCAAGTCCGTCACCAACCTGGCGATCCTCGGGCTGCACAACCCGGCCGTCACCACCATCACGGGCTCGATCCGGCTGGGCGAGGACGAGCTGGTGGGGATGACCAACCGTCAGCTGGAGCCGCTGCGCGGCAACAAGATGGCGATGATCTTCCAGGACCCGCTGACCGCGCTGTCGCCGTACTACACCATCGGCCGGCAGATCGGCGAGGTGTTCCGCAAGCACACCGGGGCCAGCAAGAAGGAGGCGCGGGACCGCGCCATCGAGATGCTGACCAAGGTCGGCATCCCGCAGCCGACCACCCGGGTGGACGACTACCCGCACCAGTTCTCGGGCGGCATGCGCCAGCGCGCGATGATCGCCATGTCGCTGGTCTGCGACCCCGACCTGCTGATCGCTGACGAGCCGACCACGGCGCTCGACGTGACCGTCCAGGCCCAGATCCTGGACCTGCTGAAGGACCTCCAGCAGGAGTTCGGCACCGCGATCATCATGATCACCCACGACCTCGGCGTGGTCGCCCAGACCGCCCACGACGTGATGGTCATGTACGCCGGCCGGGCGGTCGAGCGCGGCACCGTGCGCGAGGTTCTGAAGGCCCCTCAGCACCCCTACACCTGGGGCCTGCTGTCCTCGATGCCGAGCCTGAGCGGCCCGCTGGACGTCCCGCTGACCCCGGTCCGCGGCACCCCGCCGAGCCTCATCAACCTCCCGACGGGCTGCCCGTTCAACCCGCGCTGCGACCACCGGGAGCAGGTCACCGGCGGCAAGTGCACCAGCGAGCGTCCCGCGCTCGCCCCCGCCACCGGCCACGCCACCGCCTGCCACCTCGCCCCGGCGCAGAAGCAGGACATCTTCATCAACCAGATCCAGCCGCGGCTCGGCTGAACGGGACGGCGAATCACATGAGCGACCAGATCACCCTCGACAAGCCCGAGGGCACCGCCGCCCCGACCGGCACGCCGCTGCTGGAGATCAAGGGCCTGGAGAAGCACTTCCCGGTCCACGGCGGCTTCCTGATCAAGCGCAAGGTCGGCGCCGTGCACGCGGTGGACGGCATCGACCTGACCGTGCACGCCAACGAGTCGGTCGGCCTGGTCGGCGAGTCCGGCTGCGGCAAGTCGACCCTGGGCCGGCTGGTCACCCGGCTGCTGGAGCCCACCGGCGGAAGCATCAAGTACCAGGGCCAGGAGATCGCCCACGCCAGCCGCAGGGACATGGCGCCGATCCGGTCCGACATCCAGATGATCTTCCAGGACCCGTACTCCTCGCTGAACCCGCGTCAGACGGTCGGCGCCATCATCGGCGCGCCGATGGAGATCAACGGGATCGAGCCGGCCGGCGGCGTGCAGCGCCGGGTCCAGGAGCTGCTGGAGACCGTCGGTCTCAACCCGGAGCACTACAACCGCTTCCCGCACGAGTTCTCCGGCGGCCAGCGCCAGCGCATCGGCGTGGCCCGCGCGCTCTCGCTGAACCCGAAGCTGATCGTGGCCGACGAGCCGGTCTCCGCGCTCGACGTCTCGATCCAGGCCCAGGTCGTCAACCTGCTGCAGCAGCTGCAGAAGGAACTGGGCATCTCCTTCCTGTTCATCGCGCACGACCTCTCGATCGTCCGGCACTTCTCGCAGCGCGTCGCGGTGATGTACCTGGGCAAGATCGTCGAGATCGCGGACCGCAAGTCGCTGTACGAGAGCCCCCGGCACCCGTACACCCACGCGCTGCTCTCCGCCGTCCCGGAGGCCGACCCGGACGACGTCCGCGAGCGCATCCGGCTGGTCGGTGACGTCCCGTCGCCGATCAACCCGCCGTCCGGCTGCCGCTTCCGCACCCGCTGCTGGAAGGCGCAGGACAAGTGCGCGACGGAGGAGCCCCCGCTGGTCCAGCTCTCCGGCAACGTCGACGGCCACCTGACGGCCTGTCACTTCCCGGAGGAGGGCTCCACCTCGGTGCCCGAGCCCCGCACCGCCAAGGAACTCTGAGCACACCCCGAAGGGCCCCTCCCCACCCGGGAAGGGGCCCTTCGCCACACCCCGAACCACCCACCACCCGCCACCTGACGGCCTGCCACCTCCCCGGAGGGGAGCAAGAGCAGAGCCCGGAGGAGGGCTCCACCTCGGTCCCCGAGCCCCGCACCGCCAAGGAACTCTGAGCCCACGCCAAGGGCCCCTCCCCCACCCCGGGGAGGGGCCCTTGCTCATGCCTGGCCGTTCTCGCGGTCCTCCTCGCGCTCCGCCGCGAAGTGGCAGGCCGAGTCGTGCAGGGCCAGCCCCTGGAGCCAGGGCCGGCCGGTGAGTTCCGGGACCTCCTCGGCGCACTTGGGCTGGGCCTTCCAGCAGCGGGTGCGGAAGCGGCAGCCGCTGGGCGGCTTGGCGGGTGACGGCACGTCACCGGTGAGCACGATCCGGTCCCGCGACTCGCGGGCGCTCGGGTCCGGCACCGGCACGGCCGACAGCAGGGCCTGGGTGTACGGGTGGGTGGCGTGGTCGTAGATCTCCAGGTCGCTGCCGATCTCGACCATCTTGCCGAGGTACATCACGCCGACCCGGTCGGAGATGTGACGGACGATCGAGAGGTCGTGGGCGATGAACATGTAGGAGAGGTTGAACTCCGTCTGGAGCTTCTCCAGCAGGTTGATCACCTGCGCCTGGACCGAGACGTCCAGCGCCGAGACCGGCTCGTCGCAGATGATCACCTCCGGCTTGAGCGCCAACCCCCGGGCGATCCCGATCCGCTGCCGCTGCCCGCCGGAGAACTGGTGCGGGTACCGGTTGATGTACTCCGGGTTCAGGCCCACCACGTCCAGCAGGTCCTGCACCGCCTTGCGGCGGTCCCCCTTCGGCGCCACCTCGGGGTGGATCTCGAAGGGCTCGCCGATGATGTCGCCCACCGTCATGCGGGGGTTGAGCGAGGTGTACGGGTCCTGGAAGACCATCTGGATGTTGCGCCGCACCGCCTTGAGCGCGGACCCGCTCAGCCGGGAGATCTCCTCCCCCTTGTAGCGGACCGAGCCCGAGGTGGCCGGCTCCAGGTTCATCAGCACCTTGGCCAGGGTGGACTTGCCGCAGCCCGACTCGCCGACGATGCCCAGCGTCTCGCCCTGCATCAGGTCGAAGGAGACCCCGTCCACGGCCTTGACCGCGCCGACCTGCTTCTTGAAGAGGATGCCCTTGGTCAGCGGGAAGTGCTTGACCAGGTCCCGCACTTCGAGGATCGGCTCGCCCCGGGGCACCTCCTGCTCGAAGGCCACCTCCTCCGGGAGGGCCGCGCCGAGCGCGCTCGCGCCGTTAGGAGGCGTCATCGAGGGTCTCCTTCCAGAAGAAGCAGGCACTGCGCCGGCCCGGCAGCTCGGCCCCGTCCGGCCCGGTCACCTGGTAGAGCGGCGGGACGTCCTGGCGGCAGACCTCCTGGGCCCGCGGGCAGCGCGGGTTGAAGGCGCAGCCCGGCGGGATGCGGAGCAGGTTGGGCGGCAGGCCCTTGATCGCGTAGAGCTCGTGGCCCTTCTGGTCGAGCCGGGGGATGGAGTCCAGCAGGCCCCGGGTGTACGGGTGGGCCGGCCGGGCGTAGAGCTCGTGCACCGGGGCGGTCTCGACGATCCGGCCCGCGTACATGACCGCGATCTTGTCCGCGACGTCGGCGACCACGCCGAGGTCGTGGGTGATCAGGATCAGGCCCATGTGGTACTCGGCCTGCAGCTCCGCCAGCAGGTCCATCACCTGGGCCTGCACCGTCACGTCGAGCGCTGTGGTGGGCTCGTCGGCGATGATCAGGTCCGGCTCCAGGGCCAGCGCCATGGCGATCATGATGCGCTGGCGCATGCCGCCGGAGAACTGGTGCGGGTAGTCGCCGACCCGGTCCTTGGCGGCCGGGATGCGCACCCGGTCCATCAGCTCGATGGCCTTGAGCTTGGCGGCCTTGCCGGACATGCCCCGGTGGGCGCGGTACATCTCGCCGAGCTGGTGCCCGACGGTGAGCACCGGGTTGAGCGAGGAGAGCGCGTCCTGGAAGATCATCGCGATCTTCTGGCCGCGGATCTGCCGCCGGGCCTCCCGGTCCATCTTCAGCATGTCCTGGCCGCGGAAGCGGATCTCGCCCTGCGGGATCCGGGCCGGCGGCATGTCGAGGATGCCCATGATCGCCTGCGCGGTGACGGACTTCCCGGAGCCGGACTCGCCCAGCACCGCCAGGGTCTCGCCCGCGCTGACGCTGTAGTTCACCCCGTTGACGGCCTTGGCCACCCCGTCCCGGGTCTTGAACTCCACGTGCAGGTCCCGGACTTCGAGCAGCGGGCCCTCGTACGGGGCTTCCCGGGCGGGCTTCTTGGTGTCGACTGCGGTGGTCATCGCCTTCGTTCCGCCTCTCTCAGCGCAGCTTCGGGTCGAGGGCGTCGCGGACCGCGTCGCCCATCATGATGAAGGCCAGCACCGTGAGGCTGAGCGCGGCGGCCGGGAAGAACAGCGCGAACGGCGCGGTCCGGATCACCCGCTGGGCCGAGGAGATGTCCACGCCCCAGGAGATGGTCGGGTCCTGGAGGCCGATGCCGAGGAAGCTCAGCGTGGCCTCGGCGGTGATGTAGCCGCCGAGCGCGATGGTGGCCACCACGATCACCGGGGCGATCGCGTTCGGCAGGATGTGACGGACCATCAGCCGCGGGGTCCCGGCGCCGAGCGCCTTGCCGGCCACCACGTAGTCGGCCTGCTTGACCGTCAGCACCGAGCCGCGCATCACGCGGGCCAGCTGGGTCCAGCCGAGCACCGCCAGGGCGATCACCACGGACCAGACGGTGCGGGTGGTGAAGGCGTTCAGCAGCACCAGGGCGCCGAGCAGCAGCGGGATGCCGAAGAAGATGTCGATGATCCGGGAGATCACCGCGTCCACCCAGCCGCCGAAGTACCCGGCCACCATGCCGGTCACCCCGCCGAGCAGGGTGACGGCGAGGGTGACGCAGACGCCGACGATGATCGAGGCGCGGGCGCCGTAGATCACCCGGGCGTAGATCGAGCGGCCCTGACCGTCGTAGCCGAACCAGCCGGCGCCGAACACGTCGGCCCAGTCCGGCTTGCGCAGGTAGTTCTGGGCCAGGTTCGCCTGTCGCGGGTCGGTGCTGGTGAACAGGCTGGGCCAGACCGCCATCAGCACCAGCAGCACGATCAGCAGGGCCGAGATGATGAAGATCGGCCGCCGCCGCAGGTCCCGCCAGGCGTCGCCCCAGAGGCTGCGGGCCTCCTCCCGCTTGGCCGGATCGGGCTGGTTCAGGGTGTCCTGCGCCACCGCCAGCCCCTGCTGGCCGACGTAGTCCAGGTGGTCGCTGTCGGTCGGCGGGATGCGCCGCAGCGGGTCGTGCTCGTCGGGGAGGTCGTTGCTAGGCATAGCGGATCCTCGGGTCCAGGATGGCGTAGAGCAGGTCCACCACGAGGCTGGCCACCAGGTAGACGATCACCAGCACGGTGACGATGCCGACGACGGTCGGGCCCTCCTTGGTCCGGATCGCCTTGTAGAGGATGTTGCCGACGCCCGCGATGTTGAAGATGCCCTCGGTGACGATCGCGCCGCCCATCAGGGCGCCCAGGTCGGTGCCCAGGAAGGTGACCACCGGGATCAGCGAGTTGCGCAGCAGGTGGCGCCCGATGATGGTCCGCCGGGGCAGGCCCTTGGCCACCGCGGTGCGCATGTAGTCGGCCCGCAGGTTCTCGCCGATCGAGGTCCGGGTGAGCCGGGCCACGTAGGCCAGCGAGAGCGAGGCCAGCACCAGCCCCGGCAGGATCAGTTGGAGGATGTCGGTGGAGTCCTGGACGGTGGCGGTGACCCAGCCGAGGTCGATCGCGAAGATGGTCTGCGCGATGTAGCCGAGCACGAAGACCGGGATCGAGATGACGATCAGGGTCAGGATGAGCACCGCCGTGTCGGCGAAGGAGCCGCGCTTGAGGCCGGCCAGCAGGCCGAGCGGCAGACCGATCACGATCTCGAAGAAGAAGGCGACCAGGGCCAGCCGGATGGTCACCGGGAAGGCGTCGGCCATGATCTCGGAGACCGGGCGGCCGGTGAAGCTGGTGCCGAAGTCCAGCTGGAAGACGTTGCCCATGTAGATCAGGTACTGCTTCCACCAGGGCTCGTCGAGGTGGTACTGGTGCCGCAGGTTGGCCACGGTCGCCGGGTCGGCCGCCTTGTCGCCGAACATCGCCGCGATCGGGTCGCCGGGCAGGGTGTACACCATGATGAAGATCAGGAACGTGGCACCGAAGAAGACCGGGATCATCTGGAGCACGCGCCGGATGACGTAGTGGCCCATCGAACCTCCTTCCGAGGGGGTGACTTGGTGCCCGGGCCCCGCCCTCCCCGAGGAGGGAGGGCGGGGCCGGCGGGGGTGGGTGTCAGCCCTTGACCTCGACCTGGGTCCAGGCCGGGTTGCCGAAGGAGTCGAACTTCACGTTCTGCACCTTGGTGGAGTAGCCGGAGTTGGTCCGGTAGTACCAGAGCGGGATCGCCGGCATGTCCTGGGCGAGCACCGCCTCGGCCTTCTGGTAGTCCGAGGCCGAGTCCTGGATCGAGGCGGCCTGGTCGGCCTGGTTCGCCAGCTGGTCGAACTGGGGGCTGCTGTAGCCGAAGTCGTTCGAGGCGGCGCCGGTCTTGTAGACGTCGGACAGGAAGTTCGCGTTCAGCGGGTAGTCCTGCACCCAGCCGGTGCGGAAGGCGCCGTTGATGGTGTGTCCGGTGATGGCCGCGCGGGCGGTCTTGAAGTCGGTCTTCGGGTCGCCGACGCAGTCCACCCCGGTGGACTGGCGGATGGAGTTGCAGACCGCGTCCACCCACTCCTTGTGCCCGCCGTCGGCGTTGTAGGTGATGGTCAGCTTGTTGCCGGGGACGCCGCCGCCCTCGGTGATCAGCTGCTTGGCCTTGGCGGCGTCGAAGGTGCAGGAGTCGCCGCAGGTACCGGACTTGAAGCCCTCGACGCCCTCGGCCACCCAGGAGTTGGCCGGCTTGCGGGAGCTCTGGAGCACCGTCTTGGTGATGGTGTCGCGGTCGATCGCCATCGACAGGCCCTGCCGCACCTTGGCCTTGTTCGCTCCGGCCCAGTCGGCCTGGTAGAGCGTGAAGCCGATGTTCTGGATGGCGCCCTGCGGGGCGTCGATCGCCCGGTCGCCGAGGTCGTTCTTGTAGTTGGCCAGCGCCGACGGCGGCACCTGGTCCATCACGTCGAGGTTGTTGGACTGCAGGTCCGCGTAGGCGGCCTCGGCGGTGGTGTACATCTTGAACACCACGCCGCCGTTCTTCGGCTTGTCCACGCCCTGGTAGTTCGCGAAGGCCTTGGTGGTGATCTGCGCGTTGTGGTCCCAGCTGACGAACTCGTACGGGCCGTTGCCCACCGGCTTCTGGCCGTACCCGGACGGGTCCTTGAAGAAGCCGTCCGGCAGCGGGGAGAAGGCGATGTAGCCCAGCTTGTACGGGAAGTAGGAGACCTTGCCGCTGAGCTTGATGGTGAAGTGGGTGTCGTCCACCACCGTGAGGCCCGACATGGTGGTCTTGGTGCCCGCGCCCTTGGCCGGGTGGACGTCCGCGTAGCCCTCGATGTCGGAGAACCAGGAGCTGTTGATCTGGTTGTTCGCCGTGGTGGCGGCCCAGTTCCAGGCGTCCACGAAGTTCTTCGCCTTGACCGGCGTGCCGTCGTGGAAGGTCCAGCCGGTCTTCAGGGTGACGTTGAAGGTCTGCGAGTCACTGGTGTCGATCTTGTCGGCCACCTGCATCCGCAGCTTGCCGTCCGAGGGGTCGTAGTCCGCCAGCCCCTTGAACAGGTTCTGCGTGATGCGGCCGCCGCCGACCTCGTTGGCGTTCGCCGGCTGGAGCGGGTTCTGCGGCTCGCTGCTCTGGTAGCTGAAGGTCTTGCTGGCGTCGGAGGAGCCTCCTCCCCCGCCGCTGCTACCGCATCCGGTGGCCACCAGGGCCACGGATGTCGCACCGACTACGGCCCAGCGGACTCTGGTGGCTGCGGGCATCGAGCTTCCTCCTCAGGGGTCTGTGACGCATCACACCCCATTCGAAGGGCACCGGCCGCACGGCGCGACCGTGGTACGGCCGGATGGGTGCCCGCCGCTACGCCGACGGCCCCACAGCGGGGAGCTGTGGGGCCGTCAGACTGAGCGGGCGTCAGATCGCGCCGTGGTTCACCCGTGGCTCACGCCGCGGTGAGCTCGCGCTCGGCGGCGAAGTGGCAGGCCGACTCGTGTGCCGCCGGGCCGTCCAGGGACGGCACCGCCAGCAGCGGGAGCTCGGTGGAGCAGCGCTCCTCCGCCTTCCAGCAGCGGGTGCGGAAGCGGCAGCCGGACGGCGGGTTGGCCGGCGAGGGGATGTCGCCCTGGAGCACGATCCGGTCCCGGTTGGCGCGGGCCGTCGGGTCCGGCACCGGCACCGCGGAGAGCAGTGCCTGGGTGTACGGGTGGGTGGCGTGCTCGTAGATCTCCTCGTCCGTGCCGATCTCGACCATCTTGCCGAGGTACATCACGCCGACCCGGTCGGAGATGTGACGGACGATCGAGAGGTCGTGGGCGATGAACATGTAGGAGAGCTCGAAGTCCTTCTGGAGCTGCTCCAGCAGGTTGATCACCTGGGCCTGGACCGAGACGTCGAGCGCGGAGACCGGCTCGTCGCAGATGATGACCTCGGGCTTGAGGGCCAGGCCGCGGGCGATGCCGATGCGCTGGCGCTGGCCGCCGGAGAACTGGTGCGGGTACCGGTTGATGTACTCCGGGTTCAGCCCGACCACGTCCAGCAGGTCCTGCACCGCCTTGCGGCGGTCGCCCTTCGGCGCCACCTCGGGGTGGATCTCGTACGGCTCGCCGATGATGTCGCCCACCGTCATGCGGGGGTTGAGCGAGGTGTACGGGTCCTGGAAGACCATCTGGATGTTGCGGCGGACGGCCTTCAGCGCGGCGCCCGAGAGCTTGGAGATGTCCTCGCCCTTGTAGAGCACCTGGCCGGAGGTGGCCCGCTCCAGGTTCATCAGCACCTTGGCCAGGGTGGACTTGCCACAGCCCGACTCGCCGACGATGCCCAGCGTCTCACCGCGCATCAGGTCGAAGGAGATCCCGTCAACGGCCTTGACCGCGCCGACCTGCTTCTTGAAGAGGACGCCGGCGGTCAGCGGGTAGTGCTTGACCAGGTCCTTCACCTCCAGGATGGGCTCAGCCATGGAGGGTCTCCTTCCAGAGGTGGCAGGCGCTCTTGCGGCCGGCGAGCTCGGCGCCGTCCTTGTCGAGCACCTGGTGCAGCGCGGGGATCTCGCTGCGGCACAGGTCGGTGGCCCGGTCGCAGCGCGGGTTGAAGGCGCAACCGGCGGGCACCTTCAGCAGGTTGGGCGGCAGGCCCTTGATCGCGTAGAGCTCCTGGCCCTTCTGGTCCAGGCGCGGGATCGAGCGCAGCAGGCCCTCGGTGTACGGGTGCGCCGGGTTGGCGTAGAGCTCGTGCACCGGGGCGGTCTCGACGATCCGGCCCGCGTACATGACCGCGATCTTGTCCGCGACGTCGGCGACCACGCCGAGGTCGTGGGTGATCAGGATCAGGCCCATGTGGTACTCGGCCTGGAGCTCGGCGAGCAGGTCCATCACCTGGGCCTGGACGGTGACGTCCAGGGCGGTGGTGGGCTCGTCGGCGATGATCAGGTCCGGCTCCAGGGCCAGCGCCATGGCGATCATGATGCGCTGGCGCATGCCGCCGGAGAACTGGTGCGGGTAGTCGCCCACGCGCTGACGGGCGGCCGGGATGCGCACCCGGTCCATCAGCTCGATGGCCTTCTCCTTGGCCTCCTTGCGGGAGGCGCCCTGGTGCACCCGGAACATCTCGCCGAGCTGGTAGCCCACCGAGAGCACGGGGTTGAGGGAGGAGAGCGCGTCCTGGAAGATCATCGCGATCTTGCGGCCGCGGATCTTCCGGCGCTCCTCGTTGGACATCTTCAGCATGTCCTGGCCGCGGTACAGGATCTCCCCGGAGGTGACCCGGCCGGGCGGCATGTCGAGGATGCCCATGATGGTCTGCGCGGTCACGGACTTGCCGGAGCCGGACTCGCCGAGGACGGCGAGGGTCTCGCCCGCGCTGACGCTGTAGTTCACCCCGTTGACGGCCTTGGCGATGCCGTCCTTGGTCTTGAACTCGACGTGCAGGTCCCGGACTTCGAGCAGCGGGGTGCCCGGAGTGAGCCTCGGCTCGGACTGCGTCTTCTCGATGACGGTGGTCATGCTCGATCCCTCTCTCAGCGCAGCTTCGGGTCGAGGGCGTCGCGCACGGCGTCGCCCATCATGATGAAGGCCAGCACCGTGAGGCTGAGCATCCCGGCCGGGAAGAACAGCGCGAACGGGGCGGTGCGGATCACCTTCTGGGCCGAGTTGATGTCGATGCCCCAGGAGATGGTCGGGTCCTGGAGGCCGATGCCCAGGAAGCTCAGCGTGGCCTCGGTGGCGATGTAGCCGCCGAGCGCGATGGTGGCGACCACGATCACCGGGGCGATCGCGTTCGGCAGCACGTGCTTGAGCAGGATGCGGCCGGTGCCGGCGCCGAGCGCCTTGGCGGCGGTGACGTAGTCGGCCTGCTTGACGGTGATCACCGAGCCGCGCATCACGCGGGCCATCTGGGTCCAGCCGAGCACCGTGAGCGCGAAGACCACGGACCAGACGGTGCGCTCGGTGAAGGCGTTCAGCACCACCAGGCAGCCGAGCAGCAGCGGGATGCCGAAGAAGATGTCGGTCAGGCGCGACAGCAGGGTGTCGATCCAGCCGCCGAAGTACCCGGCCAGCATCCCGACGAAGCCACCGGTGATGGTGACCGCGGCGGTGACGCAGATGCCCACGATGATCGAGGCGCGGGCGCCGTACACCACGCGGGCGTAGATCGACCGGCCCTGGCCGTCGTAGCCGAACCAGTCGGCCTGGAAGAAGTGGGTGTAGTTCGGCGCGCTCAGGTAGTGGTTGCGCAGGTCGCCGGCGCGCGGGTCCACCGAGGTGAACAGGCCGGGCACCACGGTCATCACGACCAGGACCAGGATGAGCGCGGCCGAGATCAGGAAGATCGGCCGGCGGCGCAGGTCCTCCCAGGCGTCCGAGCCGAGGCTGCGGGCCTTCTCCGGCTTGGGCTCCGCGACGGTGCCCCGCTGGGCCGGGATCGCGGGGGTCTTCTTCTTCTCGATCAGGTCAGGCATACCGAATCCTCGGGTCCAGGACCGCGTAGAGCAGGTCGACGATCAGGCTGGCGACGAGGTAGACGATCACGAGGACGACCACGAAGCCGACGACCGTCGCGCCTTCCTTCTGGTTGATCGCGCGGAAGAGCGCGTTGCCGACGCCCTTGACGTTGAAGATGCCCTCGGTGACGATCGCGCCGCCCATCAGGGCGCCCAGGTCGGTGCCCAGGAAGGTGACCACCGGGATCATCGAGTTGCGCAGCAGGTGGGTGCCGATGACCTTGCGGCGCGGCAGGCCCTTGGCGATCGCGGTCCGGATGTAGTCGGCCTTGATGTTCTCCACGATCGAGGTGCGGCTCAGCCGGGCCACGTAGGCCAGCGAGAGCGAACCCAGCACGATGGCGGGCAGCAGCAGGTCGATCCACTTGTCCGAGTTCACCGGCACGGTGGGGGTCACCCAGCCGAGCTGGGTGGCGAAGACGTTCTGGAAGATGTAGCCGAGCACCGGAACCGGGATCGAGATCAGCACCAGGGTGAAGACCAGGGTGCCCTTGTCCGCGAGCTTGCCGCGCTTGAGGCCGGCCAGCAGGCCGATCCCGACGCCGAAGACGATCTCGATGGCGAAGGCCATCAGCGCGAGCCGCACCGTCACCGGCAGCGCCTCGGAGATCACGTCGATGACCTGACGGCCCGACATGGTCTCGCCGAAGTTCCCGGTGAACAGGTCGCCCATGTAGTTCAGGTACTGCTGCCACATCGGCAGGTCGAGGCCCAAGCGGTGCTTGAAGGCCGCGAGTTGGGCCGGGTCCGGCGCCTTGTCGCCCCACATCGCGGCGACCGGGTCGCCCGGGAGCACGCGGACCATGAAGAAGATCAGCGCGGTGGTCCCCAGGAAGACCGGGATCATTTGGAGCAGTCGCCTCGCGACAAAGCGCCCCATCGTGCCTCCAATTGCTGCTCTCTGACGGGGCGTCATCCCGATTTCAGAGGTTCTAGGCGTGCCGACGGCCGGTGCCGGACCGCCCTCGTGGGGTGGTCGTGGACACCGGCCGTCGTCGAGTCAGGCCAGTGTGGTGGTGGCCCTGGTTACTTCTGCTTGACCTCGACCTGGGTGAAGACCGGGTCACCGAAGGAGTCGTACTTCACGTTCTGGACGTTCTTCGAGTAACCGGCGGTCGTCTTGTAGTACCAGAGCGGGATGGCCGGCATGTCCTTGGCCAGCTCGGCCTCGGCCTTCTGGTACAGCTCGGCGGTCTTCTCGACCGTGGTCGCCTTGTCCGCCTCGGCGGCGTACTTGTCGAACTCGGCGGACGAGTAGCCCGCGTCGTTCGCGGCGGCACCGGTGCCGTAGACGTCACGCAGGAAGTTGGCGTTCAGGGGGTAGTCCTGCACCCAGCCGGTCCGCATCATGCTCTGGACCTGCTTCTTCTTGATGATGTCGCGCGAGGTCTTGAAGTCCGGCTTCGCGTCGCCGACGCACTCCACGCCGGTGGACTGGCGGATGGAGTTGCAGACCGCGTCCACCCACTCCTTGTGGCCGCCGTCGGCGTTGTAGACCACGGTGATCTTGTTGTTCGGGACGCCGCCGCCCTCGGTCACCAGCTGCTTGGCCTTGGCCGGGTTGAAGGTGCAGGCCTCGCCGCAGGTGTTGTCCTTGTAGCCCATCGCACCGGGGGCGACCCAGCTGTTGGCCGCCTGGCGGGAGCCGTTCAGCACGGTCTTGGTGATGGTGTCGCGGTCGATCGCCATCGACAGGCCCTGGCGGACCTTGGCCTTGTCGACGCCCTTCCAGCCGTCCTGGTACATCGCGAAGGAGATGTTCTGGATGGCGCCCTGGGCCTGGTCGACCGCGCGGTCACCGAGGTCGTTCTTGTACGAGGCCAGGTTCGACGGGTCGACCTGGTCGAGCACGTCCAGGTTGTCGGAGACCAGGTCCTTGTACGCGGCGTCGGCCTGCGCGTAGTTCTTGAAGACGATGCCGCCGTTCTTCGGCTTGTCGCTGCCCGCGTACTTGTCGTAGGAGGCGACGGTGACGGCCTGGTTGTGCTCCCACGAGACGAACTTGTAGGGGCCGTTGCCGACCGGCTTCTGGCCGTAGGCCGCCGGGTCGGTGAAGAACGCCTTCGGCAGCGGCGAGAAGGCCGTGTAGCCGAGCTTGTACTGGAAGTACGAGACCGGGCCGGTCAGCTTGATGGTGAAGTGGGTGTCGTCGACGACGGCCAGACCGGACATCTTGTCGGCGGTCGGGTCACCCTTCTCCGGGTGGACGGCGTCGTAGCCCTCGATGTCGGAGAACCAGTCCGAGTTGATCTGGTTGTTCTTGGTGTTGGCGGCCCAGTTCCAGGCGTCCACGAAGGAGGCCGCGGTCACCGGGGTGCCGTCGTGGAAGGTCCAGCCGGACTTCAGGGTGACGGTGTAGTTCTGCGCGTCGGTGGTCTCGATCTTGTCGGCGACCTGGTTGCGCAGCGAACCGTTGGTGGGGTCGTAGTCCACCAGGCCCTTGAACAGGGTCTTGATGATGCGACCGCCACCGACCTCCATGGCATTGGCCGGCTGGAGCGGGTTCTGCGGCTCGGAGCTCTGGTAGCTGAACGTCCCGGCCGCGTTGGCCGCTCCGCCCTCGCTCGACGACGAACCGCTACCGCAGGCGGTGGCCGCGAGGGCGACCGCGACGGCTGCGACGACCCACTTGGCCTGGCTGGCACCGCGCATGGGTGTGCCTCCTGAATCCGTGTTGCATACGTGGAGCGCACCGCAGGGGGACTGGCCGGCGTCATCGCCGTTGGCCAGGCGGTGCTTTCCTCGCTCAGGCTTCGGCGCGCACCCCTGCGCGAAACCCTGGACCCGAGCTCGACTGGCTCCACTATCCGTCACGCAGGGATACGAACTACGCCATTACCGATCTCAATTTGGTCACATGAAATCTCGGTAAACGGACATTCCAGACATACCCAGACAGGTACTAAACGGACAGTTGCCATGAATGACGGTTCGTCACGTCCGATTAACGAACACCTCCCCCCTCCGGCGACTACGCGCGTTGACGACTCACCGTCACAGAAACGGACCGGCCGGCGCCCCGTGCGGGGCGCCGGCCGGTCCGGTGTTACGGGGTGGTTCAGGCCTTCTTGGCCCGCGAGGCGGTGCGGCCGCGCTCCTTGGCGTCCAGGACGACCTTGCGGATGCGCACGGTCTCCGGGGTGACCTCGATGCACTCGTCCTCGCGGCAGAACTCCAGGCTCTGCTCCAGCGAGAGCTTGCGCGGCGGGACGATCGACTCGGCCACGTCCGCGTTCGAGGAACGCATGTTGGTGAGCTTCTTCTCCTTGGTGATGTTCACGTCCATGTCGTCGGCGCGCGAGTTCTCGCCGACGATCATGCCCTCGTACACCTCGGTGCCGGGGTCGGTGAACAGCACGCCGCGCTCCTGCAGGTTGGTCATCGCGAAGGCGGTGACCACACCGGAGCGGTCGGCCACCAGCGAACCGTTGTTACGGGTCGTCAGGTTGCCGAACCACGGCTCGTGGCCCTCGTGGATCGAGTGCGCGATGCCGGTGCCGCGGGTGTTGGTGAGGAACTCGGTGCGGAAGCCGATCAGGCCGCGGGACGGCACCACGAACTCCATCCGGACCCAGCCCGAGCCGTGGTTGGACATGTTGTCCATCCGGCCCTTGCGGACGCCCATCAGCTGGGTGACGGCACCCATGTGCTCCTCGGGCACGTCCACCGTGAGGCGCTCGACCGGCTCGTGGGTCTTGCCGTTGACCTCCTTGGTGACGACCTGGGGCTTGCCGACGGTCAGCTCGAAGCCTTCCCGGCGCATGGTCTCGATCAGGATGGCCAGCGCCAGCTCACCGCGGCCCTGCACCTCCCAGGCGTCCGGACGCTCGGTCTCCAGCACGCGGAGCGAGACGTTACCGATCAGCTCGCGGTCCAGGCGGTCCTTCACCTGACGGGCGGTCACCTTGCGGTCGACCTTGCCGGCGCCGGCCTTGGCGTCGGCGCCCTTGCCGGAGCCGCCCTTGCCGACCAGCGGCGAGGTGTTGGTGCCGATGGTCATCGAGATGGCGGGCTCGTCGACCGTGATCAGCGGCAGCGCGATCGGGTTCTCCGGGTCGGCCAGGGTCTCGCCGATCATGATCTCGGAGATGCCCGAGACGGCGCAGATGTCACCGGGGCCGGCCACCTCGGCCGGCTTGCGGGTGAGCGCCTCGGTCATCAGCAGCTCGGTGATGCGGACGCTGGAGATGGAGCCGTCGCGCTTGATCCAGGCCACGGTCTGGCCCTTGCGCAGCTCGCCCTGCTCGACGCGGAGCAGCGCGATGCGGCCGAGGAAGTTGTCGGCGTCCAGGTTGGTGACGTGGGCCTGGAGCGGGGCGTCCTCGTCGTAGGTCGGGGCCGGGACGTGCTCCAGCAGGGTGGAGAAGAACGGCTCCAGGTTCTCGGAGTCGGCCGGCACGGTGCCGTTCTCCGGCTTGGTCAGCGAGGCGACGCCGTCACGGGCACAGGCGTAGACGATCGGGAACTCGATCTGGTCCTCGTCCGCGTCCAGGTCCAGGAACAGGTCGTAGGTCTCGTTGATGACCTCGTCGATCCGGGCGTCCGGGCGGTCGGTCTTGTTGATGCAGAGGATGACGGGCAGCCGCGCGGTGAGCGCCTTGCGGAGCACGAAGCGGGTCTGCGGCAGCGGGCCCTCGGAGGCGTCGACCAGCAGCACGACGGCGTCGACCATGGACAGGCCGCGCTCGACCTCGCCACCGAAGTCGGCGTGGCCGGGGGTGTCGATGATGTTGATGGTGATCGGGGCCCCGCCGTCCTTGGGGTGGTACTTGACGGCGGTGTTCTTCGCGAGAATGGTGATGCCCTTCTCGCGCTCGAGGTCGTTCGAGTCCATCATCCGGTCGTCCAGCTGCTGGTGGGCGGCGAAGGCACCGGCCTGCTTCAGCATGGCGTCGACGAGGGTGGTCTTCCCGTGGTCGACGTGGGCGACGATGGCAACGTTGCGGATGTCATTACGCGTGGGCATGCTGAGCGGATTCTCCCGGAATCGTGGGTTGCGGCGCCCGGCTGCGTCAGACCCCGCCTGCTACTACCGGTCCACCCGCCGGGGCACGACATGCCACGGCTTCCTCCTATGGTACGTGGAACCCCGCAGCGAGGCCGAAACGGGCAGGCCCGTACGGGCCCGGTCCCGGATCGGCCGCCGTTCTTCCCCTGCCGTTGGCGTGCTGTTCAACGTGGTCGGGCGAGCGATCACCGGCTCGCTCGGACACCCGCCGGTCCGGAGCCGCGCCACCGGTCCGGAGCCGTCCACCCGGGCCGAGGTCCCCGCCGAGCGGGCCCGGGGGCCTGCGGTGGAGCGCCGGGGCGTGGCGGCGTGTCAGAGGGCCAGCTCGAACCAGACGATCTTGCCCTTGGGGGTGCGGCGGCTGCCCCAGCGTTCGGCCAGCAGGCTGACCAGCTGGAGGCCGCGGCCGCCCTCGTCGGTCTCCTGGGCGCGGCGCTGGCGGGGCTGGGCGTAGCCGTCGTCCCAGACCTCGCAGACCACGGTGCGGTCGCGCAGCAGCCGGAGCCGGATCTCGCCGTGGCCGTGCCGCAGCGCGTTGGTGACCAGCTCGCTGACCAGCAGCTCGGTGGTGTCCACCAGCTCGTCCAGACCGCGCACCAGCAGCCAGGAGCAGGCGAGCTCGCGGGCCTTGCCGACGGAGGTGAGCTCGGCGGGGAGCCTCCAGTCGCCCACCGAGTCCTCGGGGAGCGCCTGGACCTTGGCCATCAACAGCGCGATGTCGTCCTCGCCGTGATGGGGGATCAGCTCGTCCAGCACCTCGTCGCAGAGCCGCTCCAGCTCGCGGGAGCCGCCGTTGAGGGCCGTCCGGAAGGCCCGCAGGCCCTCGTCCAGCTGGTGCTTGCGGGACTCCACCAGGCCGTCGGTGTAGAGGCCGAGCACGGCGCCGTCCGGCAGCGTGACCTCGACCTCCTCGAAGGGCTCGCCGCCGACGCCGAGCGGCAGGCCGGGCGGCACCTCCAGCATCCGGGCCGGCTCGTCGGGGGCGAGCAGCACCGGCGGCAGGTGGCCCGCGTTGGCGAAGACGCAGCGCTGCTTGACGGCGTCGTAGACCGCGTAGACGCAGGTGGCGAGGTAGACCTCGACCTCCTCGCCGGGCACGGTGGGCTCGCCGCCGAGGCCGCGGGCGATCTCGTCCAGGGCGGAGAGCACCTCGGCCGGGTCGAGGTCGAGCATGGCCAGGGTGCGGACGGCGGTGCGGAGTTGGCCCATCGCGACGGCGGCCCGCAGGCCGCGGCCCATCACGTCGCCGATCACCAGCGCGGTGCGGCTGCCGGGCAGCGGGATGACGTCGAACCAGTCGCCGCCGACCTCGGTGTTGTTGTTGCTGGGCAGGTAGCGGCGGGCGATCTCCAGGCCGCTGGCGGCCGGCTTGCCCGGGGGTAGCAGGCTGCGCTGGAGGATCAGCGCGCGCTCGTGCTCGCGGCGGTAGAGCCGGGCGTTGTCGACGCAGACGGCGGCGCGGGCGACCAGCTCCTCGGCGATCGCCACGTCCCGGGCGTCGAAGGGCTCGCTGCCGATCGCGCGGGAGAGCTGGACCAGGCCGAGCACCTGGTCACGGGCGACCAGCGGGACCACCAGGGTGGAGCGCAGCAGCGGGTCCGGGCCGGGCTGCGGGACGACGCTGCGGCCGGTGCGCAGGGCCCGGGCGTGCGGGGAGCGGCGGGGGTAACAGAGCGAGCCGCCGGCCTCGGCGACCGGGACGGCGCCCTCGGCGCCCAGCACGCTGGAGGCGCCGCCGACCACGCTGGAGAC
Organism: Kitasatospora albolonga; assembly: GCF_039535905.1. GTDB lineage: Bacteria > Actinomycetota > Actinomycetes > Streptomycetales > Streptomycetaceae > Kitasatospora > Kitasatospora albolonga. Next base: position 155,262 of record NZ_BAAAYB010000037.1, on the reverse strand, counting down.
GGCCACCCGGCGCAGCTCGCCGGAGCCGTCCGAGGCGCCGGGCCCGGCGGTCGGGCCGGAGTCGCCGGAGAGCAGGGCGGTGTACAGGTCGACGGTGGCCAGGTCGCAGAACTGCGGGACGATCACGTCCAGCAGCTCCTTGGCGGTGGTCTCCAGGTCGAGGGTGGAGCCGATGTGGGTGGAGGCCTCGTTGAGCAGCGCCAGGCTGCGGCGCACTCCGGCGGCCTCCCGCTCGGCGATGTGACGGCTCGTCACGTCCAGCACCTGGCCGGCCACGCCCATCGGGTGGCCGTTGGCACCGTTCAGCCGGTAGAGCGAGATGGCCCAGCGGCGGCCGCCGTCCCGGGACTGCACGGTGGCGGTGCGCGGGACCGCGCCGGTGAACCGCAGGTCGACGATGGGCCCGCCGCCGCCGAGCACCTTGCGCAGGGCGACCATCAGCCGGTCGGCCTCGCCGGGCAGGAAGAGGTCGTACGGGGAGAGGCCGGGCAGCTCGCAGGCGGGCAGGCCCACGGCGGTGGCGAAGGCCTGGTTGACCCGCTGGAGGCGCAGCTCGTTGTCGAAGAGGAAGAAGCCGGTCGGGGTCTGCCCGAAGACCGCCTCGGAGGCGGCCAGGTCGGTCTCGATCCGGCGCAGCCGGCCGAGGTCCACGGCCAGGCAGGTGGCGCCGCCGGGGGTGCCGCTGTCCGGCATCACGTAGAGCTCGGCCAGGCCCTCGGCGCCGGTGGCGTCCTTGTACGGGGCGGTGCCGACCCACTCCTCGCCGGAGAGGATGGCCTCCATCCGGGCCCGGCCGCGCTGCCAGAGCTCACGGGGCATCAGGGTGGTGACCGGGTCGGTGCCGACCGCCTCCTCGGCGGGGACGCCGAAGAACTCGGCGGCGCGGCCGCTCCACTGGGTGATCCGGCCGTCCGGGCCGATCGCGAAGGTGGCGACCCGGATGTAGTCGTAGATCGAACCGGCCTTGCCCTGGACGTCCCAGTCGTCGGCCGGGCGGCCGCCCAGCGAGGGACCCGCGTGCACGCCGCTTCTCGGACCGGCGACGCCCGCCGCACCGCTGCCCGCACCACCGCTCGGCTGACCGGGCACGGCCGCATGGCCGCTGCCGCTCGACGTCTTCCACGCCGGGATGCTGTTCAACGGTCCGATCCCCTCCAACCCGCGCCCATCCGGATGTCGAGAACACCGAGTATTCATCATCCGGGGGCGGGCGCACACGTCCCCAACATCACAAAACGGCTCAGCCTTCCGCTTCCCCGTCCCCCTTACCCGGGAGCGCCTGTTCGAACCGCCCCGGGAGCGGGTCTCCTCCGGCCCGCTCCACCGCGATCACCTGCGACGATGCCCGGTCGCCGGATCCGGTCAGCCGAGGTGGTCGTCCATGGGGTCGAGCTCGAACCAGACGACCTTCCCCATGCCCTCGGCGCGCGCGCCCCAGCGCAGAGCGAGACGGCGTACCAACTCCAGGCCGCGGCCGCCCTCGTCGGCCTCGGCGGCGTGCCGCTCGCGGGGCGGATCGGGCAGCGGGTCGGAGATCTCCACCAGCAGGGTGTCGCCGAGCGTGAGCCGGACCCCGATCGGCGCCGAGGCGTACCGGACCGAGTTGGTGACCAGTTCGCTGACCAGCAACTCGGCGGTGTCGGTGAGGTGTTCCACCCCCCAGTCGGTCAGCGCGCCACGGACCAGCCGGCGGGCCCGGGAGACGGCGGTGGGCTCCGCGGGGAGGGTCCAGCCCGCGGTGGGGGTGCCGGACTGACCCCGGCTCAGCCGCGCCACCAGCAGCGCCACGTCGTCCGGCTCCCGGCCCTGCTCCATGGTGTCGAGCACCGCCTCACAGGCCTGCTGGATCGACGGGTAGGGCTGTTCCAGCACGGTCAGCAGCCGGCCGAGGCCGACGTCCAGGTCCTTGTCCCGGGACTCCACCAGACCGTCGGTGCACAGCGCCAGCAGGCTGCCCTCGGGGATGTCCAGCTCGATCGACTCGAAGGGCACCCCGCCCACCCCGAGCGGGGCGCCGGAGGGCAGGTCGAGCACCTGGCCGACGCCGCCGAGCAGCGGGCCGCCCGTGCGGACCGGCTCCTCGCCGGGCTCCTTGGGCACCACCAGCACCGGCGGGATGTGCCCGGCCTTGGCCGCCACCAGTCGCCGGGTGGCCGGGTCGAAGACCGCGTACACGCAGGTGGCGAGCAGCGCCTCGTCCGGGCCCTGGGCCAGGTCGTCGGCCAGCTCGTGGACGTGCCGCAGCAGGATCTCCGGCGGCAGGTCGAGCCCGGCCAGGGTGCGGACCGCGGTGCGCAGCCGGCCCATCGTGGCGGCGGCCCGCAGGCCGTGGCCCATCACGTCGCCGACCACCAGCGCGGTGCGGCCGTCGGGCAGCGGGATGACGTCGAACCAGTCGCCGCCGACCTCGGTGCCGCTGCTGCCGGGCACGTAGCGGTAGGCCACCTCGACCCCGGCGGGCTGCGGCACCTGCTGGGGCAGCAGGGTGCGCTGCAGGGTCAGCGCGGCGGTCCGCTCGCGGGCGTACAGCCGGGCGTTGTCCAGCGAGCTGCCGGCCCGGTCGGCGAGCTCCACGGTGAAGGCCAGGTCGTCCCGGTCGAAGCCCTCGCGGTAGCCGGCCCGGCTCACCGCGAGCAGGCCGATCACGATGCCGCGGGCGCGCAGCGGGACCACCAGCCGGGAGTGCACGCCGAGGTCGTGGGCGGCCTGCACCTTGGGGTCGCCCGGGTAGGTGAGGTCGCTCAACTCCTCCGGGTTGGAGAGGAGTTCGGGCACACCGGTGCGGAGCACCCGGCCGAAGGCGGAGTCCTCGGCGAAGGTGATCCGGGCTCCCCGGCGGAGCATCACCTCCACTTCGGAGGAGTCCTGCACGGCGGCGGTGCCGAGCTGGAGCAGCGAGGTGCGTCGATCGTGGCCGTGCCGGGGCAGGTCGTCGCCGTGGGCCACCGCCTGCAGCAGGATCACCGCCGCGTAGTCGGCCAGCCGGGGCACCACCGCGGTGGCCAGTTCCTGGGCGATCCGGCCGGCGTCCAGCAGGTCGCCGACCCGGGAGCCGAACTCGTTCAGCAGCGAGAGCCGGCGGCGGGCGTGCTCCACCTTGGCCACCGCGCGGTACCGCTCGGTCACGTCCATCACGGTGCCGGAGATGCCCAGCACCCGGCCGGCCCGGTCGGTCATCCGGCTGTAGGAGATCGAGCGGAAGCCCGAACGGGCCGTCACCGGCGAGGCCAGCGTGACGTCCACCACCGGCTCGCCGGTGGCCAGCACCTGGCGCTGGATCGCGGTGATCTCGTCCGCCGCCCGCTCGGGCAGCGTCTCGCCGGTGGTGCGGCCGACGTGCTCCTCGGGCGGCAGGCCGTTCATCTCGGCCATGGTCCGGTTGACCGCGGTGTAGCGCAGCTCGGTGTCCAGGATCACGATGCCCAGCGGGGACTGCTCGAACAGCGCGTCCCGGACCGCCAGGTCGTGCTCCACCGCCTGGAGGGTGGCCGCCTCGGCCAGCGCCACCTGGAGGAACGGGGTGCCGTCGCCGTCCACCAGCAGGGAGATCCGCGCCTCCACCGGGACTTCGCCGTCGTCCCGGTGGCGCAGCTGGGTCCAGCCGTGCCAGCGGCCGGTGCGCAGGGTCTCCTGGATCGCCGCCTTCACCCGGAGGACCAGGTCCTGATCCTCCATCAACTCCTCGATCCTCCGGCCCACCAGCAGCTCGCTCGGCCAGCCGAGCAGCTCCTCGGCGGCCGGGCTCCACAGCACCACCCGGCCCGCGGTGTCCAGGATCGCGATGGCCACCTTCACCACGTCGAAGAGGCTGCCCTCGGGGCGCTCGCCGACCCGGGGCCGCCGGTCGGTGCCGGGCCCGCCCGGGTACGGGGCGCTCGGCGCGCCGCGGACGCCGCCCAGCCGGGGGTCGGCCGGGGCCGACGGGGGCTGGAGGAGGTGCTGCGGCCGGTCCGCCGCGGAGCGCTTGGGCGTCAGACGGCGGAGCCGGGCCCGGGCCGAGGCACTGCCGATGCTCCGGGGGCGCGGGGAGCCGCTCAGCCCGCGCCGTGCGGCGCCGTCAGCCGACGGCTGCTCGCCCTCGCCGAATCCCGTGCTCGACACCGACCGCCTCACCTATGGTGACGAATACCGCCGAAAAGTGACATACCCATCAGAACGCCCAGGCTACCCCGGGGAGCGAGGCGGCTTGTCCGATTGGCCTACCTGGCCCAACGGACGGGTCGTCAGGCGGTACCGGTACGGGGGCGGGGTGTGTCAGGTCGGCGGTGCGGCCGGCCACGCTGACCCGCCCTCAGGCCAGCAGGGCGGCGAGGTGGGGCAGCACCTCGCGGTCGTGCTCCAGCCAGGTGACCTGGTCCAGCTCGGCCGGGCCGAGCCAGCGCAGCTCGTCGTGGTCCTCCAGCGGGCGGGGCTCACCCTCGATCAGCTCGGCGGTCCACAGGCGCAGTTCGAGCCCGGGGCGCACCTGCCACCTGCCGGGCAGCCGGCCGAGGGCGCGGGCCTCGACGCCCAGCTCCTCGCGCAGCTCGCGCTCCAGCGCCTGCTCCTCGGTCTCCCCCGCCTCGACCTTCCCACCGGGGAACTCCCAGTAGCCCGCGACCGCCGCGGGCGCGCTGCGCCGGGCGGCCAGCACCCGCCCGCGGTGGACGAGGGCCCCGCCGACGACGATCCGGATGTCCATGGGCTTCTCCATGGACACCGACCCTACTGACCGTCCGGCTCGACCCAGTACAGCTGCTTGTGCCCCCGGGCCTCGAACTCCTCCGCCAGCGCCTCGGCCTCCGGCCGGGTCAGTCCCTTGGCGACCAGGGCCCGGTTGCCGTTGTCGTCCTGCCGCATCACCCGGTGCGTACCGCCACCCGCGCCCTCGCTCCCCATGGGCCTCACCCTAACGAGCGCCGCGCGGGCGGCACCACGGGCGGGTGGTGGGGCGTGGGCGGTGGGCGTGGGCGGTGGGCGGCTGACGTCGGGCGGGCGCCCCGGTCCGGTGGGGGGCGGACCGGGGCGTGGTGCTCCGCGAACGCTACGAGCCGACTGCTACCGGTGGGTACGGCGGCGGTTAACGGGAGGTAAGCGGTACGGGCTGAGCGGGCGTCAGCCGGACCACGGGCTCCCCTCGCGCCGCTCCCGCCCCGGCCGCCCCACCCCCGCAGGGACCAAGGTCTGGCCGGGTGCGGGCCCTGCGCCTCTGCTCCGACGGCCGGGGGCTCACTAGCGTCACAGGCACGGAGGCCCGCTCCCCCGGGCCTCCGGCCGGAGAGGAGCGCCCCATGCCCGCACCCGTTGTCCCCGCCGACGCGCCCGCCGAAGCACTCGCCGACGTGCCCGCTGGCGGGCCCACCGGCGGGGCAGCCGACGTGCCCGCCGGGCCGGCCCGCGGCCGGATGCCGCGCCGCCGCCGGGTGCTGGCCGGCTCGTTCGCCGCCGGGCTGCTCGCCGTCAGTCTGGCCGGGTGCGGCGGGGCCGCCGAGGGGCAGTCTTCCTCGGCCGCCGGCGAGCGGACCACCGTCCAGCCGAAGGCGCTGCCCGCCGCCGAGGCGACCACGCTCTCCCAACTCCCGGCCCGGCTCGGGGCGGACGGCACCACGGTGGTGGTCGGCGACCCGGACGCCCGGCACACCGTGCAGGTCTACGCCGACTTCCGCTGCCCCTACTGCGCGAAGTTCGAGGCGGCGGCGGGCGAGCTGCTGGCCTCGGCCGCGGCCAAGGGCGAGCTGCGGATCGAGTACACCCTGGCCTCCTTCCTGGACGGCAAGCTCGGCGGCGAGGGCTCGGTGAAGGCGGTGAACGCCGCCCGGGCCGCGCTGGAGGCCGGGAAGTTCCCGGAGTACCACGCCGCGCTGTTCGCCAACCAGGCGGCCGAGGAGCGGACCGACGTCTTCACCGACCGGTTCCTGCTCGAACTCGCCTCCGGTGTCCCGGGGTTGCGCAGCGACACCTTCGACCGGGCGGTGGAGGGCATGGCCCACCGGAGCTGGGCCTCAGCCGCCGAGCACGCCTTCGAGCAGTCCGGGGTCGGCAGCACGCCGACCGTGGTGGTGGACGGGCAGCGGATCACCGACGGCTCCCGCTACGACCGGGCGGCCTTCGCCGAGGTGCTGGAGCGGGCCGGCGTCCAGCTCTGACCCTCCGGCGCCACCTCTCCCTACCACTCCTTGCGGGCCAGCAGCTCCCCGTGCAGCACCGCGAACCAGCCGTCCGGCTCGGCCGCCCAGCGCCGCCAGCCCTCGGCGATCCGCACCAGGTCCTCCGCACTCGCGAACCCCCGCCCGACCGCCGTCGCGGCGGTGGCGGACCCCTCGGTGCGCTCCGCCCAGGTGCCGCCCCACCACTCGCGCCGCTCCGGAGTGGCGAAGGTCCAGGTCGCGGTGGAGGCGGCCAGCTCGGTGAAGCCGGCCTCCCGGGCCCAGGCGGTCAGCCGGCGGCCCGCGTCCGGCTCGCCGCCGTTGGCCCGGGCGATCCGCCGATAGAGCGCCAACCACTCGTCCAGCTCGGGCAGTTCGGGGTACCAGGCCATCGCCGCGTAGTCCGCGTCCCGGACCGCCACCACCCCGCCCGGCGCCGTCACCCGGCGCAGCTCGCGCAGCACCGCCACCGGGTCGGCCACGTGCTGCAGCACCTGGTGCGCGTGCACCACGTCGAACTCCCCGTCCGCGTACGGCAGTCGGTGCGCGTCGGCGGTCTCGAAGACGATGTTGCCCAGCCCCTGCTCCGCCGCGTGGGCGGCCGCCTCGGCCAGCACCTGCGGCTCACGGTCCACCGCCACCACCCGACCCTCGGGGCCGACCAGCCGGGCCAGGTCCGCGGTGATCGTCCCGGGGCCGCACCCGATGTCCAACAGCCTCTGGCCGGGCCGGAGTTCGGGCAGCAGGTAGGCCGCCGAATCGGCGGCCGTGCGGGAGCGGTGCGAGCGCAGCACCGACTCCTGATGGCCGTGGGTGTAGGCGTTCTGACGGTCACTCACGGGAGGTCCCCCTCGACTCCGGGCGACCGGTCAGCCGCCGTGGCGAGCGTACGACACCGTCTCGCTCTCCGAGAAGTTCTTTCTCTCATCCTGAGACAGGCCTCGTAAGCCCTGGCCCCTGGCAGGCGATTTCGCGAGAATCGGAGCCATGGGAAAGACATACGAACGCATCGACGGCCGCCTGCGGAAGTTCATCGAGGCCCAGCCGGTCTTCTTCACGGCCACCGCCCCGCTCGCGGCCGACGGGCACGTCAACCTCTCCCCCAAGGGCCGCTCCGGCACCCTGGCCATCATCGACGAACTCACCCTGGCCTACCTGGACTTCGGCGGCTCCACCGCCGAGACCATCGCCCATCTGCGGGAGAACGGCCGGATCACCCTGATGTGGTGCGCCTTCGACGGCCCGCCCACCGTGGTGCGGGTGCACGGCCGGGGCGAGCCGGTCTTCCGCGACGACCCGCGCTTCGCCGAACTGCTCGGCCACTTCCCGCCGGAGGCCGACGGCAGCGCGCTGCGCGCGATCGTCCTGGTGCACGCCACCCGGGTCAGCGACTCCTGCGGCTTCGCCGTCCCGCTGATGGACTTCCGCGAGGACCGCGCGCTGCACGCCCAGTACTTCGACCGCAAGACGGACGAGGAGTTCGCGGTCTACTGCGAGGGCAAGCCCTACGTGCCGGTCAGCGTGGACGGGCTGCCCGCCCTCCCGATGCCGCTGCCGCCCCGGCCGTGAACCCTTCGCCGCCCGGGCCTCCCCGGGCGGCGCCCCGCTCCGCCCCTCATCCGATCTCGAGCACCAGGCCGCCGTCCGCCGCCGCGACCACCCGGACCTGCTCCAGGGTGTCCACGTGCACCGTCGGCCCGAAGGCGGCCGCGCGCGGGCCCACGCCGACCACCCGCATCCCGGCCGCCTTCCCCGCCTGGACGCCGGCCTCCGAATCCTCGAACACCACGCAGTCCGCCGGGTCGACCCCGAGCCCGGCCGCCCCCTTCAGGAAGCCCTCCGGGTCCGGCTTGCTGGCCCCCACCGACTCGGCCGTCACCATCAGCTCCGGCAGCGGCAGCCCCGCCGCACCCATCCTGGCCCGGGCCAGCACCTCGTCCGCCGAGGTCACCAGCGCGTGCGGCCGCCCCGCCAGCGCGGCCAGGAAGACCGCCGCCCCCGGCACCTCCACCACGCCGTCGACGTCCGCGGTCTCCTCGGCCAGCATCCGCCGGTTGTCCGCGAGGTTCTCCTCCATCGGGCGCTCCGGCAGCAGGATCGACATCGACAGGTGCCCCTGCCGGCCGTGCACCACGCTCATCGCGTGGTCACCGTCAATGCCGTGCTCCGCCGCCCAGCGACGCCAGCAACGCTCGACCGCCGCCTCGGAGTTGACCAGCGTGCCGTCCATGTCGAGCAGCAGGGCGCGGGCGGGCAGGGTCACGGGCATCGGAAACTCCTCCGAACGGGTGTACGTACCCCCAGGCTACAAAACCCGGGCATACGACCACACATCACCCGTCCTCACCCCAACAGGTGCGCGTTCACCGCCCGCGCCTCCGCCGCCAGCTCCGGCAGCTCCACCACCTCGACGCCCGCCGCCTCCAGCAGCGCCGTCCCCTGACACGCCGTCACGAACAGGTCCGGCTCCCGCCAGGCCACCACCACCCGCGGCACCCCCGCCGCCACGATCAGCTCCGCACAGGTCCGCGGCCGCGAGGCCCGCTCCCCGCACGGCTCCAAGGAGCTGTACACCGTCGCCCCGCGCAGCCGCTCGTCCCCCACCGCCAACTTCGCCAGCGCCGCCTCCTCCGCATGGTCGTGCGGCGCCGTCTCCCGGCTGTACCCCTCCGCCAGCACCTCGCCGTCCGCACCGACGATCACCGCCCCCACCGAGAACGCGGTCTCCGACGGCGGACACTTCCGCGACAACGCCACCGCCCGCGCCAGCCACTCCAGATCCGTCTTCACCCTGTTGCCTCCTCCACCGCGCGCACCCCGCCGGCACCGCGCGGCTCACCGTACGTCACCCCGGCTCACCGGTCGTTCCACTCGCAGGCGACACCGTCCGCGTCCCCGTCCAGCCCCGGCCGGTAGCCGGGCTGCCCGGCCAGGAACGGCCCGGCCCCTGCCCGCTCCGCCTCGGCGCAGCTGCGCCAGTACCGGACGGCCGCCCACCCACCGGTCTGCCGCACCTCCGCACCGGTGATCACTCCGTCCCGGACGATGTAGGTGCCCTCGAAGAGCTTTGCGGTCCCGTCCGTCTGGAGCGCCACCAGGCTCATCGCGACCGTCGAGCCGTTGCTGGACAGCACTGTCAGGTCGTCCGCCAGCAGGCCGTCGAAGGCCTCCACGAATGCCGGGTAGCTCCGGGCCAGGTTGCGGCCGCCCAGCTCCCAGGCGGTCTGCCAGTCCCGGGCGTTGATCGCCGCGTAGTACCGCTCCACCACGGCCCGCGCCGACGGCCCGACGGCGGTCGGCGACGCGACGGTCCTGGCGGTGCTGCTCGCCCCGGCACTCACAGTCGCGGTGGCGTTGGCGGTCACCAGTTCGGTGGCCGTCGCCGTGACGGTGGGCCGCTCGGTCACCGTCACCACCTCCGTGGGAGCGGTCGTCGCTGACCGGGAGGCCGAGGTCCTGCCACCGGCCACGGACTGCCCCTCGGGTGAGGATCCGTCACAGGCAGCCAGCCCGATCCCCAGGGCCAGCACCGCGACTGCCATCAACGGACGCCGACGCATCACGCCCTCCGAGCCGCCCACGCGCCGACCGCCGGCCGGTCCGACGGACCGTGGCGGGCTTCCACCGCCCATCGTCCTCCGCCACACCGAGTCCGGCACGGGCGCTCCGAACCGTGCGCCGTGCACCGACACCCACCGGCCCTTCGGTCCGTGCACGCGCGACCGCGGCGAGGTTGGCCGCCCGCCACTGCAGGAGGCCGTTGTGTACACATGGGACACTCGGTACGCTTGGGCGCATGACGCAGCCACTGCCCATAGAGTCCATCCGCGACGTGCGCGCGCATCTGGCCGAGGTCGTGGAGCGCGCGGACCGGGACGACGTGCCCACCGTGATCACGCGCCGCGGCAAGGAAGTCGCCGCCGTCGTCTCCATCGAGGTGCTGCGCAAGTACCAGGAGTGGGAGGAGCGCGAGATCAACCGGATCATCGACGAGCGCATGGCCAACCCCGCACCCGGTATCCCGCTCGAGGACGTCATAAGGGAGACCCTGGCGCGCGGTGAGTGAGTACCGAACCGTCTTCCGCCCCGAAGCCCAGGCCGAGCTCCGGAAGATCCCCCGCGACGTGGCCCTGCGCATCCTGGCCAAGCTGACCGAGCTCGAATCCGACCCGTTCGGCTTCAACACCACCGCCCTGGTGTCCCGGCCCGACCGTCGCCGCCTGCGAGTCGGCGACTACCGCGTCGTCTACACGGTCGACAACGGGGAACTGGTCGTCTGGGTGGTTCACGTGGGGCGCCGGTCCACCGTCTACGGGACCTGATCGCCGCTGACCCCGCATCAGAACGTCCACGACGACGAAGGGGCCGGGCTCCACAGAGCCCGGCCCCTTCTCGACACCACGTTGGACTAGACGTTGAAGCGGAACTCCACGACGTCGCCGTCCTGCATGACGTACTCCTTGCCCTCGATGCGGGCCTTGCCCTTGGCGCGGGCCTCGGCGATGGAGCCGGTCTCGACCAGGTCGTGGAAGGAGATGACCTCGGCCTTGATGAAGCCCTTCTGGAAGTCGGTGTGGATGACACCGGCGGCCTCGGGGGCGGTGGCGCCCTTCTTGATGGTCCAGGCCCGGGTCTCCTTGGGGCCGGCCGTCAGGTAGGTCTGCAGGCCGAGGGTGTCGAAGCCGACGCGGCCGAGGGTGGCCAGGCCGGGCTCCTCCTGGCCCATGGACTGGAGGAGCTCGAGGGCCTCGGCGTCGTCGAGCTCGATCAGCTCGGACTCGATCTTGGCGTTGAGGAAGATGGCCTCGGCGGGGGCGACCAGGGCGCGCTGGGCGTCCTTGAAGTCCTCGTCGGCCAGCTCGTCCTCGTCCACGTTGAAGACGTAGAGGAAGGGCTTGGCGGTGAGGAGGTGGAGCTCGCGCACCAGGGAGATGTCGAAGCCGGCCTCGAAGAGGGTCTTGCCGGTCTCCAGGATGGCCTGGGCCTCCTTGGCCGCGGCGAGGACGGCCACGGTGTCCTTCTTGAGGCGGGCCTCCTTCTCCAGGCGGGGGAGGACCTTCTCGATCGACTGGAGGTCGGCGAGGATCAGCTCGGTGTTGATGGTCTCGATGTCGTCCTTGGGCGAGACCTTGCCGTCGACGTGGACGACGTCCGGGTCGCTGAACGCCCTGATGACCTGGCAGATGGCGTCCGACTCGCGGATGTTGGCGAGGAACTTGTTGCCCAGGCCCTCGCCCTCGCTGGCGCCGCGCACGATGCCGGCGATGTCGACGAAGTCGACGGTGGCCGGGAGGATCTTCTGGGAGCCGAAGATCTCGGCCAGCTTCTGCAGGCGCGGGTCCGGGACGCCGACGACGCCGACGTTGGGCTCGATGGTGGCGAACGGGTAGTTGGCCGCCAGCACGTCGTTCTTGGTCAGGGCGTTGAACAGGGTCGACTTGCCGACGTTCGGCAGGCCGACGATTCCGATCGTGAGCGACATGAAGCGATGTCCCGGGGCTTGGAGGGCGTGGAGCGGACCGGACGGGCCGGACCGATCCCCCAGTCTACGGGCCCGTGGGAGGGGGACCTCAGGCCGAGGGGGCGGGCTCCAGGAACTCCAGGCGGTTGCCGAAGGGGTCGGCGGAGTGGAAGCGGCGGTAACCGGGGAAGTTGTCGTCCCAGGTCACGGGGTGGCCGTGCTCGGCGAGGCGGGCGGCGAGGGCGTCCAGGTTGGTGATCAGGAAGCCGGGGTGGGCCTTGGGCGAGGCCTGGTGCTCGCCGACCGCGCCGAGGTGGACCTCCACCCCGCCGCCGCCGAACCAGCAGCCGCCGCGGGCCGCCAGGACCGGGGGCTTGGGCAGCTCGGTCAGTCCGAGCACCCCGCCCCAGAAGGCGCGGCAGGTCTCCTCGGAGCCCTTCGGCACGTCCAGCTGGACGTGGTGCAGACGGGCGAACCCGAACTCGGTCATGCTGCCTCCCCGTTGGGCAACGAACGATCACGAACGGCCCGCACACTACTCCGTTCGGGGACACGGTGGGAGGTCGCCGCGCCATTACACACTGTGGCGATGATCCGACCGTACGTTGGGCGGGTGGAGCAGAGCATCCGAACCCAGCCGCCAGGGCCCAGACGCCGACCGCCGAGCGGTCCGGGCGGGGCCGCCGTACCGGGACCCTCCGGTTCCCCCGAGTCGAGGGGCGGTGGGACGAGGGGCACCGGGCCCCGGAGCGGCGGGCCGCTCCGGCTGCCGATGCGGCTGGCCGCCCGGGCGCGGGGCGGAGGTGGCAACGGCAGCGGGGCCAACGGCGGGAGGAGCGGACCGCCGGCCCGGCTGACCGCCGTCGGGACGGGGTTGCTGGCCCTGGTCGGGACCTTGGTGGCGGCCGGGGCGGACCGGCTGGTGTTCGGCGGGCTCGGGGTGTTGTTCGGGCTCGGCTACGTCGCGGTGTGCTTCCAACTCGCCGTGCGGGTACGGCTGGCGGACCTGCCCGCGGCACCGATCAGCGGGCCGATCGCGTTCGCGGTGGCGCTGCTGGTCCTCGAACCGGTGGCGGCGCCGGGGGTGACCGGGCAGGTGGTGGGGCTGGCGAGCGGGCTGGCGCTGCGGGCGGGGTGGCTGTTCACCGGGACGGGGCTGGCGGCGGTGATCGTGGCCGCGCGGTTCCTGGCGCAGCGGCGGATCAGGCGGGCGCGGCGGGCCTCTTGAGGGTGCGTCAGGTCACGGCGAGGCAGCACTTGCAGGTGCTTGTCCGCGCCTGAGTGACGGGTTGTCGCCTTCCGCAGCGCGCAGTTCCTCGCGCCCCCGGGGTGGCCACTTTCGCCCCGAAGCTACCCCGCTGCGGCCGCCATCGCGGCGCCGACGATGCCGGCGTCGTTGCGCAGGACGGCCGGGACGACCTCGGCGGGGCGGTCGGCGAGGAGGGGGAGGAACTTGTCGTGCTTACGACTGACTCCGCCGCCGATCACGATCAGCTGCGGGGAGAAGAGCTTCTCCACCAGGTCGAGGTACTCGTCGACCCGGACCGCCCAGTCGGCCCAGCTGAGTTCGTGGCGCTCCCGGGCGGCCGAGGAGGCTCGGCGCTCGGCGTCCTTGCCGCGCAGTTCGAGGTGGCCGAGTTCGGTGTTGGGGACCAGGACGCCGTCGGAGAAGAGGGCGCTGCCGATGCCGGTGCCGAAGGTGAGGACCAGGACCACGCCGGAGCGGTCCCGCCCGGCGCCGTGACGGACCTCGGCGAGGCCGGCCGCGTCGGCGTCGTTGAGGACGGTGCAGGGGAGGTCGAGGCTCTCCCGGAAGAGCCCGGCCGCGTCGAGGCCGATCCAGTCCTTGGAGACGTTGGCGGCGGTCTGGATGCGGCCGTCGACCACCACCCCGGGGAAGGTGAGGCCGACCGGGCCCCGGTGGCCGAAGTGGGAGACCACCTCGTGGACGGCGGCGACCACCGATTCGGGGGTGGAGGGCTGAGGCGTCAGCACCTTGTGCCGCTCCTCCGCGAGCTGACCCCCGGTCAGGTCGACCGGGGCGCCCTTGATGCCCGAACCACCGATGTCCACACCGAAAACCGCCGCCACCGTCGCCCTCCAGGGAGTGAGTCCACAGGCCTGTGGACAACCAACCTAAGGGCGGCGGTGGCGGTTCGCGCTACGACCGGGGGCGGGCGGGCGTACTACGCCAGCTTGCCGGCGGCCTCGGCGCGCAGGTCGCGGCGGAGCTCCTTGGGGAGCGAGAAGACCAGGTGCTCCTCGGCGGTGCGGACGGTCTGCACGTCGGCGTAGCCGCGCTCGGCCAGGAAGGCCAGCACGCCGTCGACCAGGATCTCCGGGACGGAGGCGCCGGAGGTGAGGCCGACGGTCTCGACGCCCTCCAGCCAGGCCTCGTCGATCTCGTCGGCGAAGTCCACCAGGTGGGCGGCCTTGGCGCCGTACTCCAGGCCGACCTCGACCAGGCGGACCGAGTTGGAGGAGTTCTTGGAGCCGACCACGATCAGCAGGTCGGCCTCGGGGGCGAGCTGCTTGACGGCGACCTGGCGGTTCTGGGTGGCGTAGCAGATGTCGTCGCTGGGCGGGCTGACCAGCAGCGGGAAGCGCTTCTTGAGCTCGCCGACGGTGGCCATGGTCTCGTCCACCGAGAGGGTGGTCTGGGAGAGCCAGACGACCTTGGACTCGTCGCGGACCTTGACGTTGGCCACGTCCTCGGCGCCGTCGACCAGGTGGATCCGGTCGGGCGCCTCGCCCATGGTGCCGATGACCTCCTCGTGGCCCTCGTGGCCCACCAGCAGGATGTCGTAGTCCTCGTCGGCGAAGCGGACGGCCTCCTTGTGCACCTTGGTGACCAGGGGGCAGGTGGCGTCGATGGTGGCGAGCTTGCCCTCCTTGGCCTCGTCGTGGACGGAGGGGGCGACGCCGTGGGCGGAGAAGACCACGATCGAGCCCTCGGGGACCTCCTCGGTCTCGTCCACGAAGATCGCGCCCTGCTTCTCCAGGGTCCGCACCACGTACTTGTTGTGGACGATCTCCTTGCGGACGTAGATCGGGGCCCCGTACTGCTCCAGGGCCTTCTCCACGGCGATGACGGCGCGGTCGACGCCCGCGCAGTAGCCCCGGGGGGCGGCGAGCAGGACACGGCGCTGCGCAGAGTTGGACATGCGAACCATGGTACGGGCGTGCGGGGGCCGCGCCGACGGTACCCGGATACCAGAGCAGAACCGGCAAAAGTGTTCAAATCTGAGCATGAGTGAGCAGGCTGAACGGCCGGGCGAGCTGCGCAGGAGCCTCGGCGTCCGGGATCTGATGGTCTACGGGCTGCTGTTCATCGCCCCGATGGCGCCGGTCGGCGTGTTCGGGGTGCTGGACGCCAAGAGCCACGGCGCGGTGGCGGCGGTCTACCTGGCGGCCACCGTGGCCATGGGGTTCACCGCGTACAGCTACGCGCAGATGGTCCGGGCGGTGCCGAGGGCCGGTTCGGTCTTCGCCTACGCCCGGGCCGGGCTCGGGGAGGGCTGGGGCTTCGTGGCCGGCTGGATGGCGATGCTGGACTACCTGCTGATCCCGGCGGTCGCCTACCTCTTCTCCGGGATCGCGCTCAACTCGCTGGTGCCGGAGGTCTCCCGCTGGGTCTGGACGGCGCTCGCGGTGCTGGTCACCACCGCGCTCAACCTGCTCGGGGTGCGGACGGCCGCGGCGGTCGGCCTCGCGGTGCTGGCGCTGGAGCTGGTGGTGCTGGCGGTCTTCGTGGTCTCGGCCGTGGTGGTGCTGGCCCGGGACGGGGCCGAGCGGGACTGGCTGAGCCCGCTGACCGGGATCGGCGGCTTCTCGCTCACGGCGGTGATGGCGGCGGTCAGCGTGGCGGTGCTGTCGTACCTGGGCTTCGACGCGATCGCCTCCTTCGTGGAGGAGGCGTTGGGCGCCTCGGCCGCGGTGGCCAGGGCGGTGCTGTGGTGCCTGGCACTGGCCGGGGTGCTGTTCGTCGCGCAGACCTACCTGGCGGCGCTGCTCAGCCCGGTGACGCCGGATCAGCTCGCCGCCGACCCGGCGGCGCAGGGCTCGGCCTTCTACGACACCGTGGACGCCTCGATCGGGCACTGGCTGCAGACCCTGGTGGCGGCCAGCAAGGCGGTCGGGGCGGCCTTCGCGGCGCTGGCCGGGCAGGCGGCGGCCGGGCGGCTGCTGTTCGCGATGGCCCGGGAGGGGCGGCTCCCCCGGGTGCTGGCGGCCGTCGACCCCCGGACGGCGGTGCCGCAGCGGGCGCTGCTGACCGCGGCCGTGGTGACCCTGGTCGCGGCGGTCTGGGCGGCGAGCCGGGACGACGGGCTGGACCAGCTGACCTCGGTGGTGAACGTCGGCGCGCTCTGCGCCTTCGGCCTGCTGCACGCCTCGGTGATCGGCTGGTACACCGTCAAGGGCTCGTCCCGGGACTGGTTCCGCCACCTGCTGGTGCCGCTGCTGGGCATGGCGGTGATCGGCTGGGTGCTGGTCGAGGCGTCCAGCACCGCGCAGTGGGTCGGGGCGACCTGGTTCGCGGTGGGGCTGGTGGTACTGGTGGTGCAGAGTCCGGCGGTCCGGCGGCGGGGGTGAGCAGGGCTACTTGGAGCCGGCGCTCCAGCTGAGGCCCCAGCCGTAGGCCTGGTCGATCATCTGGTGGTTCGACATCTGCGGGGTGGCCTGGAACCAGCGGCCCTCGCGGTGCACCACCAGGCCCTCGCCGTCGTTCTCCAGCAGGGCGACCACGCAGCTGGTGGCCGGGAAGTCGCAGCCGTCCAGCGGGAGCTCGACCGGCACCCCGGAGGCCGGGAAGAGCGTGGCCAGGCCGTTCAGCCCGTTGAGCGGGCGGCCGTCGAAGGCGAAGGCGAAGACCAGCAGGCGCTGGATCTCGGCGGAGCGGTCGAGGTTGATCCAGAGGTCCTCGCCGGTGGCCACCGCGCCCGTCCGGTCGTCGTTGGCCAGCTGGACGAACGGCGGCTCGTGCAGGCCGCCGAAGCGCTGCCCGATCGCCTGGACGATGCCCGCGCTGCCGTCCCGCAGCTGCCACAGGCAGGCCAGGTCGAGGTCGCGGCCGACCAGCGCGTTGGACCCCTGCGTCGCGTCGCGCAGCTTGGCCAGCCAGCCGCCGGACTTCTTCTGCGGCTGCCCGGCCGGGGCCGCCGGGGCGGCCGCCACCGCCCAGTTGAGGTTCACCCGGAGCAGGCCGCCGGTCGCGCCGTGCTTGCGCAGCGAGAGCTTGGGGGCCTCCTTGGTGAGGGTGATCTTGGAGAAGTTCAGCGGGGCCGGGGCGGGCGGCTGAGCGGGCGGCTGAGCCGGGTACGGGGCCGGGGCCTGGGCCGGCGGGGCCGTGGGCTGAGCCGGCGGGGCCGGGGGCTGAGCCGGCGGGGCCGGGGGCTGAGCCGGCGGGGCCGGGGGCTGAGCCGGGTACGGGGCCGACGGCTGCGGCGGGTACGGGGCAGGGGCCGGGTACGGGGCAGGGGCCGGCTGGGCGGCGGGGGTGCTCACCGGGGCCGGGGCGGGGGCCTCGTCCACCTGGATGCCGTAGTCGGTGGCCAGGCCGGCCAGGCCGGAGTCGTAGCCCTGGCCGACCGCGCGGAACTTCCAGCCCTCGCCGCGGCGGTAGAGCTCGCCGAGCACGAAGGCGGTCTCGGTGCTGGCCCCGGTGTCCTCGAAGCGGACCAGTTCGGCGCCGGTCGCGGCGTCGAACAGGCGCAGGTACAGCCCGGGCAGGGCGCCGAACGGGCCGCCGTCGCTGGAGGCGGCGAGCACCACCGTCTCGACGGCAGGGTCCAGACCGGGCAGACGGACCGTCAGGCCGTCGAGGACGGAGCCGTCCGGGAGCTGCTGCTTGCCGTTGTGGCGGACGGCGCCGGAGAGGTCCTGCGGCTGGTTGTAGAAGACGAAGTCGGCGTCGGAACGGACCCGGCCGCCGGAGAGCAGCAGCGCCGAGGCGTCGGCGTCCGGCACGCCCGGCCCGGCGCGCCACCCCAGCTCGACCCGCACCTCGGCCGCCGCCACCGGCACGTTCGCGCCCTTGGAGATCGCCATCGCCTCGCCACTCCCCGCAGTTGACACCCCGTCGTCCGGCCAGCCTAGGCCCTCCGGGCAGGGGCGACAGTAGTCGAGGGCGCGGGGAACGTACGGGGTGATGCCGGGGGCGCGGGGAACTGCGCGCGGGGGGGAACGGCAGCACGTGCAACTGGCTCGCCTGCCCCGATCTGACGCTGGTCCGCCTTCCGTACTCGCGCAGTTCCTCGCGCCCCCGGCATCACCACCCGGCGTGGGCTGCCGCGTACCGCGGTCGGTGGGCGGGGATAGCCTCGTCGGTATGGCGAACAGCAGCTCACCCGAGGCGCCGATCCCGGTCGGCAAGGTGTCCGCGCTCATCGGCGGCTGGGTGGACCGGCTGGGGGCGGTCTGGGTGGAGGGGCAGATCACCCAGTTGAGCCGCCGGCCCGGCGCCGGGGTGGTGTTCCTGACGCTCCGTGACCCGGACCGGGACGTCTCGCTGACCGTGACCTGCTTCCGGCAGGTCTTCGAGCAGGTGGCCGAGGACGTCCGCGAGGGCTCACGGATCCTGGTGCACGCCAAGCCCGAGTGGTACGTGGCGCGCGGCACCCTCTCGCTGCGGGCGACCGAGATCCGCCTGGTCGGGCTGGGCGAGCTGCTGGCGAGGCTGGAGCACCTGAAGCGGGAGCTGGCCGCCGAGGGCCTGTTCGACGCCGAGCGGAAGAAGCGGCTGCCGTTCCTGCCGCACTGCATCGGCCTGGTGACCGGCCGCGGCTCGGCCGCCGAGCGGGACGTGCTGGAGAACGCGCGCCGCCGCTGGCCGGCCGTCCGCTTCGAGGTGCGCAACGTGCCGGTGCAGGGCGTCAGCGCGGTGGCGCAGGTGACGGCGGCGGTCCGGGAGCTGGACGAGCACCCCGAGGTGGACGTGATCGTGGTGGCCCGGGGCGGCGGCAGCGTGGAGGACCTGCTGCCGTTCTCCGACGAGGGCCTGGTCCGGGCGGTGGCGGCGGCCCGCACGCCGGTGGTGAGCGCGATCGGGCACGAGCCGGACCAGCCGCTGCTGGACTTCGTGGCCGACCTGCGCGCCTCCACCCCGACCGACGCCGCCAAGCGGGTCGTCCCCGACGTGGGCGAGGAGCTGGCGCGGGTGCACCAGCTGCGGGACCGGGCCCGGCGGCACGTCGTCCAGCGGGTCGAGCGCGAGCGGGCGGGGCTGGCCGGGGTGCTCAGCCGCCCGGTGCTGGCCGCCCCGCACCGCCTGGTGGACGGGCCGGCCGAGGAGGTGGCCCAGCTGGTCGGCCGGGCCCGGCGGGTGCTCGGCCACCGGCTGGACGCGGCCGGCTCCGACCTCGGGCACACCCTGGCCCGGGTGGTGGCGCTCTCCCCGCTGGCCACGCTGGAGCGCGGCTACGCGGTGCTCCAACGGGCCGACGGACACGTGGTCACCGACCCGGCGGCGCTGGCGGCCGGCGAGCGGCTGCACGCCCGGGTGGCCGAGGGCGCCTTCGAGGTGACGGTGGATCAGGACTGAGACCGGCCGGGGTCGGCCGCCGACGGCCCGGCCCAACCTCGGTCCGCCACGAAGGCCGGGGCCGTGGCCGAGGCGGGCAGGCCGCGCAGGCCGAGCTGGGCGAGGGCCTTCTCGTACGCCTCCATCGCCTGGTCCTGACGTCCCATCAACCGCCAGAGGTCACCGGCGTTGCGCCAGACCCCGGCGGTGGCCCGGGTGACCGGGAGCTGCCCGAGCCGGCGGACCACCGAGCGCAGTGTCTTCTCGGCCTCGGCCGCCTCACCGGTCTGGAGCTGCGCCCGGGCCAACAGCACCCGCGTCGCGGCGGCCTGCTCCTGGGAGTCGTTGCGCAGCAGGCCGAGCGATCGGTCGGCGTGCACCAGGGCCTGCTCGGGTTCACCGCTGTGCAGCGCCAGTTGGGCGAGCTGGGCCTCACTGCCCGCCTGCTCGGCGGCGGTGCCGACCTCCAGCAAGGCCCGGTGGGTCTCGGCCAACAGCGCCCTGACGCGCTCCAGATCCGGCTCCTCGGAGTCCAACAGCAGGCTGGCGTAGGCGCTCTTCAGCATCGCCTGGTGCCGGGTGTTGTCGGTCTCGGCCAGCAGCATCAGCGCCCGCTCGGTGAGCGTGAGCGCCTCCTTGGTACGCCCCTGGGAGTTGGCGACCAGCGCCGCGTTCCAGTAGACGACACCGCGGGCCACCCGGGAGCCGGTGTTCTCGGCCGCGTTGATCAGCCGGTTGGCGAGCAGGTGGGCCTGCGTCAGGTCACCGCGCTGGTAGTAGCAGCTGATCAGGGTGGAGCCGATCTGCATGTGGTCGTCGGTGATGTCCAGGCCGAGCGTGTCCAGGGTCCGCATGGCCCGCTCGCCGACCTCGACACTGAGCGTCTGGTCCCCGGCGTTCCGGTAGCAGCGGCAGAGCGCGACCGCGAGCTGGGCCCACTCGGCCGAGCCGGGCACCGTACCCGTGTCGTCGAACAGGGCGGTGAGCAACTGGATCGCGGCCTCCAGCCGCCCCATCTTCTCCATCGCCAGCGCCTGCCCGATCCGCGCCCGGCGGAGCATCGCCTCGCCGAGGAACGGCGCGGCGGCCAGCGCCTCGCTGTAGGCCTGGAGCGCCTCGCCGTTGGATCCGTTGCGCATCGCCATGTCGCCGAAGGCGATCTTCAGCTCCAGCTCGTGCACCCTGGCGTCGTCACGCCCGGTCCGCAGGTACTCCGCCGAGCAGCCGACCCGCTCGGCGAGCGCCTGGATCACGGCCTCGGAGGGCACCCGCTTGCCCGTCTCGATCAGCGACACGTAGCTGACCGACAGGTCCGCCGAAGCGAGGTCCTGCTGGTTCAGCCCCTTCTTCTGGCGTAGCTCGCGGAGCCGCTTCCCGATGCCGCTCGCTGCGCTTCGTGCTTGCTCCATGGTTCTCCGGTCGCCTGGTTGTGACCCGAGGGCCAGCCTCTGAGGGAGTGTGCCCGCTTGACTGTCGTTTTTACAGAATCTACCAGCCACAACCAAGAGGATCCGCAGGCTTCGTTAAGTACACCGCGCAGAGTGGAGTCGCCCCGCGAGTTGATTGACAACGTCTGTCACGCGCGATTGACTACCCGAGTCAACAGTAGTCGAGTTCAGCGAAGGCAGCCGAGTAGCCATGCCCAGGATCTTCGTCCCCGCCGCCCTGATCGCCGCCGCCGTCGCCGGCCTGCTGCTGGTCGCCCCCGGGGCCTCCGCAACCCCGCCGGCGGGCTCCGGCACCGAGAGCACGACGGTGGTCAGCCCCTCTCCCTCCCCCACGCCGCTCGACCCGCCGATCTGGTGCTGCTGACCGACCCCGCACCAAGGAGAGGAGCCCACGATGCGCGTCGATCTTCTGACCCGGCAGTACCCCACCAAATCCCACAACGGAGCCGATGCCCACACCACCGGACTGACCAGGGCGCTGCGCCGCCTGGTCGACGTCCGGGTCCGGTGCTTCGACTCCGGGCCGGCCGAGCCCGACACCTACTCCTACCGAGAGCCGGGCGAGCCGAGCGAGAGCTCGGCGTTCCAGTTCCTGAACGCCGGGCTGGGCATGGCGGACGACTGCTTCTCCGCCGACCTGGTGCACAGCCACACCTGGTTCACCAACGCGGCCGGGCACGTGGCCGGCCGGCTGTACGGCATCCCGCACGTGATGACCATGCACAGCCTGGCGGCCTCCCGCGCCGGGGACTCCGAGCTGCCCGACGGCGAGCACGCGCTCTCGGACTGGATGGAGCGCAGCTCCGCCGGGGAGGCGGACGCTCTGATCACCGGCTCGGCCGCGCTCAGGGACGACGTCCTGGCCGCCTACCCCGAGGTGTCGGCGGAGAAGACCCGGGTCATCCGCAGCGGCATCGACACCGAGCTGTGGCGGCCGGACCACGGGACCGCCGCACTGGAGCGGTTCGAGATCGACCCGGAACGCCCGATCGTGCTCTTCGTCGGCCGCCCGACCAGGCGCCGCGGGCTGCCCCACCTGCTCCGCGCCGCCGCGCAGTTCCGGCCGGAGGCACAGCTGGTGCTCTGCTGCGACGGGCCCGGAAATCCGGAGGTCGAGCTCGAAGTCGCCGGTTTGGTGGACGAGTTGACCAGGAGGCGGTCCAGCGTGATCCGGATCGGCGGGGCGGTGACCCAGCCGGTCATGCGTCAACTCATCGCGCAGGCCACGGCATTCGTCCAGCCCTCACTCCGTGAGCCGACCGGCGCGGTCAACCTGAAGGCCATGGCCTGTGGCACCGCCGTGGTGGCGACCGCCGTCGGCGGCGTCCCGGAGTTCGTCGAGCACGGGGACACCGGGCTGCTGATCCGGTACCAGCAGCAGGCCGACGGGACCGGCGACCCGGTCGACCCGGAGCAGCTGGCCGCCGACCTGGCCACCTCGGTCAACACCCTGATCGACGACCCGGAGCTGGCGCGCCGCCTCGGTGCGGCCGGCCGCCGCCGGGCCGCCGACGACTTCTCCTGGGACGAGGCCGCCGACCGCACTCTCGCGGTGTACCGGCAGCTGACCGCCGGCCGCTAGCGCCGTGCCCGGCAGCGGAAACCGGCCACGGGGGCGCGAGCCGACGCGCCTCAGCAGGCCAGCGGCGGTGCGGGGGAAATTATCGGCCAGCCCCGATTGCGGGCGTACTCCACCAGCTCCGGGTCATCTCCGAGAACTCGCGGATTGCCGACCACGCCGAGGATACCGAGGGAATCGGGGTGGTCGGCATAGGCAAAGCAGCACGAGGCGTCCAGGCCGAGTCTTGCCATAGTCTCGACGACCGCCCAGGATTTTCTCTCATCCGATCCTGTGTCAATTGTCAGACAATCTCCGGGGAGCAGCCCGGCGCCTCCGGCGCCCGCCTTCGTGCCCGGCCCGCCCACCAGCAGGATCAGGAGATCGCCCGCAGCCCGGTGGGCTTCCAGTGCCACGCGGGCCGCCTCGAACGACTCCCACGTGCCCAGCACAAGATCGAAAAAGGCGGCACGCCGAACATCTCCCCCCATGCCCCAAGCCCCCGGTTCTGCCGTGCCGTCCCCTGCGACAGTCCGAGATTAGCGCACTGGGTGATCAAGAGCGCACGGTACGTCTTCCATTCCGCCTGGCGGGCGGCCCGGCGATTACCTGATTCGGCATCAGCCCGACATTCACCCCACCGCGCTGAAATTGCTCAAAGTCACCGCTTCTCGACATCCCTCCCTGTGAGCTCGGGAGTCAATCGCCCCGCTCCAAACCGACCGTCCTGATCTGTTTGGCCTCGAGCCGGCCGGGTCACGCACCCACCCAACTGGGCACACATGGGCCCGTCGGCATCGACGCAAAATGTTACTGATAGTCAATCATCGAGTTGACACACCTGCCCGCCCGTCCCCGGCGGGGTGTCAACCGTGACCCGTCGTCAGGAGAGAACGTCTTGTCCCGAGGTTTCGCCGAGTTCCTGCTCGCCCTCCAGAGCGACGGAGCGATGCTGCGCCGCTACTACCGCCAGGACCTGCACAACCTGGTGGCCTGCGCGCGCGGCGAGGGCTTCGACTTCACCCCCGACGAGGCCAGGTCCTCGGTGCTCGCCCTGGAGTCCGCAGTGGCGCTGGGGCGGGAGGGCCAGGGGGTGGACAGCGGCCACGCCCTCTGGCTGGACCGCTGGGGCACCACGCACCTGGAGTACCTGGTCGGCCGGGTGGCCTGGCGGTTCACCGGGCCGGAGCTGCACCACCTGCTGGCCGGCGCGTCCTGACCGGCCGTCAACCCCTCAGCCGCTGCCGGGAGAGCGGGACGGAGTGCTCCGCGAAGCCGAGCTCGCGGTAGAGCCGCTCGCCGTCGACGGTGGCGTGCAGGTCGATCCGGGTGGCCCGGCGGGCGTCGAACCAGTCCAGCAGGGCGGCGGTGCAGGCCCGGGCGTAGCCGCGGCGGCGGTGCTCCGGGTCGGTGGAGATGTTGAAGACGAAGCCGAACAGGCCGTCGGGGTGGCCGGGCGCGGGGAGCCGCTGCTCCAGGGTCCCGACGGCACAGGCGGCCAGCCGGCCCGGGCGGCCGGGGTCGTCCACCACGAAGGCGGGCATGGTGAGCCGATCCGGCGGTGCCGCGAGCCGCTCCCGGAGCACCGCCCCGGTGGCGGCCTCCCACTCCCCCGGCGCCGCGGCGCCGGACATCTCCTCGAACATCAGCCGGCGCAGCCGCACCAGCTCGGCGGCGTCGGCGGGGGTGGCGCTCCGTACGGTGGTCATGCGGCGAAGGCTAGCCGCCCCGGTCGGGACGTGACCGTGAATTGTCCCCCGCTGCGCCTACCCTGACGACATGACAGAGTCTGCGGGGAATAACGGCGACGACGCCCTCGGTTACGAGCAGGCGCGCGATGCTCTCCTTGACGTGGTCCGGCGGCTGGAGGCCGGCGGGGTGCCGCTGGAGGAGTCGCTGGCGCTCTGGGAGCGCGGCGAGGAGCTGGCGAAGGTCTGCCAGCGGTGGCTGGACGGCGCGCGGGCCCGGCTGGACGCGGCGCTGGCCGCCGAGGAGGACGCCGGGGGTGCGGCGGGGGCGTGAGCGGTGGTGCCGACGGGGCCACTGTGAACTCGATGTGACAGAGACCACCAGAGAGTTGCGGAATAGTTTAAGTTTCACCTAACGTTGGACTCGTACGAACGGCGCACGACCGGCTGTTCGCAAGCTTCCGACGTTCCCTTTCCGCATGAGGTGGACTGCAATGACCCTGGTTCTCGACGCCGCCGCTCAGGACCTTCTGTTCCGCGAGGCCCGCACCGCCAACACCTTCACCGACGAGCCGGTCACCGACGAGCAGGTCCAGGCGATCTACGACCTGGTCAAGTACGCGCCGACCTCGATGAACCAGTCGCCGCTGCGCATCGTCCTGGTCCGCTCGGACGAGGCCCGCGCCCGCCTGGTCTCGCACCTCGGTGACGGCAACAAGAAGAAGACCGAGGCCGCCCCGCTGGTCGCCATCCTGGCCGCGGACCACGACTTCCACGACCAGCTGCCGAAGCTCTTCCCGCACTACCCGGCCGCCAAGAGCCACTTCGAGGAGGTCGAGGGCCGCACCGCCTCGGCGCGCTTCAACGCCTCGCTGCAGCTCGCGTACTTCATCATCGGCGTGCGCGCCGCCGGCCTGGCCGCGGGCCCGATGACCGGCTACGACGCCGACGGTCTGAACAAGGACTTCTTCGGCGACGGCAAGCACTCGGTGCTGGCCGTGGTGAACATCGGCAAGCCGGGCGAGGACGCCTGGTTCCCGCGTTCCCCGCGCCTGGAGTACGACGAGGTCGTCACCACCGTCTGACCTCCCGTCAGCGGCTGAAGCAGTAGACGGAGGAGCCCCCGGCCACCAGGCCGGGGGCTCCTCCGTCGTCTCCGACGCGGATCACTTCAGGGTGCGGGCGAAGCCGGTCAGCTCCTCGTAGCTGGCCGTGCCGGCGACCACGGTGGTCGCGCCGCCGGTCCTGAGGACCAGGCCGCGGTAGGACTTGCCCTGGTAGCGCTGCCACTCCTGGCCGTCGACCGGGGCCGTGCCGTCGGGCTTGGCGCCCTCGACCACCTCGGCCACCGCCTTGTCCGGCTCGGCCACCCGCTGCTCCACCGCGATGTACTGGCCGGAGGGGGTGACGAAGCCCAGGTGCCAGGCGGCGCTGCCCTTGGCCCCGCCGTCGTAGCTGACCGAGGTGGCCTTCCAGTCCGCGCCCAGGCCCTCGGGGGCCAGCACCGGGTACGGCGCGACGCGCTTGGCCGAGGCCAGGGTGGAGCGGTAGTCCACCGCCTTGAGCCCGTCGCCCTCCGAGTGCGGGATGAACAGGTAGCCGAAGAAGACCACGACACCGACCGCCAGCATCGACAGGACCATGTCCCGTACCGTCTGCCGGCCTCTCATGCTGCTTTTGCCTGCCACCCCCACATGGTGACCCATGCCCCTCGGACTTCGGACAACCGGGGTGCACTCCGACGGGTGAACCGGGACGGAAGCGGACGGAACACCCGGTCATCGGGGGTGCGCCACAGACAGTCATCTGATGGACGGATACGATCGCAGCACCCTCATCACGGCGTTCGACCAGGCAAGCTCTGTCGGGCGCTCTGGCCGTCGCGTACAGAGAGGTAACGACGATGACCGCCCCGCACAGCAACTTCCCCAGTTCCCTGGTGGTGGCCCCGGAGGCCCCCGACCGCAACCTCGCCCTCGAACTCGTCCGGGTCACCGAGGCCGCCGCGATGGCGGCCGGCCGCTGGGTCGGCCGCGGTGACAAGAACCGCGCCGACGGCGCCGCCGTGAAGGCGATGCGCACCCTGGTCTCCACCGTCTCGATGAACGGCGTGGTCGTCATCGGCGAGGGCGAGAAGGACGAGGCGCCGATGCTCTACAACGGCGAGCGGGTCGGCGACGGCACCGGCGCCGAGTGCGACGTCGCGGTGGACCCGGTGGACGGCACCACGCTGACCGCCAAGGGCATGGCCAACGCGGTGGCGGTGCTGGCGGTGGCCGACCGCGGCACCATGTTCGACCCCAGCGCGGTCTTCTACATGGACAAGCTGGTGGCCGGCCCCGAGGCCGCCGAGTACGTCGACATCACCGCGCCGGTGGCCGTCAACATCCGCCGCGTCGCCAAGGCCAAGGGCACCGCGGTCGAGGACGTCACCGTGATGGTGCTGGACCGCCCGCGCCACGACACCCTGGTCCGGGAGATCCGCGAGGCGGGCGCCCGGATCAAGTTCATCTCCGACGGCGACGTGGCGGGCGCGATCATGACCGCCCGCGAGGGCACCGGCGTCGACCTGCTGATGGGCGTCGGCGGCACCCCCGAGGGGATCATCGCGGCCTGCGCCATGAAGTGCATGGGCGGTGTGATCCAGGGCAAGCTCTGGCCCAAGGACGACGCCGAGCGCCAGCGCGCCCTGGACGCCGGCCACGACCTGGACCGGATCCTCACCACCGACGACCTGGTCAGCGGCGAGAACGTCTTCTTCGTCGCCACCGGCATCACCGACGGCGAGCTGCTGCGCGGCGTGCACTACCGCTCCGAGACCGCCACCACCAGCTCGCTGGTGATGCGCTCCAAGAGCGGCACCATCCGGGAGATCCACTCCACCCACAAGCTGTCCAAGCTGCGGGCCTACAGCGCGATCGACTTCGACCGGGCCAACTGAGCACCGGGCGCCGAAGGGCGGCGGCGGCCGGGCGCTCCCCGGCGGCCGCCGCCCTGACGGGCGGTCAGCCCGCTATCCGGCGGGCAGCCGGGATCCGGCGCTCGGTGTCCCGGCGGCGGCGACGGGCCAGCACCACCCGGCGCTCGGCCGCCGTCAGCCCGCCCCAGACCCCGTACGGCTCCGGCTGGTTGAGGGCGTGCTCGCGGCACTCCAGCAGTACCGGGCAGCGGGCGCAGACCTGCTTGGCCTGCTCCTCCCGGGAGAGCCGGGCCGCCGTGGGCTCCTTGGACGGGGCGAAGAACAGCCCCGCCTCGTCCCGGCGGCAGGCCGCACCGGTGTGCCAGGGGTTGTCGTCCTGGGAGTCGAGCCGCTGCACCACCACCACGGGGGAAGAGGCGGCGTGGGCCGCCACGGAGACGGCTCGGGGGCTGGACTCGATCGGATGCAGCACGGCTTACTCCTGACGAGGCTCAAGACTCGGGGAAAAGGGCTCCCTGCCCGGCTGCCCCGCAGCGACCCCGCGCGCGCGTCGGGTCGAACCTCAGCCGCCCCCGGGGTCACAGCCGTACAAGAAACGATGTGCGTCTGGAACTACCCCGCCGTAACCCGGTTCATGCACACCGCATGCGCATGACTACGGACTGCACTCGCCCCGGCGCCGGGTGCCGACCCCACGGGTGACGCCCCGTCGGCCCGGCCCCGGCCAACTGCCTTGCTCAGCCTTCGAGTTGCTTGCGCACCCACTCCTTGAGCTTCTTGCCGCGACGCGGCTTGGCGCTGCACCCGCCGAAGATCGCCGCGCCCTTGACCCGGACCACCGGGGCGTACGGGTCGGCCACGGTCTGCTCCTTGACGTCGAAGCCGCCGAACAGGCCGAGGCCGCTGCCGTGCAGCGAGACGTTCTCCGGGACCTTGACGTCCACCCCGCCGAACATCGCGAAGACCTCGATCTCCACCTCGGGGGACTCGAAGACCGCGTCGGTGAGGTCGATGTCCACCCCTCCGAAGAGCGCCACGGCCCGCAGGTGCGAACCCACCCGCCAGCGGCCCTTGCGGGCCGCCCCGCCGAAGATCGCCACCACGGTGGGCGCCTCGGCCCGGGCCGGTAGCACCGGCGGGCGGTCGGCGGCGGGCTGCGGCTTGGCCACCGAGACCGGCGTGCCGGGGGCCGGCAGGTCCCGGGTGAGCGGCGCCAGGTCGCCCAGGGTCTTCGCCCCGTAGGCGAGTTCGATCCGCTCGGAGTGCTCCTCGACGGTCAGCCGGCCCTCGGCGTAGGCGTCCCGGAGCAGCTCGGCGACCCGCTCGCGGTCGGCGTCGGAGGCGCGCAGCTCGGCCTCGGTGACGGGCGCTTGGGCAGGGACGGAGGCGGGCGCGGCGTCCACCGGACGCTTGGTCAGATCGGCCTTGGACGGCTCGGAGTTCTCCACCCTCCAAGCCTAGTCACCGGAGGTCTGTTCGAACCGGCCTTATGACCAAGTCGTAGTGACTCCCGTCACGCAGGCTCACCTGCGCGCACCCCTTCCTCCGGGGGCACCTAACCTTGAGGGTGCTTCGTCGACGCAGCCGGATCAGTTAAGGACCTCCAGCCATGGCTCCCACGCCAGAGTTCGCCTACTCCGACCTCCTCCCCCTCGGTGCGGACCCGACCCCGTACCGCAAGCTCACCTCCGAGGGCGTCAGCGTCGTCGAGGCCGCCGGGCGCCGCTTCCTGCAGGTCGAGCCGGAGGCCCTGCGCCTGCTCACCGCCGAGGCGATGCACGACATCTCGCACTACCTGCGCCCGGACCACCTGGCGCAGCTGCGCCGCATCCTGGACGACCCGGAGGCCAGCCCGAACGACCGCTTCGTGGCGCTGGACCTGCTGAAGAACGTCAACATCTCGGCCGGCGGCGTCCTCCCGATGTGCCAGGACACCGGCACCGCGATCGTGATGGGCAAGCGCGGCCAGAACGTGCTGACCTCCGGCGGCGACGAGTCCGCCATCGCGCAGGGCGTGTTCGACGCGTACACCAAGCTGAACCTGCGGTACTCGCAGATGGCGCCGGTGACGATGTGGGACGAGAAGAACACCGGCAACAACCTGCCGGCCCAGATCGAGCTGTACGCCACCGACGGCGACGCGTACAAGTTCCTCTTCATGGCCAAGGGCGGCGGCTCGGCCAACAAGTCGTACCTGTACCAGGAGACCAAGGCCATCCTCAACGAGGCCTCGATGCTCAACTTCCTGGAGCAGAAGATCCGTTCGCTCGGCACCGCGGCCTGCCCGCCGTACCACCTGGCGATCGTGGTCGGCGGCACCAGCGCCGAGTTCGCGCTGAAGACCGCCAAGTACGCCTCCGCGCACTACCTGGACTCGCTGCCCACCAGCGGCGACGCCGCCACCGGCCACGGCTTCCGGGACCTGGAGCTGGAGGCCAAGGTCACCGAGCTGACCCAGAAGATCGGCATCGGCGCGCAGTTCGGCGGCAAGTACTTCTGCCACGACGTCCGGGTGATCCGCCTGCCGCGGCACGGCGCCTCGCTGCCCGTCGCGATGGCCGTCTCCTGCTCCGCCGACCGCCAGGCGCTGGGCAAGATCACCGCCGAGGGCGTCTTCCTGGAGCAGCTGGAGACCGACCCGGCCAAGTACCTGCCGGACACCACGGACGAGCACCTGGACGACGAGGTGGTCCGGATCGACCTGAACCGGCCGATGTCGGAGGTCCGTTCGGAGCTCTCCAAGTACCCGGTCAAGACCCGCCTCTCGCTCACCGGCACGCTGGTGGTCGCCCGTGACATCGCGCACGCGAAGATCAAGGAGCGGCTGGACGCGGGCGACGGCATGCCGCAGTACATGAAGGACCACCCGGTCTACTACGCCGGCCCGGCCAAGACCCCGGAGGGCTACGCCTCGGGCTCGTTCGGCCCCACCACGGCCGGTCGGATGGACAGTTACGTCGACCAGTTCCAGGCGGCGGGCGGCTCGATGGTCATGCTGGCCAAGGGCAACCGGTCCAAGCAGGTCACCAAGGCCTGCAACGAGCACGGCGGCTTCTACCTGGGCTCGATCGGCGGGCCGGCGGCGCGGCTGGCGCTGGACTGCATCAAGAAGGTCGAGGTGCTGGAGTACCCCGAGCTCGGCATGGAGGCGGTCTGGCGGATCGAGGTCGAGGACTTCCCGGCCTTCATCGTGGTCGACGACAAGGGCAACGACTTCTTCGCCGAGGTCACCGACGGTCCGTTGATCACCAGTCTGCGGGTGCGTTCGGCGGAATAACGGCGAGTGCCCCGCCCCACCTGCGAGGTGGGGCGGGGCATTTGACGCTCATTCGCCGGATTACGGACGGTTTACCACGTTGCCGAGCGGCTCGTAGGGGCCGTCCTGCTTCGGGGCGGCGGCCGTCTCGGCCGCCGCGGCGGCCTCCTCCTCGGTCTCCGGCTCGGCCAGGATCTCCACGACCTCCAGGAGCCCGCGGTCGGGCTCCACGGCGGTGAGGCTCTGCTCGACGGGTGCGGCCTCGGCCACCGGCTGGGCCTCGTTCGGGGTAGCGGTAGTGGTCTCGGTCTCGGCCATGACGCCGCCTTTCGGGTAATCAGAACAGTCGGCCCGGACGGACGGGTCAGGGCGTGCGCCCAGTATCGTAGGGCCCGCTAAATGTCTTATAAACATCCCGAGGCCCGCCCACTTCTCCAACGTTTGCCCGCTTGCTCATAAGCTGGCGCCTCACCTTGGCCATCATCGGGGGAATTCCATGGAACTTGAGCCGCAGCCACCCACGCTGCGCTTCCAGGTGCTCGGCCCCGTCCAAGCCTGGCGCGGGGAACAACCCCTGTCTCTCGGCTCACCTCAACAGCAGGCAGTGCTGGTCGCGCTGCTCCTCAACCAGGGCCGGCCGGTCACCACCCAGGACCTGGTCGACGGCCTCTGGGGCGACCGGCCGCCACCGCAGGCGGTCGCCGCGCTGCGCACGTACGTCTCGCGGCTGCGCTCGCTGATCGAGCCCGACCGCGAGGTCCGCGCGCCGGCCGAGCTACTGATTTCGGTCAGCGACGGGTACGCACTGCGCATCCCGGGCGAGGCGCTCGACCTCTCGGTCTTCGAGCGCGAGTTCACCCGCGCCGCGATAGCCAAGGCCGGTGGCGACTTCCGGGAGGCGCACCGCCTGCTGGCCACCGCACTGGAGCTGTGGAGCGGACGGCCGCTGGCCGGCATCCCGGGTCCGCACGCGGAGGCGCACCGGAGCAGACTGGCGGAGCGTCAGGTCGCCGCCTGGGAGGAGCGCTGCTCCGCCGCGCTGGAGATCGGACTGCACGCCGAGACCGTCTCGGAGCTGAGCTCGCTCTCGGCCGAACACCCGCTGCGCGAGCGGCTGCGCGAACTGCTGATGCTCGCCCTGTACCGCTGCGGCCGGCAGGCGGAGGCGCTCGGCGTCTACACCGACACCCGGAAGCTGCTGATCGAGGAGCTCGGCGTCGAGCCGGGCGCCGGGCTGGCCTCGATGCACGCCCGCATCCTGGCGGGCGACCCCACCCTGATGCCGGCGACGGCGCGCCTGGCCGATCCGGAAGAGCTTCCGGCGTTCGTCCCACCTGCCCAACTCCCGGCGGACGTCTCGGACTTCAGCGGCCGATCCGAACTCGTGACGGAGCTCCGGGACGTCCTGCGCAGCGGTTCCGGCCAGGCCGTGGTGGTCACCTCGCTGGCCGGCATCGGGGGCGTCGGCAAGACCACCCTCGCAGTGCACCTCGCCCATTCGATCCGCTCGGAGTTCCCGGACGGGCAGCTCTACGTGGACCTCCGCGGCCCCAGTGCCTCGCCGGCCGACCCGGCCGTGGTGCTCGGTGACTTCCTCTACGCCCTCGGGGCACCGGAGACCCCGGACGCCCTGGAGCAGCGCGCCGCGCTCTACCGCTCCCTGCTGGCCGACCGCCGGATGCTGATCCTGCTCGACAACGCCAAGGACGCCCGGCAGTTGCTGCCGCTGATCCCCGGCGTCTCGGGCAGCGCGGTCCTGGTCACCAGCCGTTCGCGGCTGGCCGAGCTTCCCGGCGCCCACCTGGTGGACGTGGAGGAGCTGACGCCCGAGGAGGCGCTGGCGCTGTTCTCGGCCATCGTCGGCGAGCAGCGGGTGGCGGCCGAACCCGAGGCCGCACTCGCGGTGGTGACGGCCTGTGGGTTCCTGCCGCTGGCCGTCCGCATCGCGGCCGCCCGGCTGGCCAGCCGCCCGCGCTGGAGCGTCTCGGACCTGGCGAGGCGGTTAGCGGACCAACGGCGCAGGCTGCACGAGCTCCAGCTCGGCAACCTGGCCGTGGAGACCACCATCGGCCTCGGCTACGGGCAGCTGCGGCCGGACGAGGCCCGGGCCTTCCGCCTACTGTCGGTGATCGACACCCCCGACCTCCCGCTGGAGGCCGTCGCCGCCCTGCTCGGCACCGACGAGCACGAGGCGGAGTCGCTGGCCGAGGCGCTGGTCGAGGCGAACATGCTGGAGTGCTTCACCCCCGGCCGCTACCGGTACCACGACCTGCTCCGGCTCTTCGCGCAGCGGCAGAACGAGAAGCTGGAGAACGCCGACGAGCTGCAGGCCGCGGTGCTGCGCCTGCTGGACCAGTTGCTGGCCACCATGCGGAACGCGGCCCGCGCGCTGGAGCCCGACGACATCCTTCCCGAGACCCTGCACCAGCCGGTCTCGCCCGGCCGGCAGCTCCGGGACAGCACGGACGCGCACACCTGGCTGCGGTCCGAACTCGCCCTGCTGCTCAGCACGATCGAGGCCGCGGTCCAGGAACCGCTGACCCTGTTGCGCCCGACCGTCGACCTGCTGATGGTGCTGAACAGCCTGGTCGAGGACCCCACGCACGCCCAGCGGATACGGGTGGCGCTGCACGCGGCGGCACACCCGAACGCCGACGCGGCCACCCTGGCCCGGGTCCGGCTCGGGCTCGGGTACCTCCAGCACGTCGCCGGGGACTTCCAGGAGGCCGAGGCCTCGCTGCGTCAGAGCCTGGCGCTCCAGGGCCCGGACGACCGCACCCACCTGCGGGTGAACGCCGCCAACCTGCTCGCCGTGGTGCTCAGCCTCGCCGACCGGCCGGCCGAGGCACTGCCGTTCTTCGAGCAGGCCAGCGAGATCAGCCGCAGCCTGGGCGCCACCATCAGCGAGGCCAGGCTGCTGGGCAACATCGCCCGGGCCCACCTGGACCTCGGCCAGCAGGAGGACGCGGCCCGTTCGGCCGAGGCCGCGGTGGCGGCCGCGCGGGCCTCGGGCAACACGCCGTGCCTCGCGGACACGCTCTACCAACTCGGTGTGGTCCTCAGGTCGACGGGCTCCCCCGGCGAGGCCGCGCCGCACCTGCGCGAGGCGCACAAGCTGTACCAGTCGGAGCAGCGCCGGATCTGGGAGGGCTACTCGCTCGCCCGGCTGGCGCCGTGCCTGCTCGCGGACGACCAGCTGCCGGAGGCGGTCGAGGCCGCCGACGAGGCGCTGGCGATCGGTCAGGAGCTGGACGCCGCCTACTGCCAGGGCCTGGCCAACGCCGCGCTCGGCGAGGCGCTGCTGAAGCTCGGTCAGCCGGCCCGTGGCCTGGCCTGTCTCCAGGAGGCGCTGGCCGTCTTCACCCGGCTCGGTGTGCCCGAGGTCGTCCCCGTACAGGACCTCATCCAACTGCAGCAGCACACCGAGCCCACGGCACCCCCCGCGCCGTGACGCCTGCCCCCCAGCAGGTCCCCCGTCGTGGCGTCAGCGCTCCCGCAGCCCCCCGGCTGCGGGAGCGCCTCGACGCTTCCCCGGCGCTGAGACCACTCTGGCAGGCCCCGATTGACAACCGATAAACGCCGTCCGGCCCGGCTCCGTCAGGTCCGGGGGCGGGCCCCGTCGGCCGCCGCCCCGGTCCGCCGCCGGGTCGCGCCACCCGGTCGCGCCACGCGGCGCGGAGGGAGAGCACGCACCACCCCCTCCCGCTCCTGAGTGCTCCCGTCATCCCGGCCAAATTCGTCCCGACCGGCACGAGTTGGCCGGAAATGGACCCTACGGTCGGTTGATCGCGCCTATTCTCGGAGGCCAGCGACGTATTGACGGCGAGCCGACAGAGGCAGAGGGAGCGGCAGGGCGGCGGCGCGGAGCAGGGTGTGACGCGGGAGCGTGACGGACCGTCACGAGCGGCGCACGGGGGGCGATGGAGACCTCCGGGTACCGCCGGCCGACGGCCAGGGTGAAAGGTGCCTCTCAATCGTGACGACCGGACAGATATCCGATCCCGCCCAGGGTCACGGCTCCCAGCGCGACCCGCACCACCTGTGCCTCCGACGGGCCGAGCGCGCGCTCCAGGCCGTGGCCTTCGACGCGATCGGGGCCCGGTACATGGAGGCCTTCCCGGCCAAGGCCGGGCAGCTGGACGCGGGCGAGTGGCTGCTGGAGGAGCTGGAGCCGGGCGCCCGGGTGCTGGACGTGGGCTGCGGGACGGGCGATCCGACGGTCCGTCAACTCACCGAGGGCGGCCTGCGGGTGACCGCGGTCGACCTCTCGGACGGCATGCTCCGGCTGGCCCGCGCCGCGGTGCCGGGAGCCGAGTACCACCGGATCGACATGTACGACCTGGCCACGCCGCGGGCGGTCCGGGCCTGGGGCGCACCGGAGCTGGGCCCCGAGGCGGCCGGGCGGTACGCCGCAGCGACGGCCTTCTTCTCCCTCATCCTGCTGCCGCAGGCGGAGATCCCCGAGGTGCTCGGCCGGATCCGGACGCTGCTCAGGCCCGGCGGCCTGCTCGCGCTCGGCATGGTCGAGGCCGACCTGGACCACGCGCCGCTGCCCTTCCTCGGCCACGAGATAAGGATCAGCGGGTACCTCCGGGAGGAGCTGGAGCAGACCCTGCACCGGGCCGGCTTCACCGTGGAGTGCCACGACGGCCACCCGTACGCTCCCGCCTGCACCACGCTGCCGCCGGAGGAGCAGCTCTTCCTCCGCTGTCGCCGGACGGGCTGACGCCCCGTCCGCGACGCAGCCCGGCCCGACCGCAGACCGACCGCAGACCGACCGCACCGTGACCGCCCGTACAGAGACCGCCCCCTAGAGACGCCAACCCTCGCAGAACGGCAGCCCGTGCGCGACCTTCCCGAGCCCCGGACGGGGCAGTCACCCGTCGTGCCGCCGCAGCGGCGTCCCCCGCTGCTGCCCGGCGGCCGGGCCCGCACCGCCGAGCGCCTGGCGTACCTCGACAACGCCACCCGGCGGATCAACAGTTCGCTCGACCTCGCCGCGACGCTGCGCAACCTCGGCAAGGTGGTGGTCCCCGCGCTGGCCGACGCGGCCGTGGTGCACCTGCGGGACCCGCTGCCCGACATGGAGCGCTTCTCCGGCAGCCCGGCCGCGCTGACCATCCACCACCTGCACGGCACCCGGCTCGGCCGCCGCTCCCGGACCAGGCGGCTGGTGCCGGGCGGTGCGGTGGCCAGGGCGCTGAACCAGCAGTTCCCGACCGGCCCGGTGGTGCTGGGCACCCCTTCCGCGGCCCGGCTGCGGCCGCTGCTGGAGGAGCTGTACGGGGCCCGCACGCTCGGCCGCCTGGCCGCCGGGACCGCGCTGCTGGCGCTGCCGCTGCGGGGGCGCAAGACCGTGCTCGGCCTGCTCCTGCTGATCCGCCGCCCCGGCAAGAGCCCCGCCCCGGCCACCACGGCCGGCGCCGCCGCGAGCAGCGCACTCCCGCCCCCGGAGCGGCAGTTCACCGGCCCGGGCGCCCCGGACGCCTTCGCCCTGACCGCCGCCTACGACGCCGCGCTGGCCTTCGACGCCACCGACACCGCGACCGCCTCCCACCTGGCCACCCAGGCCGGCCTGGCGGTGGACACCGCGCTGCGCTACTCCCGCGAGTGGGAGATCGCCGACGAGCTCCAGCGCTCCATGCTGCCCACCCACCTGCCGCAGCGGCACGGCGTCCGGCTGGCCCACCGCTACCTGCCCTGCGAGCGCGGCGCCCAGGTCGGCGGGGACTGGTACGACTCCGTCCCGCTGCCGGGGAACCGCGTCGCCCTGATCGTCGGCGACGTGATGGGCCACTCGCTCACCTCGGCCGCCATCATGGGCCAGCTCCGCACCAGCGCCCAGACCCTGGCCGCGCTCGACCTGCCGCCGCACGAGGTGCTCTACCACCTCGACGAGCAGGCCCAGCGGCTCGGCCGGGAGCAGCACCTGGCCACCTGCGTGTACGCGGTCTACGACCCGATCGCCAACCGGGTGGTGCTGGCCAACGCCGGGCACGTACCGCCGGTGCTGGTCCAACCGGACGGCACCGCCGAGCTGTTGGAGCTGCCGGCCGGGGCGCCGATCGGCGTCGGCGGGGTGGACTTCACCTCCGTCGAGCTGCCCGCACCGCCCGGCTCGGCCCTGCTGCTCTTCACCGACGGCCTGGTGGAAACCCGGCGCCGCCCGCTGGCCACCGGGCTGGAGCTGCTCCGCAGCCGGCTCGGCCACGCCCTACCGCGCACCCCCGACCAGCTCTGCCAGGAGGCCCTGCGGATCCTGCCGCCGGGGGACCGGGCCGACGACATCGCCCTGCTGGCCGCCACCTTCGACGGCATCCCGGCCGAGGACGTCGCCTACTGGTACCTCCAGCCCCGGCACGAGACCCCGGGCCGGGCCCGCCGGCTGGCCGGGCACGCGCTGCGCCGCTGGGGCCTGGAGTCCCTGGTGGACAACACCGAACTGATGGTCAGCGAGCTGGTCACCAACGCGATCCAGCACGCCACCCGGCCGGTCACCCTCCGGCTGGTGCGCACCTCGGTGCTGCGCTGCGAGGTCGGCGACGACAGCGCCCTGCTCCCCCGGGCCCGCCGGGCCGGGCCGGAGGACGAGCGGGGCCGGGGTCTGCAGATAGTGGCCCGCTGCGCCGAGCGCTGGGGCGCCACCCGGCTCGGCGCGGGCAAGGTGGTCTGGTTCGAGCAGCGGCTCCCGGCGGCCCGGCCGATCGCCTGACCAGCCGTCAGCCGCGGTACGGGCGGGAGGTCAGGGCGTACAGCGCCCCGGCCGCCTCCGGGCCGAGGACCGCCTCGGCCAGCGGCGGGTTGGCCGACAGCCGGTGCACGGCGCGGACCACGTCGGCCTGCCAGAGCAGGTCCAGTGCGTCGGCCACCTCGGCGGCGGTGGTGTGGTCCCCCGCCTCGGTGCGGGTCAGCCAGTCCCGCAGCAGTGCCTTGACCACCGCGAAGGCCAGCCGCCGCCCCCGGACCAGCTCGGCACGGGAGTTGAGCGCGAAGACCTCGATGGTGGCCTCGCCCTTCGCGGTCAGGCCCTGGTAGGCGCCGGACTCCAGGTAGAGCAGCAGGTGGTCGGCCGGGTCCTCGGCGGCCGGGTCGATCAGCAGCGGATCGCCCGCCGGGTCGCAGGGGAAGCGGTCCCGCTTCTGGTTGGAGTTGCAGTACGCGCAGGCCAGCAGGTGGTTGTGCCAGTCGAAGGTGCGCAACGGGGCCCGGGCGATCGGCTCGAAGTGGTCGATGTCGGTGCCCAGGTTGTCCCCGCAGTACATGCAGCGCAGCAGCCCCGGGGACATCTCGTGCAGCAGCGCGCGCAGCCGGGCCTTCGGCACCCGGGCGGTCCGCCAGGCCGCCCGCCCGCTGGCGGTGGTCACCCCGGCCCGCCGGATCGCCTCCGTCCGCTGCGCCAGCTCGGCCGCCAACCGGTCGTTCAGCGGCGGCCGTTGCAGCGGGATCACCGCCCACCGCCCAGTCTGTCCCGGGCCTCGTCCACCCGGGCCGCCAGCGAGGCGTTCAACTTGGCGCCCAGCTCCCGGTACTCGGCCAGCTCGGCGGCCGAGGCCCGCCCCGCGTACAGCTTCTGCTCCAGCGCGACCAGCAGCCGCCGCTCCGCCTCCGCCTGCGGCGAGTACACGCTGGGCATGGCGAACAGCTCGGTCAGCGCGGTGTCGTCGCCGCTGCCGTAGACCACCCGTTGGTGCAGGTCCTCGTCCAGCACGTACGGGCCACGGCGCTCGGCCGGGCCCGGCACCCGGACCAGCCCGCCGGGGTCGGCGGCCTGGCAGACGTACGGGCTGTGGGTGGAGACGATGAACTGCAGGCCCGGGAAGTGCGTGACCAGCCAGTCGCCGAGCCGCTGCTGGCCCTCCGGGTGCAGGTGGGCCTCCGCCTCGTCGATCAGCACCACGCCGGTGACCGGCACCGTGGGCGGCGTGCCGTCGACCACCAACTCCTCGTCGGGGTGGGTGCGGTGGACCCTGGCCAGCAGGTCGAGCACCAGGCCGACCAGCTCGCCGGTGCCGCCGTCACCGAGCGGGGCCTCCCGGCCGGCCCCCGTGATGCGGATGCCGTCGCAGTCGATCCGGCCCAGGCGGCTGCCCTCCGGGAGCAGGCCGTCGTCCAGCAGCGCCCTCACCCCGCGGACCAGCTCGACCGAGCCCGGCTGGCGCTCCAGGGCCAGCAGCTGCTGGCCCGTCAGCCAGGAGACGCCCTCGGCGAGGTGGCGGCGGGCCGGGTAGTGCGCCAGGAAACCGAGCGGGCCGTTGCGGCGGCACTGCAGCCCGCCGGTCTCGGTCCTGGTCACCCGCCAGTGCGCGCCGTCCAACCGGACGCCGCCCTCCTCCGCCCCCTCCGGCAGCCAGCCCAGCGGGTCGGTCGGCTCGCCGAGGGCGGCCGCGACGGCGGCCAGCAGGGTGGTCTTCCCCGCTCCGTTGGGGCCGGCGAGCACCGTCCAGCCGGCGTGCGACCCGTCCGGCCTGGTCAGGTCCAGATCGACCGCCCGAGCGCCCCGGAAACCGCGCAGGTTCTCCACCTCGACCCTGGCGACGTACATCCGCCCACCCCCATGTCCAGTGCGATCAGCCTAGGAGTTGAGTACCCGTCAGGACATGATCCGGACCGGCAACTCCACGAGAACCTTTGGGTTGACCGGCGAACGTGGCTACGCCATCGGGGGCGCGAGGAACTGCGCGCAGGGGAACGGCACCACGTGCGACTGGCTCGCCTGCCCCGATCCCACGCTGGTCCGCCTTCCGCACTCGCGCAGTTCCTCGCGCCCCTGCGGGGCGCTCCTCCCGGAGCGTCAGGTGACGATGCGGACCGGGAGTTCGGCGAGGACGTCGCGGAGGGCGACGGCGAAGCGTTCGTACTCCGGGGCGCGGGCGGAGCCGGGGCGGGTGGCGAGGCCGATGCGGCGGCCGGGGGCGGGGTGGGCGAAGCGGACGGCGGAGAGGCGGTCGGTGCGGCCGGTCTCGACGTCGAGGGCGGTGGCCGGCAGGAGGGTGACGCCGAGGCCGCCGGCGACGAGCTGGACCAGGGTGGAGAGGCCGGCCGCCCGGGTGGAGCCGCCCGCGTCGGCGCCGACCTCGCGGCAGAGGTCGAGTGCCTGGTCCCGCAGGCAGTGCCCCTCCTCCAGCAGCAGCACGTCCAGGTCGAGCAGCACGTCCCGCGGCACGTCCGCCCGCCCGGCGAGCTCGTGCTCGGGCGGCACGACCAGCACGAAGTCCTCGTCGAAGAGCGGGACGTCCCGGGTCGGCGAGGAGCCGCCGGCCGGGAGGGCGAGCAGCAGCAGGTCGAGCCGCCCGTGGGCCAGCCCGTCCAGCAGCGAGGGGGTGCGCTCCTCGTGGACGTGCAGTTCGAGGTCGGGGTAGGAGCCCCTGACCAGCCGGAGCACGGTGGGCAGCAGGTACGGTGCCACGGTCGGGATCACCCCGAGGTGCAGCGGCCCGGTGAAGGGCCGCCGGGCGGCCTCGACCTCCTCGGTGAGGGCGTGCAGGGTGGTGAGCACCCGGCGCGCGTGGTCGGCGACCCGCTCCCCCAGCGGGGTGATGATGACCTTCCGGGTGGTCCGCTCGACCAGTTGGGCGCCGAGGGTCTCCTCCAGGGCGGCGACCGCCCCGGAGAGGGCGGGCTGGCTGGTGCCGCTGGCGGCGGCGGCCTCGCGGAAGTGGCGGTGTTCGGCGACGGCCAGGAAAGCCTTCAGCTGGGCGATCGTGGGGGTGCGGGACGTGCGGGGCCTGGTGCTCATGGAACTGATAGCTCTCTCCGATCAG
This sequence comes from Kitasatospora albolonga, assembly GCF_039535905.1. GTDB lineage: Bacteria > Actinomycetota > Actinomycetes > Streptomycetales > Streptomycetaceae > Kitasatospora > Kitasatospora albolonga. The sequence continues at coordinate 115,526 of NZ_BAAAYB010000037.1, read as the reverse complement.
ATGGATCGAGTCTAACGATTTCCCCTATCAGTCTCGGTGTGCGACTGTGGATGTTGTCCGGATACCGGACAAATCCCCTCAGTTTCCAAGCCTGGAGAAGCGAACGTGCTTACGATCGGTGACAAGTTCCCGGAGTTCGAACTCAACGCCTGTGTCGACCTCGACGCCGCGAACGCCTTCGCCGAGATCAACCACAAGTCCTACGAGGGCAAGTGGAAGATCGTCTTCTTCTGGCCGATGGACTTCACCTTCGTCTGCCCGACCGAGATCGCCGCGTTCGGCAAGCTGAACGAGGAGTTCGCGGACCGCGACGCCCAGATCCTCGGCGTCTCCGGCGACTCCGAGTTCGTGCACCACGCCTGGCGCAAGGACCACAAGGACCTGCGCGACCTGCCCTTCCCGATGCTGGCCGACGTCAAGCACGAGCTCATGCGGGCCTGCGGCGTCGAGGGCGCGGACGGCACCGCCCAGCGCGCGGTCTTCATCGTGGACCCGAACAACGAGATCCAGTTCGTCATGGTGACCGCCGGCTCCGTCGGCCGTAACCCCAAGGAGGTCCTGCGGGTGCTGGACGCCCTGCAGACCGACGAGCTGTGCCCGTGCAACTGGAACAAGGGCGAGGACACCCTCGACGCCCAGTCCCTGCTGGCGGGCTGACCCATGGCGCTCGACGAACTGAAGGCGGCCCTTCCGGAGTACGCGAAGGACCTGAAGCTCAACCTGAGCGCCGTGATAGGCAACTCCGAGCTGCCCTCCCAGCAGCTCTGGGGCACCGTGCTCTCCTGCGCCATGGCGACCCGCTCGGCCTCCGTGCTGCGCGAGCTGGAGCCGGTGGCCAAGGCCGAGCTGAGCCCGGCGGCGTACAACGCCGCCAAGGGCGCGGCCGCGATCATGGGCATGAACAACGTCTACTACCGGACCACCCACCTGCTGTCCGACAAGGACTACGCGGGCATGCGGGCCGGTCTGCGGATGAACATCATCGGCACCCCGGGCGTCGAGAAGGCCGACTTCGAGCTGTGGTGCTTCGCGGTCTCCGCGATCAACGGCTGCGGCCAGTGCCTCGACTCGCACGAGGGCGTGCTGCGCAAGGCCGGCGTTGACCAGGAGACCATCCAGGCCTCCATCAAGATCGCCGCGGTGGTCCAGGCCGTCGCCTCGGTGCTGGACGCCGAGGCCGCCATCTCCACCGACGCGCTGGTCTGACACCGCGTCAACCGACGAGGGGCCCCTTCCGGGTGAACCGGAAGGGGCCCCTCGTCGCGTGCGCGCCCTCAGGAGCGCTCGGCCGCCTGCGCGGCCTGGGCCGCCTCCAGCGCCTCGAAGACCTGCTGCCCGGCCGCCGCCCGGCGGCGCAGGTGGGAGACCACCGTGTTGGTCACCGCGATCAGCGGCACCGCCACCACCGCCCCGCCGATCCCCCCGACGATGGTGCCGGCCGCGACGCCGAGCACCACCGCGAGCGGGTGGACCCGCACCGCGCGGCCGAGGATCAGCGGCTGGAGCAGGTGCCCCTCGATCTGCTGCACCGCCACCAGCACCACCAGCACCATCAGGGCGGTGAACGGGCCCACCGTCACCAGCGCGATCAGCACCGCGATGGTCCCCGTCACCAGCGCGCCGACCAGCGGCACGAAGGCCCCCAGGAAGACGATCACCGCCAGCGGCATGGCCAGCGGCACCCCGAGCAGCTCGATGCCGATGCCGATGCAGAGCGCGTCGATGAAGGCCACGCAGACCGTGCCGCGCACGTACGCGGTCAGGGTGGTCCAGGCCTTGGGGCCGGCCCCGGCCATCGCGTAGCGGGACTGCCGGGGCAGCACGCCGAGCAGCCAGTTCCAGATCCGGGCACCGTCGTAGAGCAGGAAGAAGGTGGTGAAGAAGGCCAGCACCACCCCGGTCAGCACCTCGACCGCCACCGTCACGCCGGTGAAGCCGGCCGAGGTGATCTGCTCGGAGTTGGTGCCGATCGCGGTGGAGATCTGCTTGGCGAAGTCGGTGATCTGCTGCTCCGTCAGGTGCAGCGGCCCGGTGACCAGCCACTCCCGCAGGCGCTCGACGCCGGCCTGCACCTGGTCGGTGACGTCGTGCAGGTTGGTGCTCACCTGCCACACCACGAACCAGCCCACCAGACCGATGCCGCCTATCCCGGCCAGGAAGCTGCTGGCCGCCGCGAGCGAGCGCGGCACGCCGTGCCGCTTCTGCCAGGAGACCACCGGCTCCAGCAGGGCCGAGACCAGCAGCGCCGCCAGCACCGCGAAGGCCACCAGCCGGAGCATGTCGACCACCCGGAAGACCAGGTAGAGCGCCCCGGCCAGGAGCAGCAGCCGCCAGGTCGACTCGGCCGCCACCCGCAGCCCCCACGGCACCGCCTCGGCCGGGGTGGCCGGTCGGACCGGGTACGGGTCGCGGGCCGGCTCCGGCCGGGGCGGCTCGGCGGGGGCCTCGACGAAGACCCGCACCTGCGGCACGGCCTGCGGTTCGCGCTGCACCGGCAGTCCGGCTCCTCCCGTTCCCGGCTCGTGCGCCGGGCGCGCGGCCGACGCCGCGGACGCGGCCGAACCGGCCCGCGCCGCCCGCCGCTGCAGCGCCGCGCTCAACCGGGCCGCGGCCCGGGACATCCAGAGGCCCTGTGACACCTCGACCACCGCTCCCCGCTCGTGCCGTGGGTCCCGCCACGACGATCCGGGGACGACGCTACCGGGCCGGGCCTCGCGTCAGCCACGGGTATCCCGGACCGCTCCTGACAGACCGTCTGCAAACGGGAGGTTTCGGACACCACGATCCCGGGGAGGGGGCGGAGTACACGGACCAACTGTCCGCGGACCGGCCCGGAGGCACCAGGACCCCCTCCGGCCCCCGCGTCCGCACCCGGCCGCACCGCCCGCGCGCACGGTCAGCGCATCCGGGCGGCGCGGCCCACCGACGCCCCGGGCACGACGAAGGCCCCGACCTGATCGCAGGTCGGGGCCTTCGTCGTGGTGTCTAGTACCAGTGGTGGGACTGCCAGAACTGCCAGGCACCGCAGGGCGAGCCGTAGCGGCTGTTCATGTAGTTCAGGCCCCACTTGATCTGGGTCGCGGGGTTGGTGCGCCAGTCCGCGCCGGCCGAGGCCATCTTGGAACCGGGCAGCGCCTGGACCAGGCCGTACGCGCCGGAGCTCGGGTTGCTCGCCGTGTAGTTCCAGCCGCTCTCGCGCTTCACGATCTGGCTGAAGCACTGGAACTGCGTGTCGTTGCCGACGATCTGGAGGGCCATCTCCTGGACCGAGCCGGGGCTGACGGTGGCCATCACGGAGCGCGCCTTGGCGCGGTTCGCGGCCTCCTCGTCGGCCTTCCGCTTCTCCTCGGCCGCCTTCGCGGCCTTCTCCGCGTCGGCCTTGGCCTGCGCGTCCGCGGCCGCCTTCTGACGGGCCGCCTCCTCGGCGGCCTTCTTGGCGGCGGCGTCGGCCGAAGCCTGCTGAGCGGTCGCCTGGGCGGCGATGTGGTCGCTGACCGTCTGGGCATGGGCGCCCACCGGGACGTCCTGGAGCAGGGTGGCTCCCGCGACGTCGACCGTCTGGGTCGGCTTGCCCTCGCTGCCCGAGGCCACGCCCACGACCGCACCGACTGCGGTGACGGCGGTGGCGGAGGCCACGGCAACTCCCCGGACCGAGATCCGAGTCACATGGTTTCCTTCCAGCAGCACCCACAGCCGTGACCGTCCGGGTGCACCATGCCCCTGGTCACTGGCCTCCATGGTGGTGCTCTGGTCACGGGAGACGCGGGCCCGGCACCTCTCCGGCAGGCCGGATCGGCGGTTCGTTCGGGCGGCGTACGGCTCATGGCTGTTCAGTTGTCCACCCGACGACCGGAGTTGTCGGGTGATATGTGCCGTACGCGGGGCCTGACAGAACCCTCACCATGCCGCACGGGGACGGGTCAACGCAATTCCCCTCCGCGTGGCAGATGTCACAGCCTCCGCCACCAGGACGTTTGACGGAGCACCGCCCGACAGACAGTCAGATCTGATGACAGCAACGGGACCTGATACTTCGTACCAGGTCCCGTTGTCCGGTCTTGCCCCGTTATGACCTCCCGGCCGGGGCGTTCCCGCGGGCCTCCTAGGGCCCGACGTCCTCCAGCATCTCGGTCACCAGGGCCGCGATCGGCGAACGCTCCGAGCGGGTCAGCGTGATGTGGGCGAACAGCGGATGGCCCTTCAGTTTCTCCACCACCGCGACCACGCCGTCGTACCGCCCCACCCGCAGGTTGTCCCGCTGGGCCACGTCGTGGGTGAGCACCACCCGCGAACCCTGGCCGATCCGGGAGAGCACGGTGAGCAGGACGTTCCGCTCCAGCGACTGGGCCTCGTCCACGATCACGAAGGCGTCGTGCAGCGAACGGCCCCGGATGTGGGTGAGCGGGAGCACCTCCAGCATCCCCCGGGAGATGACCTCCTCGATCACGTCCGGGGTGGTCACCGCCGAGAGCGTGTCGAAGACCGCCTGGGCCCACGGGCCCATCTTCTCCGCCTCGCTGCCCGGGAGGTAGCCCAACTCCTGCCCGCCGACCGCGTAGAGGGGACGGAAGACCATCACCTTGCGGTGCTGCCTCCGCTCCAGCACCGCCTCCAGACCGGCGCAGAGCGCCAGCGCGGACTTTCCGGTGCCGGCCCGGCCGCCCATCGAGACGATGCCGACCTCCTGGTCGAGCAACAGGTCGAGGGCGACCCGCTGTTCGGCACTGCGGCCGCGGAGCCCGAAGGCCTCCCGGTCCCCCCGGACCAGCCGCACCCGGCCGTCCGCGGTGACCCGGCCGAGGGCCCGGCCGCGCTCGGAGCTGAGCACCAGACCGGTGTGCACCGGCAGCTCCTCCGCGCCCTCCACGTCCACCGCGGCGTCGTGGCCCGCGCCGAACAGCGCGTCCACCTGGTCGCCGGAGACGTGGAGTTCGGACATCCCGGTGTAGCCCGAGGTGATCGCCAGCTCCGCGCGGTACTCCTCCGCGAGCAGACCGACCGAGCTGGCCTTGATCCGCATCGGCAGGTCCTTGGAGACGACGGTGACGTCGTACCCCTCGGCCTGGAGGTTGCGCGCGACCGCGAGGATCCGGGTGTCGGCCTCACCACCGCCGATGCGGTAGCCGGCCGGCAGCACCGAGGTGTCGGAGTGGTTGAGCTCCACCCTGATGGTGCCGCCCACCTCCCCCACCGGGATCGGCTCGTCGAGCCGGCCGAAGCGGACCCGGTAGTCGTCCAGCAGGCGCAGCGCCTGGCGGGCGAAGTAGCCGAGCTCCGGGTGGTGCCGCTTGGCCTCCAACTCGGTGACCACGACCACGGGGAGGACGACCTCGTGCTCCTCGAAGCGGGTCATGGCGAGTGGGTCCGCCAGGAGCACGCTGGTGTCGAGAACGTACGTGCGCCGGTCTGGTGTCCGGCGGCTCTTGGTACTGACCACTAGGCCTCCAGAGCCGGTCCCGCGACCCGGGTGGCCGGGTACCGGTCATGGTGGGTCTATTCCCTCACCCGAGACCTGACGAACCCTGCTGGAGATCATCCTCTTGGTTAACTTTCGGTGCGTCAGACCCACCGTGGGCCACCGGTCCTGGCCGACCGGGACCGACCGGGGCTACAGCCCCATCCGACGGTTCCTCAACTGGAAGTCCCGCAGGGCCCGGCGGAAGTCGACCTTCCGGAAGGCCGGCCAGTACGCCTCGCAGAAGCAGGCTGTCTCCTGCGGGGGTCGACCCCCGCACCCCCAGCCGACCCCGCGTCGCCGCCCGCCGGGCCGACCCGTACCGGGCCGTCGGGCCGGATGCCTCAGAGGCCCATCCGCCGGTTGCGCAGCTGGAAGTCCCGCAGGGCCCGCAGGAAGTCGACCTTCCGGAAGGCCGGCCAGTACGCCTCGCAGAAGTAGAACTCCGAGTGGGCGCTCTGCCAGAGCAGGAAGCCGGACAGGCGCTGCTCGCCGGAGGTGCGGATCACCAGGTCGGGGTCGGGCTGGCCCTTGGTGTAGAGGTGTTCGGCGATGTGCTCGACGTCGAGGAGTTCGGCGAGCTCCTCGATGGAGGTGCCGCGCTCGGCGTGCTCCTGGAGCAGGGAGCGGACCGCGTCGGTGATCTCGTGCCGCCCGCCGTAGCCGACCGCGACGTTGACGGTGATCCCGTTGACGTGGGCGGTGGCCTCGGCGGCGTCCTTGAGGGTGGAGGAGGTCCGCTCGGGGAGCAGGTCGAGCGCGCCGACCGGGTGGACCTTCCAGCGGCCGTCGGCGGCGAGCCGGCGGACGGTGTCCTCGATGATGCCGAGCAGCGGCAGCAGTTCGGCCGGCGGGCGGGAGAGGTTGTCGGTGGAGAGCATCCAGAGGGTGACCACCTGGACGTGCGTCTCCTCGCACCAGCCCAGGAACTCGCTGATCTTGTCGGCTCCGCGCTGGTGGCCGTCCACGGTGGTGCCACCGGTGGCCTTGGCCCAGCGGCGGTTCCCGTCCAGGATCACGCCGATGTGGTGCGGGGTGCTCTCCAGGTAGACCTCGACCCGGCGGCCGTACAGCCGGTAGGCGTTGTCCAGCAGGGTGCGGAGACCCGGCGTGCGCTCGACGACGTCGCGCAGACCCAATGTAGTTCGGTCCCTCCGTGCTCGGCCCCCGGGACGGGTACCGAAAAATACCCTGCGCAGCCTACTCCGGCACCGGTCCGCTCGGTAAAGCCGCAGGTACCGACCGTGTCACGACCTGACGTCGCCGCCGTGACCACGGACACGGAACGGTCTCCTGTTCCTTAAATATGGCGTAAGCCGACCGCCGACTCCTTGACGCTTGCCATTGGTCTAGTCCAGCTTTTGACCGAGAGCAGCGGACGCCCCACCGGCCGCCGCACTCACCGGAACCACAGCGGACCTCCCCTCCCCCACACGGAGCCGCCGCGCCCCCCACCGCGGCGGCTCCTCCCTCCTCCCACAGGAGCGTCTCCATGGCTCGTACGCTGTCGCAGCCGTCCCACCGGCGCCGGCGCAGCCCCGTCCCCGCCCTCGCGGCCGGCGGCACCGCACTCGCGCTGGCCGCCACCGGCCTGGCCCTGTTCGCGGGCGGCGCCAACGCCGCCGTCGGCAACCTGGTGGCCAACGGCGGCTTCGAGGCCGGGAACCTCTCCGGCTGGACCTGCACCGGCACCGCCTCGGCCGTCGCCTCCCCGGCGCACTCCGGCTCGTACGCGCTGAACGCGGCGCCGAGCAGCTCCGACACCGCCGAGTGCCGGCAGACCGTCAGCGTGCTGCCCAACACCAGCTACGCGCTGGCCGGTTGGGTTCAGGGCCCGTACACCTACCTCGGTGTCCGCGGCACCGGCGGCACCGACCCGTCGGTCTGGTCCAGCCAGTCCAGCTGGAACCAGCTCTCCACCAGCTTCACCACCGGCGCGGGCGTCAACAGCGTCACCCTGTACGTGCACGGCTGGTACGGCCAGGCCGCGTACCAGGCCGACGACATCACCCTGACCGGCCCGGGCGGCACCGCCTCCCCGACGCCGACCGTGACGCCGACCCCCACCCCGACCGCCACGCCGACGGTCACCCCCACGGCCACGCCGACCGTGACGCCCACCGTCACCCCGACGCCGACGCCGACGGTCACCCCCACGCCGACCCCCACGGTCACCCCGACCGGCCCGGTCACCGACCTGCCGAAGCACGTGCTGACCGGTTACTGGCACAACTTCGACAACGGCGCGACCGTCCAGAAGCTGAGCGAGGTGCAGAGCGCCTACGACATCATCGAGGTGTCGTTCGCCGACTCCGTCCCGACGAAGACCGGGGCGATCACCTTCCAGCTCGACCCGGGCCTGTCCAGCAAGCTCGGCGGCTACACCGACGCGCAGTTCCGCGCCGACGTGAAGGCCAAGCAGGCGGCCGGCAAGAAGGTCGTCCTCTCCATCGGCGGCCAGAACGGCGCCATCACGGTCAACGACGCGGCCGCCGCCACCGCCTTCACCGACAGCGCCTACGCGGTGCTGAAGGACTACGGCTTCGACGGCATCGACGTGGACCTGGAGAACGGGGTCAACCCGGAGCAGCTGGGCAACGCCCTGCTCAACCTGCAGGCGAAGATCGGCTCGAAGTTCGTCCTCACCATGGCGCCCGAGACCATCGGCGTCTACTCCACCGAGGGCGCGTACTTCAAGCTGGCGCTCAAGACCAAGTCCATCCTCACCGTGATGAACACCCAGTTCTACAACTCCGGTGGCATGAACGGCTGCGACGGCAAGGTCTACACCCAGGGCACCATCGACTTCATCACCTCCCAGGTCTGCACCCAGATCCAGGGCGGCCTGCGGCCCGACCAGGTCGGCATCGGCGTCCCGGCCTCGACCAAGGCGGCCGGCGGCGGCTACGTGGCCCCGAGCGTGGTCAACAACGCGCTCAGCTGCCTGGCCACCGGCACCAACTGCGGCTCCTTCGTCCCGCCGGCCAAGTGGCCGACCATCCGCGGCGCGATGACCTGGTCGACCAACTGGGACGCCAACAACGGCAACACCTTCTCCAACACCGTGGGCCCGTTCGTCCACTCCATGCCGTAACACCTCCCCGGGTGCGCGCCCTATGAGGGTGGGGCCGCGCACCCACGAGGCCCGTCACGCCGCTCCGGGCGTGGCGGGCCTCTTCGCGTTCGGCGGGCCCCTCCTCCGGACATGACGGCCCGTCAACCCACAGGTGGTTTTCCGCCACTCCCGTCACACCCGCCACTGTGGTCCGCCTCACGTTTGCCCCGGGGGGACCGGGACGGATCGGACACGGTTTCCGGATACCGGCTCCACCGGCCCCGGAGGCCGGACGTTCGGGGGCGACATGACAAGGTCTCGTGATGGCCGATTAAAGCAGTGGTAAAACCGGTGCGCGTTCGTAGGATCGAATTGTTGCGAGGAGATGAAATCCGGAGCCTCGCGATGGACGACCCGAAAAACCGCCATCATTTACCGGGGAGTTGGGAAATGCGTACTTTCAAGAAGGCCGTCATCGGTTTCGTCAGCGCGGCCGCGCTGACCGTCGGTATGGCCGGCACCGCCTCGGCCGGCAGCTACAACGGCGTCTGCGAATCCGCCGGCGGCGGCGAGGCCTGCCTCTACTACACCTACAGCTACGACGGCTGGGTGTACGACACCCTGTACAGCAAGCCCAGCTACACCGGCACGTACTACGGCACCGAGACCCCGATCAACGACACCGTCGGCGCGGTCTGGAACCGTGACCCCGACAGCTCGCTGAAGCTGTTCACCGGCGCCAACTACACCGGCAGCGTCAAGGTGGTCGCGGGCGGCGGCAAGTTCAACACGCTCGGCACCGGATTCGCGAACGCCTTCAGTTCGCACTGCTTCTCCTCCAACGCCGGCTGCCCGTAATCGGCCGGAGGGGCGCCCCGGAATTCCCGGGGCGCCCCTCCGCATTTCCCGGAATTCCCCGGACAGAGCGAGGAGAAAGATCCGTGGCACGCCTGCACCCGCTCGGCGCCGCCTCGGCCCTGCTGGCCGTGGTCGCCGTCCTCACCGCCTGCCAGGCCGACCGGCCGGCCGAGCCGAGCGCGTTCTCGTCCGCGCTGCCGACCCGGACGGTCGCCGGGGCGGTGGCCCCCGTCCTGCCGTTGGACGCCTACCGGCTGACGCCGCCCCAGCTGGAGCGCCTCCAGCAGGCCACCGACCGGATCGCGGCCGACTGCATGCGGGCCAAGGGCCTGAGCTGGCCCGCCCGTCCCGCCGCGGCGGGCGAGGAGCACGACGTCAACGAGCGCCGCTACGGCGTCACCGACGCCCGGACGGTGGCCGCGATCGGCTACCGGGTGGCGCCGCCGCGCGGCCTGACGGCCGCTCAGGTCACCGAGCGGCGGCAGGCGGTGGAGGCCAGGAACGCCGCCATGACGGAGCCCCTGGTCGCGGCGTACACCGGGGAGGAGCCCGGTGCGACCACCCCGCAGCAGGCCGGGCGCGGCGGCTGCCGGGGCGAGGCCGAGCAACGGCTCGGCGTCCCGGCCGGCCTGGCCGAGGGCGACGACCCGGTGGAGGCCGCCCTGCAGGCCGGGTGGCAGCGCACCGCCGAGGACGCCCGGGCCAAGGAGGCCGACGCTCGGTGGAGCACCTGCATGCGCGAGGCCGGTCTCGACTACCCCGATCCGCACCGGGCCGCGGGTGACCCGGCGTGGCGGCCGGGCGCGCCGGGCGTCCCGGCCTCCCCGGACGCCCGGGAGATCACCACCGCGAAGCAGGACCTCGACTGCAAGCGCCGCACCGGTTACCTGGCGGTCTGGCAGACCGTGGAGACCGAGCACCAGAACGCCCTGCTGAAGGAGCGCGAGCCGCAGCTGCGGGCCGCCGCCGAGGCCTGGCGGCAGGCGCTGGCGAAGGCCGAAGCGCTACTGGGCCAGTAGCACCGCGGCCAGCGTGCCGAGCAGCAGCGGCGGGCCGAAGGCCAGGTCGTCCCGGCGGCCGGCCCGGCGGGTGGCGAGCAGGGCGACCGCCCACAGGCCGGCCAGCAGGACGGTGAGCAGCAGGCCGGTGCGCACAGTGGACCAGCCGGTGACGGCCAGCAGGGCGCCCAGGCTGGGGGCCAGCTTGGCGTCGCCGAGGCCGATCGGGACCAGCAGGGCCAGCAGGGCGAAGCCGAGTCCGAGGGTCAGGGCCGCGAGCAGGCAGCGGAGCAGGGCCTGAGGCTCCGTCAGGGCCAGCAGGGCGGCGGTGCCCAGGGCCAGCGGGAGGGTGAGCACGTCGGGGAGGCGGTGCACCGAGGCGTCGATCAGGCCGAGCGGCACGCCGAGCAGGGCCAGCCAGACCAGGGCCGGCCAGCCGGGCACCCCGTACCCGGCCCCGACCGCGGCGCCCACCGCCACCGTCACGGCGGCCTGCACCGGCAGCGGCACCGGCCGCGCCGTCTCCCCCTCGTAGGGCACCGCCCAGCGGGCCACCGCCCACCGCACCCAGACCACCGCGGCCAGTCCCGCCAGCGCCCCGCCCAGAATCGCCGTCATGGCCCACAGCCTCCCAGAACACCTGACGCTGTGGGCAAGGCCACTGCGGATCCGGGGCCCGTCGCCCGTAGCATTACCGAGCATGCAGGTCATCCAGTCCAGCAAGCTCGCCAATGTCTGCTACGACATCCGCGGCCCGGTGCTCGACGAGGCGATGCGACTGGAGGACCAGGGCCATCGCATCCTCAAGCTGAACACGGGCAACCCCGCCGCCTTCGGCTTCGAGGCGCCGCCCGAGATCCTCCAGGACATCCTGAAGAACCTCTCCTCGGCGCACGGCTACGGCGACTCCAAGGGCCTGCTCTCGGCCCGCCGCGCCATCGTGATGCACTACGAGGAGCGCGGCCTGCACGGCCTCACGGTGGAGGACGTCTTCCTCGGCAACGGCGTCTCCGAGCTGATCCAGCTGGCCATGACGGCCCTGCTGGACGACGGCGACGAGGTGCTCGTGCCGGCTCCGGACTACCCGCTGTGGACCGCCTCGGTCTCGCTGGCCGGCGGCACCGCCGTGCACTACCGCTGCGACGAGCAGTCCGAGTGGTACCCGGACCTGGCCGACATCGAGGCCAAGGTGACCGACCGGACCAGGGCGATCGTGGTGATCAACCCGAACAACCCGACCGGCGCGGTCTACCCGCAGGAGGTGCTGGAGGGGATCGTCGAGATCGCCCGCCGGCACAAGCTGGTGCTCTACGCGGACGAGATCTACGACAAGATCCTCTACGACGACGCGGTGCACGTCCCGCTGGCCACCCTGGCCCCGGACCTGTTCTGCGTGACCTTCAACGGGATGTCCAAGTCCTACCGGGTGGCGGGCTTCCGCTCCGGCTGGATGGTGCTCTCCGGCGACCGGCACCGGGCGGCCAGCTACATCGAGGGCCTGACCGTGCTGGCCAGCATGCGGCTGTGCGCCAACATGCCCGCCCAGCACGCGGTGGCCGCGGCGCTCGGCGGACGGCAGTCGATCAAGGACCTGCTGCTGCCCGGCGGGCGGCTGCTGGAGTCCCGGGACGCGGCGTACGAGCTGCTCAACCAGATCCCGGGGGTGAGCTGCGTCAAGCCCAAGGGCGCGCTCTACGCCTTCCCCCGGCTGGACCCGCAGGTCTACAAGATCAAGGACGACGCCAGGATGGTGCTCGACCTGCTCCGGGCCAAGCGCATCCTGATCGTCCAGGGCACCGGCTTCAACTGGCCCGAGCCGGACCACTTCCGGCTGGTCACCCTGCCCCGCCCGGAGGACATCACCGACGCCGTCACCCGGATCGGCGACTTCCTCTCCGGCTACGTGCAGCCGTAGCGCGCCCGTACCCGGAAACGGCCGGAGCCCCGCCCGGACGATCCCCAGAGGGTTGGGATCGTACGGTCGGGGCTCCGGCCGTTCTGTGACGCCGCGTCAGGTCACCCGGGCATCAGCCCAGGCGGTCGACCAGCGCCTCGTACTCGTCCCAGAGCGCCTTCGGCGTGTGCTCGCCGAACAGCTCCAGGTGGGCGGGGACCAGCGCGGCCTCCTTGCGCCAGATCTCCTTGTCGACCGAGAACAGCAGGTCGAGGTCGGCGTCGGCGATGTTCAGGCCCTTGAGGTCGAAGCCCTCGACGGTCGGCAGCACGCCGATCGGGGTCTCGACGCCCGCGCCGGTGCCCTCCAGGCGCTCGACGATCCACTTCAGCACCCGGGCGTTCTCGCCGTAGCCCGGCCAGACGAAGTCGCCGCCGGCGTTCTTGCGGAACCAGTTGACGTAGTAGATCTTCGGCAGCTTCGCGGCGTCGGCCTCGGCACCGAGCTTCAGCCAGTGGGCGAAGTAGTCGCCCATGTTGTAGCCGCAGAACGGCAGCATCGCGAACGGGTCGCGGCGCAGCTCGCCGACGGTGCCCTCCTGGGCGGCGGTCTTCTCGGAGGCGATGTTGGCGCCCAGGAAGACGCCGTGCTGCCAGTCGAAGGACTCGGTGACCAGCGGGACGGCGGTGGCCCGGCGGCCGCCGAACAGGATGGCCGAGATCGGCACGCCGGCCTGGTCCTCCCACTCCGGCGCGATGGTCGGGCACTGCGCGGCCGGGACGGCGAAGCGGGCGTTGGGGTGGGCGGCGGGGGTGCCGGACTCGGGGGTCCAGTCGTTGCCGCGCCAGTCGGTCAGGTGGGCCGGCGGCTCGTCGGTCAGGCCCTCCCACCAGACGTCGCCGTCGTCGGTCAGCGCGACGTTGGTGAAGACCGTGTTGCCCCAGAGGGTGTCGATCGCGTTGGCGTTGGTGTCGGTGCCGGTGCCGGGGGCGACGCCGAAGAAGCCGGCCTCCGGGTTGATGGCGTAGAGCTGGCCGTCGGCGCCGAAGCGCATCCAGGCGATGTCGTCGCCGATGGTCTCGACCTTCCAGCCCGGGATGGTCGGCTGGAGCATCGCCAGGTTGGTCTTGCCGCAGGCGGACGGGAAGGCGGCCGCGATGTACTTGGGCTCGGCGCCGCTCGGCGGGGTGAGCTTGAGGACGAGCATGTGCTCGGCCAGCCAGCCCTCGTCCCGGGCCATGGTGGAGGCGATCCGCAGCGCGTAGCACTTCTTGCCGAGCAGGGCGTTGCCGCCGTAGCCGGAGCCGAAGGACCAGATCTCGCGGGTCTCCGGGAAGTGCGAGATGTACTTGGTGGTGTTGCACGGCCACGGGACGTCCGCCTGGCCCTCGGCCAGCGGGGCGCCGACGGTGTGCACGGCCTTGACGAACTCGCCGTCCTCGCCGAGCTGGTCCAGCACGGCCTGGCCCATCCGGGTCATCACGCGCATCGAGACGGCGACGTAGGCGGAGTCGGTGATCTCGACGCCGTACGCGGCCAGCGGGGAGCCGACCGGGCCCATGGAGAACGGCACGACGTACATCGTGCGGCCCTTCATCGCGCCCTTGAAGAGGCCCTCGGCGCCGGTGAACAGCTCCCGCATCTCGGCGGGGGCCTTCCAGTTGTTGGTCGGGCCCGCGTCCTTCTCCTGCTCGGAGCAGATGTAGGTGCGGTCCTCGACCCGGGCGACGTCGGTCGGGTCGGAGGCGGCGTAGTAGGAGTTGGGCCGCTTCTCCTGGTTGAGCTTGGTGAAGGTGCCCTGGGCCACCAGCTGGTCGGCGAGGCGCTGGTACTCCTCCTCCGAGCCGTCGCACCAGACGACGGCGTCCGGCTGGGTCAGCTCCGCGATCTCGCTCACCCAGGCGAGCAGGCGCTTGTGACGGGTCGGCGCGGTTGCGCTGAGCGCAGAGATCTCGTTCGACACGATCGCTCCGTTTCACGCCATCTCGTCGGGGAGGCGGCGTCGCGGTGGTTGAGGGTGTCTACACCGTAGCTCCGCCCTCAAGGCCAGGACACGGCACAGAGGCGTGATTGGCGGAATCTTTACGCCTCCTTGTCCAAGTACTGGGGGGTAACAAGGCTTCGGCGTCCCTCCCCGGACCCCCGAGTGCCACCCTCGAACACTCCAGAACGTACAAAGGTGGCGATCATCACTTCCTACACGTCGGTAACCTACGGGACCGTAGGTAGGATCTGGCCATGACGGATGCTCTGACGCAGGCCCTGGCCGAGATCAAGCCCAAGTGGCGCGGATGGCTGCACGCGGGGATGTTCCCGGCCTCGGTGGCCGCCGGCATCGTGCTGATCTGTCTGGCCGGCTCGACCCCGGCCCGGATCGCCTGCACCGTGTACTCGATCAGCGCGTGGATGCTGTTCGGCGTGAGCGCCGTCTACCACCGCTTCGACTGGGGCCCGCGCGGCGACGCGATCCTGCGCCGGCTCGACCACGCGAACATCTTCCTGATCATCGCGGGCTCGTACACCCCGTTCACCATCCTGCTGCTGGACGGCGGCCGGCAGCAGGTGCTGCTCTGGCTGGTCTGGGGCGGAGCGCTGGCCGGGATCGCCTTCCGGGTCTTCTGGGTCGGCGCACCGCGCTGGCTCTACACCCCGTGCTACCTGGCACTGGGGTGGGCGGCGGTCTTCTTCCTGCCCGACTTCCTGCGCACCGGCGGCGTCGCGGTGCTGGTGCTGATGCTCGTCGGCGGGGTGCTCTACAGCGTGGGCGGCGTGGTGTACGGACTCAAGAAGCCGAACCCCTCACCGCGCTGGTTCGGCTTCCACGAGGTCTTCCACGCCTTCACCCTGGGGGCGTTCATCACGCAGTACGTCGGGGTCTCCCTGGTCGCGTACAGCGTCGCCCACTGAGGGCCCGTCAGCGGACGGTCCGGCCCTCCAGCCGCCGCCTGGCCCGGGCGCACTGCTCGCAGTGGTCGGCCTCCGGCCGGACGGCCGCCCTGCGGTGCATCGCCCGCACCTTGAACCGGCGGGCCACGTCCATCATCACCAGCGCCACCTCGGCCGCCGCCACGATCCAGACCATCCTCGGTCCGCCCAGCACGTAGGCCAGCACGACGGCCAACGCCGCCGCGATCGCGACCAGCGCCCCCGTGTACCTCACCGCCATCTGCTCCCCTTCTCCTGACACCCAACGGGACTCCGACGGCACACACGGTGACATGCCGGACCGGCAGGAAGGCGAACGAGGGGTCAACGCTTCGTCAAAAAAGACCGAGGACGCGGTGCCGGTTCCCCGGCCCCGCGTCCTCGGTCCTGCCTCGGGCCCCGCTCCGCTAGCCGCGGGCCCTGCGCCGTGCCCGCAGTCCGAGGCCGGTCAGGGCGGTGGCCAGCAGGGCCGCGCCCGCCGTGCCCGCCGTCAGCAGCGACGGGCCGTCCGGCTCCGCCACCGGAGCGGCCTGGTAGCCACCGCCCTTGCCCTCCCGGTCGTAGACCGAGCCGGGCAGCTTGTCGCCGTAGCGCTGCTTCACCTGGCGCTGGTAGTCGGCCAGCGGGACCCCGGCGCCCACCGCCTTCCGGGCGTCCTCGTCCAGCGGGAGCACCCTGCCCCCGCGCAGCACGTACCAGGCGTCGATCTGCGGCTCGCGGAAGGCGGTGCCGCCTCCGCCGGCCGCGGCCTTCGCGGCGTAGTCGGTCTCGTCGCCACCGGTGGCGATGTTGACGACCCGCCAGCCCGCGCCCTGCCTGGCCGTCCAGACCGAGGCCACCTGGCCGTCGGCCGCCACCGCCTTGCTGGCGGTGAACTCCGCCCGGGCCACCGGGGCACCCGGGGTGCCGGCCACGAAGCCCGGGTCCAGCAGGTAGACCGGGACGGTGTCGCCGCTCAGCCGCGGTGCGGCCTCGGCGGCGGCCCGGGCCTCGTCGGCCGGGGAGAGCGCCAGCGACTGGTTCGGCGGGACGCCCTTGCGGGCGAAGAAGTGGCCCAACTGGTCCAGGACGGACGGGGACTGGGCCGCACCGCGGGCCGCGCTCAGCTCCGTGGGGGCGAGCTGGGCGGGAGCGCCGGGTGCCGGGTCGGCGGCCTGGGCGAGCGGGGCGGCGGCCAGGCCGAGGGTGGCGGCCAGCACGGTGGCGGCCGCGAGCCGGGAGGCTTGCTTGCGGATGGTGTCGGTCATGGTCGTCTCCTCAGGCGCCGATCCGGTAGAGGGAGTGGGTCCAGGAGAACGTGTTGTTGTTGACGTAGTAGTTGTAGTCCGCCCAGTTGTAGCGGTAGTTGGAGGGCCACGGGTCGCCCCAGTAGACCCAGTTGTTGCCGGTGTCGTAGCCGTAGAGCACGTGCATGTGGCCGCCGCCGGAGGACCACTGGATCCGGGTCTCGATCGGCCGGTTGGCGTCGATCTCGGTCTGCACCGTGCTGTAGCGCAGGTACCCGGTCACGTAGGAGCCGGAGTTGATGCCGATGTAGCGCAGCGCCGTCTGCACGTTCCCCAGCGTGGCCTGGTTGTTGGGGCAGCTGGAGTTGATCGAGCGGTTGAACGCGGCGTTGCAGAACTGGTTCTGGCTGTAGGTGTAGCCGAAGTAGGTGGCGATGGTGTTGCCGCTCGCCGCCCAGCACCAGTTGTCCTGCTGCTGTTGCTGCATGGTGAGGTTGAGCTTGCGCACCCCGAGGGCGGTGACGGCGCCGGGTGCCTGGGCGGTGGCCGCCCGGGCCTGGGGAGCGGTGGCGGCCTGGGCCGGGGTGCCGGTGGCGGCCACCAGGGTGGGGGCGATGACGCCGAGCGCGAGTGCGGCGACCGCACGGCGCAGGCGGGTCCTGGAGATCTGCATGGGCTTCTCCTCCTTGCGTTCCCGCAGGAGAGGGGATGTGGGGGTACCGCGATGGGGCGCGGTGCAGTGAGCATCGGGCCATGACGGGAGCCGGTCAACGCACCTCGTCGGGGCCCGGACGGGGGTGTGAACGAGGCCCCGCACGGTGTGAACACGGCCGGCACCCCGCGCACGTCAACACGTCCGGACCGGTGACAACTCGCCACCGGCGTGTGAATATTCACGGTCAACCCGACAGACGGGAGCCCGCCGTGCAGCAGACCGTCCACCCCGAGCTCGCCACCGCCCTCCGCACCGGCCCGTTCCACCTCGCCCTGCGCGCCGCCATCGCGGCCCGCGGCCTCGCCCTCCACCGCCTGCGGCTGCACCTGGCCCAGCGCGGCGTCCAGGTCGGGGTGACCAGCCTGAGCTACTGGCAGCAGGGGCGGCGACGGCCCGAACGGCCCGAATCCCTGCGCGCCGTACGGATCCTGGAGGAGGTGCTGGAACTCCCCGAGCACTCCCTCACCCGCCTGCTCGGCCCCCGCCAGGCGGCACCGGCCGAGGCCGCCGGGCCCGCCACCCGCCCGTACCGGGACCTGATCGCACCGGCCGTCGCCGTGGACGGCCTGCTCGCCACCATCGCCTCACCGCCGGACACCGGCCTGCACACCATCACCCACATCGAACGGGTCCGGATCGGCGCCGACCGGCAGATGGTCCGCCGCGACTCCCAACACGCCCTGCGGGCGCACCGCGACGGGATCGACCGGTACCTGGCGCTCTACCAGGGGGATCCGGGGTGCGACATCGGGGTGGTGCGGGTGCGGGGTGAGGAGAACTGCCGGCCGGGGCGGGTCCGGCGCGACCCGGAGGCCGAACTGCTGGTCGCGGAACTGCTGTTGGACCGGCGGCTGCGGACCGGGGACACCCATCTGCTGGGGTACGGGTTCGACGACGCCCCGGCGGCGGAGCCGTCCACCGAGTACGTCCGCGGCTTCAACTCCGGCGCCGGGCAGTACGTCCTGCAGGTCACCTTCCATCCGGAGGCGCTGCCGGTCCGGTGCCACCGCTTCGCCAGCCGGGCGCCGGGCGAACCACCTTACGAGACGGAGGAGTTGACGCTGGACGGGCACCACTGCGTGCACCTGGTCGCCAGCTCGCTCAGCCCCTGCCTGCTGGGCATCCGCTGGGACTGGGAGTGACCGTGCCGGACGGGGGGCGGAAGGGCAGCGACCCGGGGGCGCGAGGCTCTGCTGACCTGCGGCTCCGCCGCGGGGCGCGCGGGGGAACGGCAGCACGTGCAACTGGCTGACGGCGGTTCAGTTGCCGGTGAGCCGCCTCCCGACCCGCGCAGTTCCTCGCGCCCCCGGCATCACCACGTACGTTCCGCGCGCCCCGGCATCACGTTCTGCCGCGCCCCTGGATCACAACCGCTCTCGCACCGATCCCCCTCAGGCGAAGTCGATGGAGACGCAGTCCTCGACCGGCCGGTAGCCGAGCTTCTGGTAGATGGAGTTGCTGGTGGGGTTGGCCAGGTCGGTGTAGAGCAGCACCTCGGCCGCGCCGGCGGCGAGGGCGTGGGCGGAGCCGGCCGCGACGACGCCGCTGGCGTAACCGTGGCCCCGGTGCTGCGGCGGGGTGTAGACGGGCCCGATCCGTGACATCCCGGCGAGGACGTCGCTGACCCCGGCGAAGGAGACCACCTCGCCCTGGTGCTCCCAGACGTGCAGGTGGCCGCGGGCGATCCGCCGCTCCACGGTGGGCCGGTGGTTCTCGCCCGGGATGCCGACCTCGGCCTCGGCGACGAAGGCGGCGAACCAGTCCGTCAGGAGGTCGGCCTCGTCCGGGGTGGCGAGCCGGACGGAGCCCTTCGGCAGCGGCGACGGGTCCGTCAGATCTCCGAGCCGGTAGAGCCGTTCGTTGCTGTTGACGCTGCTGCCGACCCCGGTCTCCCGCTCCCAGGCCTCGGCGAAGGCCCGGGCCGCGACGGTCTCGCCGCCGACCGCCAGCACCTCCCGCCGGTCGGCGCCGAGCGCCGTCGCCAGCTCGGCGGCCGCCTCGGGCGGCATGGTGCTGAGCCGGAGCGGGAACGGCGGCGTCCGGCAGAAGGCGCCGGCCACCGGTGCGTCCGGGGCCGGCCGCCACCAGCCGAACCACGGGTCGGCCTCGCCGAAGACGTGCGGGCCGCTCAGGGTCAGGTTGTGCACCAGGGTCAGCAGGACGGTGTTCCCGGCCGGATGGGCCGCCAGGAAATCGCCCGCGTGCGTCCGGAATTCGTCCAGGGAGGAGGAGAGGGTCCAGTTCATGCCGCATCCTCCCTGATCAGCGGCGCTTCACGCACCTCCATTACCGTCGGTCCGGGCCCCCACCTTGGCCGCCAGCTCGGCCGCCTGCGCCACCGGTGCCTCGCAGACGAAGTGGTGGCAGACGTACGCCCCCGCGGCCCCGCCCACCAGCGGCCGCCCGGCCAGCAGCGGCACCTCGGAGGAGCCGGGCTCCCCGACCGCGACCACGGCGCCCGGCGCGGTGCCGAGCAGCGCCGTCCGGTGCAGCAGCGCCCGCCCGGCGTCGCCCTCGGCGCCGACCACGGCCACCTCGCGCGGCCCGTCGGCCAGCGCCTCGGCGGCGGCCAGGCCCCACCCGACGAACCGCGGCGCCCGGCCGCCGAGCGCGCCGACGATGGCCAGCGCCCCCTCGGCCGCCGTGCGGTGCCGCTCGGAGCCGGTGTACGCGGCGTAGGTCAGCAGCGCCTGGGCGGCGGCCGTCCAGCCGGAGGGGGTGGCGTTGTCGGTCGGGTCCTGCGGGCGGCGGATCAGCTGCTCGGCGTCGTCGGCGGTGTCGTAGAGCGCGCCCGACGCCTCGTCGCGGAAGTGCGCCAGCACCGTGTCCAGCAGCCCGCCCGCCAGCCCGAGCCACTCGGCCCCGCCGGTCACCGCGTAGAGCGCGAGGAAGCCCTCGGCGGTGTCCGCGTAGTCCTCCAGCACGCCCGCGTTGGCCCCGGCCCGGCCGTCCCGGGAGGTGCGCAGCAGCCGGCCGTCCTCGCCGAGGTGCACGGTGATCAGCAGGTCGGCGGCGCGTTCGGCGGCCTCGACCAGGTCGGGCCGCTCCAGCAGGGCGCCGGTCTCGGCCAGCGCGGCGATGGCCAGGCCGTTCCAGGCCGCCACCACCTTGTCGTCCCGGGCCGGGGCCGGACGCTTCAGCCGGGCCTCGTACAGCGCCGTCCGGATCCGGTCGTGGGCGACCTCGTCCACCGGGTCGGAGAGCAGCTGGAGCACCGAACTCCCGTGCTCGAAGGTGCCCTCCGCCGTCACCTCGAACAGCACCGCGGCCAGCGCCCCGTCCTCCTCCCCCAGCACCTCGGCCAGCTGCTGCGGGGTCCACGCGTAGTAGGCGCCCTCGGCGTTCTCGCCGCTCGCCGCGTCCAGGCTGTCCGCGTCCAGCGCGGAGGCGAACCCACCCTCGGGGGTGCGGAGTTCGCGCAGCAGGAAGTCCGCGGTCTCCAGCGCGATCCGGCGCGGCAGGACGTCGCCGGTGGTCCGCCACAGGTGCAGGTAGGCGCGGAGCAGCAGGGCGTTGTCGTAGAGCATCTTCTCGAAGTGCGGCACCACCCAGCGGTTGTCCACCGCGTAGCGGGCGAAGCCGCCGCCGAGCTGGTCGTAGATCCCGCCGCGGGCCATCGCCTCGCAGCTGTGCCCGGCCATCGCGAGCGCCTCGGCCGAACCGGTCCGGGCGTGGTGGCGCAGCAGGAACTCGATCGCCATCGACGGCGGGAACTTGGGTGCCCCGCCGAAGCCGCCCCACTTCTCGTCGTACGAGCGCCCCAGCTCGGCCACCGCGGCCGCCAGCCCCTCGGCCCCGGGCGCCTCGTGCACCCCGCTGCCGACCCCGTACACCGAGGCGCGCTCCGCCAGGTCGGCCCGGATCCGGGCGGCCACCTCGCCGACCTCGTCCCGGCGGTCCCGCCAGGCGGAGTTCACCCCCTCCAGCACCTGCCGGAAGCCCGGCAGGCCGTGCCGGGGCTTCGGCGGGAAGTACGTCCCGAAGTAGAAGGGCTCCTGACCGGGCGTCAGGAAGACCGTCATCGGCCACCCGCCCTGCCCGGTGGCCGCCTGCACCGCCTCCATGTAGACGGCGTCCACGTCCGGCCGCTCCTCGCGGTCCACCTTGACGGCCACGAAGTGTTCGTTGGCGTACTCCGCCACCGACTCGTCCTCGAAGGACTCGTGGGCCATCACGTGGCACCAGTGGCAGGCCGCGTAGCCGACGCTGAGCAGCACCGGCACCCCGCGCCGCTCCGCCTCCTCGAAGGCCTCCGGCCCCCAGGGCCACCAGTCGACCGGATTGTCGGCGTGCTGCAGCAGGTACGGCGAGGTCGCGTCCGCGAGACGGTTCGGCATGGCCCCATCCTTGCGCATCGGGTGCCCTCCGCGTCGAACCTGGTGGTGCGGATACCCCTCTCAATACACATATGGACGCCCTTCTGACGGCCCGTTAGCGTCCTCATCGTGCATATCCGTTAATTCGAAAAAGCACCCCGGAAGTGCGTCCCTCGCGATCCATGATGTGGCGGTGTGAAATGTCCCAGGACGGCAAGCGGAATCGAGGAGCCGGTATCCGGCCGGCGTTCGGCGGCGAACCGGAAGTACTGATCGTCGGCGGTGGCCCCGTCGGTCTGGTGCTCGGCTGTGAACTTCTCCAGCAGGGCGTCGGGGTCAGGGTGGTGGAGCGGCGGCCGAGCCCGCGGGGCAGTGCCGGTCTGCATTCGCGGGCCATCCTGATCTGGCCCCGGATACTCGAGCAGTTGCGCCGGGTCGGCGTCAGCGAACGGCTGGTCGAGGCCGGGCACGTGCTCCCCTCGGTGGACTACTTCGCCGAGGGCCGCCCGCGCGGCTCGGTGCGGATGGACCGGCTGCCCGACACCCCCTACCCCTTCGTCCTGACGCTGGCCCAGGGCGAGACCGAGGAGATCCTCCGGTCCCGGCTCACCGAGCTGGGCGGGGTGGTCGAGTACGAGACCGCCCTGGAGGGGCTGGAGCACGGCACGGCCGGCGACGACCGGCCGAAGGTCAGGCTGCGGCGGGCGGACGGCACCGAGGAGACCGTCGTCCCGCAGTACCTGGTGGGTGCCGACGGCGCCGGCAGCACCCTGCGCGAGCTGCTCGGCATCGCCTTCGACCCCGAACCGATCGACGTCAGCTACGCGATCGGCGACTTCGCGATCAGCGGAGGGGTGCCGCACAGCGTGCAGTACTACTACTCGCCGAACGGCATCGCGGTGGTGGTGCCGCTGAAGAACGGGCTCTACCGCCTGGCGGGCAACGTGCCGCACCGCGGCGAGGAGGCCGGCCCGCCGACCCTGGAGCTGTTCCAGAACATGCTGCGCCAGCGGGCCCGGCTCTCGGTCCGGCTCGCCGAGCCGCTGTGGACCAGCTCCTTCCGGCCGCGCTGCGGCGTGGTGCACCAGTACCGCAGCGGCCGGTGCTTCCTGGCCGGCGACGCCGCGCACGTGGTCAGCCCGGCGGGCGGCCAGGGGATGAACCTGGGCCTGCAGGACGCCGTGAACCTCGGCTGGAAGCTGGGCGGGGTGCTCCGCGGGCAGCTGGACCACTCGATCCTGAACACCTACCACCCCGAGCGCAGCGCCGCCGCCGAGCGGGTCGGCCGGGCCGCCGCCACCCAGATCCGCTACGGCACGGTGCGCGGCGCCTTCAAGGTCGGCCTGCGGGACAACCTGTTCCACGCCTCCCACTACGCGGGCGTGCTGCAGCGGGGCATGGCGCCGCTGCTCGCCCAGACCGACTTCACCTACGGCCGCCAGCCGCTCGGCGTGACCGGCTGGGGCGTGCGCCGGCCGGCCCAGGAGGGCGACCGGCTCCCGCTCTTCGCCGGGCCCGCGGCCCTGGCCGGTCTGCCCGTCCTCGACCTGGAGCAGTACACCGTGCTGCTCTGGCCGGGCCGCCGCGCGGACCGGGACTGGGCGGCCGAGGCGGCCGTGCTGCGGCAGCGGCTGGCCGACCTGGCGCCGGTGCACGACCTGTCCACCGTCTTCGGCCGGGCGCACACCTGGCTGCTGGACGCCCTCGGCAGCGCCCCGGCGCTGGCCGTGGTGCGCCCCGACGGCCACCTGGCCCTGCGCACCGGGCCCGGCCGGCCCGAGCAGGTGGCCGCCTTCCTGGCCGAGCAGCGCCCGGGCGCCGCCCTGCTGCGCGGGGAGCTCGCCGCACGCCCGGCCGACGCCGCACTTCTCACCTGACCCGACGTCACCCGAACCTTCACCGACCAGCGACGAGTAGCAAGAGGAGCACAGCCGTGTCCGAGAACGCCACCACCGTGCGCGGGACCGCCGAGACCGTCCAGGAGTTCTTCAACCGCTTCGGGGCCGGTGACCGCACCGGCATGCTGGAGCTGTTCGCCGAGACCACCGACTTCGAGGTCCCCGGGGCGCCGACCGTGCCGTGGACCGGACAGCGGTCGACCCACGGGCAGATCGCGGAGTTCATCCGCAGCGCGACGGAGGACGTCGCCACCAAGGCCTTCAACGTCGACCACATCCTGGTGGACGGTCAGCACGCCGTCGTACTGGGCGACTTCGCGCACGAGGTGCTGAGCACCGGCAAGGTCTTCGCGAGCCGGTTCGCCCTGCACGTCACGGTCACCGACGGCCTGATCACCACCTACCGGATGTACGAGAACAGCGTCGCGGCGGCCTTCGCCTTCGCCGGCTGAGGGGGACCCACCATGTCGACCACCGACCAGAGCGTCGTCGCGCCCGCGGCGGCCGGCGACCGACTCGACGGCAGGCAGCGCTGGCTGCTCGTCCTGCTGCTCGGAGCCCAGTTCCTGATCGCGCTGGACTTCTCGATCCTCAACGTGGCCCTGCCGGACATCGGCACGGGCATGGGCTTCAGCCCGGAGAACCTGCAGTGGGTCGTGACGCTGTTCGCGCTCAGCTCGGCCGGCTTCACCCTGCTGTTCGGCCGGGTGGCCGAGATCGCCGGACGGCGCAACGTGTTCATGGGCGGCATGGTGGTGCTCGCACTCGCCTCGCTGACCGGCGGCCTGGCCGACTCCCAGACCGTCCTGCTGGTGGCCCGGGTCGCGCAGGGCCTGGGCACGGCCGCGGTCGCGCCCACCGCCATGGCGCTGCTCACCACCTCCTTCCCCGAAGGCCCGGCCCGGCAGCGGGCGTTGGGCCTGAGCGGTGCGCTGCTCTCGGCCGGCTTCACCACCGGAGCGGTCGCCGGCGGCCTGCTCACCGGCCTGGTGAGCTGGCGCTGGGCGTTCCTGATCAACATCCCGGTCTGCGTCGCGGTGCTGGCCGTCGCCCCGGGGCTGATCTCCGACCGCAGCCGCGGCGGGCGGGCCCGGCTGGACGTGCCCGGAGCGGTCACCGTCACCGGTGGCCTGCTCGCGCTGAGCTACGGCGTCACCTCGGGCGGGCACGAGGGCTTCGGCAGCACCACCACACTCGTCTCGCTCGCGGCCGCGGTCGTGCTGCTGGGGGCGTTCTGGGCGGTGGAGCTGCGCCAGGAGCAGCCGCTGGTGTCGCTGCGGGTGCTCGCCCGGCCCACCGTGAAGTGGGGCAACCTCGGCGGGCTGATCACCTTCACGATGTTCAGCGCCGTCATCTTCCTGATGACGCTCTACCTCCAGCAGGTGCTGGACTACTCGCCGCTGGTCACCGGCCTGGCCTTCGGCCTCCAGGGCGCGGCCGCCTTCTTCGCCGGTCTGCTGGCCGGCCCGCTGATCAGCCGGCTCGGCGGCAGCCGGGTCACCCTGGTGGGCGGCCTGGTGGTGCAGTCGGCCGTGACGGCCTCGCTCTTCCTGGTCGGCGCGGACCGCTCGTGGATGGTCCTGGTCCTGGTCGCGACCACGGTCGGCGGCTTCGCCCACGTGCTGAGCGTGGTCTCCTTCATGGTGACCAGCACCTCGGGGCTGGACGACGAGGAGCAGGGCCTGGCCACCGGCCTCGCCACCCTGACCCAGCAGGTGGGCATCACCCTGGGCATCCCGGTGATGAGCGCGGTCGCCACCGCGCGCACCGAGGCGCTCTCCGGCCGGACCCCCGAGCAGGCGATGCTGGGCGGGACGACGCTGGCCCTGCTGGTGGACGCGGCGATCGTGCTGGTCGCGGCCGTGGTCATCGGGCTGGCGCTGCGGCGGGTGGCCCCCAGGGCGGCTGCGGCCACCGACTGACGCGCCGTCACGCCGCCGCGTCCGGAAGGACGGAACGACCCGGAACCGGTTGCCCGGTTCCGGGTCGTTCCGTCGTTCTGTTCTGTTCCGTTCCGTTCCGTCAACCGTCCCAGTCCGCCAGGGGCTCGTCGCCCTGCGCGGCCCGCAGCAGCCTCTGGAGCTTCTGGGTGGTCTGCGAGGTCCTGCGCGGGACGTGCAGGATCAGCTGCACGTTCTCGTTGGCGGCGAGGTTCCAGTGGTGGACGTCGAAGCTGAGCCGGCCGACCATCGGGTGGTCGATCTCCTTGAGCCGGTGGTCGGCGTCCAGCACCTCGTGGCTGTGCCAGAGCCGCCGGAACTCCTCGCTCCGCTCCTGCAGCGACTCCACCAGGGCCTCCAACTGCGGATCGCCGAAGTGCTCCGCCATGCTGGCCCGGAACTTGGCCACCGTGACCCGGGCCAGCTCGTCGGAGTCGACGTACCGCGAGCGCGAGATCCGGTCGGTGAAGTAGACCTCCAGCAGGTTGGTGTTGAACTCGCCGAACCCGAAGACCTCGTAGACCGCCGCGTTGACGGCCAGGACGTTCCAGAACTTGTCGAGGATGAAGGCCGGGTTCGGCAGCCACTCGTCCACCACGTGGGCCAGCCGCATCTGGTCCAGCACGCCCTCGGCGGAGGTGTCCTTGGCCACCCGCGGCATCCCTGCCAGCTTGAACAGGTAGTCCTCCTCCGTGGCGTTCAGGCACAGCGCACGGCTGATCGCCCTGACCACGGACTCGGAGACGTTGATGTCGCGCCCCTGCTCCACCCAGGTGTACCAGGAGGTGCCGACGCCGGCCCGGACCGCCACCTCCTCCCGCCTCAGCCCGGGAGTACGTCTTCGGCTCGACGGTGCGAAGCCCAGTTCGTCGGGGGACAGTCTGGCGCGACGACCGCGTAAGAACTGCCCTAATTCCTGCAAGCGCCTCTGCTGCCCAACCCCCGTCATCCCACTCATGGCTTCGATGCTTGCCGCAACCTGACGGTGTGTCAAGCAATGTTTTGGCAATGACGGCGGTATCGGCTAGGGGATCAGGCGCTTTATCGTGCGGAAACATTCAGAAGTGAACCACGGGCAAATCGAAGCGAAGTCTCCACTCTCTTTAATAGTGTCATATATACGACAAAACCCGCACTCGACGAGTGCGGGTTCTGCGGGCGGACGGAGCCGGCTCAGCCGGCGGGGACGGGCAGCAGCCCCTGCTCGGCCAGCACCTTCCGCACCACGGCGACGCCGTTGAAGGTGCGCGGGAAGCCGACGAAGACCAGACAGTGCAGGACCGTCTCCACGATCTCCTGCGGGGTGGCCCCCACTTCGAGGGCGACCTTGGTGTGGAACGAGAGCTGGGGCTCGCAGTCGCCGAGCGCCAGCAGCGAGGCCAGGGTCAGGAGTTGACGCTGCTTCGGGTCGAGCCCGGGCCTGCTGTAGACGTCCCCGAACGCGAACTCCGCGACATACCGGCCCAGATCGGGCGCGACGTCACTCAGGGCGTCGAAGATCACCTGGGCGTCGCCGCCGATCTCCGCGAGCTTGGCGACCCCGCGCTCGAACCGCTCGCCGGGGGGCTGCGTCATGATCGCTCTCCAAGGGTGAGGTGCCGGAGGTCAGTTGGCCACGGCGGCGTGGCGGGCGGTGAAGTCCAGGATCCGGCCCCAGGCGTCGGTGCAGGCCTCCTGCCACTCGGCGAAGCCCCGGTCGAAGAAGGAGTGCGGGGCACCCTCGTAGACCTGGCTCTCGTAGGTCTTGCCGGCCTTCTCCAGGGCGCCGGTGAAGGCGTCGAACTCCTCCGGCGTGGTGGCCACGTCGCTGCCGGCGATGAGCAGCAGCAGCGGCACCTCCATGCCGTCGACCGCGTCCTCGACCAGCTTGGGCTGGCCGTAGAAGCCGATGGTGCCCGCCAGGCCCAGGCCGGCCGCCGACAGGCGCCAGGACTGGCTGCCGCCGAAGCAGAAGCCGACCGTGAAGACCGGGCCCGGGGCGGTCTCGGCCAGGTGCGCGACGGCCGCCTTGACGTCCAGCGCGACCTCGTCGGGCTGCACCAGCGGCAGGTACTGCTGCCAGTCGAACTCGTCGTCCCGCGCGCCGATGCCGGCCGTGCGGCCGTAGTAGTCGAGCGCCAGCACGGTGAACCCGGCCTCGGCGAAGCGCTGTGCCAGCTCCCGGTAGTACGGGTGCACGCCCCGGACGTCCGGGAGGATGACGACGCTGCGGCCGTTGGGCTCGGCCGGCACCGCGCGGTAGGCCTCGAAGACGTTGCCGTCCTCGGTGGTCAGCCGGACGATGCCGTGCTCGGCGACCTCACCCGGGTTCTCGATGCCCGGCGGACGGCTGTCGGTGGGGTGGCACATGGTGAACTGCCTTTCGATGATGGGTGGTTACCGCCCCCGGACGGGGAGGCCACGGGGCCCGGCCGCCGCGCTGACGGCGCAGGTGAGGCGAGCGGTGGAGCTGAGCTTTCCGGTGTGGTCGCTGATCTCGATCCCGTACGTGGCGTGCGCCCCCGCTTCGTGCAGAGGGCGGCAGACGCCGGTGACCAGCCCGCTCGACGCCCAGCGGTGGTGGGTGACCGACAGGTCGAGGCCCACCACGCTGCCGCCGGGGCCGGCGTGCAGCCAGGCCGCCACCGAGCCGAGCGTCTCGGCCAGCACGGCGTTGGCGCCGCCGTGCAGGATCCCGACCGGTTGGCGGTTGCCCCGGACCGGCATCGTGCCGATCACCAGGCCCGGTTCGCAGCGCAGGATCTCGATGCCCAGACGTGTGACGAGCTGCTCGTCCGCGTACTCCGGCAGGACCGCGACCGGCCCTAGCGACATCGCTGGCACAACCACCTCCGGAACGCGGGAGCCGATGCGAACGACCCTAGCGGCAAAAGCAGTTGGAATACGGCCCGGTGCGTAGTGGCCTCAAGGGTGGTACTGGCAGTAACAGCATCAGCACCTATGTGCCTCGCAGAACTTTTCTCGTGTTAGCTTTCGAATCAGCGGTCGCCGGCCGGATTTCCGCTCCGGTGGCCCGCCATGCGCACCGGCATTTTCATGGGGGAAAAACATGCCTGGAACCGCAGTTCACCTCGATTCGGTGGACGACTACCTCGGACCGGCCGAGAAGAGATTCTTCGGCGCCGGATTCCGCCGCGTCGAATACGACTACCAACCCGTCTCGGTCCGGTCCCTGGCCGACGGCAGCGTGATGCTGCACACCCTGCTCGGCGTGGCCTATCCCGCCGACTGGTCCCGCAAGGGCCGCAGCGCCGACCTCCGGCCGCACCTGAGCACCGTGGACGGTCTGATCACCGCGGTGCAGCTGAGCGAACTGACGCTCACCCACTCCTTCGGGCTGTCGGCCGCCGACCGCCGCCGGATGCTGGTCCGGTCCGTGCGGATCAAGGCCGGCACCACCCCGGACGAGGAGCTCGGGCGGCTCCAGGTGACGACCCGTCTGCTGACCAGCGTCACGGACCCGGCGGCGCTGAACGGCCAGTCCTCGGTCCTGGAGACCCGCCTCGGCGGCATGCGGGTGCGCTGCGAGATCGACCACGCCGCCGTCGGCCGCCCGCTCGGGCGCTCCGTCGGCCGGGCCCGCTACGCCGGCCCGGACAGCCTGCTCGGCCCGGCCGAGGAGCGCTACTACGGCACCGGCTTCGCCCGGCAGGCGCACGCGCTGCGCCGGGTCCTCGTCGAGCCGGAGCGGCTGCGGGCCGAGGCCGGGGTGCACATCGCCCGCGCCGGGCTGGTCGCCGACCAGGGCATCGAGGGCCGCTACCAGCCCTTCCTGGGCATGGTCGACAGCTTCGTGGTGAGCCTGCAGCTCGGACAGGTCCTGCTCTACGAGCTGGACGGCACCGAGCGCGGCGCCAGCAACACGCTGTGGATGCGCGGCACCGAGATCGTCGCGGCGCCGGTGCCCCAGGTGTGCAGCGACGGCGCGGCGGCCGTCACCCGGCTGGAGAACGCCCAACTGCTGGAGCGCCCCGACGGCGTCTGGCGGACCGCGGACGTGGTCGGCGTGCTCGGCGGGGTCACCACCCGCTGCTCCGTGACCCACCGCCTCCCCTGAACGA
Organism: Kitasatospora albolonga; assembly: GCF_039535905.1. Lineage (GTDB taxonomy): Bacteria > Actinomycetota > Actinomycetes > Streptomycetales > Streptomycetaceae > Kitasatospora > Kitasatospora albolonga. The sequence goes on along the minus strand of NZ_BAAAYB010000037.1, from coordinate 86,185 downwards.
CCCTGCCCCGTACGGCAGTCGACACCCTTTCCACGACCGGATCACCAGGAGGACCTCATGCGCATCGCGATCTCCGGCACCTACTCGTCCGGCAAGACCTTCACCTCGTACGCCCTGTCCCACCTCACCGGCATCCCGCGGACCCGCGCCCGCACCATGCGCGAGCTGCTGCCCGAGGCCGTCCCCGGCAAGACCCTGGAGCAGTGCACCGCCGCCGAGTTGGTGCAGCTGATCGTGCGCCGGCACTCGGAGCGCGCGGTCTTCGAGAGCCGCTTCGGCGACGCCTTCATCTCCGACGGCACCTCGCTGCAGGAGTGGATCTACGGCTCGGTCCGGGTGATCGTCGGCATCAACCCGAACGCCTCGCTCCACCTCGGCGAGCTGGAGAGCGTCGACCGCACCCCGGAGATCAAGGTCTTCGACGAGGTGATGGCGCAGCTCGGCGTGTACTTCAAGCAGCACGTCCAGCAGACCTACGACGTCTTCGTCCACCTGCCGAACGAGCTGGCGCTGGCCAAGGACGGCCACCGTCCGGTCAACGAGCGCTTCCGCTCGATGGCCGACGAGCGGCTGCTGGAGATGGCCGCCGAACTCGGCATCCCGGCGCACATCGTGGGCGGCACGATCCCCGAGCGCCTGGAGCGGATCCTCGAGGTCTTCGGCCTGCAGCCGAAGATGGGCATCGAGGAGGCGATCGAGCTCGCACAGCGCGAGTACCAGGCGGTCGACATGACCATCGAGTCCGACCGCGCCTCCGTCATCGTCCGCTGAGCACCGGCGATGCGGAGAACGGGGATCGTCGCGGGGATCGGATCGGCCGTCCCCGCGCGGACAGTGACCAACCATCAGCTGGCGGAGCGGATGGACACCTCCGACCAGTGGATCCGGAGCCGGACCGGGATCGCCGAGCGCCGGGTGATCGAACCCGGCACCTCGACCAGTGACCTGGCCGTCGAGGCCGGCCTGCGCGCGCTGCGCTCGGCGGGCACCGACCGGGTGGACGCGGTGGTACTGGCCACCGCGACACCGGACCACCAAGTGCCCGCCACCGCACCCGCGGTGGCGGCCCGGCTGGACCTGCCGGGGGTGCCGGCGTACGACGTGTCGGCGGTCTGCACCGGCTTCCTGTACGGGCTCTCCAGCGGCCTGGGCCTGATCGCCCAGGAAGCGGCCGACACGGTGCTGGTGATCGGTGCGGACGCCTTCACCACCATCATCGACCCGACAGACCGCAACACGGCACCCATCTTCGGCGACGGCGCCGGGGCCGTGGTGCTCCGCGCGGGCGCCCCGGACGAGCCGGGCGCGGTGGCCGCCATGGAGCTGGGGAGCGACGGCCGGCTCGCCGAGCTGATCATCGTCCCGGCCGGCGGCTCCCGGCAGCGCTCCTCGGGCGTGCCGGCCGCACCCGGGGACCACTTCATGCTGATGCAGGGCCGCGAGGTCTTCAAGCACGCCGTGGTGCGGATGACCGACTCCGCCCGGAGCGTGCTGGCCCGGGCCGGGTGGCCGCTGGACTCGGTCGACCTGCTGGTCGGCCACCAGGCCAACGCCCGGATCCTGCACTCGGTGGCCGAGCAGCTCGGCCTGCCGCCGGAGCGGGCGTTCCTCAACCTCGACCGCTACGGCAACACCGCGGCCGGATCCATCCCGCTGGCCCTGCACGAGGCGGCCGCGACCGGCGTGCTCAAGCCGGGCGACCGGGTGCTGACCGCCGCCTTCGGCGCCGGCACCACCTGGGGTGCGGCCTGCCTGACCTGGCCGGACGTCAGCGCCGGCTGACCGCACGGCACTTCGGACAGCGGAACAGAACAGCAGAACAGCCGAACAGCCGAACAGCAAGGAGAAGCCCGTGCCCACCGTCAGTTACGACCGCCTGGTCGACTTCATCGCCCGCAAGGCCGAGGTGCCGGTCGAGGAGATCGTCCCCGACGAGCCGCTGGACACCGTCGGTCTGGACTCCCTGGTCCTGATCGAGGTCGCGCTCTTCGTCGAGCGCGAGTACGGCATCGAGCTCGCCGAGGGCGAACTCGCCGCCACCCAGACGCTCAACGAGTGGACGGCCTTCCTGGACGGGAGGACGCCCTGACCCCGGTGGCCCGCCGCGCCGCCTTCCTGGACGTCGACGGAACGCTGATCCGGATCACCAGCCTCTTCCGCTTCCTGGCGTTCGACCTCCGGCTGAGCGGGGCGCCGCCGTCCCGGTACGAGGAGCTCCTGGCGGAGGTCCGGAGTCTGAAGGCGGCCGGCGCCCCCCGGGAACGGACCAACCGCGCGTTCTACCGGGTCTTCGCCGGCCGCCCGGCGGAGGAGCTGGCGCAGCGCGGCGAGCTCTGGTTCCGGGAGGAGGAGAGCCTGCCCGGGCTGTTCAACCTCCGGGTGCTGGAGCGGCTGGAGGAGCACCGGGCGGCCGGGGCCGCGATCGTCGCGGTCTCCGGCTCCTTCCCGCCGTGCCTGGCACCGATCGCCCGCCGGATCGGCGCCGACGCGGTGATCTGCACCCGGCCGGAGGTCCGCGACGGCCGGTACAGCGGCGAGGTTCCCGTGCCGATGATCGGCGATCAGAAGGCACGGGCGGTGCACCGGTTCGCCTCGGTGCACGGACTGGACCTGGCCGAGTGCCACGCGTACGGCGACGACGAGTCCGACGCCCCGCTGCTCGCCGCGGTCGGGCACCCGTGCGCGGTCGGCGACCGGCCGGCCCTGCTCCGGCTGGCCGCGGCGCGCGGCTGGCCGGTGCTCGACGGCTGAGGCCCCGTCAACCCACCGCACCACGACCACCGATCGAGAAGGCACACCATGACAGAGCTGATGAACGTGATCCGGACCACCGGAGCCGGGGCGGCGGCGGACGTCCTCGTCCCCGCCGTGGCCCCCCGGCCCGTACCGCTGCCCACCGAGGTGCTGGTGCGGGTGCACGCCGCCGGGGTGAACCCGGTGGACTGGAAGGTCCGCAGCGGGGTCTTCCCGCCCGGCGGGCTCGGCGCCCCGCCGTTCGTCCAGGGCTGGGACGTCGCGGGGGTGGTGGAGTCCGGCCCCCGGGTCACCCGCTTCCAGCCGGAGGACGAGGTGTTCGGGCTGGTCTGGTTCCCGCGCCCCGGCGGCGGCTACGGCGAGTACGTCACCGCGCCCGCCCGGCAGTTCGCCCGCAAGCCCGCCGCGCTGAGCTTCGAGGAGGCGGCGGCCCTGCCGATGGCCGGGCTCACCGCCTGGCAGACGCTGGCCGAGGTGGCCGAGCTCCGGGAGGGCCAGCGGGTGCTGATCACCGCGGCGGCGGGCGGGGTCGGGCACCTGGCCGCGCAGATCGCCGGGGTGCGGGGCGCGGAGGTGACCGGGACGGCCAGCGCGCCCAAGCACGACTTCCTGCGCTCGGTGGGCGTCGACCACCCGGTCGACTACACCGCCGGCCGGGTGTCCGAGCAGGTGCGGGACCAGGACGTGGTGCTCGACCTGCTCGGCGGCGAGCACACCCTGGACCTGCTGCGGACGCTGCGCCCGGGCGGGCTGCTGATCCTGGCCATCGGCCAGGTGAGCCCCGAGGTGGCCACCCGCGCCCTGAGCCTGGGCGTGCGGGTGACGCCGTTCCTGGTCGAACCCGACGGGGCCGGGCTGGAGGCGCTGGCCGGGCTGGTGGAGGCCGGCCGGCTGCGGGTCCACCTGGAGCGGGTCTTCCCGCTGGCGGACGCCGCCAAGGCGCACGAGCTCGGCGAGACCGACCGGGCCACCGGCAAGATCGTGCTCTCCGTGCGGAACTGACCCTCCGCCAACTCCGCGCGCCGATAACCTGGTTGCGCACCGATGCCGCCGCAGGCCGGTCTCCCCCGTCCGGCCTGCGGCCCGCTGCCCCGGGTGGGCGGCCGGCGACGGCCGCCCACCGTCGACCTGCGAAAGGCCGTACTGGTGACCACCTCCGGAGCCCCTTCCCCCGTGCCCACCGCCGCCCGGCCGGGACGCCGGCCCCTGCTGCCGGGCGGCGGGCTCTCCGACGGCACGGTCACCCTGTTCTCGGTGGCCGCCGGCCTCGCGGTCGCGAACATCTACTACGCGCAGCCGCTGCTCACCGCGATCGCCGCCACCTTCCGCTCCGGCAGCGGCGCCGCCTCCCTGGTCGTCACCGTCTCCACGGTCGGCTACGCGGCCGGCCTCGCCCTGCTGGTCCCGCTCGGCGACATCGTCAACCGCCGCCGCCTGGTGGTCCTGCTGCTCTCGGTGGTGGCGCTGGCCCAGGCCGCCTCGGCGGCGGCGCCCTCGCTGGCCGTCCTGGTGGTGCTCTCGGGACTGCTGTCGGTCACCGCTGTGGTCGCCCCGCTGCTGGTCTCCTTCGCGGCCACCCTGGCGGAGCCGGAGCAGCGCGGCCGGGTGACCGGCCGGGTGATGAGCGGGGTGCTGGCCGGGGTCCTGCTCGCCCGTACCGGCGCGGGCGCGGTCGCCCAGTACGCGGGCGGCTGGCGCTCCGTCTACGCGGTGGCGGCCGTGCTGATGGTGCTGCTCGCGGCGGTGCTGTGGCGCACCCTGCCCGACGTGCCGCGGGCCGCGGAGCTGCGCTACCCCGCCCTGCTCCGCTCCGTGGCCACGGTGGTGCGCCAGGAGCCGGTGCTGCGGCTGCGCTGCCTGTACGGCTTCCTCTGCTTCGCCTCGTTCAGCGCCTTCTGGGCCTCCGCCGCCTTCCTGCTGGTCGCACCCCCGTACTCCTTCGACGAGGCGCTGATCGGCGCGTTCGGCGTGCTCGGCATCGCGGGCGCGGTGGCCGCCCGGGCCACCGGCTTCCTGGTGGACCGGGGCCGGGACCGCACCGCGACCACCGTCCTGCTGGCCGCCTCCTGCCTGAGCTGGGCCCTGCTCGCCGTCGACCACGGCCGCGCGGCGGTCCCGCTGGTGCTCGGCGTGCTGCTGCTCGACTTCGGCGTCCAGGGCGCCCAGGTGACCAACCTCGGCGTGCTCTACCGGCTCCGGCCGGAGGCCCGCAGCCGGATCACCATGGCCTACATGACCACCTACTTCCTGGGCGGCGCGGTCGGCTCCGCGGTCTCCGGCGCGCTGTACGCCGGGTACGGCTGGTGGGGCGTCTGCGCGGCCGGCGGCGGCGCGGCGCTGCTCGCGCTGGCGGTCTGGACGGCGGAGTCGGTCGTCCTGCGCCGCAGGACCGCCGCGGGCACCGTGGGCACCGCGGGCACCGTGGGCACCGCGGGCACCGCGGGCACCGCCGACTGAACCCGGCGACGACCGGTCCCGGGGCGGTTCAGGGCCCGTACACCGAGTCCAGCAGGCCGTTCACGAAGGCGTCCAGGTCGTCCAGGCCGGCGCTGGCCAGGGCGCGGGGGTTGCCGCCGAGGAGCTGGGGGATGGCGGCGTGCAGGGCGAGGGTGACGGTGGCGGCGCGGCGGGGGGTGACGGGGAGTCCGGCCGCGCGCTGGGCGTGTTCGAAGCCGGCGAAGTCGGCGGCGACGACCGAGGCGAGGGTGTCGGCCAGCCAGGGGCGGCGGGCGGCCTCGATCTGGAGCTCCAGGTAGGCGAGCATCCGGGGGGCGCCGGGGCCGGCCACGTCGTGCAGCAGTCCGGCCATCAGGGCGGCCAGGCCGCGACGGTCCACGGGGTGGGCGCCGGAGGCCATCACCTCGGCGGTGGTGCGCTCGTACTGCTCGACGATCCGCTCGGCCGTGGCCCGGAGCAGGGCGTCCCGGCTCGGGTGGTAGTTCTTGGCGGTGCCCAGCGGCAGCCCGGCGGCCGCGTCCACGGCCCGGTGGGTCAGCCCCCGGCCTCCCGCTTCGGCCAGGACCCGGATCGCGGCGTCGCCCAGCCGGTCCCGGCGGTTCTCACTCACCGTCAGTTCTCCTCGTTCCTCGGTGCGTTGCCCAAACTACCCCAGGCGTGGTACCACAGGTGTGGTAGACCGGAAGCCATACGACGCCGGGGGGCGCGATGACGGGTACGGCCGTGGTGGTGGGAGCGGGAGTCGGCGGGCTGGCGGCCGCGATCGGGCTGCGCCGGGCGGGCTGGCGGGTGACGGTGCTGGAGCGCCGCGCCGGGATCGAGCGGTACGGCACCGCCTTCGCGCTCCACCCCGCCGCGCAGGACGCGCTCGACCGGCTCGGGGTGGGCGAGGCGGTGCGCCGCCGCGCGGTGCCGTACCGCTCCGCGCAGATCCGCACCCCGGGCGGGCGGGTGCTGGCCCGGCTCCCGCTGGACCGGGTGGAGAAGAAGGCGGGCAAGCCCGAACTGCTGCTCTCCCGCCCGTACTTGATCGATGCCCTGCTGGCCGGCCTGGAGGCCTTCGGGGACGTGCCGGTCAAGGCGGGCGAGGCCGTCACCGACACTACGGAGCTGCGGGCCGCGCACGACCTGGTGGTCGGAGCCGACGGCATCCGCAGCGTGGTGCGCGGGGACTTCGGCACCGCGAGCGGGCCGCGGAACATCGGCTCGGTGGCCTGGATCGGCATCGCCGACTTCGAGAGCGGGCTGCACGGCGAGACCTGGGGCCGCGGCCGCTTCTTCGGCCTCACCCCGGTCGAGCCCGGCCGCACCAACTGGTACGCGGCCGTCCCCGAGGGCACCACCGCCGACGACCTGCCCGGGCTCTTCGAAGGCTGGCACGACCCGGTCCCCCGCATCCTCACCGGGACCGACCCGGCCGGCTGGCTCCGCTACGAGATGCGGCACCTGCACCCGGCCCTGCCGAGCTTCGTGCACGGCGACCGGACCGCCCTGATCGGCGACGCCGCGCACGCCATGACGCCCAACCTGGGCCAGGGCGCCTGCACCGCCGTCCTGGACGCCGAGGCACTGGCCCGCGCGGTGGCCCGGCACGGGGTCACCGGCGTGCCGCAGGCGCTGCGCGACTACGACCGCGAACGGCGGCGCACCGCCCAGCGCACCGCCTTCGCCTCCCGCACCCTGCACCGCTTCGTCTCCACCGAGCGCACCGCGCTCCGGGACGGGCTGGCCCGGCTGCTGCCGGGCTGAGCCGTCGTCAGTCCGTGGCCGGCTTGGCGGGCACGGCAGCGGGCTGCTCGGGCTCCTCGACGAAGTTCACCCGACCGAACTGCTTGTTCATGGACTTGACCAGGAACCAGGTGGCCACGCCGAGGGCGGCGAAGACCACGAAGCCGAGCAGGCCGGGGGTGACCTTGGCCTTGTCGAAGGCGATGGCCGCGGTGGCGAGGTCGGTGAGGTGCATCGGGGTGCTCATGTCTCCAATGGTGGCCCGGCCCTACACGGACCGGGCCACCGGGGTGGAATGTGTCGCGCCGTCAGGCCGAGGCGGCGGTGCCGGCCGGGGTGCGCAGGCCGGCGAACAGGTCGTCCTCCGGCAGGTCGGTGTCGACCAGGGAGCGGGCCAGCTCGTAGTCCTCGGTCGGCCAGACGGCCTTCTGGACCTCCAGCGGCACCCGGAACCACGGGCCGTCCGGGTCGATCTGGGTGGCGTGCGCGATCAGCGCGCGGTCCCGGGTCTCGAACCAGTCGTCGCAGCGCACCCGGGTGGTGATCTCCCGGTCCTGGCGGCCGCTCTTCTCCCAGCCCGCGATCCACTCGCCGTACGGCGACTCGATGCCGTGCTCGGTCAGGTACGCGTGCATGGCCCGGATCCGGCCCATGGTGAAGCCGTTGTAGTACAGCTTCGAGGGCTGCCACGGCTCACCGAGGCCGGGGTAGGTCTCCGGGTCACCGGCCGCGCCCCAGGCCGCCATGGTGATCTTGTGGGTCATGATGTGGTCCGGGTGCGGGTAGCCGCCGTTCTCGTCGTACGTGGTGATCACGTGCGGGCGGAACTCGCGGATCAGCTTCACCAGCGGCGCGGCCGCCTCGGCCACGTCCTGGAGGCCGAAGCAGCCCTCCGGCAGCGGCGGCAGCGGGTCGCCCTCCGGGAGGCCGGAGTCGACGAAGCCGAGCCAGGCCTGCTTGACGCCGAGGATCTCCCGGGCCGCGTCCATCTCCTTGCTGCGCACCTCGTGGATGTTCTCCTCGATCCACGGGTCGCCCTGGAGCTTGGGGTTGAGGATCGAGCCGCGCTCGCCCCCGGTGCAGGTGGCGACCAGGACGTCCACCCCCTGCGACACGTACATCGCCATGGTCGCGGCACCCTTGCTGGACTCGTCGTCCGGGTGCGCGTGCACCGCCATCAGTCGCAACTGCTCAGTCAACGCCTGGTTCCTTCCGGGATTCATCCGGTTCATCGGGCCGCTCCCCCCGCCGCCTCCGGCGCGGACGTACCACTCCTATAGTGACTGACCGAAGGGCCCGTCCATTCCCCCCGCAGACCGGCGGCCCCTCAGCGAAAGGACTGAGCCGCCATGGACTCCGGACGTACGACCACCGCCGCCGCCGTGCCGCAGGGCCGCTACGGCCGCACCTCCGACCGGGAGGCCGATCGCAGGCTCCGGACCCTCGGGGTGGTCTGCGGCGCGCTGGGGCTGGCCCTGGTGGGCTGGCTGGGCTGGTCGTACGTCAGCAAGGGCTCCGAGATGAACGGCCTGGTGCCCGGGTTCCAGGTGGTCTCCGACAGCGCCGTGCAGGTGCAGCTCTCCGTGCACAAGAGCGACGGGAAGGCGGGGGTCTGCACCATCCGGGCCCAGGCCGAGGACGGCGGCGTGGTCGGGCTGCACGACTTCCAGGTGCCCGCCGCCGGGGGGACGTACGACGAGGTGGTCACCCTGCGCACCACCGCCAGGGCCACCAGCGCACAACTGCTGGGCTGCACTCCGGCGAAGTAACGCCCTCCCCTTCGTCGGCGGAACTTGTTAGGCTCGTGGTTTCGCCCCTTCCGCGCCGCCTGCCCGGAAGCCGGGCGTTGCTTTGTAGTACGACACCGTTCGGCTGCTGACCCAACCCTCAGCGCGACCCTGCACCTACGAGGAGCACCCGTGACCCAGACCAGCGAGAACGTGACCTGGCTCACTCAGGCCGGCTACGACAAGCTCAAGGCTGAGCTGGAGTACATGACCACCACCTGGCGTTCCGAGATCGTCCAGAAGATCGAGGCCGCGCGCGAGGAGGGTGACCTCAAGGAGAACGCCGGCTACCACGCCGCCCGGGACGACCAGGGCAAGGGCGAGCTGCGCATCCGTCAGCTCACCCAGCTGCTGGAGCGGGCCAAGGTCGGCGAGGCTCCGGCCGGCGCGGACGCCGTGGCCCCCGGCACCGTGGTCACCGTCGCCTTCGACGGCGACGAGGACGACACCATGAAGTTCCTGATCGGCTCCCGCGAGATGGCGGGCACCACCGACATCGACGTCTACTCGCCGCAGTCCCCGCTGGGCCTGGCGATCGACGGCAAGAAGATCGGCGACGAGGCGCACTACGAGCTGCCCAACGGCAAGCGCGCCATGGTCAAGATCATCGCGGTCGAGGCCCACACCGGCTGACGCACCCTCAGCACGCGGCAGAGCGGCCGCCCCCTCCTGGAGGGGGCGGCCGCTCTCGCGTCGCGGACTAGCCCACGGCCGAGCGGTACTTGCGCACCGAGAGCCAGCCGAACAGGCCCAGGATCACCAGCGACCAGAGCACCGAGACCAGCACGGCGTTCTCCATCGGCCAGCCGCCCTGCACCGGGCCGAGCTGGTTGCCGAACAGGTCGCGGCAGGCCTGCACGGTGGCGCTGAACGGGTTCCAGTACGCGATCGGCTGGAGCCAGCCCGGCATCGAGCTGATCGGCACGAAGGCGTTGGAGACGAAGGTCAGCGGGAACAGCCAGATCAGACCGGCCGAGGTGGCCGCCTCGGGGCTGCGCACCGAGAGGCCGATCAGCGCGCCGATCCAGGAGAAGGCGTAGCCCAGCAGGAGCAGCAGCGCGAACGCGCCGAGCGCCTTGAGGAAGCCCTCGTGGAAGCGCCAGCCGACGATGGCCGCCACGACCGCCAGCACCAGCAGGGTGAAGGCGGTCTGCACCAGGTCGGCCAGGGTGCGGCCGACCAGCACCGCGGAGCGGGCCATCGGCAGCGAGCGGAAACGGTCCACCAGGCCCTTGGTCATGTCCTCCGCGATGCCGGCCGAGGCGCCGGCCACCGCGAAGGTGACGGTCTGGGCGAAGATGCCCGCCATCAGGAACTGGGTGTAGGTGTCGGTGCTCGCGGTGGCACCGGGGATCTGGATCGCTCCGCCCATCACGTAGGTGAAGAGCAGGACGAACATCACCGGCTGCATCAGGCCGAAGACCACGATCTCCGGGATGCGGGTCATCCGGCGCAGGTTCCGCTTGGCGACCACCCAGGAGTCGTGCAGCATCGCGGCGAGGCCGTGCTTGGGGTGGGTGACGGCGGAGCCGATGGCTTGTTGCGGGTTGGCCGTGGTCATCAGGCGTCCTTCCCGTGGCTCTTGCGGCCCTTGGCCGGCTTCTGCCCCTCGCCCGACTCGTCCTCGTCCTCCTCGACCGTGGCCCGGCCGGTGAGGGAGAGGAAGACGTCGTCCAGGGTCGGGCGGCGCAGGCCGATGTCGTCGATCTCGATCGAGCGGGCGTCCAGCTCGCGGATCACGTCGGCCAGCACCCGGGCGCCGCCGCTGACCGGGACGGTGATCTTGCGGGTGTTCTTCTCCAGCGCCGGGTCGCCCTTGGCGTACGGGGCGAGCGCGGCCTGCGCCTCGGTCACGTCGTCGGCGCGGTGCACCACGACCTCGATCCGCTCGCCGCCGATCTGGGCCTTGAGCTGGTCGGCGGTGCCGCGGGCGATCACCTTGCCGTGGTCGACCACCGCGATGTCGTGGGCGAGGCGGTCGGCCTCCTCCAGGTACTGGGTGGTGAGCAGCAGGGTGGTGCCCTGCTCGACCAGGGTCTCGATGACCTCCCAGAGCGCCAGCCGGTTCCGCGGGTCGAGGCCGGTGGTCGGCTCGTCCAGGAACATCACCGGCGGGCGGACCACCAGGGCGGCGGCCAGGTCCAGGCGGCGGCGCATGCCGCCGGAGTAGGTCTTGGCGGTGCGGTCGGCGGCCTCGGTGAGGTTGAACCACTCCAGCAGCTCCTTGGCCCGGGCCTTGGAGTCGCGGTTGGTCATCTGGTAGAGCTCGCCGACCATCTCCAGGTTCTCGCGCCCCGTCAGGTACTCGTCGACGGCGGCGTACTGGCCGGAGAGGCCGATCAGGCTGCGCACCTTGTTGGGGTGCTTGAGCACGTCCACCCCGGCGACCACGGCGTGGCCGGAGTCGGGGCGGAGCAGCGTGGTGAGGACGCGGACGGTGGTGGTCTTGCCGGCGCCGTTGGGGCCGAGCAGCCCGAGCACCGTGCCTTCGGGGACGTCCAGGCTGACGCCGTCGAGGGCGCGCACGTCACCGAAGGTCTTGACCAGGTTCTCGGCTTGGATGGCTGGCGCCATGAGCCTGCCTCATCTCCTTCTGGGGGATTTGTCCTTTTTATCCCATGGCGGTACCCGGGTGCCCGGGGATTCATGCCGCAGGAAAGGCCCTGACACCCTCTCAGCTACCTGTGACAACCGCCTCCGGTTTTCGGGATCGGCGGCGCCGGTCAGCTGCTCACCACGTAGTCCGCGTCCCGGAGTTCGCCCACCACCAGGGCGCAGTGCTCCGGCCCCTTGGTCTCCAGGTGGAGGTCCACCTCGACCTCGGTCAGTCCCAGCCGCGGGTCGATCCGCACGTGCGCCACGTCCAGCACGTTGGCGTCCACCCGGGTGAGCACGGCCAGCAGGTCGGCCAGCGCCCCCGGCTTGTCGGTCAGCCGGACCCGCAGCGACAGGTAGCGCCCTGCGGCGGCCAGGCCGTGCCGCAGCACCCGCTGCATCAGCTGGGGGTCGATGTTGCCCCCGGAGAGCACCGCCACCACCGGGCCGCCCCGGAAGTCCTCCGGGTGCTCCAGCAGGGCCGCCACCGGGCTGGCCCCGGCCGGCTCGACCACCATCTTGAGCCGCTCCAGGCCGACCAGCAGGGCCCGCGACAGGCTCTCCTCGGAGACCGTGCGGACGCCGTCGGCCAGGGCGTTGACCACCTCGAAGGGGATGTCGCCCGGGCGGCCGACCATGATGCCGTCGGCCATGGTGGCGAAGCGCTCCAGCGACACCGGCCGCCCGGCCGCCAGCGAGGGCGGGTAGGCGGCCGCGCCGGCCGCCTGCACCCCGATCACCCGGACGTCCGGCCGCAGCGGCTTCACCGCCGCCGCGATGCCCGCCAGCAGCCCGCCGCCGCCCACCCCGACCAGGATGGTGCGCACCTCCGGGCACTGCTCCAGGATCTCCAGGCCGACGGTGGCCTGGCCGGTGACCACGTCCCAGTGGTCGAAGGGGTGGATGAAGGTGGCACCGGTGGTCTCCGCGTACTGCTGGGCGGCCCGCAGCGCCTCGTCCACGGTCGCGCCGTGCAGCTTCACCTCGGCGCCGTAGTCACGGGTGGCGGCCACCTTGGGCAGCGGGGCCGCGCGCGGCATGAAGACGGTGGCCCGGACCCCGAGCAGCGAGGCGGCCAGCGCCACGCCCTGCGCGTGGTTGCCCGCGCTGGCGGCCACCACGCCGCCGGCCCGCTGCACCGGCGTCAGCCCGGCGATCCGCACGTACGCGCCGCGCAGCTTGAAGGAGCCGGTGCGCTGGAGGTTCTCGCACTTGAGGTGCACCGGGGAGCCGATCAGCCCGGAGAGGTACCGGCTGCTCTCCATCGGGGTGACCCGGGCGACCCCGGCGAGCATCTTGTGCGCACCGCGGACGTCGTCCAGGGTGACCGGCCAGTTCTGCATGGTTCCTCAGGTGCCGTGTGACGTACGGGAATTGACGAAGGGGCGCGCGCCACAAGGCGCGCGCCCCCGGGTGGAGCGGGATCAGCCGAGCGCCTGCGTCAGGTCGGCCAGCAGGTCGTCGATCGCCTCGATGCCGACCGAGACCCGGACCAGGTCGGCCGGGACCTCCAGCGCGGAGCCCGCGACCGAGGCGTGGGTCATCAGGCCCGGGTGCTCGATCAGCGACTCCACGCCGCCCAGCGACTCGCCCAGGGTGAACAGCTTCGCCCGGTTGCAGACCTCGACCGCCGCCTGCTGGCCGCCCGCGACGCGGAACGACACCATGCCGCCGAAGGCCTTCATCTGCTTGGCCGCGATGTCGTGGCCCTGGTGCTCCGGCAGGCCCGGGTAGTAGACCTGGCTGACCTTCGGGTGCGAGGTCAGCAGCTCGGCCACCTTCTCGGCGTTGGAGCTGTGGCGGTCCATCCGGACGCCCAGGGTCTTGATGCCGCGCAGCACCAGCCAGGCGTCGAACGGGCCGGAGACCGCGCCCATCGCGTTCTGGTGGTACGCCAGCTCCTCGGCCAGGCCCGCGTCGGCCGCGACCAGCGCGCCGCCGACCACGTCCGAGTGGCCGCCCATGTACTTGGTGGTCGAGTGCACCACCACGTCGGCGCCGAAGGAGATCGGCTGCTGCAGGTAGGAGCTGGCGAAGGTGTTGTCCACCACCAGCAGCGCGCCCGCGGCGTGCGCCACCTCGGCCAGGCCCGCGATGTCGGAGATGCCGAGCAGCGGGTTGGACGGGGTCTCCACCCAGACCGCCTTGGTGCCCGGGCGGATCGCCGCGCGCACGGCGTCGAGGCTCTGGGTGTCGGCCACCGAGAACTCCACGCCCCAGCGGCTCAGCACCTTGGCGAACAGGCGGAAGGTGCCGCCGTAGGCGTCGTTCGGGATGACGATGTGGTCGCCCGGCTTCAGCACGGTGCGCAGCAGGGTGTCCTCGGCCGCCAGGCCGGAGGCGAAGGCCAGGCCGCGGGCGCCGCCCTCGATCGCGGCGAGGCACTCCTCCAGCGCGGTGCGGGTCGGGTTGGCGGAGCGGCTGTACTCGTAGCCGCCGCGCAGCCCGCCCACTCCGTCCTGCTTGTAGGTGGACACCTGGTAGATCGGCGTGACGACGGCCCCGGTCTGGGGGTCTGCTTCCTGGCCCGCGTGGATGGCGAGGGTCTCGAAGCCCTGGGGAAGAGGGTGCTCGGTCATGGTCCGAGCCTAGTCCGCAAACGGGACCAAGGCGGTCGATACGCCCCCCGGTCGGACCGTCCGTCAACTTCCGCGCGTGGTGCGGCTACGATCTGCACGCCCCGTACACGTGTCCGACCCGAACGGAGCATCCCGGACCGGCCGGCCGAGCGCCCTCGCGCACGCCCCCGCACCCGCCGTCCGACCCACCGTCAGCTGCCCGTGAACCACCGGAGTGCCCCGTGCTGTTCCTGACCATCGCGGTCATCGCGCTGCTCTTCAGCCTGTTCAAGTCCCTGCGCGCCCGCCGGGCCGCCCGCCCGCCGGCCCCGCTGACCGACGCCGCCGCCCAGCGCTTCGGCCTGGTCCCCGACCGCGGCCTGGTGCTCGGCCACACCACCCTGGACGACCGGGGCCGGGCGGCCCTGGAGTCCGCCGAGCGCGGCGACTGGCGCCCGGCCGCCGAGTACGTCGAGGAGGCCGGGACGGACTGGGACGAGCGCTACGACCGGATCGACCTGCTGGTCGACCTGGCCGGCCGCCGCCACGAGTGGCTGGAGGCCTGGCGGCAGGAGCGGCCGGAGTCCTCGGACGCCGCCTCGATCCGCACCGCCGCCCTGGTGCACGCCGCCTGGGCGATCCGCGGCTCCGGGTACTCCGACACCGTCACCGACGAGATGCGCAAGGGCTTCCAGGCCAAGCTGGCCGAGGCCCGCGAGGCCGGCGCCGCGGCGGCCCGCCTGGCCCCCGCCGGCGACCCGACCCCGTACCTGGCCCAGCTGGCGCTGGCCCGCGGCCAGAACTGGTCCGCCGAGGAGTTCCGCGCGCTGTGGGCCGAGGTCTCCTCGCGCGCCCCGCGGCACTGGGACGGCATCTGGCAGGGCAAGGAGTACTGGACCCGCAAGTGGCACGGCAGCCACGAGCTGATGCACGCCTTCGTCGACGCCACGATCGCCGCCAACCCGGTCGGCAGCCTGCTCACCGTCCACAAGCTGGACGCCTACACCGAGCAGTACGGCGACGCCGCGGCCGGCCTCGGCACCGCCGAGCTGCGGGCCGCCGTGGACGCCCTGCTGGCCGACCTGGCCGCCGCCCGCCCCGACCACCCGCAGCTGGCCGCCGCCCGCGGCACGGCCGTGCGCTTCCTGGCCGGCCAGGGCCGCCACGCCGAGGCGCTGGCCCAGCTCCAGGCCCTCGGCCCGGTCATCCCGCGGACCTTCCTGCGCTCCTCGAACGGGCCGGACGAGTTCACCGACCTGCGGGCCCGCACGGTGGCCGCGCTCGCCCGCGGCTGACGCCGCGTCAGCGGGAGGGGCCGTCCGGGCCCGGCCCGTCCGGAATTTCCGGGCGGGCCCCCTGCGTTGTCAGGGTCACCCCCCGATGTCGAACCCCGGGAGCAGGCCGTGCTGTTCAACCGTTCCAAGAGCGAGCTCGTCACCCCCGAGGAGGCCCTGCCCGGCCGCGCCGAGCCCCGGTTCGTCCCGGCCGGCCCGCACACCGTCCTCGGTACCCCGCTCACCGGCCCCTACCCGGACGGCCTGGAGGTCGCCGACTTCGCGCTCGGCTGCTTCTGGGGCGCGGAGCGCACCTTCTGGCGCCTGCCCGGCGTCTTCACCACCCTGGTCGGCTACCAGGGCGGCCACACGCCGAACCCGACGTACGAGGAGGTGTGCAGCGGCCTGACCGCGCACACCGAGGTGGTCCGCGTGGTCTACGACCCCGCCGTGATCTCCTACGAGACCCTGCTGAAGACCTTCTTCGAGTCCCACGACCCGACCCAGGGCTTCCGCCAGGGGAACGACCGGGGCACCCAGTACCGCTCCGCCGCCTACACCCACTCCCCCGCCCAGCTGGCCGCCGCCCTGGGCGCCAAGGACGCCTTCCAGCCCGCGCTGACCGCGATCGGCCTCGGGCCGATCACCACCGAGATCGCCCCGGCCGGCCCGTTCTACCCGGCCGAGGAGTACCACCAGCAGTACCTCTCGGACGCCAAGAACCCGAACGGCTACTGCGGCCTCGGCGGCACCGGCGCCAGCTGCCCGATCGGCGTGGCCAAGGCCTGACGACCGGCACGGAACGGGCCCCGTCGCTCCCCCCTTCCGGGGGAGCGACGGGGCCCGGGTGCGTTCCGGTCTATCGTCAGCCGCCGGCCGCGGCCAGCGCCTTGAGCTGCTCGAAGGTCATGCCGGCCTGGGCCAGCACCTTGATCTCGGCCTCGGGCGCGCCGAGCGCGACGAGCTCCTTGATCTGCGCGTCGGTCAGCGTGACCGCACCGGCACCGGGCTTGACGCCCGGGATGTCGGCGCCGCCCGGGACGGGGGCGCCGCCCTTGCCGGCCATCGCGGCGCCCATGACGGCGCCCATGGTGTCCTCGAGGTCCTTCTTGGTGATCGCGGTGGCGCCGGTCGGGGCCTTGGGGGCCTCGGCGTCCTTGGCGAAGGTCACCTTGATCGGCATGTGGAGGTCGGCCGGGGCGTCCTTCTCGAACTGGGCCAGGTCGAAGGAGACCGCCGAGAGGGCGCCGTCCTTGATGAAGACGTCGACGCCGACCTTCTTGTCCGGGAAGTCGGACGGGACGGTGGCGGGCAGCTCGTCGAAGCCCGGCAGGTCCTTCGCCAGCGGCTTGATGCTCTTCAGCAGGTCGTCCGCGAAGGCCTTGGCGGGGGCGGCCACGTAGATGTGGTCGGCGCCCTCGTGCTTGCCCTTGTCCTCGAAGGTGACGTTGCGGGAGATGACGTCCTTGACGGTGTTGACCAGGCCGGAGGCGACCTTCGGGTCCACCGACGGGGCGGCCGAGGGGCTGCCCTTGCTGCCCGCCGCCTTGCCGGCCTCCTCCGCCAGGCCCTTGAGGGTCTTGGTGTCGATCGAGACCCACTTGCCGCCGATGGCGTCCTGGAAGACCTTCGGGAAGAGGGCGGCGCCCTCCTTCAGCTCCTTGGTGTCCTCGCCGGCGATCTTGGCGATGCCGTCGACGTCGGCCTTCGCGTAGAGGGTGCCGTCGATGTAGCGGATGTCGGCCAGCGCGGCGCCGTCCTTGCCGGTGAGGGCGTAGGCGGCGTCGAACCCGAGGTCGTCCGGGATGGAGTTGAGGTCGGCGGCCTGGCCCTCCTTGAGGCCCGCCACGTCCTTCAGCGGCTTGTCGGCGGCGATCGCGACCGAGAGCTTGATGCCGGACATCAGCTCGGCCGTCTTCTGGTCGAGCTGCTCGCTCTTGTCCTTGGAGACGGCCTTGTCGAAGGCGAGGATCTGCTCGGGCGTGGCGTCGAAGCCGAGCTCGGCCTTGAAGCTCTTGCCCTCGTAGACCTTGCCGAAGGCGTCCGAGACCTTGTCGGCGGCGGACAGCTGCTTGACGGTGCCGCAGGCGACCAGGCCGCCGGCCAGCACGACGGAACAGGCGGTGGCGGTGGCGGCGACGCGGGCCGTCCGGCGCAGGGTGGTGTTGATGGGACTTCTCCCCCGTGAAAGGCACCCGGACTGCTCACCGGGCTGCAGTGCTCGACTCTTGGTGACGACCCCAGGCAAGCAGCTTTCACCCGCCGGGTCACCCTGTTTTCGGCACTTGTGGCCGAAGCAGGACGCACCCGGTAACTTATCCGGTTCTTATGACGAGCCCACGACCGGGTCAGACCGCGCTGCCGGCCTTCCACGCGGACCAGTCCATGTTCCAGCCGTTCAGGCCGTTCGACGGACTCACGGTCCTGTCACCCGAGTTGATCACCTCGACCACGTCCCCGGCCATCGAACTCGCGTAGAACTTGGCACCGTTCGTCCCGGGATCACCGGCGCCCTTGACGTCCCGCAGGGCGATGCAGCCGTGGCTGGTGTTGGCGTTGCCGAACTGTGACGCGGGGGACCAGTAGTTGCCGTGGATGAAGGTGCCGGAGGTGGTCAGCCGCTGGGCGTGCGGGACGTCCGGGATGTTGTACTCGTCGCCCAGGCCGACGGTCTGCGAGTCCATCTTGGTCTGGGTGTACTGCTCGGAGATGACCATCTTCCCGGCCCAGGTCCGGTGCTCCGGGGAGCCGCCGATCACCGGGTAGGTGGCGGTCACCTGGCCGTCGGTGGTCACCGTGAGGGTGTCCTTGCCCAGGTCCGCGACGCTGACCTGGCTGCGGCCGATGGTGAAGGCCACGTCCTTGGACTGGGTGCCGTAGACGCCCTTGGCGCCCTCCACGTCCTTGAGCCGCAGCTTCAGAGTGACCTTGGTGCCCTTGGCCCAGTACTGCTCGGGGCGGAAGTCGAGCCGGGTGCTGGAGTACCAGTGCCCGACGACCTCGACGCCCGGCTCGGCCGTCACCGTGATCGCCTGCTGGACGGCCTTGCGGTTGGTGACCGCCTTGTTGAAGTTGATCGAGACCGGCATGCCGACCCCGACGACGGCCCCGTTCTCGGGGGTGAAGTAGCCGACGAAGGTGTTGGCCGGGGAGGCGGTGGCGAACTTCGCGTTGGCGTCCGCCTCCAGCTTGTCCTTGTCCTGGGCGACGGCCGCCACGGCGTACTTGGCGCCGCTGGACAGCGGCGCGGTGGAGGTCCAGCTCGCGCCGTCGGCGGCGAGCTGGCCGGCTATCTCCTTGCCGTCCTCGGCGGTGAGCTTCACCGAGGTGAGCCTCCCGTCCACGACGGTGACCTTGACCGGCTCGGTGAACGGGGCGTCGGTGACGCCGTCCGCCGGGGAGACGGTGATCTTCGCGACCGAGGTCCTCGGCGAGCCGCTGCCGCCCGCCCCGGTGCCCCCGCCGCCACTGCCGCCGGATGGCTTGTCGTCGTTGCAGGCCGCCAGCAGGAAGACGGGGGCACCGAGCATCCCGGCCAGTACGCCGCGCCTGGTCCAGTGCGGCTTCTCGGTCTGCGTCACGGCGGTTCTCCCTGCTCTTCACCTACGGGCGTTACGTACCAAATCAACGCGATCCGGGCGGAAGCGGTTCCATCACCAAACGGTTGAGATCGTACGAGAGTACTGAAGATGCCGCCAGAACGGACAAATCCCCCACCCGGGGCTCCGGGCGGGGGATTCGCGGTGCTGCCTACTGGTCCGCGTACTCGGTCCAGGTCTCCTCGTCCGGGTCGTAGTCGATCCGGGCCGACTCCCAGGTGGCCGAGGTCAGCTCGGTGCCGGGGACGCCGCCGAGCAGCGCCACCGGGTCGATGAAGTGCGCGAGCGAGCCGGACGGGTCCAGCTCGATGGCCTCCACCGACTGGCCGCGCTCCTCGTCGTCCAGGTACTCGTCGGCCTCCACCTGGGCCAGGGCGGCGGCCTTCAGGGCCTGCTCGTCGGTGATCTCGGCGACGATCTCGATGCTGAGCCGTACGTAACGGGGGGCGTCCTGCTCGGGCAGGTCAGTGCTGGTCATGGGGGCGAGCCTAGGCGAGCACCCGCCGCCGGGGAAACGGGTGAGGCCGGCCCCCTCGGAAGGGGGCCGGCCTCGCCGTCTCCGCCCTGGTTCCCCCACCCGGGAACCGCGGAGCGCGCCTCGCGGCGCGGTAGGTGCCGCGGGGGCCACCACACCCTGGGCCGGCCTGGGCCGGCACAGGGGCGGGACGACGGCAACCCCCACGGGCAGGACACGGTGGGCCGGGTCAGGGCCGACCGACGTGTCCGTGGTGACCCCGGTGCGGGGAGCCGCTCCCGCTTCCGCTGTCACCTGCTTCGGCGTCTCGCCGTTGACCACTACAGTGCACGACCCGTGTTAACCGCGTGATGCGCGCAGGTGACGCCGGTGTACCACTTCGTGCCGGGAGCGTTCCGTCAGCCGCCGTCCCCGGCACGGCGGCTGACGGCGGGTCAGTGACCGGCCCGGTTGGCCAGGAAGGCCAGCAGGTCCTGGCTGGTCACGATGCCCTGCGGCTTGCCCTCGACCAGCACCACGGCGGCGTCGGCCTTCTCCAGCACGGTCATCAGGCTGGTGACGGTCTCGCCCGAGCCGACCACCGGCAGCGGCTTGGACATCACGCTGTCCAGGGTGTCGGTGAGCGCGACCTTCTGGGTGAACAGCCCCTCCAGCAGCTCCCGCTCCACCACCGAGCCGATCACCTCGCCGGCCATGATGTCGGGGTGCCCCGCGCCCGGCGAGACCACCGGCATCTGCGAGACGCCGAAGTCGCGCAGCACCCGGATCGCCTCGGCCACCGTCTCGTTGGGGTGCATGTGGACGAACTGCGGGACGCCCTCGTGCTCCAGCGCGTCCTTGCGGGCCAGCACCTCGACGATGTGCGCCTCGTCGGTCTCCGAGGGCAGGAAGCCGTAGTCGGCCATCCAGTCGTCGTTGAAGATCTTCGACAGGTAGCCGCGGCCGCCGTCCGGCAGCAGCACCACGACCACGTCGTCCGGGCCGAGCCGCTTGGCGACCTCCAGGGCGGCCACCACGGCCATCCCGCAGGAGCCGCCGACCAGCAGGCCCTCCTCCTTGGCCAGGCGGCGGGTCATCTGGAACGAGTCCTTGTCGGAGACGGCGACGATCTCGTCCGCCACCTCGCGGTCGTAGGCGGTCGGCCAGAAGTCCTCGCCGACGCCCTCGACCAGGTACGGGCGGCCGGTGCCGCCGGAGTAGACCGAGCCCTCCGGGTCGGCGCCGATCACCTTGACGGCGCCCTTCGAGGCGTCCTTGAGGTAGCGGCCGGTGCCGGAGATGGTGCCGCCGGTGCCGACGCCGGCGACGAAGTGGGTGATCTTCCCCTCGGTCTGCTCCCAGAGCTCGGGGCCGGTCGAGTGGTAGTGCGAGGCCGGGTTGTCCGGGTTGGAGTACTGGTCCGGCTTCCAGGCGTTCGGGGTCTCGCGGACCAGGCGGTCGGAGACGTTGTAGTAGGAGTCCGGGTGCTCGGGCGCGACGGCGGTCGGGCAGACCACCACCTCGGCACCGTACGCCCGAAGGGTGTTGATCTTGTCGGTGGAGACCTTGTCGGGGCAGACGAAGATGCACTTGTAGCCCTTCTGCTGGGCCACGATCGCCAGGCCGACCCCGGTGTTGCCGGAGGTGGGCTCGACGATGGTGCCGCCCGGCTTGAGGGCGCCCGAGGCCTCGGCGGCCTCGATCATGCGCATCGCGATCCGGTCCTTGACCGAGCCGCCGGGGTTGAAGTACTCGACCTTCGCCAGCACCGTGGCGCTGATCCCGTCGGTGACCTTGTTGAGCTTCACCAGCGGCGTGCCGCCGACCAGGTCGATGATCGAATTGTGGTACCGCACGGGGGTCCTCCCGGTCTGGGGCAATGCGACGTCTGTGAGTACCTCAAAGCCTAGGGCGTCTCAAGGGGTGGACGGGCACTTGCGGGACGAAAGGGAACCGCGTCCGGCTCGGCGGGGGCGCGGGCCGTTCCGGCGACGGGCGGCGCGGCACCTGACGTTCTCTCCCCGGATGGCCGAGGGTGCCCGGTAGGGCGCTCCGTCGTTGGGTACCCAGAAGGGGACAGAAGGTGCCGCCCCGACGAGGGGCCCGGTGGATGGAGGGGGTGCGGGGTTGACGCGGGAGTCACGGGCCCGGGCGGCCCGGCGGATCGCCACCGCGGCCGCGTACGGCGGCGGCGGGCTGGGGCTGCTCGGGGTGGGCTTCGTCGGGCTGCTGGTCACCGAGAGCCGGCTGGCCGTCCGCGCGGTCGGGCTGCTGGAGGGCGACCCGCCGCGCGCGGACGGGGTGTACGGGGCCGCCTTCGCCGATCCGGCGGGCGAGCAGGAGCCACTGGTGCTGGGCTTCCTGGGCGACTCGACGGCCGCCGGGCTGGGCGTGCGGCGGGGGCACGAGACCCCGGGCGCGCTGCTGGCGGCCGGTCTGGCCTCGGTGGCCGAGCGCCGGGTGCGGCTCGCCAACGTGGCCCGCTCCGGCGGCCGGTCCGCCGACCTGGCCGAGCAGGTGGTCCAGGTGCTGCCGCACCGCCCCGAGCTGGCCGTGATCATCGTCGGCGCCAACGACGTGACCAAGCGCACCCCGCCCGCCCTGGCGGTCCGTCAGCTCGGCGAGGCGGTCCGGGCGCTGCGCGAGGCCGGCTGCCAGGTGGTGGTCGGCACCTGCCCGGACCTGGGCACCATCAAGCCGGTGCGCCCGCCGCTGCGCTGGGTGGCCCGGCGGCTGAGCCGCGAGCTGGCCGCCGCCCAGACCATCGCGGTGGTGGAGCAGGGCGGCCGGACGGTCTCGCTGGGCTCGCTGCTGGGCCCGGAGTTCGCGGCCCGTCCGGAGATGTTCGCCGCCGACCGCTACCACCCCTCCGCGCAGGGCTACGCGACCGCCGCGATGGCCCTGCTGCCCTCGCTCTGCGCCGCCCTGGACCTCTGGCCGGACGAGCGGGAGCCGGCCGCGCCGGGGGCCGAGCAGGTGCTGCCGATGGCCGTCGCGGCGGCGGCCGCAGCGGGCCGTTCGGGCACCGAGGTGACGGCCGACGAGCGGATCGGGGACTTCGGCCGGCGGTGGGCGCAGGTCAAGCTGCGGCTGCGGTTCGGCCTGCCGGACGCGGCCGACTCGACCCCCGAACCGGCGTCGGCCAACTCACACGCGGGGACGGGTGACGACAGGGCTACCAAGCGGTAACTTTCTCCCGGACCGTCCGCCGCCGCCCCCGCGCGGCGCACCCGGACGCCCGTCGACCCGGACACCCAGCGAGGAGCCCACCATGCCCGAAGCCGTCATCGTCAGCGCCGCCCGTTCGCCGATCGGCCGGGCCTTCAAGGGCTCGCTCAAGGACATCCGCCCGGACGACCTGACCGCGCAGATCATCGGCGCCGCACTGGCCAAGGTGCCCGGGCTGGACCCGCGCCAGATCGACGACCTGATGCTCGGCTGCGGCCTGCCCGGCGGCGAGCAGGGCCACAACCTGGGCCGGATCGTCGCGGTCCAGATGGGCATGGACTACCTGCCCGGCACCACCATCACCCGGTACTGCGCCTCCTCGCTGCAGACCACCCGGATGGCGCTGCACGCCATCAAGGCGGGCGAGGGCGACATCTTCGTCTCGGCCGGCGTGGAGACCGTCTCGCGCAGCGTGAACGGCACCTCGGACGGCATGCCGGGCACCCAGAACCCGCTGTTCGCCGACGCGGTGGCGCGCACCGCCGACCGGGCCGCGAACGGCGGCGGCGAGTGGCACGACCCGCGCGAGGACGGCCTGCTGCCGGACGCCTACATCGCGATGGGCCAGACCGCCGAGAACCTGGCCGCGCTCAAGGGGATCACCCGCGCCGAGCAGGACGAGTTCGGCGTCCGCTCGCAGAACCTGGCCGAGGCCGCCATCAAGTCCGGCTTCTGGGCGCGCGACATCACTCCCGTCACCCTGCCCGACGGCACCGTGGTCTCCGCCGACGACGGCCCGCGCGCCGGGGTCACCCTGGAGGCCGTCTCCGGCCTCAAGCCGGTCTTCCGCCCGGACGGCACCGTCACGGCCGGCAACTGCTGCCCGCTGAACGACGGCGCCGCCGCCCTGGTGGTCATGTCCGACACCAAGGCCCGCGAGCTCGGCCTCACCCCGCTCGCCCGCGTGGTCTCCACCGGCGTCAGCGGCCTCTCCCCCGAGATCATGGGCTACGGCCCGGTCGAGGCCAGCCGCCAGGCGCTCAAGCGGGCCGGGCTGACCATCGACGACATCGACCTGGTGGAGATCAACGAGGCCTTCGCGGCCCAGGTCATCCCCTCCTACCGGGACCTGGGCATCCCGCTGGAGAAGCTGAACGTCAACGGCGGCGCGATCGCCGTCGGCCACCCCTTCGGCATGACCGGCGCCCGCCTCACCAGCACCCTGATCAACTCCCTGCAGTGGCACGACAAGCAGTTCGGCCTGGAGACCATGTGCGTCGGCGGCGGCCAGGGCATGGCGATGGTCATCGAGCGCCTGAGCTGACCGCTCGACCGACTCCGTCCACCCGTTCGGAGTGACGGTGCGTAACTGAGGGCCGGATCACACGCGGAGTGCGATCCGGCCCTCGGCACACCCTCTCCGAGCCGTTTTGTCGACGCCCCGGAATCGGTCAACTCCGCAGCGTAGAGCGGGACTACCTAACAATTTGAGGACAAGGACGAAAGTCACGGACAAATCGGACATCTGCCACTGCAGCATCAGTCGCCCATGCGGCACTGTGGAGACGTAACCCCGTTCCGCTCCTCCCTAGGAGTACGTTCCGTGAGCGTCGTGTACACCACCCTGCTGCTGGTCCTGATCGCCCTCTCCGCCGCGCTGCTGGTCCAGGGCCGCCGCCTCTCCCGCCGTCTCGCCGAGCAGGCGGCCGCCACCGCCGCCGCGACCGCCGCCGCAAGTGCCGCCGCCCCGGCCGTGGTTGACGAGACGGTGATACGCCGGGCCGTGCACGAGGCGCTGGCCGCCGACCGCGAGCGGGAGATCGCCGAGGCCCGCGCGTTCTGGGCCGAGCAGGAGGCCCGGGCCGCGGAGGACGCCCCGATCTTCGACTCCCCGTTCACCAGTGCCCAGGAGGAGTGGCCGCTCTTCTTCCCGCGCCCGACCGGCCCGCTCGACGCCGCCGACCAGGCGGGCACCATGGACCCGGAGTTCGGCGAGGCGCTGCGCAGCGCGCTCGAGGACCTGATCGGCGAGGACGGCGGCACCGCCGCCCCGCGCCCGGCGGGCGCCCACCCCTCGGGCGGCGGCCACCCCGCCGAGAGCGCCGGGGAGATCCGGGCCCGCCGCGAGGCCGATCTGCTCGCCACCGGCCTGGAGGCCGGCCTGCTGGACGCCGAACCGGCCGTGGACGCCGAGCCGGTGGCCGCCCCCGACCCGCGCCGCCACCCCTCGCACCCGGACTTCGTGCCCAGCCCGACCCCGTCCCGCGAGTGGACCGACACCCGCCTCGCCACCCTGGCCGACGAGGGCGTCGCGCTCACCGACGTCCGCCCCGGCCCGCTCGGCACCCTGGACGTCTACGCCTTCGCCGACGGCACCACGCTCTGCGTCGCCCCCGGCGACCGCGAGGCCGCCTACCGCCTGATCGACGCCGTCCGGGCCGGCGAGGACGTCCGGCTGCTCGGCGGCTCGCGGTTCTCCGGCTCCTACTCGCTGACCTTCTCCACCGACGAGGAGGCCGTCTACGTGCTGGCCGACCGGGTGGTCGCCAGCATCTGATCCGCCCTCAGCAGGCCAACGGCCGGTCGAGTCATCGGGGTTACCGACTCGACCGGCCGTTCGCGTGCCCGGGCTCCCGGGGGTCAGGCGGTGAGCTCGTCCGCCGCCCGCACCGCGTCCAGCGCCTGGGCCAGCACCTCGGGGCCGGCCACCGCGGCCAGTTCCCGCCCGGCGACGGCCAGTTGGTCGCCCACCGCGAAGGCCCCGGCGTCCGGGAACTCCCTCGGCGGCTCGCCCGCCAGCTCCAGCGCCCGCCCGGCCGAGTCCGCCGCCAGGGCCAGCACGGCCGCCGCCCGGCTCGGGTACCCGGGCACCGGGGCCAGCAGCCTGCTCTGCGGCATCGAACGGAAGCGGTCGGCCAGCCGGTCCACGGCGGCCAGGAAGGTCTGTGCGTCTGCCATGCGGTGAGCCTATGCGCTGCCGGGAACGGCGGAGGCCCGCCCCGGTGCGACCGGGGCGGGCCTCAGGCGGGCTGACGCGGGATCAGTCGTCGCCGCGGAGGATGGCGATCAGGCGCAGCATCTCCAGGTAGATCCAGACCAGCGACAGGGTGAGCCCGAAGGCGGCCCGCCAGGCCTCCTTCTCCGGGGCGCCGCCCTGGATGCCCGCCTCGATCTCGGCGAAGTCCAGGGAGAGGAAGAAGGCGCCGATGCCGATGCCGAGGATGCCCACCACGATGCCGAGCGGGCCCGAGCGCAGGCCCATGTCGGCGCCGAACAGCGAGGCCACCACGTTGACCAGCATGAGCAGCACGAAGCCCATGGCGATCGCGATGCCGATCCGGGTGTAGCGCGGGGTGACCCGGATCCGGCCGGACTTGTAGGCGATCAGCATCGCCGCGAAGACGGCCGCGGTGCCGAGCACGGCCTGCACCACGATGCCCGAGAACATGGTCTCGAAGGCGTGGCTGACCGCGCCGAGGAAGAAGCCCTCCAGGGCCGCGTAGGTGACGATCAGGGCGGGGCTGACGCTCCGCTTGAAGCTGATCACCATGCCGACCACGAAGGCGGCGATCGCGGCGCCGATGGCCGGGCCGAAGGAGGTGGCGGGCAGCAGGAACCAGGCCACCGCGCCGGCCGCGACCAGGGTCAGCAGCGTGATCGCGGTGCGGGCGACCACGTCGTCCATGGTCATCCGGCCGGTCTGCAGCGGGCCCGCGGACGGGGCCTGGTACATCTGCACCAGCTGCTCGTCGGTCAGCTGACCGGGCTGCGGCTGGGCGTAGGGGTTGTTGCCGTAGGGGTTGTTGCCGTACGGGCTCCCGGCCTGCGGCGCCCCGGCCTGGGGCTGCTGGGCGGTGTTGAACCCCGCGTATCCGGCGTCGCGGGTGAAGGACCCCTCCCGCGAGAAGACCGGGTTGCTGCTTCTCATGTCATTCCCTCCGGGGCGGCGTGGTGCCACCCGCACCGCTCCAGGGTAATGCCTTGGCAAAGGAATGAGCCTCAACCGCGAGGATGATCTCGCACACGCGCACCGGCGGCGCGCGGAGTCTTGGTGCCCGGGGCCGGACTCGAACCGGCACGGCCTACGGCCAAGCAGTTTTAAGCTGCCCGTGTCTGCGTTCCACCACCCGGGCGGGACCTCTCCGCCCCTCGTACGGGGTACCCCTGAGACTAGTCGCCCAGAGCACCCTTTCGCACACTCTCAGGCAGGCAATTTGTCATGTTTCCTTGACATCTGACGAATCGTCTGGAAATCGGCCATGCCCCGGCGCGATCCGGCCACCTCCTCGGCGTCGGGGTCGGTGTCATACCGCAGGAGGAGAAGCCCGGGCCCCGCCTACGCCCAGCGGCGGTGGGACCAACCGTTCCGGCGGGCGACGGATTCCATGATCGTCCGGCGGAGGATGGTGTAGCGGTCGGGCCCTGCGTCCGGCCGTCCACGACCACCTCACGTCCGCAAGGAGTTCCCCCGTGATCACCAAGCCCGCGTACGCCGCACACACCGGCCAGGCGGCCGCCCGCGCCACCGGCCTCAACAAGGTCTACGGCGAGGGCGAGACCAGGGTGGTCGCGCTGGACAACGTCAGCGTCGTGTTCCCGCAGGGCCAGTTCACCGCCATCATGGGGCCCTCGGGTTCCGGCAAGTCCACCCTCATGCACTGCATGGCGGGCCTGGACACGGTGAGCTCCGGCTCCTCCACCATCGGGGACACCGAGCTGGTCGGCCTCAAGGACAAGCAGCTCACCAAGCTCCGCCGGGACAAGATCGGCTTCATCTTCCAGGCCTTCAACCTGCTGCCGACGCTGACCGCGCTGGAGAACATCACGCTGCCGATGGACATCGCCGGCCGCAAGGTCGACCAGGCCTGGCTGGACCGGGTGGTGGAGACGGTCGGCCTCTCCGGCCGCCTCTCGCACCGCCCCTCGCAGCTCTCCGGCGGCCAGCAGCAGCGGGTGGCCTGCGCCCGCGCGCTGGCCAGCAGGCCGGACATCGTCTTCGCCGACGAGCCGACCGGGAACCTCGACTCCCGCTCCGGCGCCGAGATCCTCTCCTTCCTGCGCAACTCGGTGCGCGAGCTCGGCCAGACGGTCGTGATGGTCACCCACGACCCGGTCGCCGCCTCCTACGCGGACCGGGTGGTCTTCCTGGCCGACGGCCGGATCGTGGACGAGCTGACCGGGCCGACCGCGGACACCGTGCTGGACCGGATGCGCCGCTTCGACGCCAAGGGCCGGACGAGCTGACGGCCTGACGGCCCGTCACCGACCGCCCCCCGCTCCGACTCCCCCAGGACGACATCCGATGTTCCGCACCGCACTGCGCAACGTGGCGGCCCACAAGGGCCGGCTGCTCATGACGGTCCTCGCCGTCATGCTCGGCACCGCCTTCGTGGCTGGCACCATGGTCTTCTCCGACACGCTCGGCAAGGCCATGACCAACAGCTACTCCAAGAGCTACTCCGACATCTCGGTCCAGGTCACCGACAGCTCGGCCTCCGCCTACGCCCGCGCCTCGGAGAAGACCGGCGACGGCGCCGAGCTCACCAAGGCCACCGTCGACCAGCTGGCCGCCCTCCCGGGCGTCGCCCAGGTCCGCGGCGTGGCGGCCGGCTTCACCGCCGTGGCGAACAAGAAGGGCGACCTGATCGGCCAGGCGTACAACGCCTACGGCGCCAACTGGTCCCCGGCCGCCGACGGCAAGGACCCGCGCTACCCGATGGTCGAGGGCCAGGGCCCGAAGAAGGCCGGCGAGGTGGCGCTGGACCGCTCCAGCGCCGACAAGGCCGGCTACAAGGTCGGCGACACCGTCCGGGTGGCGGGCAACGGCCCGGCCCAGGACGTGAAGCTGACCGGGATCTTCACCACCGACGACCCGCAGATCACCTCGGGCGCCACCCTCACGCTATTCGACACCGCCACCGCGCAGCAGTTCCTGCTCTCGCCCGGCCGCTTCTCGGCCATCGACGTCCAGGGCAAGCCCGGCACCTCGCAGACCGCGCTGCAGGACGCGGTGATCTCCAAGCTGCCCAAGGAAGGCTCGATCACCGCGAAGACCGGTGACCAGCTGACGGCCGATCAGACCAAGATGGTCGAGCAGGGCACCAGCGGCATGAAGACGATGCTGCTGGCCTTCGCCGGCATCTCGCTCTTCGTCGGCATCTTCATCATCGCCAACACCTTCACCATGCTGATCGCCCAGCGCACCAAGGAGCTGGCCCTGCTGCGCGCCATCGGCGCGGCCCGCGGCCAGATCACCCGCTCGGTGCTGGCCGAGGCGCTGCTGATCGGTCTGACCGCCTCGGTGGCCGGTCTGGTCACCGGCATCGGGATCGGCGCCGCGATGCAGGCCGGGATGGCGAAGCTGGCCGAGGGCATGCCCACCGGCCCGCTGGTGATCGCCCCGGCCACCGTGATCACCGCGCTGGTGACCGGCGTCGTGGTCACCGTGGTCTCCGCCCTGCTGCCGGCCGTCCGGGCCTCCCGGATCGCCCCGGTCGCCGCGATGGCCAGCGGCGACGCCCCGGCCACCCAGAAGAGCCTGATCGTCCGCAACGTGATCGGCTCGCTGCTCGCCGCGGCCGGCTTCGCGATGATCCTCGGCGGTGCCGCCAAGGGCGGCGAGACCGGTCGCTACGTCATCATGGGCGGCGCCCCGGTCGCGATGATCGGCATCTTCGTCCTGCTGCCGCTGCTCTCCCGCCCGGTGATCGCGCTGACCGGCCCGCTGCTGGCCGCCGTGGCCGGCACCCCCGGCAAGCTGGCCCGCCGCAACGCGGTGCGCAACCCGCGCCGCACCGCCACCACCGCCGCCGCGCTCACCATCGGCCTGACCCTGGTGACCGCCATGACGGTGATGGGCGCCTCGGTCGGCGGAGCGGTCGACCGGATCGTCTCCAAGGGCGTGGTGGCCGACTACAAGGTCTCCAGCGCCAACCGGATGAGCCTCTCCCCCGAGCTGGCCGAGAAGGTCGCCAAGGCGCCCGGCGTGACCGCCTCCAGCGCCCTGACCAACGCGTACTGGGACCTGGAGGGCAAGGACTCCGCGGTCTCCGGCGTGAACCCGGCGACGCTGCCCAAGCTGCTCGACCTCACCATGGACGCCGGCTCGGCGGACGCCCTGGCGAAGGGTCAGGTGCTGGTCGAGGCCGAGACCGCCAAGAAGCGCGGCCTGACGGTCGGTTCGACCGTCAAGGCGGACTTCATGGACGGCAAGACCGGGACCCTGACGGTCGGCGGCGTCTACCAGTCGCTCGACATGCTCTCCCCCTTCGTGGTCGCCGACTCGGTGATGGCCCCGCACGCCAAGGACGCCGACATCCGGGACATCCTGGTGAAGGGCACCGACGGCGCCACCACCGCGCTCGCCACGTCGGTCAAGGAGGCCACCGGCAACAACCCGGTGATCGAGGTCAAGACCCTGGAGCAGATGAAGGAGGAGTTCAACCAGATCATCTCCTTCGCGCTCAACATGATGTACGGCCTGCTGGCCATGTCGGTGCTGGTCGCCGTCCTCGGCGTGGTGAACACGCTGGCGATGTCGGTGTTCGAGCGGAAGCGGGAGATCGGAATGCTGCGGGCGATCGGCCTGGACCGGCGGGGCATCAAGCGGATGGTGAAGCTGGAGTCGGTGGTGATCTCGCTGTTCGGCGCCGTCACCGGTGTGCTGCTCGGCTCCTTCCTGGCCTGGGCGGTCAACTCCACCCTGGACTCCAGCATCCCGGGCCTGGTCACCGAGCTGCCCTACGGCCAGCTGCTGCTCTTCCTGCTGATGGCCGGTCTGGTCGGCCTGGTGGCCGCCCTGTGGCCCGCCCGCCGGGCGTCCAAGCTGGACATCCTGACCAGCATCAAGACCGACTGACGACCCCTCAGCGGCACGAGGAAGGCCCCCACCGGATCTCCCGGTGGGGGCCTTCGTCGGTCTCAACTGCTGTACTCCGCCCGGTCGTGGAACCGGCTGAGCACCACGGAGGTCGTGGTCCGGCGACACTGCCGGGCGGAGAGCCTCCGACTCATACCCCGGGTGCGGTCAACGCCCGGGGCCAGTCGCTCACTTGCTGGCCAGCTCCTTGGCGGGCTCGGCGGGGGCCGGGACGGCCGCCTTCGGCGCGGGGCCGGTGGCCTCCTGGAACGCCTCGAACGGCTTCTCCATCTGCGCCAGGCCGACGGTCTCGCGCTTGAGGAACATCGCCAGCGTCCAGTCGGTGAAGACCC
Organism: Kitasatospora albolonga; assembly: GCF_039535905.1. Lineage (GTDB taxonomy): Bacteria > Actinomycetota > Actinomycetes > Streptomycetales > Streptomycetaceae > Kitasatospora > Kitasatospora albolonga. The sequence goes on along the minus strand of NZ_BAAAYB010000037.1, from coordinate 55,600 downwards.
GGATCTTGCGGTTCATGGTCGGGACCATCGCGCCGTGGTAGCCGCGGTGGAACCACCAGGCCAGCCGGCCCTTGAGCTTGACCTTGCCGAAGAGGATGGCCACGCCCTTGTGCAGGCCGAGACCGGCCACCGCACCGAGGTTCTTGTGCTTGTACTCGGCCTGCGGGAAGCCGCGCATGCCCGAGATGACGTTGTCGCCGAGGACGGCGGCCTGACGGACGGCGTGCTGCGCGTTCGGCGGGCACCAGGCGCCCTCGCCGGCGGCGAGGTCCGGCACCTGGGCGTTGTCGCCGGCGGCCCAGACGTAGTCGAAGCCGGTGACCTGGAGGGTCGGCGCGGCGTCCACGTGGCCGCGCGGGCCGAGCGGGAGGCCGAACTGCGACAGCACCGGGTTCGGCTTGACGCCCGCGGTCCACACGATGGTCGAGGCGTCCATCTCCATGCCGTTCTTCAGCACCACGTGCTGGTCGACGCAGGAGTCCATCGAGGTCTCGATGTAGACCTCGATGTTGCGCTCCTCGAGCTTCTCCTTGGTCCACAGACCGAGGTCCGGGCCCATCTCGGGGAGGATGCGGTTGGCCGCCTCGACGACGATGAAGCGCATGTCGTCGCGGCTGACGGTGCGGTAGATCTTGGCGGCGTCGCGCGCCATGTCCTCGATCTCCGCGATGGTCTCGATGCCGGCGAAGCCGCCGCCGATGACCACGAAGGTGAGGGCCTTGCGGCGGATCGCCTCGTCCGTGGTGGACTCGGCGCGGTCCAGCTGCGCCATCACGTGGTTGCGGAGGCTGATGGCCTCCTCCACGGTCTTCATGCCGATGCCGTGCTCGGCCAGACCGGGGATCGGGAAGGTGCGGGAGACCGAGCCGGTGGCGACGACCAGGTAGTCGAAGGACAGCTCGTAGGAGTCGCCCGCTGCGGGCTGGATGGTGGCGACCTTGCGGGCGTGGTCCACACCGGTGACCGCACCGGTGAGCACCTCCGCCTTCTTGAGGGCGCTGCGCAGCGGCGCGACGAGGTTGCGAGGCGCGACGTTGCCGCCGGCCGCCTCGGGAAGGAAGGGCAGGTACGTCATGTACGACCGCGGGTCGACGACCGTGACGGTCGCTTCGCCGTAGCGCATCTTCTTGAGAATGCGCATCGCGGCATACAGGCCGACGTAACCACCGCCGACGATCAGGATGCGAGGACGCTCCGTGGTGCTCATATCCGAAAGTATCCACCCCCGTTCGGGGGCACCTTCGTGAGGCCCGTCACAAGCCTCTGGACACCGTCTGCTACACTGCGCGGCCACACTCCGGGCCCCACCGTGTCACCTCACCCCGGCCCGACGGCGTTCCCGGTCCGCTCGAACGGTACCCGTGCGAAACCCCGTCGCTGAGCAGCAACGATCCCGATCCGGTCCCGGTTCCCGGCCCGCTGTTTCGATTCCACTACCCAGCCCGATGCCCACCTTCGAACCATCGAGCGCGGCCCACCAGAGGCCTTCGGTCCCGCATATCGGACAGACCGGACCGCCGAGTGCGACGAAAGGCTGGTTCGCCATGTGAAGAAATTCACGAAGGTTCTTGCGACACCCGGTGCAGCGGGCGGCCCCGGGTGCCATCCAGGCACTCCGGGGCCGCTCGCAGGGGCGCCGGAAGGGCTCCCGACGGGGCGTCAGGAGACCAGGCTCCAGGCGACGCCGTCCAGGATGTCGTGCTCGCTGACCACCAGCTCGGCGGCCCCGGTGCGCTCCATGATCTCCAGCAGCACCAGCGCCCCGGCGCCGATCACGTCCACCCGGCCCGGGTGCATGACCGGGATCGCGGCCCGCTCGGCGTGGTCCATGGCCAGCAGCCGGTGGGCGGTCTCGCGGACCTGCCCGACCGTCAGCCGGGCGTGGTGGATCCGGGCCGAGTCGTACTCCGGCAGCTCCAGCGCGATGCCCGCCACGGTGGTGACGGTGCCCGCCAGGCCGACCAGGGTGGCCGCGCTGGTCAGCGGGACCACCTCGGCGGCCCGGTCCAGCGCGGCCTCCACGTCGGCCCTGGCCCGGGCGGTCTGCTCCTCGGTCGGCACGCCGGCGCCGCCCTCGAAGTGCCGCTCGGTCAGCCGGACGCAGCCGATGTCCACCGACCGGGCCGCCTCCACGGACTCCCCGCCGAGCACGAACTCGGTGGAGCCGCCGCCGAGGTCGAAGACCAGGTAGGGGGAGGGGAACTGACCACCGGTCAGCTCCTTGGTGGCGCCGGTGAAGGAGAGCCGGGCCTCCTCCTCGCCGCTCACCACGGTCGGCTCCACGCCCAGGATCTCCTTGACCCCGGCCACGTACTCGGCGCTGTTCTCGGCGTCCCGGGAGGCGCTGGTGGCCACGAACCGCAGCCGGTCCGGGCCGACCCCGTGCTCGGCCAGCACCGCGGCGTACTCGCGGCAGGCGGCGAAGGTGCGCTCCAGCGCCTCGGGGGCCAGGCGGCCGGTGCGGTCCACGCCCTGGCCCAGCCGGTTGATCACCATCCGGCGGTCCAGGTCGGTGATCTCCCCGGTCTCCGGGTCCAGGTCGGCCACCAGCAGCCGGATCGAGTTGGTGCCGCAGTCGATGGCCCCCACCCTGGTCACGCTCACTCGGACTCCCCCTGCTCGGCCTCGGCGGCGGCCTTCTTGGCGGCGCGCTCGGCGGTCAGCTGCTCCTTGGCGGCGATCACGGCCGCGTGGTCCTGGTCCTTGGCGCGGTTCCTCAGCACCCGGGCACCGGCCTCCTCGACCTCGGCCGGGGAGACGCAGGGGCCCTTGGCCCACCAGTCCTCCAGCATCGCGATCGCCTCGTCGCCGAGCGGGTTGACGCCCTCCCCGGCGGCCAGCGAGTGGCCGACCAGCACGTGCAGGCACTTCACCCGGTCCGGCATGCCGCCTGCGCTCGGGAAGCCCTCCAGCACCTCGATGGCGTCCCGGCGCGCGATGTAGTCCTCGTGCGCCTTCTGGTAGGCCGCCGCCAGCTCCGGGTCCTCGGCCAGCCGGGCGGTCTGCTCCTTCATCACGCCGTCCGCCTCCAGGGTGCCGATCAGCGAGGCGGCCTTGGGGCAGGTCAGGTAGTAGAGGGTCGGGAACGGCGTGCCGTCGGGCAGCCGGGGCGCGGTCTCCACCACGTCCGGGTTGCCGCACGGGCAGCGGTGGGCCACGCCGCGCAGGCCGCGCGGCACCCGGCCGAGCTGGGCCGCGATGGCGGCGACGTCCTGGTCGTCGACCAGGGGGGTGTCGGTCGAGGGGGTGTCAGTCATGGGATTGCTACTGCCTCTGGGGGTGTGCTGCTGCGCCTAGCGCGGGACGGGGGTGGTGTCGGCCTGGTCGACCGAGTCCCAGACGCTGGCGTACCAGGGCTGGGCGGCCTTGGCCTGTGGAGCTGACGCACCGTCGGCCGAGGAGGACTTGGTGGCCGGCGGCGCCGGGTCCACCGAGATGAACGGGGTCTCGCCGGGCATCGCGTAGTGCAGCCGTTGGCGGGCCTGGGCCTTCACGAACTCCGGGTCCTGCCAGCGCGCCTTCTCCCGGCTGAGCTTCTCCACCTGGGCCCTGGCGTGCTCGGCCTTGGCCCGCTGGGCGTTGATCTCCGAGCGCTGCGCGATGTACTGCCGGGTGGGGTAGGCGAGGATCGCCACCAGCGAGCAGAGGACCAGCACCAGCACGGTGGCGCGGCTGGTGAAGCGCGGTCGCGCCGCCAAGCCCGGAATCTTCCACATCGCCGGTACCCCTCCATCCACACGCCGGTGCCCCGGCCCACCACCCTACGGGGTGGGAGCCGGGGCACCGGGCACAGCTGGCTGAGTGTCAGCCCCGGGTCGCTCAGGCCTCGGCCTTGAACCGGGGGAAGGCCCCGCGGCCCGCGTACTCGGCGGCGTCGTCGAGGATCTCCTCGATGCGCAGCAGCTGGTTGTACTTGGCGACGCGCTCGGAGCGGGCCGGGGCACCGGTCTTGATCTGGCCGCAGTTGGTGGCGACGGCCAGGTCGGCGATGGTGACGTCCTCGGTCTCGCCGGAGCGGTGCGACATCATGCAGCGGTAGCCGTTGCGCTGGGCCAGCTCGACGGCGTCCAGGGTCTCGGTCAGCGAACCGATCTGGTTGACCTTCACCAGCAGCGCGTTGGCGGTGCCGGTCTCGATGCCGCGGGCCAGGCGGGCCGGGTTGGTGACGAACAGGTCGTCACCGACCAGCTGGACCTTGTCGCCCAGCTTGTCGGTCATGGCCTTCCAGCCGTCCCAGTCGGACTCGTCCAGCGGGTCCTCGATGGAGACCAGCGGGTACGCGGCGACCAGCTCGGCGTAGTAGTCGATGAGCTCGGCGGAGGAGATCGCCTTGCCCTCGAACTGGTAGGCGCCGTCCTTGTAGAACTCGGAGGCGGCCACGTCGAGCGCCAGCGCGACGTCCTTGCCCGGGGTGTAGCCGGCCTTCTTGATGGCCTCGGTGATGAGGTCCAGGGCCTCGCGGTTGGAGTCCAGGTTCGGCGCGAAGCCGCCCTCGTCGCCCAGGCCGGTGGAGAGGCCGCGCTCCTTCAGGACGCCCTTGAGCGTGTGGTAGACCTCGACGCCCCAGCGGACGGCCTCGGAGAAGGACTCCGCGCCGATCGGGGCGATCATGAACTCCTGGATGTCGACGTTGGAGTCGGCGTGCGACCCACCGTTCAGGATGTTCATCATCGGGACGGGCAGGACGTGCGCGTTCGGGCCGCCCAGGTAGCGGAACAGCGGCAGGTCGCTGGCCTCGGAGGCGGCGTGCGCCACGGCGAGCGAGACGCCCAGGATGGCGTTGGCGCCGAGCGAGGACTTGTCCGGGGTGGCGTCCAGGTCGAGCATGGCCTGGTCGATCAGGCGCTGCTCGGTGGCGTCGTAGCCGACGAGCTCCGGGCCGATCTGCTCGATGACGGCCAGGACGGCCTTCTCGACGCCCTTGCCGAAGTAGCGGTTCTTGTCACCGTCGCGGAGCTCAAGCGCCTCGAAGGCGCCGGTGGAGGCACCCGACGGGACGGCGGCACGGCCGGTGCTGCCGTCGTCCAGACCGACCTCGACCTCGACCGTGGGGTTGCCACGGGAGTCGAGGATCTCGCGGGCTACGACGACATCGATGGACGGCACGAGGCATCTCCTTGCGGAAGCGGGATGTGTAGTCGTTACGACCAGAGCCTAACCGCACCGGGCCCCGGGACCACGCTGACCTTGGTCCCGTCTCACCTCGTGGCCTTCCTACCCACCGGTAGTTCACCTGGGACGGGCACGGAGGGGCCGCACCGTCGAACGGTGCGGCCCCTCCGTGATGACGGTGCGTCGGATCAGCCCAGCTGGAGGACCTGGCCGGGGTAGATCAGGTCGGGGTTGCCACCCACGACCGACTTGTTGGCCTGGTAGACCTGGTGCCAGTCCTGGCCCTTGGCGGCGGCGATGCCGGACAGGGTGTCACCGGACTTGACGGTGTAGTTGCCGGTGGCCGGGGCCTTCGGCGCGGCGTGCTTCGGGGCGTTCACCGTCGGCGCGGCGGCCTTCGGGGTCTCGACCTTGGGCGCCGGCTTGGTGGTCTCGGCGGCCTTGGGCGCGGCCTTCTTGGTCTCCGTCCTGGGCGCGGCGGCCTTCGGGGTCTCCGCCTTCGGCGCGGCCGTGCGGGTCTCCGAACGGGAGGCCTTGGCCTCGGAGTTGGTGTCGACCTGGGCGGCGGCGCCGCCCTTGGTCAGACCCGCCTTCACGGAGCAGACCGGCCAGGCGCCGGGGCCCTGGGAGGCGAGCACCTTCTCGGCGACCGCGATCTGCTGGCCCTTGGTGGCCTGGTTGGCCTGCGGCGCGTAGGCCTTGCCGCCGAAGCCGGCCCAGGTGCTGGAGGTGAACTGCAGGCCGCCGTAGAAGCCGTTGCCGGTGTTGATCGACCAGTTGCCGCCGCTCTCGCACTGGGCGACCTTGTCCCAGGTCGAGACGGGCGCGGCCTGGGCGCCGGTGGCGGCCATCAGCGGAAGGGCGAGGCCGACGCCCGCGACGCCCGCGACGGCGATCGCCTTCTCGGCCTGGGTACGACGACGGTGACGGCCCGAACCAGAAAACAGCATGAAGAAGTCCCTCTCCGCACGCCTGCGAGGTGAGCTGTCGGGTTCGGACCGGGAGGTGGCCCGGCCGCCGTGAGGCGGCTTCACCCCAAGCCGTGGGGGGACGGCGACGTACGTGTGGGTCCCCCGCCCCTGCCCAAGGGTCTGGTCGGTGTCCCGGTAGCGCGGCGGGCAGGATTCGGCGTTCCGCGCGCGGGGTCCGCAGCTGCGGACTCCAGGGAGGGTAAGCAGATCAGCTGATCGATCACAAGCTCATGTCGAACACATCACACCGAAATCACGCTGCGCGGTGGGTCGTCCACAAACCGTACTCCTGTGGCCGGATTGATGTGTATTCAGATCACGGTCGATCAGATATGACCGACACGCCGTCAGATAACGGGTGTTCAGCCTTCCGGGGTGAAGCGGACCGGCAACTCCCGCAGCCCGCGCATGATCAGGCCGCCGCGCCAGCGCAGGTCAGCGGGCTCGGCGGCGAGTTGCAGGTCGGGCAGCCGGGTCAGCAGGGCGGCGAGCGCGAGCTGACCCTCCATCCGGGCCAGCGGGGCGCCGATGCAGTAGTGGATGCCGTGGCCGAAACCCAGGTGCGGATTGTCCTTGCGCGCGAGGTCGAGGGTGTTCTCCGCCGCGAACCGGGCCGGGTCGCGGTCGGCCGCCGCCAGTACCACCAGCACCGGGTCGCCGACCGGGATGTCCACCCCGCCGATGGTCAGCGGGCTGGTGGCGAACCGCCAGGTGGCCAGCTCCACCGGGCCGTCGTAGCGCAGCAGTTCCTCCACCGCCGTCTCCAGCAGCGCGCTCTCGCCCCGGCGCAGCGACGCCTGCAGCAGCTCCCGCTGCTCCGGGTCGCGCAGCAGGGCGTAGGTGCCGTTGCCGATCAGGTTGATGGTGGTCTCGAAGCCGGCGAACAGCAGGATGAAGGCCATCGCGGCGGCCTCGTTCTCCGTCAGGTGCTCACCGTGGTCACTGGCGCGGATCAGGCCGGAGATCAGGTCGTCGCCGAGGTCGGCCCGCTTGCGGTGGATCAGCTCCAGCAGGTAGGCGCGGATCCTCTTCACCGCCCGCCCCACTCCGCCGCGTTGGCCGCCGTGGTGACGGATCATCGCCCCGGCCCAGTCCCGCAGGTCGTCCTGGTCCTCCGGCGGCACGCCGAGCAGGTCGCAGATCGCGTAGATGGGCAGCGGGAAGGCGAACTCGTGGATCAGGTCGGCCTCGCCGCGGGCCGCGAAGCCGTCCACCAGGCGGTCGGTCAGCTCCTGCACCCGGGGCTGGAACTCGGCCACCCGGCGCGGGGTGAAGGCCTTGGAGACCAGCCGGCGCAGCCGGGTGTGGTCCGGCGGGTCGATGTTCAGCAGATGGGTCATCAGGTCGGCCTGGCGCTCCCCCGGGATGCCGACCCGGCCGGTGCGGTGGGCCTGCTCGCTGTGGTGCGCCGGGTTCTTGGAGAGCCGGGCGTCGGCCAGCGCCTGCCGGGCGTCCGCGTACCGGGTGACCAGCCAGGCGTCCACCCCGCTGGGCAGGGTGGTGCGGTGCACCGGGGCGTGCTCGCGCAGCCAGGCGTACGCGGGGTACGGATCGGCGGCGAACTCCCAGGTGAAGAGGGCGGGCTGGGTCGGGGCGGGGCTGTCCGGCATGGAGTGAACGGTAACCCGCCGAAGTATGAGTGAGCCTGGTCACCTGGGGGGTAATTGCTCTTGCGGAGGATCGGAGCGTGCTTACGATCCTCCGATACGGACTTGGAGGGACGCCGGTGCGGCGCGTCCCGCCGGGCGCGGCTCAAGGAGGAGCAGTCCCATGCGAGTAACCGGGGCAGTGGTGGTCATCGCGGTACTGGACGGCGGTTCGGGTGCCGGGCTGGCCCGGCGGTTCGCCGCCGCCGGCGCGGCCGGGATGCTGATCGCCGATCAGCGGGCCGGCGTGGCGGAGGACCTGGCCACCGAACTGGACCGTCCGGGCTGCCCGGTGGTCGGGGTGGGCGCCGACGTCCGGCAGCCCTCCGACGTGGCCGCCCTGGTCTCCACCGCGGTCAAGCACCTGGGCCCGATCGACCTGTTCTGCGTCTGCGGACCCGACGCCGAGCGCATCCTCCCGATCGCCGAACTCCCCGCCACCCTCGGCCCGCTGGCCGAGCTGATGGCCCAGGTCGGCGAGGCGATCGGCGAGGTCCTCGCCCCCGCCGTCGCCGCCTGAGCCCTTCCGCTCACTCCGCCGCCCGGACCTCGTCCCGGTAGGCGCGGGTGGTGGCGCGCAGTGCCTGGTCGATGTCCAGGTCCTCGTCGTAGGCCCGCTGGGCGAGGGCCAGCAGCACCCTGCCCAGGCTCTCCTGGTCGAGCGCGGCGGGGAGTTCGTACGGGGCGTCCGGAACGGCGGTGAAGCCGGCCCGGCGGACCCGGGAGACCAGCTTGGCGGCGTACGCCAGCGCGGGCAGCCCGGCCGGGACGCCGTCCAGGATCGAGTCGCGCTGCTTCTCGGCGGCCTTGAGCTGCTCCCAGTTGGCCTCCACCTCGGCGGCGCCGGCGGCCTCCACGTCGCCGAAGACGTGCGGGTGACGGTACATCAGCTTCTCGACGATGTCCCCGGCCACGTCGTCGACGGTGAACGGGTCCTCCGGGTGCTCCTCGGCGATCCGGGAGTGGAACATCACCTGGAGCAGGACGTCACCCAGCTCCTCGCGCAGGGTGGTGCGGTCGCCCTCCTCGATCGCCTCGACCAGCTCGAAGGCCTCCTCGACCAGGTACTTCACCAGCGAGGCGTGGGTCTGCTCGGCGTCCCAGGGGCAGCCGCCCGGGGAGCGGAGCCGGTCCATCACCGCGACCAGGTCCAGCAGCCGGGCCCCCGGAAGGTCGTAGGAGCCGGGCAGCAGCTCGATCTCGGGCGCCTCCCCGGCCTGCTCGACCGCGATCCGGGCCAGCGCGTCGGTGAGCCCCGGGTCCCCGTCCGGGCTGCCGAGCCAGAGCGTCACGCCCTCCCGCTCCCCGGTCAGCAGCCGGGCCAGTGCGGGCGCGGTGGAGCGCTCGACCAGCTCCACCGTGACGCCCGCCTGGCGGACGGCCGGGAGCTGCGGGTGGGCCGGGTCCCCGGCCAGCACCCGGGCCGCCCCGCGCAGCGCCTCCCAGGCGGGCCAGGAGAGCAGGCCGGGGGCGACCCGGTGAGTGGTGGTGAGCAGGATCAGCTTCGGAGTGTCCACACTCCGAACCTACCCGGTCAGGCGGTGGCGGCGGGCTGCTTGATCCAGTCCGCGGGGGCCGTCACCAGGCCGATCTGCTGGACGTCCCAGCGGCCGTAGCGCGGGTTGACCTCGATCTTCAGCTTGGCCCCGGCCTCGGTCAGCGCGGAGCGGATCGCGGCGTCGCCCTCAGGGGTGCGGGCGTCCTTGCCGGCGGCCAGCTTCTGGATGCCCAGCTGCTGCCGGTAGAAGGAGTCCACCGCGTCGGCCGGGACGTTCTGCCGCACCAGCAGTTCGCGCGCCAGCTCGGCCTCGCCGCCCATCATCTTGGCCTGGCCCGCCTTGGCCTCGGCGATCTCCCCGTCGGTGACGGTGAGCCGACGGTCCGCCAAGGCCTGGGCGACCACCCGGTCCAGCACCAGGTCGACCACCGTCCGGCGGACCAGCCCGGCCCGCTCGGCCTGCTGCCCGCCGGTCTCGGCCGCCACGCCCTGGCGGACCTCGCCGACCCGGGCCTCCACGGCCGCGATGCTGATCTTCTCCCCGCCGACCACGGCAGCCGATCCCTGGTGGGGCGGCTGACTCCCGCAGGCCGCCAGTGCGGCTCCGGCGAGCAGGACTCCGGCGGTGGTGCGGAGGTGGCGGATCACGTGGGGCCTCCCGGGAGTTGTGGGGCGCGCGTGGTTCTGCTGACGGTGCACCAGTCTCGTGGCCCGGGGGCGTTTGGCCAAGGGTGCCGACGTCCCCGGAAGGCTGGTGTCGCGACGGGGCGCACCGGCCGGAAACCGGTTTGATCACCCACCTATGATTCGCACTCGCGTTCACTGCACGTTCTTTGCACCGGTGGGGGAATCCCGTACATGAAGCTGTCCCGCGTCTCCGCTGTCCTCACGGCCGCCGCGCTCGCCCCGGCGATCCTGTTCCCGTCCGCCGCCTCGGCCACCGGGAACCCGCCCGCCACCCCGGGCGTCTCGGCCGCCGACAGCCAGACCGACGAGCAGAACAAGGACCTGATCAAGGCCATGCTCGCGGACCCGAAGGAGGGGCCGGGCATCCGGGAGGCCGCCCAGGCCGCCCTCGACGGGACCCCGGAGGACCGGGTCGCGTTCCTGACGGTCAAGCAGCACGCGGTGCGCGAGAGCGACGAGCGGGTGAAGCTGACCCAGCTCATGAGCACCGGCGGTCCGGCCGTCCGGGCGGCCGCCGGCGCCGCCATGAGCGGTGACCGCAAGGCGGTACAGGCCTTCCTCGCGACGGGCTACGAGGAGGCCAAGGGCGACGACATGGTGGAGGCGGCCCGGATCGCCGAGATCGCCGGGCCGCTGGTGCGGAAGGCCGCGGACGAGGCCCTGCGGAGCGGCTACGCCAAGGTCGCCGTCTTCCTCAACTCCGGCCGCGCCAAGGCCGAGAGCGCCGAGCGGGTCCAGGTCTCGCAGATCGCCGAGACCGGCGGCCCCGCCGTCCGCAAGGCCGCCCTCGCCGCCCTCGACGGCAACTACGCGGGCATCGCCGCCTTCCTCAACACCGGCCGCGCGAAGGCCGAGAGCGCCGACCGGATCCGGGTCTCGCAGATCGCCGAGACCGGCGGCCCCGCCGTCCGCAAGGCCGCCCTCGCCGCCCTCGACGGCAACTACGCGGGCATCGCCGCCTTCCTCAACAGCGGCCACGCCAAGGCCCTGGAGACGGACGCGGCGGCGGAGAAGAAGGCCGCCGAGGACAAGGCCGCGGCCGAGAAGGCCGAGCGGGAGAAGCCGGCCACGGTCACCCCGGCGAACGTGACCACCACTCCGGCACCGGCCACCACGGGCACCACCCCGGTGACCACCGACAGCACCGATCGCCTGGCCTACACCGGCGGCGGCGAGGACCTGCCGTGGCAGGTCGGCGGTGCCGCGGCCGCGCTGGCCGCCGGTGCGGCGCTGGTCGCCGCCTCGCGCCGCCGTCAGGGCGCCGAGGGCTGAACCACCGTGCAGGGGCCCGTCCTTCCGGCAGCGGAGGGGCGGGCCCTTCGCCGTGCCCCGACGGGCCGTCAGCCGGAGGCGTACGGGTTGCCGCGGACCGGGGCGGGCGGCGGGGTCGCCGGGCCGATCGCGGCCAGGTGGGAGCGCAGCCGGAGCACGTCGGGGTGGTGCGGGCCGTGGCTGCGCTCGCGCTCCAGCAGGAGCTCGGTGAACTGCTGCCAGGCGGCCCGGCGTTCCCCCTGGCGGATCAGCAACAGGCCGATCTGCTCCCGGAGTTCGAAGGCGCGCCCGGGCTCCCCCGCCGCCCCGGCCAGCAGCTGCCGGAACTCGGCGAGCGCCTCCGGGTAGCGGCGCTGGGTCTGCAGGGCCCGGGCGTGGATGGTGCGGACGGTGCGCACCAGCGGCGCCGCCTCGCCGAGTTCGGCGCGGGCCCGGGGCAGCAGGCGGCCCGCCAGCTCGGTGACCTCGGCGTAGCGGCGGGCGGCGACCAGGTCGGAGAGCTGGTCGAAGGCGGCCGTCAGGTCCTCGGCGGCGGGCGGCGGCACCGCGACCGAGGGCAGGATGGCGGGGCCACCGGCCGACCGGCCCTCGCCCGTCGGGTCCGCGGCCGGCGCCGGGACCGGGGCGGGAGCGGGCGGCAGCGGCTGGTGCGGGTACCGGTAGGGCGCGGTCGGATCGGGCAGCACCCCTGCGGCGGGCCGGAGTTCGGCCCGGGCCTGCGGAAGCAGCGGCAGCAGCCGGGCGTACACCGCGCGGGTGCCCGGCGGGCGGTCCTCGGGGCGCTTGGCCAGCAGGTCCAGCACCAGGGCCTCCAGCACCACCGGCACCTCGGGCCGCAACTCCCGCAGCGGAGTGGGTGGTTCGTCCACCTGCCGGCGCAGCACCCCGAGCGCGCTGGGCGCCTCGAACGGCGCCCGGCCGGCCAGCATCTCGTGCAGCAGGCAGCCCAGCGCGTAGAGGTCGCTGCGCCGGTCGGCACCGGTCGCGAGGGCCTGCTCCGGTGCCATGTACGCGGGGCTGCCGATCGGCACGCCGGTCAGGGTGAGTCTGGTCGCCGACGGGTCCAGTGCGGTCGCGATGCCGAGGTCCAGCAGCACCACCCGGCCGTCCTCACGGACCATCACATTGCTCGGCTTGAGGTCCCGGTGCACCAGCCCGGCGGTGTGCACCGCCTCCAGCGCACCGCAGAGCTGGGCCGCCACGGCGACCGCCCGCTCCAGCGGGCAGGGGTCCTGAGCGGCGATCAGGTCCGCCAGGCTCAGGCCCGCCACCCGCTGCATCACCAGGTAGAGCTCGCCGTCGTCCTCCCCCGCGTCGAAGACCGTCACCAGGCCCGGGTGGTCGAGCCCGGCGGTCACCCGGCACTCGCGCAGGAACCTGCGGCGCAGCGACGCGTCCGGGTCCGGGCCGTGGCCGAAGCGGGCGGCGCGGAGCAGCTTCACCGCGACCGGCCGCCCCAGGCGTTCGTCCGTCCCGGCCCAGACCTGCCCCATCCCGCCCTGGCCGATCGGCTCCCCGAGCCGGTACCGGCCGCCGACCAGCCGGGCGTCCCTCACGGACGGCCCTCCTGCGCCTGACGGCGCAGCAGCTCACCCAGCTGCTGGAGGTCGTCCTGGGTGGCCGGGCCCGCCTGCGGCTGCGGCTGCGGCCGCGGCGGGTACGAGGGCTGCGGCTGCGGCTGGTACGGGACCACGGGCGGCGGGTACCAGGGTGCCGGGGCGGGTGCCTTCGAGCGCCACTGCTGTTGGGTGTCCATCACCAGGAAGTGCACCGGGCCGCCGAGCCAGAGCGCGAAGAGGGCGAGCCCGCCCGCCAGGTCCAGCCCGCTGGCGACGTCCGGGTCCGGGTCGGTCAGCCCGACCGCGACGTAGACCAGGAGTTGGAGCAGCCCGGCCACCACCGCACCGGCCACGTCCGCCGCCCGCTTGCGCCGCACCGCCAGCACCAAGGACGGCACCATGCCCAGCAGCCCGAGCGACAGCAGCGGCACCAGGGCGAGCAGCACCTTCCCGCCGACCCCGAGCGGGCCGGGGTTGCTGCCGTACTGCTGACCAGCCATGGGTACTCCCGTACGAGCGCCGCCAAAACTCCCGGCACACCGTACCGCCCCGGACCGCCACCCCGGGGGCGCGAGGAACTGCGCGAGGCGGAGGAGGCGCGCCGATCGCCGGGTACGGACACCCACGTGCAAGTGGATCTCCGTACCCGGCACACGGGTCAGCCTCTTCCGCCTCGCGCAGTTCCTCGCGCCCCCGGGGTGACCCGGTGAGTCAGTTCTTGGAGCCCGCGAGGTCGTCGAACATGGTGCTCAGGAACTCCCGGCACCAGGCCAGCAGTTCGCGCCCGACCAGGGGCTTGCCGCCGATCCGGCCGGTGGACGGCCGCGGCACCAGGAGCTGCTGCGCCGTCGCCTTGACCTGGCTGCGCGGGTAGAGCCGGTTCAACCGCAGCTGCTGCGACTCCCGCAGCTCGACCGGCCCGAACCGCACGAACTGGCCCTGGAGCGTGATGTCGCCGATGCCGCAGCGCCGCGCGTACAGCCGCAGGGCGGCGACCAGCAGCAGGTTCTCCACCGACTCCGGGAGCTTGCCGTAACGGTCCGTCAGCTCCTCCCGGACCTGGACGATGTCCTCCTCGGAGTTGACCGCCGCGATCGAGCGGTAGGCCTGCAGCCGCAGCCGCTCCCCCGGTGCGTAGTCGTGCGGCACGTGGGCGTCGACCGGCAGCTCGATCTTCACCTCCAGCGGCTCCTCCTCCGGCTCCGCCCCGCCGTTGGCCAGCGAGTCGCGGAACTCGGCCACCGCCTCGCCGACCATCCGCATGTAGAGGTCGAAGCCGACGCCGGCGATGTGGCCGGACTGCTCGCCGCCGAGCAGGTTGCCCGCGCCGCGGATCTCCAGGTCCTTCATGGCGACGTACATGCCGGCGCCCATCTCGGTGTGCTGGGCGATGGTGGCCAGGCGCTCGTGGGCGGTCTCGGTGAGCGGCTTCTCCGGCGGGTAGAGCATGTAGGCGTAGCCGCGCTCACGGCCGCGGCCGACCCGGCCGCGGAGCTGGTGCAGCTGGGAGAGGCCGAAGGTGTCGCCGCGCTCGACGATCAGGGTGTTGGCGTTGGAGATGTCGATGCCGGACTCCACGATGGTGGTGGAGACCAGGACGTCGAACTCCTTCTCCCAGAAGTCGACCACCACCTTCTCCAGCTGGGTCTCGCCCATCTGCCCGTGCGCGGTGGCGACCCGGGCCTCCGGCACCAGCTCCTTGATCCGGGCGGCCGCCTTGTCGATCGACTCGACCCGGTTGTGGATGTAGAACACCTGGCCCTCGCGCAGGAGTTCACGCCGGATGGCGGCCGAGATCTGCTTCTCGTCGTACGGGCCGACGAAGGTCAGCACCGGGTGGCGCTCCTCCGGCGGGGTGGTGATGGTGGACATCTCCCGGATGCCGGTGACGGCCATCTCCAGGGTGCGCGGGATCGGGGTCGCGGACATGGTGAGCACGTCCACGTTGGCCCGCAGCTTCTTCAGCTGCTCCTTGTGCTCGACGCCGAAGCGCTGCTCCTCGTCGACGATGACCAGCCCGAGGTCCTTGAACTTCGTCTCGTTGGAGAAGAGGCGGTGGGTACCGATCACCACGTCCACCGAGCCCTCGAACAGGCCCTCCAGCACGGCCTTGGCCTCGGAGTCGGTCTGGAAGCGGGAGAGCGCCTTCACGTTCACCGGGAAGTTGGCGTAGCGCTCGGCGAAGGTGGAGAAGTGCTGCTGCACCAGCAGCGTGGTCGGCACCAGCACCGCGACCTGCTTGCCGTCCTGGACGGCCTTGAAGGCGGCCCGCACCGCGATCTCGGTCTTGCCGTAGCCGACGTCGCCGCAGATCAGACGGTCCATCGGGACCGACTTCTCCATGTCCGACTTCACCTCGGCGATGGTGGTGAGCTGGTCCGGGGTCTCCGCGTACGGGAAGGCGTCCTCCAGCTCGCGCTGCCACGGGGTGTCCGGGCCGAAGGTGTGGCCGGGCGCGGCCATCCGGGCCGAGTAGAGCTTGATCAGGTCGGCGGCGATCTCCTTGACCGCCTTCTTGGCCCGCTGCTTGGTCTTGGCCCAGTCCGCGCCGCCAAGCCGGTGCAGGGTGGGCGCCTCGCCACCGACGTACTTGGTGACCTGGTCGAGCTGGTCGGTCGGCACGAACAGCCGGTCGCCGGGGTGGCCCCGCTTCGCGGGGGCGTACTCCAGTACCAGGTACTCGCGGGTGGCGCCCTGGACGGTGCGCTGCACCATCTCCACGTACCGGCCGACGCCGTGCGCCTCGTGCACCACGTAGTCGCCGGCCGCCAGGGCCAGCGGGTCGATCGCGTTGCGGCGGCGGGACGGCATCCGGCGCATGTCCTTGGTGGAGGACTTCTGACCGGACAGGTCGGTCTCGGTGACGACGGTGAGCTTGAGGGCCTCGTCCACGAAGCCGTGCTCGATCGAGCCGCAGGAGACGTACACCACGTCCCGGGTCGGTGCCCCGTCCAGGTCGGCCACCAGCCGGGCCGGGATGCCCTCGCCGCTCAGCACCTCGGCCAGGCGGGAGGCCGGGCCGTGGCCCTCGGTCACCATGACGACCCGCCAGTCGGCGTTCAGCCGCTCCTTGGCGTCGGCGATCGCCCGGGCGGTGTCGCCCCGGTAGGCCTCGACGGCGTGCATGCCGAGGGTCAGCGTGTTGGCGTCGAACTCCAGGATCTCGGTGACGGACGAGTCGCTGGTGGCGAACGGGCTGACGGACCACCAGGGCAGCCCGATCTCCGCCGCGTGCTCGCGGACGTCGGCCAGCGACCAGAGCGAGGCGGCCGACACGTCGATCATCTCGATGTCGATCGGCCGGTCCCCGCCGCTCGCCGCCGCCACCCAGGAGGCGTGCAGGAACTCCTGACTGGTCGCCACCAGATCGGCCGCCCGGGTACGGACCCGCTCCGGGTCGCAGACCACCGTGACCGAGCCCTGCGGCAGCACGTCCAGCAGCAGCTCCATGTCGTCCACCAGCACCGGGGCCAGCGACTCCATGCCCTCGACCGCGATGCCCTGGGCGATCTTGTCCAGGATCTCGGCCAACTCCGGGTGCTGCTCCGCCAGTTCGGCCGCGCGGAGCTTGACCTCCTCGGTCAGCAGCAGCTCACGGCAGGGCGGCGCCCAGAGGCCGTGCTCGGCGATCTCCAGCGAGCGCTGGTCGGCGATCTTGAAGAAGCGGATCTCCTCGACCTCGTCGCCCCAGAACTCGATCCGGAGCGGATGCTCCTCGGTCGGCGGGAAGACGTCCAGGATGCCGCCGCGGACGGCGAACTCGCCGCGCTTCTCGACCAGTTCGACCCGGGAGTAGGCGGCGGCCGCGAGCTTGCGGGACACCTCGCCGAGGTCGTGCTGCTCGCCCCGCTGCAGGGCCACCGGCTCCAGCTCGGCCAGCCCCTTCACCTGCGGCTGGAGCACCGAACGGACCGGCGCCACCACCACCTGGACCGGACCGGCCGCCGGGTCGTCGCCGCGCGGGTGGACGATCCGGCGCAGCACGGCGAGCCGGCGGCCCACCGTGTCCGAACGCGGCGAGAGCCGCTCGTGCGGCAGGGTCTCCCAGGCCGGGAACTCGGCCACCGCGTCCGGCGGCAGCAGCGAGCGCAGGCTGGCCGCCAGGTCCTCGGCCTCCCGGCCGGTCGCGGTCACCGCCAGCACCGGACGCCCCCGCTCCCCGGCCGCCCCGGCCAGCGAGCGGGCCAGTGCGGCGATCGCGAACGGGCGGGCGGCGGGCGGCCCCACCAGGTCGAGGTGCTGCCGCTGTCCGGCAGCGGCCGCCTCGATCGCCTCGGCGAGGGCGGCGTCGCGGACGACGACGTCGAGCAGTCCGGACAGACTCATGCTTCTCGGCTCCACGGCTGGAGTGCCCGGGCGCCGGAGGACCCCGGCCGGGCAACGCGAACGACCCGGAACGCGGAGCGCCCCGGGGGTCTCCAGACTACGCCGCCACCCGCCCCGCCGCCGTGATCATCGGGCCGGTCGGTCCGTCCGGGCGGACACCCGAACCCGCCCACAGATCACGAACTCGACATATTGCCGACACTGCACGTCCATGGTGGTCGCGCAGCATGGTGTTCGTGCCCGCCGCACCCAACCGTGGGGGATGGCTGTGGCGGCACGGACGCACCTCCGATGGGGGTCGGGAGTGCGTGGCCGGGCGGCCCTGGGTGGGGGCGCCCGTGCCCAATCGCGGGAGCCGTGGTGCCTCTTCCTGGGGGGCGCCGCGGCCCCTGGCGTTTCCGGACCCGTCCCACCCGGTCCCCTCCGTACCACTCTCCGACCACTTTGCCCGAACCCCGGCGCGGCCGGTCGGGGCTCCGTACCCTCTCGTGTGAAGACGGTGTGGGGACACCGTGCGAACCGCAACGGAGGGGGTACTTCGTCATGCGCGTGGTCATCGCGGGCCAGGGCTACGTAGGGCTGCCACTGGCCGTCCGCGCGGCGGAGGTCGGGCACCAGGTGGTCGGGTACGACGTGGACGAGCGGCGGATCAAGCGCCTGGCGCTCGGCGAGTCCTACGTCGAGGACATCCCGGCCGAGCGCCTCCGTCCGCTGCTGGACGACGGGAGCTACCAGCCGACCGCCGACCCGGCCGAGGTCGCGGGGTTCGACGTCGCGGTGATCACCGTGCCGACACCGCTGCGGGACGGCGTCCCGGACCTCTCCTACATCGAGTCCTCGGCCCGGCTGCTGGCGCAGCACCTGCGCCCCGGCGCCACCGTGGTGCTGGAGTCCACCACCTACCCCGGCACCACCGAGGAGCTGCTCGCCCCGATCCTGGAGGAGGGCTCCGGCCTGACGGCCGGTCAGGACTTCCACCTGGGCTACAGCCCGGAGCGGATCGACCCGGGCAACCCGACCTGGAAGCTGGAGAACACCCCCAAGGTGGTCTCCGGCACCTCGCCCGAGGGCCTGGCCGCCGTGGACGCCTTCTACTCGGAGCTGATCGAGCGCACCGTTCCGGTCTCCTCCTGCAAGGAGGCCGAGCTCACCAAGCTGCTGGAGAACACCTTCCGGCACGTCAACATCGCGCTGGTGAACGAGCTCGCGATGTTCGCCCACGACCTCGGCATCGACGTCTGGGAGGCGATCGACGCCGCCTCCACCAAGCCCTTCGGCTACCTGCGCTTCACCCCGGGCCCGGGCGTCGGCGGCCACTGCCTGCCGATCGACCCCTCCTACCTGTCCTGGCGGGTCGAGCGCGCGCTGGGCCAGTCCTTCCGCTTCGTCGAGCTGGCCAACGACGTCAACAGCCACATGCCCGACTACGTGGTCCGCCGCCTCGGCGAGGCGCTGAACGACCGTCACCGCTCGGTTCGCGGCTCCCGGGTGCTGCTGCTCGGCCTGGCGTACAAGAAGAACACCGGCGACGCCCGCGAGACCCCGGCCGCCCGGGTGGCCGAACTGCTGCTGCGGATGGGCGCCGAGGTCCGGGCCGCCGACCCGCACGTGGTCACGGGCGTCCACGTGGCCGAGCCGGTCATCCCCGGCCAGCGGGCCACCGAACCGGAGACCCCGTTCAGCGCGGTCGTCCGGGTCGAGGCCACCCCCGAGGAGCTGGCCGCCGCCGACGCGGTGGTGCTGCTCGCCGACCACGACGACTTCGACTACGAGGCCGTCACCACCCACGCCACGTACGTGCTGGACTGCCGCCGCCGCCTCAGCGGCCCGGCCGTCGAGGTGCTCTGATCCAGCCGGAACGCCGCGGGCCCCGTCCACAGGGTGTGGACGGGGCCCGCGGCGTTCGGGCCGACGGGGCGTCAGCCGCGGCGGATGACCTCGCTCGGGTACTCGTGGCCGTCGTCCACGATCACGATCTTGGGGATGATCCGGGTCTCCGGCTCGGGCGCCGTGGCGGCCTTGGCGGCCGGGGCCTCCGGGGCGGGGACCGGGGCCGGGGCGGCGGCGGCCGGCGGGGCCGGGGGCTTGGGCGGGAGCGGCGCGGCCGGCGGGATGCTCGGCAGCGGGGCGGTCGGGGCCTCCTCGGCCGCTCGGAGCACCTTGGGGGCCGGAGTCGCCGGGGCGGCGGCGGCCGACGGGGCCGGCTGAGCGTCGGCTGCGGCTGCGGCGTCGGCTGCGACTGCGACGGCGGCTGCGGCTGCGGCTGCGGGCTCAGCGGCCGGTGCGGCCGCCTCG
The DNA here is from genome assembly GCF_039535905.1 of Kitasatospora albolonga. Lineage (GTDB taxonomy): Bacteria > Actinomycetota > Actinomycetes > Streptomycetales > Streptomycetaceae > Kitasatospora > Kitasatospora albolonga. The sequence continues at coordinate 36,234 of NZ_BAAAYB010000037.1, read as the reverse complement.
ATCTGGCCGACGGCGGCACCGGTGAGGGCGGCCAGGGTCTGCTTGATGTGGTCCAGGTGCTGCTGCACCTGCTCGTACTTGGCGGTGAACTCGCGGTGCTCGCGCTCGCTCGCGGCCCGGATCCGCTCGGCCTCCCGGCGGGCCGCCTCGACCAGCGCGTCCGCCTCGGAACGGGCCTTGGCCTCGGCCTGCTTGATCGTGGCCAGCACCGACTCCCGGTGCTGCTCGGCCTCGCTCACCTTGCGCTCGGCGGTGGAGGAGATCTTCGCGTCCTCCGCGTCCGCCTTGGCCTCGACGGCGGCGAAGGTCTCGTCCGCCCGGCGGCGCAGCTCGGCCAGCTTGACCTCCGCGCGCTCCTGCGCCTCGGCGGCAGCCACCCGGACCTTGGCCGCGTCCGCGGTCGCCGAGTCCCGGATCGCCCGCGACTCCCGGTCCGCCGCCGCCCGCAGCTGCTCGGCCTCGGCCCGGGTCCGCTCGTCGGTGCGGCGGGCGGCCGCATCGGCCTCGTTCCGGGTCGACAGGGCGTGGTCGCGGGCGGCGTTGGCGGCCTTCTGACCGTTCTCGTACGCCTCGTCGCGGGCGTCCTCGGCGGCCTGCTGGGCGGCCTCCCGGACGGCGGTCGCCTCGGAGTCCGCGATGCCCATCAGCTTCACGGCCTGCTCGCTCAGCACCGAGTAGTCCGGCTCCGGGGCGTCCTCGGCGGCCTGCCGGATCTCGGCCAGCCGGCGCTCCATCTCCCGGACGCCGGAGCCCAGCACGCTGAGCTGCTCCCACGCGCTGTCGCGCTCGGCGGTCAGCACGACCATCGCGTGGTCGACCTGCTCGGGGGCGTAGCCCCGGCGGGTGACGATGAAGCCGTGCTGGGAGACTGCGTCGCTCATGGTCTCTTCCCCTGTCGGTGCCGGTGGAGGCAGGCGCGGATAGGACCGTCCTCTTGACCTATTTTGCGCAAGTGGGATCGAAACCCAAACAAGGCCGTGCCGGGGCAGGTGGGTGAGGGGCCCCTGCCGGGGGCTCGGGGGCGGGGCCCGCCCGGGCAAGCCGCAGTAGGGCCGACGGGGTCTGCGGGACGGGACGGACGAGGGGCGCGTCAGCCTGTGACGCGCCCCTCATTGGTGAGCGTCGTTACATCAGGCCGTCCCAGAACTGCTCCAGCAGCACGGACCACCAGGTCTCCGGTCCGGCCAGGGCGGCGGGGTCGACGGCCTGGAGCTGGGCCTGGAAGTCCACCGTCCAACGGCCCGCCTGATCGGGCGTCAGCCCGTAGCGCAGGCGCCACATCCGCCCGAGCAGCGCGAGCGAGCGGACGAACTCCGGGACGCCGCTGTTGACGAACCGCGGAGCCTCCGCGCCCGGCCGCTCCAGGTCGACGGCGACCACCGCCGCCGTGCCGTACTGCACGCACAGCTGACGCCCGTAGTCGTTGCCCAGCACCAGGTAGCCGCCGAAGTCCGGGGCGCCCGGCAGGCCGCGTTCGGCGGCCAGCTCGGCGAGGGTCGGGATCGGCCTGCCCTCCTGGGCCTGGGCCCAGAAGAACGGCGCGAAGTCGCGCGGCAGCCCGGCCCACATCAGCATCTGGGCGACCTGCTCGGGCACGCCCTGGCGGGACACCGCGCGCTGCTCGAAGCGGAACACCGCAGGCCCGAAGACCTGGGCCAACTCGCCGCCCAGCTGTTGCGGATCGGTGGGCGGCAGCGGCACCGCCCCGGCCGGCGGCGAGCCCGCCGGGGGCAGCGGGACGCGGACGGTGCGCGGGCGCTGCGGGCCCGCGGCCAGCTGGTGGAGCTGGTCGAGGTGGTCCAGCAGCACGGCCATGCCGGCCTGGCGGGCCTGGTGGTCGCGGCCGTACGCGGCGGTGTGGCTGATCCGGACGTTCGGCCAGCCCCTGGGCACCGCCCTTCCGGGCGGCGCTCCAGTGTGTATGGATCGGGGTCGGGTAGACGTTCTCGTGGGTGGTTGGGCCGAGTTCCGGTCCGGGGGAGGTTCGGCCGCCTAGGATTCGGAACGGTGCACCAGGCGGACGGGGCACACGGCTCACGCCCGCGGCTGGCGCCCACGAGGAGGTCCGCGGCAGTGACCCAGTCAGGTCGATCAGGCAGAGGCAGTGACGGCTCGGACGACGACGGCCGGTCGGGCCCGGCCTCGCCGCCGGGCGCCCGGCAGCGGCCGGCGAAGCCGGTCCGGCGTCTGGACCGGGTGATCATCCGCTTCGCCGGCGACTCCGGCGACGGCATGCAGCTCACCGGAGACCGCTTCACCTCGGAGACGGCCTCGTTCGGCAACGACCTCTCCACCCTGCCCGACTTCCCGGCCGAGATCCGGGCTCCCGCCGGCACCCTTCCCGGCGTGTCGTCCTTCCAACTGCACTTCGCGGACCACGACATCCTGACCCCCGGGCGACGCGCCCAACGTGCTGGTGGCGATGAACCCCGCCGCCCTGAGGCCAACCTCGCGGACACTGCCGCGCGGTGCCGAGATCATCGCCAACACCGACGAGTTCACCAAGCGGGCGCTGGCCAAGGTCGGCTACGCGGTCGGACCCGCTGACGGACGGCTCGCTGGAGGCGTACCACCTGCACCGGGTGCCGCTCACCACGCTGACCCTGGAGGCGCTGAAGGACTCGGGGCTGGCCCGCAAGGACGCCGAGCGGGCGAAGAACATGTTCGCGCTCGGGCTGCTGTCCTGGATGTACCACCGGCCGACCCACGGCACCGAGTCGTTCCTGCGGCAGAAGTTCGCCAAGAAGCCCGACATCGCCGAGGCCAACATCCTGGCCTTCAGGGCGGGTTGGAACTTCGGCGAGACCACCGAGGACTTCGCGGTCTCCTACGAGGTCTCCCCGGCCCGGCTGCCCGAGGGCACCTATCGGAACATCTCCGGCAACCTCGCGCTGTCCTACGGCCTGATCGCGGCGGGGGGAGCGCTCGGGCCTGCCGGTCTTCCTCGGCTCGTACCCGATCACCCCGGCCTCGGACATCCTGCACGAGCTGTCCCGGCACAAGAACTTCGACGTGCGGACCTTCCAGGCGGAGGACGAGATCGCCGGGATCGGGGCCGCGCTGGGCGCGGCCTTCGGCGGGGCGCTGGGCGTGACCACCACCTCGGGGCCCGGGGTGGCGCTGAAGTCGGAGACCATCGGGCTGGCCGTCTCGCTCGAACTCCCGTTGCTGGTGGTGGACATCCAGCGCGGCGGGCCGTCCACCGGGCTGCCGACCAAGACCGAGCAGGCCGACCTGCTGCAGGCGATGTTCGGCCGCAACGGCGAGGCGCCGGTGCCGATCGTGGCCCCGGCCACGCCGGCCGACTGCTTCGACGCGGCACTGGAGGCGGCCCGGATCGCGGTCACCTACCGGACCCCGGTGTTCCTGCTGAGCGACGGCTACCTGGCCAACGGCTCGGAGCCGTGGCGGATCCCGGCGGCGGACGAACTCCCGGAGATCGCACCGGACTTCGCCACCGGGCCGAACCGCGAGGACGGCGCTTTCTGGCCCTACCAGCGCGACCCGCAGACGCTGGCCCGCCCGTGGGCGGTGCCGGGGACGGCGGGGCTGGAGCACCGGATCGGCGGCATCGAGAAGCAGGACGGCACCGGGAACATCTCCTACGACCCGGCCAACCACGACTTCATGGTCCGCACCCGGCAGGCCAAGGTCGACGGGATCGCGGTGCCCGACCTGGTGGTGGACGACCCCTCGGGCGAGGCCCGGGTGCTGGTGCTCGGCTGGGGCTCGACCTACGGGCCGATCACCGCCGCCGTCCGCCGGGTGCGGGCCGACGGCGGTCAGGTGGCGCAGGTGCACCTGCGCCACCTGAACCCCTTCCCGGCCAACCTCGGGGCGATCCTCAAGGGCTACGACCGGGTGATCGTGCCGGAGATGAACCTCGGCCAGCTGGCCCTGCTGCTGCGCGCCAAGTACCTGGTGGACGCCCAGTCCTACAACCAGGTGCGCGGACTCCCGTTCAAGGCGGCCCAGTTGGCCGACGTGCTGACCGCCGCCCTCGGCACCCTGGAGGAGAAGTGATGGAGAGCCTTCGACTGGTGCCCAAGGCCGACGGGCCGCAGAGCGCCAAGGAGTTCAAGACCGACCAGGAGGTGCGCTGGTGCCCCGGCTGGCGGGGACTACGCCATCCTGGCCGCCGTGCAGGCCTTCATGCCGGAGCTCGGCATCCGCCGGGAGAACACCGTGTTCGTCTCCGGGATCGGCTGCTCCTCGCGCTTCCCGTACTACATGAACACCTACGGGATGCACTCGATCCACGGGCGCGCCCCGGCCATCGCCACCGGCCTGTCGGCCTCCCGGCCGGACCTGAGCGTCTGGGTGGTGACGGGTGACGGGGACGCGCTGTCGATCGGCGGCAACCACCTGATCCACGCGCTGCGGCGCAACGTCAACCTGAAGATCCTGCTCTTCAACAACCGGATCTACGGCCTGACCAAGGGTCAGTACTCGCCCACCAGCGAGGTCGGGAAGATCACCAAGTCCACCCCGATGGGCTCGCTGGACCACCCCTTCAACCCGCTCTCGCTGGCCATCGGCGCGGAGGCCACCTTCGTCGCCCGGACCATCGACTCGGACCGCCAGCACCTCACCTCGGTGCTCCGGGCGGCCGCCGAGCACCGGGGCACCGCGCTGGTGGAGATCTACCAGAACTGCAACATCTTCAACGACAACGCCTTCGAGGTGCTCAAGGACCCGGGCACCCGGGACGAGGCGCTGATCCGGCTGGAGCACGGGCAGCCGGTCACCTTCGCCGGCCGGGGCGTCTTCCGCGGCCCGGGCGGCGAGCTGTACGTGGACGAGGTGACGGAGGCCAACCGGGGCGAGGTGCTGGTGCACGACGCCCACCACGCCAACCCGGCGCACGCCTTCGCGCTCTCCCGGATCGCCGACGCCGACACCCTCCACCACACCCCGATCGGGGGTGCTGCGCAGCGTCGAGCGGCCCGTCTACGACGAGCTGATGGGCGGTCAGCTGGAGCGCGCGGTGGAGCAGCGCGGCCGGGGGCGACCTGGGCGCGCTGCTCACCGGGAGCGACACCTGGACGGTGGTCTGACCGCCGGGGCGGGCCGTCAGCGCGCGTCGTACGCCTGACGGTTCGCCAGCACCCCGGGCGTCTGCCGCTCGACCCAGTGCGCGAGGCCGCCGACCAGCTCGGCGGCCTCGTGGCCGAGCGGGGTCAGCCGGTAGTCCACCCGGGGCGGGATGACCGGGTGCGCCTCGCGCTCGACGAAGCCGTCCCGCTCCAGGGTCTGCAGGGTCTGGGCGAGCATCTTCTCGCTGACCCCGGCCACCCGGCGGCGCAGCTCGCTGAACCGGTACTCGCGCTCGGCCAGCGCGATCAGCACCAGCACGCCCCAGCGGCTGGTGACGTGCTCCAGCACGCCGCGCGAGGGGCACATCCGGTCGTTGACGTCCGGGGCGTGGAGCAGTGCGTCGACACTTACCTTCATGTCAGTACCCTACTTCAAAGTGCGTACTTCCGATTGGTAAGTGCAGTACATACGGTGAGTGTGGAAAGCGCAAGACCCCACCGACCAGGGAGTACCTCATGATCGTCGTCACCGGAGCCACCGGACAGCTCGGCCGCCTCGTGGTGGAGGGCCTGCTCGCCGAGGTGCCGGCGGGCGAGCTCGCCGTCGCCGTCCGCTCCGCCGACAAGGCCGCCGACTGGGCCGCGAAGGGCGTGACCGTCCGCGAGGTCGACTACAACCGGCCCGAGACCCTGGCCGCCGCCTTCGGCGCGGGTGACAAGGTGCTGCTGATCTCCGGCAGCGAGGTCGGCGCCCGGGTGCCGCAGCACACCGCCGTGGTCGAGGCCGCGAAGGCCGCCGGGGTGGCGCTGCTGGCCTACACCTCGATCCTCGGCGGCGACGAGGCCACCTTCCGGCTGGCCGAGGAGCACCAGGCGACCGAGGCCGTGATCCGCGCCTCCGGCCTGCCGTACGTGCTGCTGCGCAACGGCTGGTACACCGAGAACTACACCGCCAACGCGGCCGTCGCCGTCGAGCACGGCGCGGTGGTCGGCAGCAACGGCGACGCCCGGATCGCCACCGCCTCCCGGCAGGACTACGCGGACGCGGCCGTCGCGGTGCTCACCGGCGAGGGCCACGAGAAACGCGGTCTACGAGCTCAGCGGGGACGAGGCCTGGAGCTTCTCCGAGTACGCCGCCGCGCTGGCCGCGCACACCGGCAAGCCGGTCTCCTACGCGGACGTCCCGGCCGAGAAGCACCACGAGATCCTGGTCGGCGCCGGCCTGCCGGAGGGCTTCGCCGGGATCCTGGTGGACGTGGACGCGGCCATCGCCCGGGGCGAGCTGGCCCGCGACCGCGGGGTGCTGTCGAAGCTGATCGGCCGCCCCACCACCCCGCTGGCCGCGACGGTGGCCGCCGCGCTCTGAGCTGTCCGAAACGCGTGTCATGACCAAAACGCCGATTCAGGGATGACACCCTGCCCTCCCGCCCGCTACCTTCGTCCGGAGGACAGCGCGCGCGGAGGGCAGGCCGGTCGATGGCACAGCAGCAGAAGGCCGGCAGCGGTGCCGGGCTCGGGTACGGATTCGCCGCCTACGGGATCTGGGGTCTCTTCCCGCTCTACTGGCCGCTGCTGGAGCCCAGCGGCGCGGTCGACATCCTGGCCAACCGGATGGCCTGGTCCCTGGTGGCCGTCGCCCTGATGCTGGCCGTGATGCGCAAGTGGGCGTGGATACGCCCGCTGCTCGCCCAGCCCCGTCGGCTGGCGCTCTCCGCACTCGGCGCCGTGGTGGTCTCGGTCAACTGGGGCGTCTACATCTGGGGAGTGAACTCGGGGCACGTGGTGGAGACCAGCCTCGGCTACTTCATCAACCCCCTGGTGACCATCGCCTTCGGCGTCCTGCTGCTGGGGTCGAACGGCTGCGCCCGGCCCAGTGGGCGGCGGTCGGGATCGGCGTGCTGGCGGTCGCGGTGCTCACCGTCGGGTACGGGCGGCTGCCCTGGATCGCCCTGGTGCTGGCCCTCTCCTTCGGCACCTACGGCCTGCTCAAGAAGAAGGTCGCGCTCGGCGGCACCGAGAGCCTCGCGCTGGAGACCGCCGCCATGTTCCCGTTCGCGGTCGGCCTGCTGGTCTGGCTGGGCGTCACCGGCCGGGGCACCTTCGGCACCGAGGGCTGGGCGCACTCCGGCCTGCTGATGCTCAGCGGCCTGATCACCGCCGTGCCGCTGCTCTGCTTCGGGGCGGCCGCCGTCCGGGTGCCGCTGAGCACCCTCGGCCTGCTGCAGTACCTGGCGCCGGTGCTGCAGTTCCTGCTCGGCATCACCGTCTTCCACGAGCGGATGCCGCCCGCCCGCTGGGCCGGCTTCGCCCTGGTCTGGGCCGCGCTCGCGGTGCTCACCTTCGACGCGCTGCGGCGCCTGCGACAGAGCCGGTCCGAGCTCCCGGCGGCGCCGCCGAGCACTCGGCCGGAGGATGCGCCGGCTGACGCTCCGTCAGCTTCGTCCGCCCGGTGAACAACTCGTTTCGGGATCTCCTCAAGCCCCCCGCAACCCTGCTAACGTCCGGGGTGCCCGCAGCCGAAGGCTGTCGGAAGGCACCCCCATGCCGGCCACGGGAGGAGTCGCGATGGTCCAGCTCAAGGCACCGCTGGTCCGGCCGTTCCGCCGGTCGGCGGCGGCCGACGGGGCCGCCGTGCTGGCCTCCGGCGGGGCCCTGCGAGTGCCCGCCGTGCGCCGCGAGATGGACGCCGCCGAGACCGGCGAACTGCTGCTGAGCGCCGACCGCCCCGGCGGCCCGGTGACCATCCGCTGGCAGCGCCCCGGCCGCCCGCCGGTCACCCTGCAGGCCCCCAGCCGGCTCGACCGGGTGGAGCTCAAGGGCTCGCACCGGGCCCGGCTGCACGGGCTGACCGCCGGGGTCCGGCTGGTCTGCCACGGCTGGTCCCCGCTGTTCCTGGTCGCGCCCGCGCAGCTGCCGGTGCTGGCCTGCGCGGCGGCCAGCTCACGAAGTGACGTCGCGGGCCGTGAAGCGGGGCCCAGGCCGCTGAGCCGAAGACCGCCACGTAGAGCGCCTGCAGCCCGAGGTTCTTCAGCACCTCGTCCCAGTACATCGGCTGCCGCAGCAGGTCCCCGAAGCTCAGCCAGTGGTGCGAGAGCAGGTACGGCTGGATCGCGTGCAACTGCGGGAAGGCGTCCAGGATCTGCACCGTGATCACCAGCACCACGGTGGTGGCCATCGCGGCGATCCCACTGCCCGTCAGGGTGGAGACGAACAGCCCGACCGCGACCAGCCCGGCCAGCGAGGCCGCCACCACCAGGGCCACCAGCACCGCCCGCAGCAGCGCCTCGCCCGGGCCCACCGTGTCCCCGGAGAGCAGCGTGACGTCCCCCAGCGGGAACAGCGCCGCACCGGTGGCGAGCGCGGAGGCCGCCACCGTCAGGGTCGCGCCCAGGCAGAACGCCGTCCCGGCCAGGAACTTGGCCACCAGCAGCCTGGTCCGGCCGGCCGGGGCGACCAGCAGGTAGCGCAGGGTGCCGGAGGCCGCCTCGCCCGCGATCGCGTCGCCCGCCACCACGCCCACCGTCATCGGCAGGAAGACCGGCAGGGTGACGGCCAGTGAAGTGAAGACCAGGAACACGCCGTTCTGGGTCACCTGGGCGATGAAGGCCGGGCCGCCGCCGCCCTCGCCGTCGGTCTGCCACTTGATCACCACGCCGATCAGCACCGGCAGGGCGGCCAGGATGGCCAGCAGGGTGACCGTCCGGGCCCGCCGGAAGGTCAGCGCCAGCTCGCTGCGCAGCAGTGAGGTCGAGAGCGCGGCCGGAAGCCGCGCCGGTGCGTCGGTGAGTGCCTCAGCCCGCGACATCGAATCCCTCCCCGGTCAGTGCCACGAAGGCGTCCTCCAGCGTGCCGCGCTCCACTCCGAAGCCCTGCACCCGCACTCCCGCCGCGACCAGCGCCGCGCAGAGCCCGGCGAGCTCCTCCTCGGCGGGGGCGGCGGCGGAGAGCGAGCCCTCGCCGCCCCGGACGTCGGGGACCTGACGCGCGGTCAGCACCTCGGCGGCCGCCGCCACGTCCGGCGTACGAACCACCAGGCGGCCCTGCGCCCTGGCCGCCAGCTCGGGCACCGTGCCCTGCACCAGCAGCCGGCCCTTGGACATCACGGCGGCGTGGGTGCAGACCTGCTCGATCTCGTCCAGCAGGTGCGAGGAGAGGAAGACGGTGGAGCCCTCGGTCGCCAACTCCCGTACCAGTGCCCGGATCTCCCGCATGCCCTGCGGGTCCAGGCCGTTGGTCGGCTCGTCCAGCACCAGCAGGTCGCGCGGGCGCAGCAGGGCCGAGGCCAGGCCCAGGCGCTGCTTCATGCCCAGCGAGTACGCCCGGGCCTTCTTGCCGGCGGCGGCCGTCAGGCCGACCCGGTCCAGCGCCTCGGAGACCCGGCGGGCCCGGGTGCGCGGGTCGGTGGTCGGATCGGCCGCGTCGAACCGGGCCAGGTTGTCACGGCCCGTCAGGAAGCCGTACAGGGCCGGGCCCTCGATCAGGGCGCCGACCCGGGGGAGCACGGTGGCCGCGCCGCGCGGCATCGGCTCGCCGAGCACCACCGCCTCGCCGGAGCTGGGGGTGATCAGGCCCATCAGCATCCGGATGGTGGTGGTCTTGCCGGAGCCGTTCGGCCCCAGGAAGCCGAACACGCTGCCCCGGGGCACCGTCAGGTCCAGCCCGTCCACGGCCAGTTGGCCGCCCGGGAAGCGCTTGGTCAGCCCCCGGGTGCGGATCACCTCGGCCGGAGCGGCGGGGCGGCCCGCAGCCGCCCGGCCGTCCGGCCGCTCCAACAGGTCGGTCACTTCGCCCCGGCCGCGCTCTGCAGCACCTGTGGGGTGACGGCGCCGGCGAACACCCGGCCGTCGTCGGTGATCAGCACGTTGACCACCTTGGTGGAGATCAGGCTGCCGCCGCCGACCGGCTTGCCGAGCGCTTTGGCGAAGCCGCCGGCCTCGCCGCCCGCCGCCTCGGCGGGGAGCCTGGCGCTGAGCACGGTGGTCCAGCCCTCGCCGGTGACCTTGAAGTCCGCGTCCTGCCCGGCCTTCCCGAGCGCCTCCTCGGCCGCCTTGGCGTCGGGTGAGTCGTTCTGCAGCCACTTCTCGTGGCCCACGCCCTCCTCGGCCTTCTGCTCCGTCACCTTGGCGCCCTTGGGGGCGGTGAAGCGGAAGGTGTCGGCCGACGGGGTGGCGAAGGAGACCTCGCTGAAGCGGGCGTCCAGCACCTTGGTGGAGCCGGAGCGGACCTGCACCGCGAGCGGCACGCCGTTCTCCGCCGCGACGGCGATCCGCACCTCGGAGATGGTCGAGCCGCCCTGCTTGGGCTTCACCCGCAGCTCGTAGGCGTCCTGCCCGGCCACGGTGGTGGTGCCCTCCACGGTGACCTGGGTGGTGTCAGCACCCAGCTCCAGGAACTTCTTCGCGGCCTCCTGCGGGGTGACCGGCAGCGGCAGCTCGGGCTTCGCCCGCTCGGCGGCCTGAGCACCCGTCAGGTGCACCGCTTCGTTGCTCCTGCTGTCCCAGGCCCAGAGCTCGGAGCCGTTGTGGACCAGCTCGTAGCCGGACAGGCCGCCGATCAGGCCGAGCCGCTGGCGGTCCGGGCCGTCCACCGCGATCCGCAGGGTGTGCTCGCCGCCCAGCAGTTGGAGCAGCTTGGCCCCGGGGTCGGCCTCCGAGCCCTCGCCGCCGCCCCGGCCGCCGCCGTGCCCGCCGGGGGCCCCGCCGCCCGGCAGCGCCCCGCCCAGCAGCTGGGTCGGCAGGCCCAGGTCGGCCTTGAGCTTGACGGTGCCGGAGAGCGCCCGGGCGTCGGATCCCAGCGCCTTGGCCACCACCTGCTCCGCCGTCAGCTCGGGCAGCTTGGGCCCGGACTCCCCGGCCATCGCGGGCACGAGGCCGATCCCGGCGGCGGTCAGCGCCACCACACCGGCGGGCACCAGCACCCGGACGGCCTTGCGTCGCGTGGTCCGTTCCATGACTTCCTACCCCTCGTCAGACGTCAGAACTGCCGTGCTTCCCCTCCATTGGAACCCACGGGACCCCCGTCCGGTATCGCTCCAGAGGGCCGGATCCGCCTACTCCCAGCGGTGCACGTGACCCTGAGCACGTCTCAGGGTCGGCTACCGCCGAAGGACGAACACCGCCTCCGGCTCTGGGTATCGTCGCCCCATGGACGACGCTACCGACCCCCGCCCCACCAGCAGTTCGATGCGCCGCGCCCTGCGCCGGGCACGGGACGGGGTGGCGCTGGACGTCACCGAGGCGGCCGTGCTGCTCCACGCCCGCGGCGAGGACCTGCGCGACCTGTGCGCGAGCGCCGCCCGGGTCCGCGACCAGGGGCTGCTGGCGGCCGGCCGCCCCGGGGTGATCACCTACTCGAAGAAGGTCTTCATCCCGCTCACCCGGCTCTGCCGGGACCGCTGCCACTACTGCACCTTCGTCACCGTGCCCGGCAAGCTCCGCAAGGACGGCCACGGCCTCTACCTGTCGCCCGACGAGGTGCTGGAGACCGCCCGGCAGGGCGCCGCGCTCGGCTGCAAGGAGGCGCTCTTCACCCTCGGGGACCGCCCCGAGGACCGCTGGCCCGAGGCCCGCGAGTGGCTGGACGCGCACGGCTACGACGACACCCTGGCCTACGTGCGGGCGATGGCCGTGCGGGTGCTGGAGGAGACCGGGCTGCTGCCGCACCTCAACCCCGGGGTGCTGTCCTGGACCGACTTCCAGCGGCTCAAGCCGGTGGCCCCCTCGATGGGCATGATGCTGGAGACCACCGCCACCCGGCTCTGGTCCGAGCCCGGCGGCCCGCACCACGGCTCTCCCGACAAGGAGCCGGCCGTCCGGCTGCGGGTGCTGGAGGACGCGGGCCGCAGCGCCGTGCCGTTCACCACCGGCGTGCTGATCGGCATCGGCGAGACCCACGAGGAGCGGGCCGACGCGCTGTTCGCGATCCGCCGCACCGCCCGGCGCTACCAGGGCCTCCAGGAAGTCATCGTGCAGAACTTCCGGGCCAAGCCCGACACCGCGATGCGGGCCATGCCCGACGCCGAGCTGGAGGAGCTGGCCGCCTGCATCGCGGTGGCCCGGCTGGTGCTCGGCCCGGGTGCGCGGATCCAGGCGCCGCCGAACCTGGTGGACGAGGAGTACCCGCTGATCATCGGCGCGGGCATCGACGACTGGGGCGGCGTCTCGCCCCTGACGCCCGATCACGTCAACCCGGAGCGGCCCTGGCCGCACATCGAGGAGCTGGCCGCCCGCACCGCGGCCGAGGGCTTCGCGCTGCGCGAGCGGCTGACGGTGTACCCGGAGTACCTGCTGCGCGGCGAGCCGTGGATCGACCCCCGGGTCCTGCCGCACGTGCGGGCGCTGGCCGACCCGGAGACCGGCCTGGCCCGGGAGGACGCACTGCCGGTCGGACTGCCCTGGCAGGAGCCGGACGAGCCGCTCACCGCACGCGGGCGCACCGAGCTGCACCGCGAGATCGACGGGGCCGGGCGGACCGGGGACCGGCGCGGGGACTTCGAGGAGGTCTACGGCGACTGGGCCGAACTGCGCGAGCAGGCCGCCGGGTTGACCGCCCCCGAGCGGCTGCCGGGTGACCTGCGGGCGGCACTGGCGCAGGCGGCCGACGACCCCGAGAAGCTGACCGACGCCCAGGCGCTGGCGCTCTTCCAGGCGGACGGCCCGGCACTGGACGCGCTCTGCTCGATCGCCGACGCGGTCCGGCGGGACGCGGTGGGCGACGAGGTCACCTACTGCGTCACCCGGAACATCAACTTCACCAACGTCTGCTACACCGGCTGCCGGTTCTGCGCCTTCGCCCAGCGGCGCACCGACGCCGACGCCTACACCCTGTCACTGGAGCAGGTCGCCGACCGGGCCCAGCAGGCGTGGGAGGTGGGGGCGACGGAGGTCTGCATGCAGGGCGGGATCCACCCCGACCTCCCGGGCACCGCGTACTTCGACATCGCCCGGGCGGTGAAGGCCCGGGTGCCCGGCATCCACGTGCACGCCTTCTCCCCGATGGAGGTCGTCAACGGGGCGACCAGGACCGGGCTCTCGATCCGGGAGTGGCTGGCGGCCGCCAAGGAGGCCGGGCTGGACTCCATCCCGGGGACGGCGGCGGAGATCCTCGACGACGAGGTCCGGTGGGTGCTGACCAAGGGGAAGCTGCCCGCCGCGACCTGGGTCGAGGTGGTGAGCACGGCCCCACGAGCTGGGGATCCCCTCGTCCTCCACGATGATGTACGGGCACGTGGACAACCCCTCGCACTGGCTGGCGCACCTGCGGCTGCTGGCGGAGATCCAGCAACGGACGGGCGGGTTCACGGAGTTCGTGACGCTGCCGTTCGTGCACACCAACGCCCCCGTGTACCTGGCGGGGATCGCGCGGCCCGGGCCGACGGCGCGGGACAACCGGGCGGTGATGGCGATGGCGCGGCTGCTGCTGCACCCGCACATCCGCAACGTGCAGACCAGCTGGGTCAAGCTCGGGGCGGAGGGGGCGGCGGAGATGCTGCGCTCCGGGGCCAACGACCTGGGCGGCACCCTGATGGAGGAGACCATCTCGCGGATGGCCGGGTCCTCGTACGGGAGCTACATGTCGGTCCGTCAGCTGGAGGCGATCGCCGAGGCGGCCGGGCGTCCGCACCGGCAGCGCACCACCACCTACGGCGAGGTCCCGCCCGAACGGCGGGCGGCCGCCCTGGCCTCGGACGGGCACCTGCCGGCGCTGCTTCCGGTCGTCGGCTAGTACTTTCGCGGGCGCGGGTCCATGCAGCGACCCAGGGGCGCGAGGAACTGCGCGGGTCGGGAGGCGGCCCACCGGCAACTGAAGCTCCGTCAGCCAGTTGCAGGTGCTGCCGTTCCCCTGCGCGCAGTTCCCCGCGCCCCTGGGGCCTCCGGCCCCGGGCCGAAGCCTCAGCCGACGAGGAGCCGGTCCTGGAGGTGGCGGAGCTCGGTGCGGTCGAGGCCGAGGCCGTTCTTGAGGTAGCGGTCGAAGGTGCCGTACTTGGCGGTGACCTCGTCGTAGCCGGAGTTGAGGTACTCGGGGCGGACGTCGAGGAGCGGCTTGTAGATCGCCTGGTACGACGCCGGGAGGTGGGAGAGGACCGCGGCGTTGGCGGCGGCGCGGTAGTCGTTGCTGGCCAGGTAGTCCGCCTCGACGGTGGCCTTCGGGACGCCGAGCGCGGTGAGCAGGGAGGCGCCCGCCCAGCCGGTGCGGTCCTTGCCGGCGGTGCAGTGGAAGAGCACCGCGCCGCGGTCGTCCGCGGCCCGCAGGACGCCGCGGTAGGCGGACTTGGCGCTGGCCGCCGAGACCATGACCTTCTCGGCGTCGATCATCGCCTGCACCGCGGCCTGCGGGGAGGTGACGTTGAAGGCGCCGGTGTCCTCGACGCCGAGCACGTTGGCGGAGGTGACGGTGGCGCCGGCCGGGACGCGGTCGGGGGCGGCCTTCTGCTCGGCCGGGGTGCGCAGGTCGAAGACCTGACGGATGCCCAGGCGCTGGAGCTTGGCCAGGTCGGCGTCGGTGAGCTTGGAGAGGTCGTCCGAGCGGTAGACCTCGCCCATCTTCACCCAGCGGCCGTCGGCGGTGCGGTAGCCGCCCGCGTCGCGGAAGTTGGGGGCGGAGGCGAGGTGCAGGGAGCGGTCGGCGACGGTCAGGGACTCGCCGCGGTCCGGGACGAGCTCGAAGTACCAGCGGTCGGCGGCGGCCAGGCCGGAGACGGTCACGGTGGCCGAGCCGGCGCCGCGGGCGACGGCGGTGCGGTGGCGGATCGCGTCGCGGTCGGTGCCCGCGTAGACGGTGACCCTGCGGGCGGTGGGGGCGGCCCAGGTCAGGGTGAAGGTGCCGTCGGCCCGCTGGGTGACGGTGGCGGCGGTGAACGGGATGCGGTGCGCGGACTGCTGGGCGTGGTGGCCGGCGGAGTCGGCCAGGGCGGGGGAGGTGGCCAGCGCGGTGGTGCCGAGGGTGAGGGCGCCGGTCAGGGCGACGGCGACGGCGAACCGGGTGCGGGTGGTGGTCATGGAGCGGACGGTAGGAAGCCGGGATGTGGCCCGGTGGCCCGCGGATGGCGCGGTGGCAACAGTCTGTGAAGGGCTGGTGTTCCGGACCGCGGCGCCCCGTGGTGAGGTATTCGAATACAGTGCGAGGGCGCGCTCCGGGGGGGCGGTGCGCGGCGTGTCGAGAAGAGGTGCCGTACCCGTGATGGCCTTGTGGTCCCGTGCCCAGCAGCAGGACTTCCGCAGCCGGGTCCGCGGCTGCCTGCTCGGCGGTGCGATCGGAGACGCGCTCGGGGCCGGGATCGAGGGCGATTCGCTGGAGAAGATCCTGGCGGCCCACGGACCTGACGGAGTGACGGGCTACGTGGCCGCGTACGGCCGCCCGGGGACCGTCACCGACGACACCCAGCTGACCCTGTTCACGGTGGAGGGCCTGATACGGGCGCACGCCCAGCGGGACGGCGGCAGTTGGCACCCGCCGACCGACGTTCACCGGGCGTACCTGCGCTGGGCCGCGACCCAACACGACTGGGGCCCGGACGAGCGCCGGGCGGACCTCGGCTGGCTGGGGCGGCAGGAGTGGCTGTACGCGCAGCGCTCGCCGGAGCCGGCCGCGCTGGCCGCGCTCTCGGGGCCGGAGGCCGCCGTGCCGGGCAGCCTGGGCGAGCCGCGCAACCCGGACGCCCGGGGGAGCGGGGCGGTGGTCCGGTCGGCTCCGTTCGGCCTGCTGACGGCCTGGGACCCGGCGCTGGTGTTCCAGTTGGCGGTGGAGTGCTCGGTGCTGACGCACGGTCATCCGGCGGCCTACCTGTCGGCGGGCGCCTTCGCGGTGATCGTGCACGCGGCCGCCCGGGGCGGGACGCTGGAGGAGGGGGTGCACCAGGCGCTGGCCACGCTCTCCGACCACCCGGGGCACGAGGAGACGACGGCGGCGCTGCGCCGGGCGCTGGACGCCGTCCGGGCCGGGGAGCCGGGGGCGGCGCGGGTCGAGGAGCTGGGGGAGGGCTGGGCGGCCGAGGAGGCCCTGTCGATCGGGGTCTACTGCGCGCTGGTGGCGCACGACGTGAAGTCCGGCCTGCTGCTCGCGGTCAACCACTCGGGGGACAGCGACTCGACCGGGGCGCTCTGCGGCGGCCTGCTGGGCGTGGTGCACGGGGAGACGGCGCTGCCGCCGGAGCTGGTGGCCGAGTTGGAGGGCCGGGGGACGCTGCTGGAGCTGGCCGACGACTTCGTGCTGGAGCTGCTGCACGGCGGCGAACTGCGGGGCCGTGCCTGGACGGAGCGGTACCCGGTCTGACCGGGCACCGCGTCCGTCGGGGGCGCTGCTGAGGGCGGGTCAGATCCGGCCGAAGTCGCCGGCCGCGGTGGCGGTGGCGAAGGCGGCCCAGGCCGCGTTCGAGAAGTGCAGCTGCGGGCCCTCGGGGTCCTTGGAGTCCCGGACGGCGATGGTGGAGCCGTTCGGCACGGCGATCTCGACGCAGGCCCCGTTGCCGCCGCTGTGGCTGCTCTTGCGCCAGGTGAGACTGCCTTGCGTGGACGTGGTGCTCATCTCTTGAACCCCTCTGCATAGGATCTGATCAGTGTGCGGCTCTCCGCCACGCTGAGCGCTGCGGCCCGCAGGTGGTCGTACAGATTGGTATAGCGGCGGACGTCGGCGTCCTTCTCCAGGTAGAGGTCGGCCGTCACTCCTTCGAAGTAGACGACCGTCGAATCCGCCGACTCCGGGAACTCCATCAGGGAGAATGTCCCGGTCATGCCGGGATGGGCCCCGTGGCGGAACGGGATGACCTGAAGGTTGATGTTCGGACGCTCGCTCAGTTCGATCAGCTGGTGCAGCTGATCGGCCATCACCATCGGGCTGCCGACCTCGCGGGCCAGCACCGCCTCGTCCACCACGACCCAGAGGCTGCCCAGCGGGTTCTCACCGTTTATCCGGCTCTGCCGCTTCATCCGCACCTCGACGCGCCGCTGCACCGCTCCGGCGTCGGTGTCCGGCTGGGTGCCCTCGACGACGGCCGCCGCGTACTCCCGGGTCTGCAACAGCCCCGGGACGAAGGAGGACTCGTAGGCGCGGATCGAACTGGCCTCGGCCTCCAGGCCGATGTAGACCGAGTACGGGATGTCCCCGAACTCGTGCCACCAGCCGCGCTGGCGCGACTCCCTGGCCATCTCCATCAGCCCCGCCCGGATCCGCTCGTCGGTGACCTCGTAGACGTCGCACAGGTCGCGGACGTCGCGCTGGCTGATCGAGCGGCGGCCGTTCTCCAGGCGGCTGATCTTCGACTGGGAGACCATCAGGCGGCCGGCCACCTCCTCGGCCGTCATGCCCTTCTGCTCGCGCAGGCGCCGCAGTTCGGCGCCCAGTCGGCGGCGCCGGACCGTCGGATTGATGTTGGCGGACACGTCGACCTCCGGCCGTACCTCTGGCGCACCCGGATGAGGTGCGCCTCGGAAGAGTGTGGAAATTGGTACCAACCCCCCTGACGTGGAGCAGCATGTCATCTCGACCCGCCCTGGCGTGGGGGAATGACCTCCGCTCACAAGAACAGACCATCGTAAAAGCACTCAAACGGGATCGTGGCCCTTGCGTCCACGGTCACCCGTACGGTAATGGCGATCCGGCTCCGGAGACGCCAACGGGGCGGCCGCTCCAGACAGTTGACCAACTGTCTGGAGCGGCCGCCCCGAGAGCTCGTGCGAGGTGGTGCCGCGGTGCCGCACCCGGCCGGCCGCGCGCTGGGGTCAGCGCGCCACCGCCCGGCCCGCCAGGCCCCGGCCGTTGCCGCCCGCGGTCGGACGGCTCGGCACGGGATGGCCGGTGACCGCGGGACGGGCCGGAGCCGCACCCCGGGCCTGCCCCGGCAGGCCGTTCTGAACGTCCATCACCGCGTGGGCGACCATGCCGCCGAGCGGGTCGTACCGGATCAGGTCGCGCAGCCGTGACCGCGACGACCGGCCCTCGTTGCCCGGGTAGAGGTGCTTGCCCAGGCCGACGGCGTGCGCCAGCGCGGCCAGCGCGGCCGTCCTGGGGTCCGGTGGGACCCCGGTCCGGATCGCGGTGTCCAGCCGCTGCTTGATGGCGGCGTTGGTGCAGTCGTCCGACGCCTGGTACCGCGTCGTCGGCAGCACGCCGCACACCTGGCCCGGCACGGCAGTCACCATGCCGCACCGCTCCAGGTGCGCCAGGTAGGTCTGCCGTAGCCCCAGCCGGGGCCCGCCGATCCAGTGTGCAGCCCGCACCGCACTGCCACGACGGCGCAGCAGTTCCAGTGCGTGGTCCAAGGTCGGATCACCGGTCGGCCGTGCCATCACCACGGCGATCCGGTCCCCGTCAGGGACGATCCTTCCGGCCAGGGACAGCTCGACGAGCTGTGCCCCGGCGAGTCCGAGGTCGAGGGTCTGCGGCTGCGCCGTGGTACCCGTGGTCGGGTCCAGGGCGAGCAACAGGAGTTCCTCGGGAATAGTTCTGCGGCTCTTGCCCATCCAAGCCTCCCCGCGTGGATGAATGACAGAGTGACGCCTCTCACAGCGGCTTGTCGAGTACGCCTCCGAATTGTGACCTGGCGGTGGGGGCGGGAACCGGGCCCGCCGGGGCCGGCGTCTGAGGCAGGGAATGCCCCCGGACGGGCCGGTCCGAGCGAATAACGGCCGGTCGGGCGGGGTGTGACGGTCGTTACGGTCCCGGTAGCGGAGACTGGAGAGCTAACCGGCGGGCGGAAATCTGCCCCGGCCGGTCCGGCGGACGAGGAGGATGGGTTACGTGGGCGAGTCCCCCGACAAGGTGCGGCGCGACGGGGAAACGGTGGAGGGGGAGGCGGCCGCCGAGGCGGCTCCGAACGGCTCCACCGTCCAGCTGAGGGTCCGTGATGTGGACAGTCGGACCACCATGCTGAGACTGCCGGTGGACAACGCGACCACGCACCTGCGGGTGCCGGACGAGGACACCGAGCCCGCGGAGCCTGCGGAGCGGGTCGAACCGGCCGCCGCGAAGGCTGCCGACAAGGGCACCGGGGAGGCCGCCGAGCCGGCTGCCGAGCCGACCGCGGAGGAGCCCGCGGAGGAGCCCGCTGCCGAGGCCGTCGCCGAGCCGGTGGCGAAGAATCCCGTGGCCGCCGCCGTGGGGGAGGCGGAGCCTGCGGAGCAGGTGGAGGCCGCTGACGTGCGGGAATCCGCCGAGCCGGTCGCGCCCGCCGAGCCGGCCGCCGTACCCGTCGCGTCGCCGGCCGTACCCGTCGAGCCGTCGGCCACGCCTGTCGCGCCGCCCGCGGTGGCCGAGAAGTTCGAGAAGCCCGCCCCGGTGAAGCCGCCGGTGCAGGCCTGGACCGTCCCCGAGCCGAGCGCGCCCCCGGTGGTCGAGCCGGAGCCCGCTCCGGTGCCGGAGACCACCTCCGAGGCGATGGAGGTGCTGGCCGCGCTCTCCGCCCGTCCGGTCTCGCCGTTCCGAAGGGCGGTCAAGCGGATCACCATCTGGACGGTCTTCCTGGCCGTGGTGATCGGCGCGGTGGTGGTGGCCCAGCTGCTGCGCCCGCTGCCGGACCCGAGGACCAAGCTCTCGCTGGCCGGCTCCTACACCTTCTCCGGCGACCAGCTGACGGTGCCGTGGCCCGCCAAGGGCCAGGCCGCCGCCGAGGTGGTCGGGGTCGGCAGCCTGGGCAGCTCCGGCCCGGAGACCCCCGCGCCGATCGCCAGCGTCACCAAGGTGATGAACGCCCACCTGATCCTCAAGGCCCACCCGCTGAAGAAGGGCGAGCCCGGCCCGGTCATCACGGTGGACAAGCAGGCCGCGGCCGAGTCGGCCAACACCGACGAGTCCCGCGCCCAGCTGACCGAGGGTCAGAAGCTGACCGAGTACGAGGCGCTCGAACTGCTGATGCTGCCCTCGGCCAACAACGTGGCCCGCCTGCTGGCCCGCTGGGACTCCGGCTCCGAGGCCGCGTTCGTGGAGAAGATGAACGCCGAGGCCAAGGCGCTCGGCATGACCAACACCACCTACGCCGACCCGGCCGGCTACGACAACAACACCAAGAGCACCGCGAAGGACCAGCTCAAGCTGGCCCGCGAGGTGATGGACGACGACGTGTTCCGCCAGGTGGTCGCCACCCCGGACATGACCTTCAACAACCAGCGGATCTACAACACCAACGGGCTGCTCTCCGCCCGCAACGGCGTGATCGGCGTCAAGACCGGCTCCAGCACCCCCGCCGGCTCCTGCCTGATGTGGGCCGCCACCAAGGACATCGGCGGCACCAAGCGGCTGATCCTCGGCGTCACCCTGGGCCAGCCCGCGACCGCCACCGACAACCTGCTGAAGGCCGCCCAGACGGCCAGTCAGAAGATCATCACCAGCGCGCAGAACGGCCTCACCGGCCAGACCCTGGCCAAGCAGGGCGAGGTGGTCGGCCGCGTGGACGACGGCCTCGGCGGCACCGTCCCGGTGGTCGCCGCCAAGGACCTGACGGTGGCCGGCTGGTCCGGCGTGAAGGCCGAGCTCACCATGCGGACCGAGGGCCTCGGCCACTCCGCCAAGGCCGGCACCCAGGTCGGCACCATCGCGGCCGGCGAGGGCGAGGACCGGGTCGAGGTGCCCGTCACGCTCCAGTCGGACCTGGCGCCGCCGTCGATCGCGTCCCGGCTGCTGCGCCTGCTCTGACGCTCCTTCCGTACCCCCTCAGCGAGCCCGGCCGCCCCAGCGGCCGGGCTCGTCCGGTGTTCCGAGCAGGCGCTCCAGGGCGGGCTCCTCGGCGATCACCCGGCCGAGCGAGATGGCGAGGGTGATGGCGGTGAACAGCACGATCAACCAGCTCAGGGACGTGAACACCACGCCGTACGGGCCGAACCGGTCCACGCTCTGGGTCACCGCCCGGGCAGGTAGACCTTGGCGGCCAGGCCCAGGCCGAGGGCGGCCACCCCGCAGAGCAGCGCCCCGGGCAGCAGCGGGTACCAGCGCACCCGGTTGCCCAGCAGCAGGTGCTGGGTCCACCACCAGAGGACGGTGGCCAGCACCAGGTAGAGCGGCAGTCCCAGCCAGGCCCCGGCCCCGAAGCCCTCCCGGACCGGCGACTGGAAGACCAGGAAGGCCAGGAAGGCCGCCAACCAGGCCAGCCAGCGCCAGGCGGCCAGCCGAACCCCCGACTTGGGCAGGTCCCAGCAGCGCTCGCAGACCCGCTGCATGGCCCGGCTCAGCGCGGTGGCCGAGAGCAGGGTGACCAGCGCGCCGATCACCCGAAGCTCTGGGTCACGTCGTCGTTGCCGGCCGAGAGCAGCTGCCGCACCTGCTGCTGCGCCTCGCCCTGGAGGCCCAGCTGGTCCCGGAGCGAGCCGACCACGCCGTCCCGGACCGAGGCGGGGGCGAAGACCGCCACCACGAAGAGCGCGGGCAGCGCACTGAGGAAGGCCTGGGCGGCCAGCCGGGTGGCGTTGTCCAGCAGGTTGACCCGGATCAGCTGGCCGACGGCCCGGCCGACGATCGGCACCCGGTCCGGCAGTCCCTTGGCGGTGGTGGCCAGCACGGCCAGCCGGGCCTTGAACCGGGCCGACCGGCCCGGCCGCGGAGGTGAGGGCTGCTGCGGTGGGGGTTGCTGCGGTGAGGGCTCCTCACCCGCGCTGGGCAGCGAACCGGTCACCCGTACCTCCCACTCCCACTGGCTCGGCCGTCCCCCACGGCCATCCTCACCCGGGCGAGGGCGGGCCGCGACCGGGGCCTGACGTTCCGTCACCCGAGGGGGTGTGGCGGGGCGGTCGAGCCTTCGGGGCGTCGGGTCGCGGGGCCGGGGCGGGTGGACGGGGCGGGTGGACGGCAGCGTGGGCGACGGCCGGTGCGCGCGTCCGGACGGGCCGTCACCCGGCGGGTGTGCCACGGGACGGTCGGGGGTGGGTTCAGGCGCTGCCGCCGAGCCGTCGGTGGCGGGCGGCGCGGGCCGCCAGCCGCTCCTCGTCCGGACGGGCCGTCAGGTCGGCGAGGCCCGTACCGATGGCGTGGGCGACCCGGTTGGCGAAGCCGGGGCCGGGGCCCTCGTCGTCGCCCTCCGGCAGTACCCGGTCCACCAGGCCCGCCGCGACCAGGTCGGCCGCCCCGATGCCCTGGGCGCGGGCCAGCTCCGCGGCGTGCCCGCCGTCCCGGTGCACGATCGCCGAGGCGCCCTCCGGCGGCAACGGGGCCAGCCAGCCGCTGGCCGCCGCCAGCACGGTGTCGGCCGGCAGCAGGGCCAGGGCCCCGCCGCCCGAACCCTGGCCGAGCAGCACCGCCAGGACGGGTGTGCGCAGTGCGACCAGCGTCTCCAGGGTCCGGGCGATCTCCAGCGCCAGGCCGTCCAGCTCGGCCTGCACGGAGAGTTCGGCCCCCGAGGTGTCCACCAGCGTCACCAGCGGCAGGCCCAGCTGCTCGGCCAGCCGGGCGGTCCGGCGCACGCTGCGCAGATCGGCGGCGGTGAACGGCCGCTCGGCGCCCGCCCGTTGCCCCACGACCACGGCCGGCTGCCCGCCGAACCGGGCCAGCGCCCGGACCAGCGCGGAGTCCGGCGCGGCCAGCTCCAGCAGGCCGAGGTCGGCGGCCGCGAGCACGGCCTCCGTCCCCGGGCGGTCCGGGGCGCGGCTGCGGAGCACGGCCTCCCAGGCGTCCACCGGCTCCGCCGGCCGTTCCGGGTCGGGCAGCCCGGCCGGTCCGGGCGGGTCGGCGAGCACCGCGAGGGCCCGGGCCACCGTCCGCGCCAGCCGCTCCGGCGGGACGACGCCGTCGACCAGACCGTGCGCCACCAGGGTCTCGGCCCGCTGCACCTCCTCCGGGAGCTCCACCCCGCGCAGCTCCCGGTACACCCGCGGCCCGAGGAAGCCCAGCCGGGCCCCCGGCTCGGCCAGCACCAGATGGCCGAGGGTGCCCCAGGAGGCGAACACCCCGCCCATGGTCGGGCTGCGCAGGTACGTCAGGTAGGGCAGACCGGCCGCCCGGTGGGCCTGGACGGCGGCGGTGATCCGCACCATGCAGAGGAACGCGGCGGTGCCCTCCTGCATCCTGGTCCCGCCCGAGACCGGCAGCGCCAGCAGCGGCAGCCGCGCGGCCGTGGCCCGCTCCACCGCCCGGGTGATCCGCTCGGCGGTGGCCACCCCGATCGAACCGCCCAGGAAGCCGAACTCCGACACCACCAGAGCCACCTGACGCCCCGCCACCCGTGCCACGCCGGTCGTCACGGCCTCGTCCATCCCGGTCCGCTCCCGGGCGCGCTCCAGCGCCTCCCGGTACGCCGGATCCGCCTCCGGCGGCCGCACCGGTTCGTCCCAGCACTCGAAGCTCCCGGCATCCGCCAGCAGCCCGATCATCCGCTCCGCCGTCAACTCGTCCTCCCGGTCCGGTCCTGACCGCACCATTCCCGGGCGGCAGGACGTCAGCCTGTGGCGGTGCTCACTCGCCTCCGGCGGGGGTGGGCGGGGCGCTGGGGGATGCCCGCCTCGTCCCGTCGTGGGGTGAGCTCGCCGTCTCCGTGGGGTGGTGCTCACTCGCCTCCGGCGGGGGCGGTGTGGGGTCGCCGGGCGTCTTCGGCGGGGCGGAGGGGTTGGTTCGGCCCGTGCGGCTGCTCGGTCCGCTCGGTCCGCTCGGCCTGTGGGCCGCCGGTGGCCCGGCAACCCCGGTGGTCCGGAGTTGCCGGCGGCGCTGTGGCCGTGCCTCAGGGCCGTCCGCCTCCGCCGTCGACGGGGTGTCAGCTGGTCCGGGGTGACGGGCCGAAGGTGCCCGTGCCCGCCAGGCGGACCGTCGTGGCCGCGGCGACGCCCAGCAGGGAGCCGGCCACCACGTCGCCCGGGTAGTGGACCCCGGTGTGGACCCGCGAGTATGCGACGGTGGCCGCCAGCAGGGCGAGCGGGACGGCCGCCGAGGGCAGTTCGGCGCCGACCGCCACCGCGAAGGCGAAGGCCGAGGCGGAGTGTCCGGAGGGGAAGGAGGCCGAGGACGGCATCGGGACGTGCCGGGCCTCGGGCACCAGCGCCCCTGCCCGGTCCGGCCGTTCGCGCCGCACCAGGTTCTTGCCCAGCAGGTTCGCGGTGGCCGAGGCCAGCCCGATCGCCGCCACCCCGAGCACCGCCGCCCGCCGCGCCGAACCGCCGCGCAGTGCCAGCAGCCCGGCCACCGCGAACGACAGCTTCGAGTGGTCGGCCGCCGCCGACAGCCGCCGCATCACCCCGTCCAGCGCGGGCGTCGGCGTCGCCGCCACCGCGCCGTACACCGAGCGGTCCAGCGCCGCCAGGTCCAGCACCACCGCTTGCGACAGCGGCCACCACCTACCGGTCGTCGGGCTACGCATCGACCGTCACCTCCCTCGTCTCCCCGCCATCCTCACGCACCATCAGCTCCGGCCCTCGCACCGGCACCCGTTCGGGCCCGTCTCCGGGCCGCCCCGGAGCCCGTGCTCCACGCCCGTGCCCGTGCCCGCGCCCCGCCATCAGGACGCCGCCTCGCCCGAGGCCAGCTGCCAGACCCGCCGCCAGTCGCGCAGCGGCGCCACCGGCTCCGCGCCCGGCCGGTCCCGCGGCACCCGGACCCGCAGCGCCCCCGCGCGGACGGTGCAGCGCACCGGCGTCGGCAGCGTCAGGGCCTCGCCGTCCACCGCCACCGGGATGGTGTCCGTCCCGGCCTCCGCCCGGACCGTCACCTCACGGGACGTCAGCACCGTGAGCCCCTGCGCCTGTTCCCCGCGCAGCGCCAGCTCGACCGCCTGCGCCGCACCCTCCACCTTCAGGCAGAGCACCCCCAGCCGGCCGGTGTCCAGCCGGGGGCGGCTGCCCGCGCCGAGCAGGTCGCCGGTCTCGTAGGGGTTGTTGCTCACCAGCAGGGCCTGGGGGTCCGTCAGCCGGGTGCCGTCGGCCTCGGCGGTGAGCCGGGCGCCGATCTTGTTGGCCAGCAGGTCGGGCAGCGCGCCGAGCGCGGTCACCGTCTTGTTGTCGCGGTAGTCCGGGCTCTGCACGATCTCGGCATAGGCGCCGAAGGAGACCGTGTTCACGAACGGGCGGTCCGCGACCGTCCCCAGATCGACCGTCAGCTCCACGCCGTCGGTCAGTGCGTCCAGACAGGTGGACGGGTCGTTGCGGTCCAGGCCGAGGTCCATCGCGAAGTGGTTGCGGGTGCCGGCCGAGATGACCAGGAACGGCAGGTCGTGCTCGGCCGCCACCTCCGCCACCAGCGCCTGCGTCCCGTCCCCGCCCGCGACCCCGAGCAGGTCCGCCCCCTCGGCCACCGCCCGCCGGGCCAGCGCGGAGACGTCCTGTCCGTCCAGCAGCAGCACCCTGGCCCCGAGCGCCTCCGCCCTCCGCACCAGGTCGAACTTCTCCACCTTCCCGCCGCCGGACTTCGGGTTCATGATCAACACGGGCTTCAGTGCCCGCGGCGCCGACGGCACCTGCGCGGCCCGCCGCGCCCGCTTGTCCAGCCGCAGCGCCTCGGTCGCGGCGGCCATCCCGCCCGCCCAGAGCGAGACCGTCAGCACCGCCTCCAACCCCAGCCCGCTCTGCACCAGGAAACCCAGCACCCAGACCGGCGCCGCCACCGCCAGCACCGCCCCGGCCACCCGGGCCGCCCCCCGGTGCGCCACCGCCCACCAGGCCCCGGCCGCCGCCACCCCCAGCCCGATCGCCCCGGCCAGCACCACCCCCAGCCCGCGCCAGCCCACCATCAGCACCAGCACCACCACCGCGGCCCCGGCACACCCCACCGCGACCTGCGCCAACCGCTGCACCCGCACCGCACCCTCCACACCCGCCACGCCCGCCCCCTCACGCACCGTCAGTCCTCGCATCCTCCCGCACCCGGGCCCGGTCGGTCGCCAGGCTCCCACCCCGCCGTGCCGCAGCACCCCCCACGGCCCAGCCCCCACAGCCCCGCCCAGCCCCGCCCACCGGCACGATCCGCTAGTCTGTCAGCGGTCGGCCCGCCGCCGACCACGCCACGTCCCCCGGGACCGGCCCCGCCTCATTGGCGGCTTGTGGACATTGGTGAATGCGCAGGCCCGGAGGGGCGTTCTCGGGTGCTTCGGAACGGAGCGCGTTCGTTCCGGGAACGGAACTGACCTCTATGCAGCTCACAGGGGCCTTCCCCCGAGTGCAGGGACGATGATGCTAGCTGGCTCCATGGGAGCGTTTCGTGCTTGCGGCGGAGGCTGAGGGCAGCGCGGCGACTCCCGGCCACAGGTCGGTGTGCAGGGCTGTTTCGAGTGTGGCGAGGGTGCCGATATCGCACAGCACCAAGCTGCGGAGGAGGCGGCTGACCGTCGTGTGGGAGACGCCCGAGAGTTCCCCGGGTCGTCGGACACTGAGAGTCCGGTTCCGCATTGCCTGTTCGAGGTTGCGGGCGAGGGCCTGCCCGTAGTGCGCGCTCGCCGGTGCGCGTCGAGGAGATCGGCGTTCGGCCACAACCCCGATGCCACGTAGGCAGACGGTAGTTGGGCGTTGTTGCTGCGCGGAATAACGGAATCATCCCATGTGGCGGCGTACTCCCCTCTGCTGCCGTCGGGCTTGGGAGGAGAGGGCACGTGGCCGGTTCGTGGTGAGGTTCTGCCCGATTACTCAGTGGTTCGTCCGGGCGGCCAGATTTCATCCGCACCTGACTCGAACGGGAAGTCGCCTGATGTCTACCCCCCCAGCGACACCCCCGCCTCCCGCCGCAGCCGCGCCAACGGGGACGGCACCGTCTACCAGCGCAAGGACGGCCGTTGGGAAGCCCACGGCTACGTCCTCGCCCCCCGCGACACTCGCAAGCGCGTCCGCGTCTACGGCAGCACCCGCAAGGACGCCCTGGCCAAGCTCACCGAGAAGATCGCCACCAGCAACCGCGGCGTCCCCCGCCCCCTCCGCACAGGGCAGCGTCGCAGCGTTCCTCACCTACTGGCTGGAGACCGTCGCCGTCCACCGGCTCCGCGAGAACACCCACACCCGCTACACCGCCTGCACCCGCCTCTACCTCATCCCCGGCCTGGGACGGAAGAAGCTCGCCAAGCTCACCGCCAAGGACGTCCGCACCTGGCTCGACCAACTCCGCACCACCTGCCAGTGCTGCGCACGCGGCCTCGACACCACCCGCGACCAGCCGCTGTGCTGCGCCGTCGGGAAGTGCTGCCACAAGCGCCTCTCCCCGCTGACGCTGGCCTACATGCACTCCGTGCTCAAGTCCGCCTTGGAGCACGCCGTCCGTGAGGAGGAGATCCCGCGCAACGTCGCCCGCAACGTCCGCATGGGCACCCCCCGGCCCCGCCGCTTCGAACCCCTCACCACGGAGGAGGCGCGCGTGTTCCTGGCCGCCACCCACGGCCATCGGCTGCACGCGTTGTTCGAGCTCGCGCTTCGCACCGGGCTCCGCAAGGGCGAACTCCTCGGCCTGCGCTGGGAAGACCTCGACCTGGCCGGCGGCACCGCCAGCATCCGCCGCACCCTCCAACGCACCAACTCCGGCGGCCTGACCGCCCTGCCGACCAAGACCCAGAGCTCCGAGCGGCGCATCGCGCTGCCCACACCGTGTCTGCGTTCCCTCGACCGGCATCGCGACCAGCAGCGCCAGGAACGCGAAGCGGTGGGCGCGGGCTGGAAGAACAGCGGCTACGTCTTCACCCGGCCCGACGGAGCCCCGATCGAGGGAGCCACCCTCACCCGGCACTTCACCGCCCTGCTCCGCCGGGCCAGGCTCCGACGCATCCGGTTCCACGACCTCCGCCACTCGGCGGCGACCCTCCTCCTGGAACAGGGCGTCGAACTCGTCGTCATCAAGGAACTGTTGGGTCATGCCCACATCGGGGTGACCGCGACGGTGTACGCCCACGTCCGTCTACGCCTCCAGCGTAACGCCATCGATCTCCTCGGCAACGCCCTCCGCGACCCCACCAAGCCCGCCGCCGGGCCCGACGATGGTGACGAACCGCCGCTTTGTACAATCCCCGTCCGTTGACGTTGCCGTCAACTACTGCCGTCAAGACGGCAAGAAGCCCCGCCAAGACCTCCACGGTCTTGGCGGGGCTTCCTTCCGCTCAAATCACGGAATTATATTCCCTGATGCCATCTAATGCCGGGCATAGCTTTTTCTCGCACGGGCTAGGACGTCGACAGCCTGTGCAGATCCAACGCGCACTCGGACGGCTGGAGACGACGTTTCGATAAGCGAATCCCCGAGTCCGACAGCCAGGGCCCGCAATGCGGCCTCTCGCACAAGACCGAACTCACTATCGTCGTCGGCGATACTCATCAATTTTTTCGCCAAGTCGGCCGGTCCACCCACCTTTCGAAGGTGCCGGCCTGTGATGGAAATGGCAATATCTCGAACATCGCCATCAACATCCCAATCGACTCCAGTCAGGAACCCACGAAGCTCGGGAAGAAGCTCAGACGACAGCCCCCAGTAGTCGCCAAGAATCTGCAAAGCGAGGCGCGACAGCATTGGGTCCGCGGGCATGAGGAGATACTGCCTGACGGCCTCCGCTTGGGCAGGGGAGCTCGCCAGCCCAACCACGTGCAACGCCGTATACAGGTCCCCCTGACTTGTCCGACCCTCAGAAATTGCCTGCACGGCAACGCCGAGTTCTCGAGCGCTCAGCGTCCCGGATTTAGCCCTATCGAGCATGTCTCTAAATTCTGTCATCAGTGCCTCGGGACATATTTCTCTGAGTAGTCGAGCAACTTGCTGGCCTGGCTGAGTTCGTCCTGGAGCGACGGGAAGCTCGGATCATCAACCCCCACCTTTGACATCTTCACCTTGATCTGATGCATGCGATTCAGGAGGCCCGTCTGAGCATATCGAACCTCGCCAACATGGTCCCACGGAGTTCCATCAGCCTTTCGCGCAACAACCTCACCGCCGAGTTCGCGCTTAGCGGCATCCAGATCCCTGAAAGTGAGATGCTCGGCAATCCTGTCCGTCTTTGTCGGAATGCCGCAGCTCGAATTGTGCACAAGCACTGGCGTGGTACCAGCGAGTACATAGTGCGTGTGCTACGCGACCCCTCTCTACCTGCGTTTTCGCAGGTCAACCGGTGTTCGGCGGCTCCGCTGGGGTGCGGGTTCGGCCGAGGTTGTTCGTGGTTGTTGCCGTCACCGCTGCCGTCAAGGGTCTAGACCAATCTGGCGGATCGGGGGCTCTCGGCCGCCGAGGGTGGCCTCGGGCAGGCTCGGGGCCGGGCTCCTGCGTCGGCCAGTCTCGCAGCGCGAGGACCGGGACGGGAAGGGGTTGGTCGGCGGCGAGGCTCCGGGAGCTTCGCTCCCCGCCGGGGGCGAACGCCAGTCACCCGCCGATAGCCAGCTCGGCGACGGGCCTTGATGGTCGGACCCCTGGCCGGCCATCTCGAACGACCGGCCGTAGGACGGTCGTGGGCGACAACTTGCTCCGCGTCGCGGGCAAGGAGTCCATAGCCCACAACTTGCTCCGGCTGGCCGGGCTCGGGGTAAGCAGCGCTTACCCCACAACTTGCTCCCTGCGGGCTCCCGGCCGGGCAGTGTTCCGGACGTCGGCGTGCTCGCTCCGCCGGCACTCCATGCGGGCGTCGGCTGGACACCCGACAACGGGTCGGTCGGCGGCGTTCGGCCAGCTCAGACGGGCGGGGCACCGCCTTGAACCTCGTAGAGAAAATCTGGACGCACAGCTCCAGCCCCTGCCGTCCAGCGGCCGACGGGTCAGCGGCCTCGCTCGGTGCCGCCCGCTTCCAGGGCTTCGACGCGGGCACGCAAGGCGGTGAGCTGATCAAGCGTCTCGGCCAGTGCCAGCTCCAGCGCCTCAACGCGCGCCGCCGTCCCGCCGACGGGCGTGGGCCCGGCCTCCCCGTCACCTGAGTCACCGTCGGCGTCGGGGCGGGCGACGAAGGCTCCCTTGCCGGGGCGGGAGATCGCGTAGCCGTCCTGCTTCAGCAAGGTCATGGCCTTCTGCACGGACAGGCTGGAGGCCCCGTACTCCGCCATCAAAACGGCCTGCGTCGGCAACGCGTCCCCGGGCTTCAGCCCGCCGGAGCGGATCCGTTCCCGCAGGGCCTCGGCGATGACCTCGAACGTCAGCAGCACCGTGCCGCCCGCCGGTCTACGTCCCCGCCGCCCCACCGTCACCGCAGGTCACCCCGCTCTCTCTGCGCCTCTACCACTGAAATCCGGCCCGTCCAAAACGGAAGACCGGGGCCACAGTACTCGCGTCGCCACCGGCCACCGAAATAGATGAGGAGGGATGCACTTGAATGCGCGCTTGAAGCGATGCTACCTTCACGCACCGCTGGTGAACACCACCGCCGACCAGGCCAGACGTCCCCGGCCCACCATCCGCGCCCGCCGTCACACGCACCGTGCCCACGTGCGCCGATCACCCGGGTCGCCCCTCAATCGCCTCTCCTCTTCTCCCGACTCCTGCCGGAGGTCTGTCCCCATGCCCGCGCAGCTCCAACTCCCCACCCCCGCAACCACCTCCACTCCCGCCAGCGCGGCGTTCGCCGCATCGACGCGCGTCGAGAGGGCCGACACGTCCGCGAACAGGGACTCGGCGCTGGAACGCCGGGCGCGGCTGACCGCCAGGCTGGCCAAGCTCGCCGCCGCCGGATACCTCTCACCCCTGGCCCGCCAGGTCGGCGGGCTCGGTGGCTGCGCCCGTCCGATCCGCCTGACCGGGCACCGCACCCGTGTCGACACCGCGACGGGCCAGGTCCTCGACCACCTCGACGCACGACACCTCCCGGCGGGCGAGCTGCTGGTCCGCTGCGGCAACCGCCGCGCGACCCGCTGCCCGGCCTGCTCGACCGTCTACCGCTACGACACCTACCAGCTCATCGCAGCCGGACTGCGCGGCGGCAAGACCGTCCCGGCCGGCGTCGCCGCGCACCCGCGCGTCTTCGCCACCCTCACCGCGCCCGGCTTCGGCCCCGTCCACAACCAGCCCGACACCAGCCGCTGCCACTGCGGCGTCCGGCACGTCGACGACGACCCGTTGCTCGGTACCCCGCTCGACCCCGCGCGTTACGACTACGCGGGTGCGGTGCTGTGGAACGCGCACGCCCCCGCCCTGTGGGCGCGCTTCACCACCCACCTGCGCCGCGAGATCGCCAAGGCCGCCGGACTCACCCAGCGCACCCTGCGGCACCACGCCACCCTGTCCTACGCCAAGGTCGCCGAGTACCAAAAGCGCGGCCAGGTCCACTTCCACGCCGTCATCCGCCTCGATGGACCCACCGGCCCCACAAGCGAACCGCCCACCTGGGCCACCACCGAGCTCCTCAACCACGCCGTCCACGCCGCCGCCAGGCGCACCCGCGTCCACCACGAAGGCCAGCCGCAGCAGCCCGCCGGGGACGCGCCCTGCTCCCGCGAGGCCGATCGGGAACGGCAGTTGGTGTTCCGGTTCGGGCGGCAGATCGACGTCCGCCCGATCCGCAGCAGCGACTTCACCGGTGATAGTCCAGTGACCGACCGGCACGTGGCAGCGTACATCGCCAAGTACGCCACCAAGGGTGCCGAGACCACTACCGGGACCCTCGACCGCCGCCTCCGCCTCCTCGCCGAGCTCGCCCAGTTCGACATCACCGACCACGCCCGCCGCATGATCCACACCGCCTGGCATCTCGGCACCCGTCCCGAGCACGCCCACCTCCGCCTGCGGCAATGGGCCCACATGCTCGGCTTCCGAGGCTACTTCTCCACCCGCACCCGCCACTACTCCACCACCCTCACGCACCTCCGAGCCGAACGCACCGCCTGGCGAACCCGCCAACCCGACGCCGCCGCTCCGGCACCGGTCGGCCCGCACACCGAGCAGACGACCGTCGGCAGCAACGTGTCCACCGGCCGACAGCCGGTCACTGACCGGGGCGGTGACCGCGCTGACCACGGTGACCTGACCGCCGGTCGCTGTGCCGGTCACCACGACGACGCCGGTCAGCGCGGGAGCGCGGACACGACCCTGGTCGTCTCGCACTGGCAGTACGCCGGGACCGGTCTCCTGCCCGAACTCGCCCACCTCGCCGACCTCCTGGAAGCCCGGCCGCCCACCCGGCCCGACGGACGCCGACCGCATGACCCCGACCACCACGCCGGTCACCGACCCGGTCGCCCAGGTCACCGGCCGACCCGCGCCTCCCAGACGGGGGTGACCGCATGACCGCCGGCGCTGAGCTCCTCACCGTGCCCGAGGTCACGGCCCGGCTCAAGATCAGCCGCTCCGCCGTCTACGACCTCATCCGGACCCGGCAACTCCCCTCCCTCACCCTCGGCCGCGCCCGCCGCATCCCCGCCCACGCGCTCGACCACCTCATCACCACCCGACTCGAACAGGAAGCCGCCTGATGACCACACCCCGTAAGAGCCGCGCCAACGGCGAAGGCACCATCTACCAGCGCCGCGACGGGCGCTGGGAAGCCGCCGGCTACGTGCTCGCCACCGACGGCAGCCGCAAACGCGTCCGTGTATACGGCACCACCCGCAAGGAAGCCGCCGTCAAACTCACCGAGCGCATCGCCGCCAGCAACCAGGGCCGACCTGTCGCCGCAGCCGACAGCACCGTGGCCGCCTACCTCACCTATTGGCTCGACAGCGTCGCCATCCACCGCCTCCGAGAGAACACCCACACCCGCTACCGCACCTGCACCCGGCTCTACGTCATACCCGGCCTCGGCCGAAAGAAGGTCGCCCACCTCACCGCCAAGGACATCCGCACCTGGCTCGACCGGCTCCGCACCACCTGCCAGTGCTGCTCCCGCGGCCTCGACAAGCAACAGCGATGCTGCGCGGTCGGCCAGTGCTGCGGCAAGCGCCTGTCCCCGCTCACCGTCACCTACGTGCACTCCGTCCTCAAGTCCGCACTGGAGCACGCCGTCCGCGAAGACGAGCTCCCGCGCAATGTCGCCCGCAACATCAAGACCGGAACACCCCGGCCCCGCCGCTTCGAGCCACTCACCGTCGCCGAGGCCCGCCGGTTCCTCGCCTCCGTCGAAGGGCACCGGCTGCGGGCCCTGTTCGACCTCGCACTTCGCACCGGCCTGCGCAAGGGCGAGCTCCTCGGCCTGCGCTGGGAAGACCTCGACCTCGACAACGGCACTGCCAGCATCCGCCGAACCCTCCAGCGCACCCCCACCGGAGGCCTGACCACCCTGCCCACCAAGACCGTCAGCTCCGAACGCCGGATCGCCCTCCCCACCGAGTGCGTCCACTCGCTCAAGCATCACCGCGAACGCCAGGACCGAGAGCGCTGGGGGGCTGGTGACGCTTGGAAGAGCAGCGACTTCGTCTTCGCCGCTCCCGACGGCTCACCCACCGACCCGTCCACCCTGACGCGACACTTCACCGCGCTGTGCCGGGCGGCCAGGCTCCGCCGCATCCGGTTTCACGATCTCAGGCACACCGCCGCGACCCTGCTCCTCGAACAGGGCGTCGAGCTCGTGGTGATCAAGGAGCTGCTCGGCCACGCCCACATCGGCGTCACCGCCTCGGTGTACGCCCACGTCCGGCTCCGCCTCCAGCGCCAGGCCATCGATACCCTCGGCAGCGCGCTCCGAGCATCCGAGACCCCTGACGACCCGCCAAGTGCAGCACCCGTCCGCTGACGTTGCCGTCAGCGTTGCCGTCAAACGTCGAGAGCCCCCGCTGATGCGGGGGATCTCGCGTCCTTTTCAATACCTCTACCTGAATCCTGTACCGGCCGCCACAGTCCCTTCCGAGACGGCAGAAAATAGCCCTTTCTCCCAAGTTGTTTCCACTCGAAAGCAAGCGTGGCGGCCAGGATTAGGTTAGCGCCACAGGGTAAATCTCGAATCGCCCAGAGATGGCTCTAGAGTCCGAATGCAAGCTCGCCCGGAGAGAGCCTTGAGAACTTCCCGGCGAAGCGATCCGTCAGATCTCGAAAATTTCGCCTGGACTCAGACGCGAGGTCTTCGGCCGAATTTCGGATAACCTCGATCATCGACCCGCTCGTCTCTTCGATCGCCATCTCATCCTTATATTCTTCGATGACCTCTTCGGGGATCACCTCTGCTGCCCGGTAAATCTCCCTTTCGAGGGCTGGCCACGTATCGCTTCCGGCCTGCTTGGCCACCACAAGCTGATCACACATCCAACGAATCATAAGTAGAGACCGAGAGGGTTCCAGCGCCTCGCCAGTCAGACGCATTTTGACCGCCCAATCCGACCGGGTCATGTATCGCGTATCTCCTACTGCATCGGGAACCCGAAGGCCGGGCAGAAGGAGCAGTTCGTCGGCACCCCTGCCAGCGCCGCACTGTCGCTCAGCAGTCAAGATTGCCGAGAACTGGTCCTCCGAGATGGACAGCGAGTACCTAGCCGCCAGGAGGGCGTCAAGCTCGGCCCACATGATGGGGGTAAGAACCTCATCAAGGAGGTCAATGATTGCCGAGCGCAAAGGCGAATCGATCACGCCTCGAATTCCTATCACTTGGAGTTCCCATAGCCGCCTGCGGCCCAACTGAGGCCGAGCCGCAGGCGGCAGCTAGATTCCTTACCCGAGGACTCGTCCAGCTCGGATCTGGTTGAGTACATCAACCAGACCCCCCGTCGGCGTCACAGTACCCGCATGCGGTTCGTCATTCCAGGGGCCCGGCCACCTCTTGGTCAAGTACCGCTCGTTCGCAAGAGCATCAGCCCTACTGTCATAATTCCTAATGATCTGCATGTATGACCCGTCACCAAATGCGCCATACTGCTTCATGCTGTACCGCGAAATCGGATCGCCGGTGATACCCCACTTCTCAACCGAAAGCCCATCCTTAGACATGATCGCGTAGAGCGATGTCTGATTGGCGTCGGGCATCGCGCCGACAATGGGCTTTGTCGTGTCGCACCAGGGGCCACCTGCATTATGAACCAGCACTGGCGTATTTCCAGCCAGCACATAGTACGTGTGGAGGTCGGCAACGGTGAGGTTGTAGGCAACGCTGAGGCTGGTGTAGCTGCGAACGCTGGTGATCGTCGCCGGGGTGCCGTCTGGCATGCGTAGATGGTTGCCTGTGCGGAGTTTTGCGGCGTCCGTCCACTGCTGAGTAGTTTCGTTCCAGAAGGGATGTTTCTGAGTAGAGGTGAGGTGTTCGACCCCGGCGCTTGTCTGGATCGTGAGGTCGGTGAAGTCTTTATCGTCCGGGGTGACGATGACGGCCAAGATTTCTTCGGGCCTGGTCTCGTCGGTAAGCGGGTCAGTCGCGACAACCGTATCGCCGACGCGGACCTCGTTGATGTCCCTGGTGGTTCCGTCGGCGAGGAGGACCTTGGTGCCGGCGGGGAAGGAGTTGTCGCCGTCGCACGAGGTGGCCAGCCTCTGCCTTCGTGCCTCGATCATCTTCTTGACTGACCGTTGGGCTCGATCCTTGATCGCCTTCGAGATACCCGCGATGGACCGGCCGCCTGGCATCGACAGTCCGGCAACGACCGAGGACAACAGTGCCGCCTTCAGGGTGCCCACTTCGTTGGGGCATCCTCCGATGTCGCTGCACGTGGCCATGTACAGTGCGGTGGCCGATTGGAGGTCGGCTTCTTCGGAGCGTCCGCAGTAGGGCTTGCAGTCGCGTGCGATCCGGTGGATGTAGGCGTTCGCGAACTGGTCGCGCTTGTCCCAGTTGGCCGGGACGTATACGCCGGGGTAGACCGGCATGATGCCTGCGGCTTCTGCTTGGTCTGCGTCGATGCCTGTCAGGTGGTCGGTGGTGTAGGCCGAGTCAAGGTCACCGGCTCCCTGCCCACCGGCCTTGTTGTCTGTCGGGCAGCTTGGCGAGTCGCCGCCGCCGCACTGCAGCTTCAACCCGTTGGCGTCGCTGTAGTTGACGGGGTTGTTGTTGCTGTAGGCGTAGGGGTTCCACTGCTGTGGGTCGGCCGGGTCGATGATGGGGTCGGGGCTGAGGAAGCGTCCGGTGGTGGGTTGGTATTGGCGGGCGCCGAGGTTGGTGAGGCCGGTGGTGGTGTCTTTGGTACCGCCGACGAAGCCCTTGGTGCCGGCGAGGCCGTTGGTTGCGGTGTTGGTGGTGCGCGGGTTGCCGAACGGGTCGACGGGGTTGCGGGTCTCCGACAGGCTAGTGGCGTCGAGGGCGAGGGTTTCGGTGCCGTGGTGGTCGGAGACGCGGTAGTTGAGTGAGTTGGCGGTGCGGACCGCGCTCAGGCCGCCGGGCATGCTGTAGTAGCGGGTGCCGGTGAGGGTCTTGGCATTCTTGTCGTAGACCAGGTCGTCGTTGTTTGAGCCCAGGACGATGGTGTTCTGGGTCGGGGTGGATCGTTCGATCAGACTGCCGTCGGCGTCGTAG
>NZ_BAAAYB010000036.1:0-66112 GCF_039535905.1 Kitasatospora albolonga | reverse complement strand
CGATCTCCACCGAACCCTGGTCGAGAGTGTGGCAGACGTGCAGCCGGCCGCCGCGTCGACGGCGGTCCAGCGCGACGTCGCGGGCGATGACGCGCCTCTCGAAACGACGACGGCGGCCAGCCGTGGCATGCCGAGCATCGGCGAGACGGTGTCCCTCGTTCATCTGGCGCCCTCGAGTCAGGCGGCGGGGCTCCTGGGCGTGCTGGCGACTACACGCCGTCGATGCGTCTGGCGTACTCCAGCGCGGCGTGGGCGCGCAATCATCACGGCGTACGTCTCTACGCACTTGCCGTCGTCGAGGCAAGACCCGGACGGCTGGCGAGCGAGCGGTGCATGCCGTCCCAGTCGGCCGCCTCCTTGCCCTCCAGGCCGGACGGTGACGGCGCACGACGGGTGCACGTCGCAGTAGCCGGCCTCCAGGGCCAGGCGGTGGACCTGCTCGACCACCTCGGCGGTGTCGGCGGTCGGGGTGGTGTTGGCCATCGCGTGCACGGCGGTGAAGCCGCCCATGGCGGCGGCCTGAGTGCCCGTCAGGACGGTCTCGGCCTCATCCTTGCCGGGCTGCGCCAGGTGGGTGTGCAGGTCCACCAGGCCGGGCAGCACCAGCAGCCGCGGGCGTCAGATCTCGACGTCGGCGGTGGCGTCCAGGTCGGTGCCGATCTGCTGGATGACGCCCTCGGCGAGAGAGGAGGTCGCTGCGGGGCGCCGCCCAGGATCTGGCGTTGCGGATCAGGTACGTGGTCATGACTGTGCTCCGGGGGTCTTCGGTACGGGGGTACGAGGCCAGCACGGCGAGGGCGAGGCACGGAGCACGCCCGGCCGCCTATCCCCGGAGGGCTCGGAGGCGAAGGCCTGCGAGGAACGGGCGCGCGTAGTCGCCCGGTCCCCGACCAGCACGGCGTCCCGGCCGTCCACGTCGGCGAGCCGGACTGGACCGCCTCGCGCAGCGAGGTCGGCAGGTTCTGCCACGTAGTCGGCACGGGATCGGCAGTTCGCGGTGGCCACGGGTCGACCAGCACCGCGAGCTGGACGGCGCGCGGGCGGCCGATGTCGCTCAGCGCGTCGAGCGCGCGCGGATGGTGCGCCGAGAAGAGGACGTCGTCGACCAGATGACCGCTTGCCCTCGATCCCGTCGGCCGGGATCTCGGTGTGCTCGGCGGCCCGGGCGGGCTTCAGCCGCAGGTCTCCTGGTACATCGTGATGTCCAGGGTGCCCATGGGTATCTCGCGGCCGGTGATCTGGGCCAGCTTGGCTGCAGGCGGCCGGGCGAGGTGCACCCGCGGGTGTGGATGCCGTAGCAGCACGACAGTCCTCCGCGCCCTTGGCGCGCTCGACGATCTCGTGCGCGATCCGGGTGATCACCCGGGTCACATCGGTGGCGTCCAGCACCTGGTGCGGTGGACGCGCTGAGTCAGTGCGTGTGGTCATGCCGAAGCCGACCTCCTTCCCGCCTCACAGGACGGGCGTTAAAGGATGTCTGTGGAACGACCCCCGGGCTGCGCCGGAAGCCGCCGCCATCCTAACAGGGGGATCATGTCTGCCTGGTCAGGGGCCAATCGCACGAGTGCACCATTCGGCTTGACGCAACTACCTCACTCTACGTAACCTCACAGTGAGTTACGAGACCCGCCGCCGAACCCACCGGTAACGCAGCCGGGTCCGGCAGCCTGAACCACCAGCCCGCTCGTGCTCACCTCAACGCGAAGCAATCTCGTCCGGGGAGACCAATGTCCAGCGACTACGCGAAGCAGCTCGGGGCCAAAGCTGCGGCGAATCCGCACTCAGCAGGGGCTCCCCTGCACGGCGTCGAGGAGAAGTCCCAGGGGCGCTGGAAGGCCGTGGTGGTCGGCTCGTACGAGCGCGGCCGACCGCGCGGTCACGGTGCAGCGCCTCGCGGAGCTGGCGGAGTTCTACGGCGTGCCGGTCCAGGAGCTGCTGCCCGGCGGCACCCCCGGCGGCGCGGCCGAGCCGCCCGCCGCGTCCTGGTGCTCGACCTGGAGAGACTGACTCAGGTGTGCCGTCCGAGAAGGCCGGCCGTGCAGCGCTACGCGGCCACCATCCAGAGCCAGCGCGGCGACTACAACGGGAAGGTGCTGTCTTCGTGGTCCTCTCGGCGCGCGGCGGCGCGTACGGGCCCGGCACTCCCCGCGAGCCCTTCGACCACCAAGGCCGGTACCTGCTCGACTTCTTCCACGGCCACTACGGCGTCGAGGACGCCGAGGTGATCAGCGCCGAACTGGTCAACTCCCTCAGCGACCCCGGCCTCGCCGGCCGCCTGCCGCAGCACCTCGACTCCGCCGCCGCAGCCCTCGCCCGGGCCGTGGAACTCGGCACGGAGCTCGCCACCGTGCCCGCCACGACCTCGGCCGACCGCACGCTGGCGAAGGAGGGTTGACCGTGCCGTGGATCTGGCTGCTGCTGGCCGGGGCCGTCGAGATCGCCTGGTCCCGCAGCATCAAACCCACCGAGGGGTTCACCCGGCTCCCGCAGACCCTGCTCTGCCTCGCCCTCATGCTCGCCGCCGTCTACCTCCTCGGGCGCGCCGTCCGCGACCTCCCGGCCGGCCCCGCCTACGCGGTCTTCACCGGGATCGGCACCGTCGGCGCGGTGCTGACCGGGGCACTGCTGGGCGGCGAACGGCTCTCCGTCACTCAGGTCGTCGGCCTGGCCCTGGTCACCGCCGGACTGGTCACCGTCCGCCTGGGCACCTCGGGTTGACCCATCTCGGGTCGGCCCACCACCGGCCCGCCCACCACGGGCCCGCCCACCACGGGTCGGACCACGACGTGCCCGGGGCCCGCCGACTGGCGGATCACCCGACGCGGGGCCCGCCGTCTCGTGCGGGAGTCCAGTGCTCCCCACACTGGCGGAGCGCTTGGATGGGTGGTGCGGCCGGGACACGGGAGGCCGCGGCACCCCGGTCCTCAAGCGGGTCCGCCTCCACCTCCCGCGTCCCGGACGGCCCACGCGAGCGACCACGGGGGTGGGCGGCTCGCGTGGGCCTCCCCCGTCCCGGCCGGACAGCGGTCTCCTCCGACCGGCACCCCGCTCCGGCCACCGCCGCCCAACCGGTACCCTGACGGCCCTGAACCTGCCGAACGGGAGCCGCGGACATGGGCGTGACGCTGGGCGATGTGGCACGGGAGGCCGGGGTCTCCCTGGCCACCGCCTCCAGGGTGCTCAACGGCTCCACCCGCAAGGTCGGTTCCGGCCTGGCCGGGCGGGTGCGGGACACCGCGGCCGCACTCGGGTACCTGCCGAACGCCCCGGCCCAGGCCCTGGCCCGCGCGACCACCGCCACCGTGGGCATCCTGCTGCACGACGTCTCCGACCCGTACTTCGCCGCCCTGGCCCGTGGTGCCTGCGACGCCGTGGTGGCGGCGGGCCTGATGCCGCTGGTGGTCAACACCGACGGCGACCCGGCCGCCGAGCTCCGCGGGGTGCGGATGCTGCACGCCCAGCGGGTGCAGGCCATCGTGCTGGCCGGGTCCGGCTACACCGACCCGGAGGCCGCGGCCCGGCTGGATTCGGCGCTCGCGGAGTACCGGGCCGGCGGCGGGTCGGTGGCCGCCGTCACGGACCACGGGCCGGAGTACCACACCGTCCGCCCGGCCAACCGGACCGGCGCCGCCGAGCTGACGCGGGCTCTGCTCGCCCTCGGGCACCGGGACTTCGCGGTGATCACCGGGCCGAGCCGGCTCCGGGGTGCCGGGCGAGCGGCTGGCCGGGGTCCGGGAAGCGCTGGCCGAGGCCGGGGTGGCCCTGCCCGGGTCCGCCGTACTGGAGTCCGAGTTCACCCGCGAGGGCGGCCGCCGCGCGATGGCCTCCCTCCTGAGGAGTAATGCGCGGGGCGAGGTCCCGACGGCGGTGCTGGCGCTGGCGGACGTCTGCGCCGTGGGTGCCCTGGCCGCCCTCCGGGAGCGCGGGGTGCGGGTGCCCGAGGAGATCTCGCTGGCGGGGTTCGACGACATACCGCTGGCGGAGGACCTCAGCCTGCCGCTGAGCACCGTCCGGATACCGCTGACGCTGATGGGCGCCGAGGCGGTGCGGCTGGCGCTCCGCTCTCCGGCGGACACGGTCGGCAGTTTCGACGCGCCGGTCCAGGTGGTGCTGCGCGCCACCACGGGCGCTCCCCGCCGCTGAGGGAACGACTCCGAGCCGAGGTAGGGACACGGAGCGTCCGGGCCCGCACGGGAAAGCGCTTACCATCCCGCCCACCAGGGCTTCGGCCCGTCCTGCCCAGACCATTGACGCCCCTTCGGGAAAGCGCTTACCGTCGTCCCGCCCCGGCCCCCACCGCCCCGGAGGACGTCACCCGTGCCCACCGAACCCCTGACCCCCCGCGCCGCTCTGCTCTCCCGCCGCCGCCTGCTCCAACTCGCCGCCCTCGGTGCCCTCGGTGCCGCATCCAGCCTGGTCCCCGCCCACCAGGCCCTCGCGGCCACCGACGCCTACGACTCCCTCCGCCTGCGCTGGCGCGACCTGCTGACCGGCACCGGCTTCGACCCGGCCGCCGCCCCCTACGCCACCACCCTCACCGCCCTCGGCGACCGGGCCCGCGCCCAGCTCCAGGCCATCGCCCCCACCTCCACCTCCCTCTGGCCGGACCTCCCGCTCGGCAGCAACTCGGCCAACGTCACCGCCTCCCACACCCGTCTGCGCACCATGGCCCTGGCCTGGGCCCAGCCCGGCACCGGCCTCTCCGGCGACCAGGCGCTGGCCACCGCGATCACCACCGGCCTGGACCACCTCAACACCACCCCCGGCGGCTACACCCCCACCGCCACCGCCTACGGCAACTGGTGGGACTGGCAGATCGGCACCCCGCAGGCGCTGCTCGACGTCTGCGTCCTGGTCCACGAACGCCTGACACCCACCCAGCTCACCGCCCTGCTCTCGGCCGTGGACCGCCAGGTCCCCGACTCCCGGGTGGCGAGCTACACCGGCACCAGCACCGGCGCCAACCGGGTCGACCTCTGCCGCGTCCTCTCCCTGCGGGGCCTCCTCGGCCGCTCCTCCGCCAAGCTGGCCACCGCCACCACCGCCCTCTCCCCCGTCTTCCCGTACGTGCTGACCGGCGACGGCCTGTACGCCGACGGCTCGTTCGTCCAGCACACCTGGGTCCCGTACACCGGCTCCTACGGCGAGGTCCTGCTCGGCGGCCTCAGCAAGCTGTTCGCCCTGCTGGCCGGCTCCGCCTGGCAGGTCTCCGACCCCTCCCGCCAGACCGTCTTCGACTCCGTGGCCAACGCCTACGCGCCCTTCCTCTACAACGGCCTGGTGATGGACTCCGTCAGCGGACGGGCCGTCAGCCGGGGCCGCCAGAGCGGTGACCAGTTCCAGCTCCAGCAGGACGACCACACCCGGGGCCACACCCTGATCGGCCACATCCTGCGGCTCGCCGACTCCGGCGCCGCCCCGGCCGCCCAGTCGGCCGCCTGGCGTTCCGCCGTGAAGGGCTGGCTCACCCGGGAGTACTACCTCCCCTACCTCTCCAACGGCTACCTCGACGTTCCCGAACTCGCCCGCGCCCAGGCCCTCCTGAGCACCACCGAGGCCGCCACCCCCACCGCCCCCGAGCCGCTCGGCGCCCGCGTCTTCGCGATGGACCGCGCCGTCGTCCGCCGCCCCGGCTGGGCCGCCTCGCTCAGCCTCTGCTCGGCCCGGACCACCTTCTACGAGACCGGCAACGGCGAGCACCTGCGCGGCTGGCACAGCAACAACGGCATGCTCTCCTGGTGGGGCGCCACCTTCGGCAACGGCCAGTACTCGGACGCCTTCTGGCCCACCGTCGACCCCTACCGCCTGCCCGGCACCACCGTCTCCACGAAGCCGCTGGCCGACGCCGCCGGCGGCACCTGGGGCGCTCCCCGCCCGGCCTCCACCTGGGCCGGCGGCGCCACCGACGGCACCTACGCCGCCGTCGGCCAGGACCTGCGCGGCCTCTCCTCCACCCTCACCGGCCGCAAGTCCTGGTTCCTGCTGGACGATTCGGTCGTCTGCCTGGGAGCGGGCATCGGCTGCACCGACGGCACCCGGGTGGAGACCGTCCTGGACAACCGCAACCTCGGTCCCACCGGCACCCACACCCTCACCGTCGACGGCACCGCCCAGCCCGCCACCCTCGGCTGGTCCCAGCAGTTCGCGGGCGCCCGGGCCGTCACCGTCTCCGGCTTCGGCGGCTACGTGCTCCCCGCCGGCACCTCCCTCCAGGCCAAGCGCGAGGCCCGCACCGGCAGTTGGCACGACATCAACACCAACGGATCCACCGAGCAGCTGACCCGCCGCTACCTGACCCTCTGGTTCGACCACGGCACCGACCCCACCGACGCCTCCTACGAATACCAGCTGATGCCCGGCGCGACCCCCGCCGCGACCGCGGCCCGAGCCGCCTCCCCCACCGTCACGACCCTCGCCAACTCCCGCACCGTGCAGGCGGTCGCCGACTCCGCCTCGGGCGTCACCGCCGCCAACTTCTTCGCCGCCGGGACGGCGGGCCCGATCACCGCCTCCGCCCCGTGCTCGGTCCTGGTCCGGGACGCCGGCGGCACCCGAACGGTCACCGTCGCCGACCCGTCCCGCCAGTCCGCCACCGTGACGGTCACCCTGACCGGCACCGGGCGTCCGACCACCCCCGTCCCGGGCGTCAACGTGCTCTCCACGGAGGGCACCGTGACCCTCCTGGTGGAACTCGGCGGCACCCAGGGCGCCGGACGCACGATCACCCTCTCCAGCACCGCGGGCAGCCCGGAGACGGCCACCGCGACCGTGCTCGCCCCCACCCAGGACAGCTACGTCCGCGACGGCTCCTACGCCACCACCAACTACGGCGCCGCGACCACCCTGACGGTCAAGAACACCGACACCACCGACAGCGGCTACGGTCGCCGCGCCCTGTTCGGCTTCGACACCACCGCCGTCCCCGGCACCGTCCGGCGCGCCGTCCTCTGGGTCCACGGAGCGGTCGCCGACTCCGGCGGCACCCTCACCACCCTCCAGGCCTTCGCCACCGCCACCACGCCCTGGACCGAGACCGCCGTCACCTGGGCCAACGCCCCCGCCCTCGCCCAGGCCCTGGGCACCGGGCGGACATCCACCACCCCCGACTGGATCCCGCTGGACGTGACCGCCGCCGTCACCGCGGGCCGGCCCGCCCTCACCCTGGCCATCTGGCAGCCCCTCGCCGCCGTCGGCCTCGCGGTCAACCTCGACGCCCGAGGCCACGCCGCCTTCCACCCCGTCCTGGAGGTGATCAGCTCCTGACCCGCCGTCAGGAAGCGGGAGCGGCGGGCCGCCGGACCGGCGACCCGCCCTCTCGTGAGCTGCTACGGGCGGACGTACGGCCGGGTCATCAGCTCCATGTTGTGCCCGTCGGGGTCGGCGAAGTAGACGCCGCGGCCGCCGAACCAGCCGTTCTCGCGGCCTGGGTCGGTGTGGTCCGGGTTGGCGTAGTAGGTGACCCCCGCCGCCCGCAGGCGGTCGATCATGCCGTCGAACTCCTCGTCGGGGACGAGGAAGGCGTAGTGCTGGCCCTGCACGGGTTCGTCGCGCTTCTCGTAGTAGTCGAGCCTCACGCCGTTGCCGAGGTCCACGGGGAGGAAGGGCCCGAACGGGTTGCCGACCTCCAACCCCATGACTGCGGCGAGGAATTCGGCCGACCGCTGCCGGTCGCTCGCGTAGACGGCCGTGTGGTTGAGCTGGACGTGCGTCATCAGTGGTGTGGTCTCCGCTCTCGGGATCCGTTGGAAGGTGCGCCGATCGAAGGCGCCGGAAGCAAGGAGAACGGAGCAGGGGCGGGGCTCTCACCCGCCTCGGGCTCACGCCGAGGCCGGGTAACCCACTCGTGAATGGCCCAAGGCCGACCCGGTAGTCACACGAACGACCTTAACCACCACCGCCGGTGGTGGCAAGGACCACCGCCGACCACCGCCCGCCTACAGGACGGTGATCGCGAAGACCCACAGGTGCGGCGAGGCGGGGACGACCGCGTAGTGCACGATGGCGTGCGGCGTGGTGACGACCCGCACGGTGTCGTCGAGGTCGTACCGGTCCGCCAGGGGCCAGCAGTAGGGCTGGGCCTGGGCCCGCAGCAGGGCCTGGTGGAGTTCCTGACGGGCAGGGCCGGAGAGGCCGCCGACCACGGCGGCGACGGTCTTGGCGATGCGCAGGGCGTACGGGTGGGTGTACGGGTGGGTCACTGGCCCGGGTCCTCGTCGGGTGACCGGGCCCGTTGACCCGGCGTCGTACCGCCACCCTACCGACCGCCGCCGACCGGCGGGCCGGAACGGCGCGCTCACCACCGCCGCCCCCGGCCCGCACACCCACACACCCGCACGCCCGCACG
This sequence comes from Kitasatospora albolonga, assembly GCF_039535905.1. Lineage (GTDB taxonomy): Bacteria > Actinomycetota > Actinomycetes > Streptomycetales > Streptomycetaceae > Kitasatospora > Kitasatospora albolonga. Next base: position 57,768 of record NZ_BAAAYB010000036.1, on the reverse strand, counting down.
CCCGCACGCCTGGGGCGCCGCTCACGGCAGCAGCAGGTTCACGTCCCCGAACTCGTGCCACAGGTACCGGCCTTCGAGCGCCTCGGCGTAGCACCGTTCCAGCAGCGGGCGGGCGGCCACCGCCGCCAGCAGGTCGAGGTGCGAGGCGCGCGGCTCGTGCCAGCCGGTGAGCAGGCCGTCCACCGTGCGGACGCCCCGATCGGGGGTGACCACCAGCTCGGTCCAGCCCTCCGCCGCCCGCACGGTGCCGTCCGCCGCCGTGGCGGACTCCAGCGCCCGCACGGCGGTGGTGCCGACCGCGATCACCCGGCCGCCGTGCTCCCGGACGTGCCCGGCCAGCCGGGCGGTCGCGGCCGGGACCCGGTACCACTCGGGGTAGGGCCGCTCGTGCGCCTCCGGCGAGGCCACCCCGGTGTGCAGGGTGACCGGCGCCACCAGCACGCCCCGTGCTGCGAGCCGGGCCACCGTCTCCGCGGTGAACGGCCGGGCCGCGCTGGGCATTTCGCTGCTCCCCGGCTCACTGGCGAAGACCGTCTGATAGGCGCTCAGCGGCCAGTCCCGGTCCACGTAGCCGTACCGGATGGCCCGTCCGTTGGCGGCCAGGTAGCCGGTCAGCGGCGCGGGCAGGGCGAGCCGGGCGTACCAGAGCCTCGGCGTGTACGGGCCGGTCAGCTCGGCGCTGCCGCCGTCCGGCAGGGAGACGGTCAACCCCGCCCGCGCGGGCGAGAGTTGCGGCGGGAAGTACTCCGCGGCGGCGCCGCTCGGCCGCCGCAGTTCGACCAGGTGGGCGCCCAGGGCGTCCGGCCGGGCCGAGGAGAGGTGCAGCGTGACGGGCGTCCCGTCGGGAAGCCGGCCGGGGAGGGCGGCGGGCAGCGTGGCGGAGTTGTTGACCACCAGCAGGTCACCCGGCTCCAGCACCTCGGGCAGGTCGGCGAACACCCGGTGCTCGGTGCTCAGGGCACCCCGGCGGCCGACCAGCATCCGGACGCCGTCGCGGCGCAGCCCGCGTGCCTCCGCCGGTGCGTGGGCGGAGAGTTCTGCGGGGACGGTGAAGTCGAGTCCGGGCTCCACGGCGGTGGCCATCAGTGTTCTCCCGTCGTCGGTGCGGATCCGGTCAGCGGTGCGTCCTCGCCCTGAACGGCTCCGGCACCGTCGTGCGGGTCGGCGCCGACGTGCGGGTCGGCGGGGTGGAAGTCGCCGGCCCGGTAGCGGCCGGAGTCGGGGCGCCCGGCCAGCAGGGCGAGGAAGGCGGGGACCACGGTCACGGGCAGCGGCCGGTCGGAGATGTCCTCGCCGGGGAAGGCCTCCTGGTGCATCACGGTGCGCATGTCGCCCGGGTCGACCGCCCAGACCCGCAGCTCGGGCTCCTCCTCCGCGAGGACGGCGGAGGCGTGGTCGAGCGCGGCCTTGCTGGCGCCGTAGCCGCCCCAACCGGCGTAGGCCTCGACGGCCGCGTCGGAGGAGAGGTTGAGCACCGAGCCGCGGTGGGACCGGAGTTGGGGCAGGAGCAGCTGGGTGAGGGCGATCGGCCCGAGCACGTTGACCTCGAAGGTCTCCAGCAGGCCGGGGAGCGGGAACTCCGCGAGCTTCGGCAGCGGCGCCCCTTCCAGGGGGTAGCCGGTCAACGTCGAGGCGTTGTTGACCAGCAGCTCGGCACCACCGAGCGCGGCGGCGGCCTCGGCGAGGCGCTCCCGGTGGTCGTCGTCCACCACCGAGCCGGCCAGCGCCACCACCTTGGTCCGTCCGGCCAGCTCCCGTTCCACCGCGAGGAGTTCGTTCTCACCTCGGGCGGTGATGACCAGCTGCCAGCCGTCCGCGGCGAGCGCCCGGGCGAGCTCCAGACCGAGGCCCCTGGACGCACCGGTGACGACGGCGACGCGGGGAGAGGCGGGAGCGGTGGCGGTGGTGGGGGCGGCGGCGTGAGCAGTGTTGTCCATGACCCAACTGTGGCTCCGGGCACGCCGTCCGTGGATCGGCCACCGGACTCAGCCCTCCCGGTCCCTTGGGCCTACTCCCGCAGGCGCAGGACCCCGGCCCCAGGGCTCCGGCCGCCCGACCCGTCACCGGCCGACACGACGGCTCACCGCCGCCTGCGGCCACCCACCGCCTACCGCCCACCGCCTCGACCTCACTCCCCCGTCACCACCGGGAGTTCGGGCAGCAGCCCCCACTCGCTCCACGAGCCGTCGTACACCGCCAGCCGGTCGTACCCGGCCAGGTCGGCGCCCAGCGCCAGCACGCACGCCGTCACCCCCGAGCCGCAGCTGAACACCAGGTCCTCGCGCTCGCCCACCAACTCCTCGAAGCGCGCCCGCAGTTCCGCCGCCGCCAGCATCCGGCCCCCGTCCTGGAGACTCCCGAACGGCAGGTTGAACGCCCCCGGCATGTGACCGCCGCGCAGGCCCTCCCTGGGCTCCGGCGCCGTCCCGGCGAACCGCCCGGCGGTCCGGGCGTCCAGCACCGCGCGCGCCGGGTCGGCCAGGGCAGCGCCGACCACCGTGCGGTCCACGACCAGCCCCGGGCGCGGTGCGGCGGTGAAGTCCCCCGGCACGACGGGCTCGGTCCGGCCGCCCCGGGGCAGCTCCGCCGCCTCCCAGGCCGGCAGACCGCCGTCCAGCACCGCGACCCGGTCGAAGCCCATCGCCCGGAACATCCACCAGGCCCGGGCACTGGAGTAGATGCCGACACCGTCGTAGACCACCACCGTCGAGCGGTCGTTGACCCCCAACTCCCGCACTGCCGACGTGAACTGCTCCACCGACGGCATGGTGTGCGGCAGCGTGCCGGTGTGGTCGGAGAGCGCCCCCTCCAGGTCGAACTCCCCGGCCCCGCGGATCGGCCGGACCCCGTCCACCCGCTCGCCGACCGGCACGTCCAGCACCACCAGGTCCGGGTGGTCCAGGTGCCCGGCGAGCCAGTGCGCGTCGACCAGCGGTCCGGGCAGCGGGAGCGAAGTCATCGGCGTCGTCCTAACGTTCCGTTCGTGAGCGGGGGCCGCACGGCCCACCGCCCCGATTCTGGCCCACTCCCCGTCGCCCGCGCGCCTCACCCCTCCTTCGGTGCGTACCGCAGCAGCACCACGTCGCCGACCGTGCTCACCCCGAGCAGCCGCAGCCGCCGGGCGCTCCCGCCGGGGAAGCGCGCCGGGTACACGAACCGCGGTGCCTCCGCCTCCCCCACCAGCAGCGGCGCCACCGCCCACTGCACCTCGTCGGCGAGCCCCTCCGCGAGGAACTGCGTGTGGATCCGGCCCCCGCCCTCCACCATCAACCGCCGCACCCCACGGGCCCCGAGGTCGTCGAGCATCCGCCCGAAGTCCACCGTCCCGCCGAGCCCGACCACCTCGGCCAACCCCTCCAGCTCCCCCCGCAGCCGCGCCGCCCCGGCATCCGTCGTGTAGACCACCTTCCCGCCCCCGGTGTGCCAGAACTTCAGCTCCCGGTCCAGCTCCCCGCTCGCCGTGACCGCCACCTTCAACGGGTACGCGGGCTTCCCGGCCGCCACCCGGGCGGCCCGGCGCTCCTCGCTGTTGACGAGCAGGCGGGGGTTGTCGGTGCGGATGGTGTTGCCCCCGATCAGGATCGCGTCCGACTCCGCCCGCACCTGGTCCACCCGGTCGAAGTCCGCCGCGTTCGACAGCATCAGCCGCTGCGGCGAGGTGTCGTCGATGCATCCGTCGATCGACGTCGCGACGCTCAGCAGGACGTGGGGGCGCTCGGCCATCACGGGCTCCGTTCTTCCATGGGCGTAGGCTCTCGGCTGATCATCCGTCATACGAGGGGCAGGCAGGGGCACACCATGGGCCAGAAGATCATCAGGTTCTCGGACCTGACCGGCAAGCACGTCGAGGACGACGGCGCCTTGGTGCGGATCGTGGTGCGCCACCACCCCGACCTGGCGGACGGCCCGGTCGAGATCGAGGCGCTGGCGGAGGAGCTGTCCTCGGTGGCGGAGCTGGCCATCGACCTGGTGACGGTCGAGCTGCACCGGCCGGGCAGCGACGAGCCCGAGACCGTCGTGATGGAGGCCGGCGTCTTCGACCGACTGGCCGTCGCCACGCCGATGGCCGAGGTCCTCCGCGGCGCCAAGCGCGTCCCCACCCGTTCCGTCCCGGAGCAGGCCCCGGCCTCCTCCGCCAAGGAGCGGGTCAACTACGCGAGCCTCGAACACGCCGGCCGCCCCCACAAGGGCCGCACCACCGACGCCGAGAAGCACCTCGTCCAGCAGCACCTCGACGAGGTCAACGAACGCCTCGCCGCCGAGGGCGTCCGCACCATCGACCTCGCCAACGCCGACCACGTCACCCGCTACGGCCTGGAGTCCCTGGCCCGCGACCTCGGCGTCATGCACGGCTGACCCCCGCCACGGCGCGCTGCCCCCCGTTACCGTTTTGGTGGCCCCGCAACGGGGCTCCCGACCTCCGGCTCGGCATGACTGTTCCCCCCTGCAGTTCGCACGACCCGGGGGGGTGTCGCCGAGCCGGAGGCACCGGTAGACCGCTGATAGGGGCAGGACAACCAGCTCGCTGGGAGGCTCTTCGAAACGCGGATGCCGGCGACCGGTGCCACGCCAACGAGGCCGGGACAGCACGACCTCATGCGGGGCCGGCGTGATCGACACCGGAGATGTGGACGTCTTCCTCCGCCCGGACATCGGCAAGGGCGACACCACGGCACCGCCCTGACCCCGGCCGGCAAACGGGTCTTCGACAAGCGGCTACCAAACAGCGAACCCAAGATGCGGGCCATGCTGGACAAGCTCACCGCCAAGCACGGCACCGCCCGGGTCGTCGTCGACCAGCCCGCCTCCATCGGCGCCCTGCCACCGGCGGTCGCCCGAGACGCAGGTGCCGTGTCGCCTACCTGCCGGCTCCCTGCGGTCCCTCCTCGACCAGCGCAAGCTCCTGGAGAAGCGGATCCAGGAACTGCTGGACGAGCACCCCGGCGACGCGAGCGCGTTCCCGACCTCCGCGGCAAGAAGCAGCTGCAACGGGCGCTCTTCCTGGCCGCGTTCGCCTCACTCAGGGCAAGCGGCACACCCTTGCTCTTCTCCGCCTGGCCAGGCGCCGGGTCGACGTCCTGTTCGCCATGCTCCGCGACGGGACCTTCTACGAACCCCGGCCTGCTGGGTCAGGTGGCTGAACCGCCGAGAACCCGCCTTGCTTCAGCCCACAGCTTCTCGAACTCCTCCGCAGCGATCTCGGCTGCCTGGGGCTGGTCCTGCCAGCCCTCCGTGGGGCCCTCGGCGAGCACTCCGTACTGCCGTTCATAGCGGCCCATCGCGGCAAGGTCGGCGTGATCACGAAGGTGCATCACCTGCGCCAGGGAGGCAGCCACCACCGGACGGGAGTCTTCGCCCCGGACCTCGATCTGACGCGCAGCCAAGCCCTCATCATCGGCCTCGAAGTACAGCCACAGGTCTTCGTCGTCGTAGTAGGTGCGGAACCAGGTCGTCATGTCGCCATCCTGACCTACGAGCCTGACCAAACACATAGGGGCACCCCCGGGGGCATCACGCCCGGTCAGTCAGTGCCGAGGTGGATGGTCGCACCGTCCGGCGCCTCGTGAACCTTCTGTGCGACGGGACCGCGGATCCGCATGGCGAGTGCGGCATCCTTCACCGCAAGGTTCTCGAACTCGTACGTACCGCCCATGACGAAGAACCGCAGCGGAATCAACCGTTCGTTCGGTTCGAGCGGGCCGTTCTCCTTCTGGAACGCGTACGAGAAGGCATTGACCCCGTTGACGTCCGGATCGTCGAGCAGCCACGCCGCCCAGTCCTCGAGGCTGGTACCGATCACTCCCACCTCGGCCGTCTCGGGGTCGAACCGGACGACCTCCGTACCACCCATGACGGCGAACTGGGCACCGAAGAGGTCCTGGGCGAAGCAGAACAGGTCGTCCGCCAGTCCGTTGTAGGAGTCCTTCCACAGCTCCTCCGTGTTCCAGGCGAGCATGTCGTGGCCGAGTCCTTCGTCTCCCACCCGGAAGACCTGCACACCGCCGTTGAACAGGTAGAAGCCGTTCATCCGCGTGATCAGCCGACCGAGCTCGACCAGCGGTCCGTTCTCCACGCCGAAATCCAGATCGATCTCCGGACCCATCGGCCCACGGGCTCGGCCCATCAGCTGGTCGAGGGCGCTGTGCGTCATGCGTTCTTCTCCGCTGCTTCGGGGCCGATCGGCCTGGTCAGGTACTGCTCTCGTACCCGGTCCGAGACGACCAGGCGAAGGACCGGCTGGATGACCGGATCGTCGGGAATGGCATCCCACTTCATGTAGGGCCACCATCGGCCGCGCGCCGCCAGCAGCATCCTCTCACCGCGGACGAGGTCGCCACGCGTGGCGTACCAGCCCGCCATCCACAGGCACGGCGCGTAGCGATCCGGCACCTCACCTGTGGCCTCGACGATTCGGTGCGCCCGCCCGAAGTCGTTGGCCTTGGTCAGGGCCTGCCACAGGGCGTACTTACCCTGGTCGTCCAACGACCCGTAGTCGCATGCCACCAGCTGCTCTGCTTCCTCGTCCAGCGGCACCGACGGACCACCCCACGCGAAGTGGCTCGGCAGCAGTTCCTCGACCGGACGGTTCGTCAGCTCGCCTGCCAACCAGGACAGCTCGTCCGCGAGGACAGATCCCTCTGGAAGGCGGTCGACCGCCGCCAGGAGGCGGGGCCCAGCCGGCTGGCCCGCGTGCAGCTCGGCAGCCAGGAACACCGTTGTGAAAGGAACGTCCTGGTCGCACAACTCGGCCCCAAGCGGGCCGTCCTTGGCGATGAGCTGCTCGACCAGCGTCGCGGCCTCGGCGAAGCGGTCGTGCCAGGAGAGCACCTGGATCGCGGCGGCAGTAGCCTCCCAGGCCTCGGACCGGTCACCGTCCGGTTGCTTCGCCAGACTCATCAGGTCCGGCAGGACCTCGTCGAACCGCCCATGACGGGCTCGGGAGACCAGCTTCTCGGCAGCGTTCACGACGGTCCTCTCACTGGCTAACGTCTGGCCCTGATTCTGACCCGCGCTCCTTCGGGCAGACCGCGGACCGCGCTGCCCATGCTCGAGCCCGAACCCGTGTTGTCGCTGCTCGGTATGTACTTTACGCTGGCGCCCTTTCCTCCCTCCTTGTACATCGCCGGTGGGTACTCATCTCGGTCGTCCGGCGGACGCGTCGCTATTCCGCGTAGCGAGTCCTCCCGGTTGCCGTCGGCTCCTGGCCGGTCGATGGTCAGGATCGAAGGCTTCGGCTGCCCTTGTCGCGACCTGTCGCCCCGCCAGACCTGACCCTGCTGAGCTTCCTCGATGTGATCGGCCGACTCCGGATAACGGGAGCGCGGAATCACCATCTCGGCGTCGTAATCACCCTGAACTCCGAGGTGCCCCGCGATCTCGGTCCGCGCGGCCGCCTGCCTCTTGAGGCGCCCCCGGGCACCCGGCCCGATCTCGCCGTGGTTCTTTGCGATCTTCTCGGCCAGTGCGACGATCTCACGCTTGTGAGCGTCGTCGGCACCGACGATGTGCTCGACGACCTTCTGTGTTCCCTGGCCGGCCTGCCGGTACATGTCGCTCACCGCCCGGCCCGCCTCCTGGCTCAGCGTCCTCCCTATCCGCTGGGCCGCCTCTTCCAGAGCCCTGGCTATCGGATTGCTCAACTGAAGGACACCCCCGAGGCGGCAGCGGCGAAGACCCGGGCGTGACCGGCCACCTGATCGGCGTGCTCGTCGAGCAGCGCGGCGCAGCGCAGCAGTTCCTGCGGGTTGATCCTGAAGCCGCCGCCACCGGAAGCACCGCCACCGCCCGATGAGATCCCGTCCATGGCTGCCTGGACCCCACGGAACACCAAGCCGGTGAGAGCACGCTCCACCACGACTACCAACGGGTCGACCGCCTGCGCGACGAGCATGCCGATGATCTGCTCCTCAACCTCACGGAGGACGGCATTGACGATTCGTTTCTGCGCTTCGCTCAGGGCCACCTCGGCAGCAGCGGCGATGCCCAGGGTCGCCACCGACGCAGCCGTGGCCGCGGCAAGTTCTGCCGCAGCGATGCCCAGTTGCGTGATCACCGCGAGCTTCGCCGCCACAATGGCATCGGCTGCCACGTCCAGCACGATGGCTGAGGCGTTGCAGACCTCGACCAACTCGTCCATGTGGTCAGAGGACATCGTGGTCCAACGTTCCACGAGCCGCTGGTACGACTCGGCCTGGTAGTGCTCCGACATCTGCCGGACGACTGCTGTGGCCGCCTGGTGAGTGCTGTCGATGTCGGACGCGAACCGGCGGACCTGGTCGGCGAACTCCCGGACTCTGTCCTCGTTCACCTCAGGCCAGTTAAAACCGATCAGGTCCATCACCCAAACCAGTTCACCGGGCAGCTCGATCGCCACGGTTCCCCCGCTCTGTAGCCGCCACACGTGTTCGAGCACCCTAGCCTGACCGCCCGGCGAAGCATCAGTCGCCCCCGAACCGCCCCCGGCCGGCCGACGAAAGCAGCGGTGGAGCACGCCCGCGGATCGGCTCGCCGAATCGCGGATCCCTTCGCGGCGAGGCCGGGAGCGGGCATGCTGGTGGGCATGGCGAGCCAACCGACCATGACGGTCGACCAGGTCATCGAACGGATGCGGCAGTTGCGGACGGCGCTGCCCGAGGACGACGGGGTCGCGCGGTTCAACGCGATGTACCTGAGGGTCACGGAGCTGATCGGGGAGCGGCTGACCGCCGGGTTCTTCGACGATCCGGGGTTCATGGCCGAGTTGGACGCGCGGTTCGCCGCGCGGTACCTGGCGGCGGTGGACGCGGCGGCCACCGGCGGCCGGCCGGCGGCGTGCTGGCGGCCGCTGTTCGAGCTGCGGGGGCACCGGGGGATCCACCCGCTGCAGTTCGCCCTCGCCGGGATGAACGCGCACATCGAGAACGACCTGCCGCTCTCCTTGGTGGACACCTGCCGGGCGCTCGGCCGCGAGCCGGAGCGGGTCGAGCGGGACTACCTGCGGGTCAACACCCTGCTGGCCCAGGTCGAGGACCAGGTCCGGGACGAACTCCTCGGCGGCTCGGCCGAGTTGGACCTCGCCGACCCGCTGCTCCACGTCCTGGGCGTCTGGAGCGTCGACCGGGCCCGCGACGCCGCCTGGGCCAGCGCCCTGTCCCTCTGGGAGCTGCGCGGCATCCCCTTCGTCCGCGGCGCCTTCACCGACACCCTGTCCGGCTCGGTCGGCATGGTCAGCCGTGCCCTGCTCACCCCGCTGAACGGCCGCTAGTGCTGCGACCGGGAACGTTCGCCGGGTTGGCGGCGGCGGCACCTGAACCGGTTGGACGAGCGGACATCCAACGGGTGGGGGGCATGGTGGCGGAGCCGGTCAAGGTGCGGAGGCTGACCGACTAGGAGGGCCAGCAGTTACAGCGGATCGTGCGTCGGGGCAGCACGAGTTCGGTGCGCTACCGGCGGGCGATGATGCTGCTGGCGTCGGCCGGCGGGAACCTGGTCCCGGTGATCGCCCAGCTGGTGCGGGCGGACGAGGACACGGTGCGGGATGTCATTCACCGGTTCAATGAGATCGGGCTGGCCTGTCTGGACCCTCGGTGGGGGGAGGCCGTCCCCGCCTGCCCAGTCCTGACGACGAGGACTTCGTCGTCCAGAGGGCCATCACCCGCCCGACCAAGCTCAGGCAGCCCTTCACCCGCTGGTCGATCCGGAAACTGCTCGTCTACTTGTGCAGAGTCCACGGCCGGGTGATCCGGATCGGCTGCGAGGCCCTGCGCTGTCTGCTCGCCAGATGGGGGCACCTTCCAGCGCACCAGGACCTGGAAGGAGTCAACCGATCCTGAGTATGACGCCAAGCTCGACCGGATCGAGCACCTGGACCGCTTTCCCGACCGCACCTTCGCGTTCGACGAGTTCGGCCCGCTCGGAATCCGCCCCATCACAGGCAGCTGCTGGGCCGGGCAGGGCCGACCCGACCGGCTGCCGGCGACCCACCACCGCACCCATGGCGTCACCTACTTCCACGGCTGCTACTCGGTCGGCGACGACACTCTGTGGGGCGTCAACCACCGCCGCAAGGGCACCGCGAACACTCTGGTTGCCCTCGGGTCGATACGCGCCGCCCGCCCCGACGGCGCCCCGGTCTACGTGATCCTGGACAACCTCTCCGCCCACAACGGCAAGAAGATCCTGCGCTGGACGAAGAACAACAACGTCCACCTCTGCTTCACGCCCACCAACGCGTCCTGGGCCAACCCGATAGAGGCGCACCTCGGACCACTGCGGCAGTTCACCCTCGCCAACCCCAGCCATCCGAACCACCCGGTCCAGACCCGCGCGCTGCACGCCCACCTGCGCTGGCGCAATGCCAACGCCCGCCGCCCCGGCCTCCTGGCCGCCCAGCGCAAGGAGCGCGCCCGCGTCCGCAGCGAGAAGAACCTGCGCTGGGGCGGGCGGGCGGCGGCCTGATCAGCCCCCGACGTTCAGCGTCGCGCACTCCTCGACGCCCAGAGCGGCCAACACGCTCCGGAGCCGCTCCAAGGCCGCGTCCCGGTCCAGACCCGGCTCGATCTCCAAGTCGAGATGGCAACGTCCCATGCCGCCGCCGGCTCCCGTGATCTCGCCATCGGCGCCGAACGCGGCATCCAGCGCCTCCTCGACCTCGTCCCGGTCGATCGGCAGACCCACGAAGACGATCTCAATGAACACCGCAGTCCTCCGCTCCAATCCGGCGAACCATACCGGTCAGAGCACTAGGCGGCTTCTGGCCGCAGGAGCGCACCGGCAGCCGAACGGCCGGCCGCCCCCGCGAGGGGGTGACCGGCCGTCAGGATCGAGCGGGTCAGGCCCAGCTGGAGTGCAGCGGCTTGCCCTCGGCGTAGCCGGCGGCGCTCTGGACGCCGATGATCGCCTTCTCGTGGAAGTCCTCGAGGCTGCGGGCGCCGGCGTAGGTGCAGGAGCTGCGGACGCCGGCCACGATCGAGTCGATCAGGTCCTCGACGCCGGGGCGGGCCGGGTCGATGAACATCCGGGAGGTGGAGATGCCCTCCTCGAAGAGCGCCTTGCGGGCGCGGTCGTAGGCCGACTCCTCGGAGGTGCGGTTGCGCACGGCACGGGCCGAGGCCATGCCGAAGCTCTCCTTGTACTGGCGGCCGTCGGCGGCGGTGTGCAGGTCGCCCGGGGACTCGTAGGTCCCGGCGAACCAGGAGCCGATCATCACGTTGGAGGCACCGGCGGCCAGGGCCATCGCCACGTCGCGCGGGTGGCGGACGCCACCGTCGGCCCAGACGTGCTTGCCGAGCCTGCGCGCCTCGGCGGCGCACTCCAGCACGGCGGAGAACTGCGGGCGGCCCACGCCGGTCATCATCCGGGTGGTGCACATGGCGCCGGGGCCGACACCGACCTTGAGGATGTCCGCACCGGCCTCGACGAGGTCGCGGACGCCGGCGGCGGAGACCACGTTGCCCGCCACGATCGGGATCTGCGGGTCGAGGCCGCGGACCGCGCGCAGCGCGCTGATCATCGACTCCTGGTGGCCGTGCGCGGTGTCGACCACCAGCACGTCGGCCCCGGCCTCGATGAGCGCCTTGGCCTTGCCGGCCACGTCGCCGTTGATGCCGACGGTGGCGGCGATCCGCAGCTTGCCGGCGGCGTCGGCGGCGGGGGTGTAGAGGGTGGCGCGGAGCGCGTTCTTGCGGGTCAGGATGCCGACCAGGGTGCCGTCGGCGGCGACCACGGGGGCCAGCTTGCGGTGGGCCTCGTTGAGCTTCTCGAACGCGGCGCGCGGGTCGATGCCCTCCTCCAGCAGGAGCAGGTCACGGCTCATCACCTCGGAGAGGCTGGTGAACCGGTCCACGCCCTGGCAGTCGGACTCGGTGACCACGCCGACCGGCTTGCCCTGCTCGACCACCACGAGCGCGTTGTGCGCGCGCTTGGGGAGCAGGGAGAGGGCGTCGGCGACGGTGTCGCCGGGGCTCAGGGTGAGCGCGGTGTCGTGGACGAGGTGACGCTGCTTCACCCAGCCGATGACCTCGGAGATGACCTCGGTGGGGATGTCCTGCGGGATGGCGACCAGGCCGCCGCGGCGGGCGACGGTCTCGGCCATCCGGCGGCCGGCGATGGCGGTCATGTTGGCGACCACGAGCGGGATGGTGGTGCCGCTGCCGTCGTTCGAGGAGAGGTCCACGGCCTGCCGGGAGCCCACTGCGGAGCGACTGGGGACCATGAAGACGTCGTCGTACGTGAGGTCGTAGGCGGGCGACTGGTCGTTCAGGAAGCGCATGAAAGGGGCTCTCTGGCTGGGGGGAGGTACACCTCGGGTGCTGTAGCGGTCAGACCGCAGGGCGCCCTCGGGCGCCCCGCACCCAACCGTCAATGCTGACCGATACCCAGGTCGAAAGCCAGTTCACGCGGAATCGTTGAAGATCTCCACAAGCTCGCCCGGGAAGCGTAGTCACACCCTTGGAGGAACCTACAGACGGGCAGCTCGGGGCGGATCAGTAGCCGCGCCAGTGGCTCCCGTAGCCGCGGGCGCCGGCCATCTTGTCCATGCCGCCGTAGACCGCGTCGCAGTAGCGCGAGCTGGCGATCAGGTTGTCGACCGGGTTGTAGATGTCGGTGTGGCCGGGCAGCGCGTAGGCCTTGAAGGTCGGCTTGATCATCTGGGTCAGGCCGATCGAGGGGGTGCCGGCGGCGGCGTTGGAGTCCCAGCCGTTGGTGGCCTTCGGGTTGCCGGTGGACTCGGCCATGGCGGTGGCGTACATCGCGCGGTACGAGGGGACCGGCTTGCCGGCGGCGGCCAGCACGTCGCGGGCCTCCTTGATCCAGCCGTCCAGGTTGTTCGCGTACGTCGGCGCGGCGGGGGCGGCGGGCGCGGCCTGCTGCTGCGCCTCGGCCGGGGCCTGCTGGGCCTGGTCCTGGCCCTGCTGGTTCTGGTCCTGCGCCGGGGCGGCCTGCTCGGCCGGGCCGGCGGCGGGGGCGGGGGCGGCGACCAGCTGCGTGGCACCGGCGGGCGAGGCCACCGCCTGGGCCACCGGGGCGCCGATGCTCAGGGCCACCGCGCCGGCGATCCCGAGGCCGAGCACCTTGTTGGGCAGCCGGTCGTAGCGTATTCGGGTCCGGCGGTGGCGGTTCTGGGTGTTCGCGGACATGGCGGAGTACCTCCGGGAAGGGGTGGGTTTCGGGCGCCGCACCTCGGGGCGCTCTTCGAGACTGCGCGAGCCCCACCCGCCCGGGCAAGCTCCGCCGTCCCGCGTGACCCACTCCACAACGGGCCCCAACTCCCGCCCCCGAAGGGCAGGGTGACGCCCCCTCAGGCGACCTGACGGCCGGCCTGTGAAGGACGTCACCCGCGCCGAGGGGCCCCTTCCTCCGTGACCTTCGCCTCTCCCGGCCCTACTTCGTCACCCTGCGGTGAAGCGGCCACCACACCGCGTCCCCCAGGTCGCGGACCAGCGCCGGCACCAGCAGCGAGCGGACGAGCAGGGTGTCGAGCAGCACTCCGAAGGCGACGATGAACGCGATCTGGGCCAGGAAGGCGAGCGGGATCACGCCCAGCGCGGCGAAGGTCGCGGCCAGCACCACCCCGGCCGAGGTGATCACCCCGCCGGTCGCGGTCAGGCCACGCAGCACGCCCTCCCGGGTGCCGTGACGCAGCGACTCCTCCCGCACCCGGGTCATCAGGAAGATGTTGTAGTCCACCCCGAGGGCGACCAGGAAGACGTAGCCGTAGAGGGGGACGGAGGGGTCGGTGGCCTGGAAGCCGAAGACGTGCGGGAAGACCAGCGCGCTGACCCCCAGCGTGGCCAGGTAGGAGAGGAGGACGGTGGCGGCCAGCAGCACCGGGGCGAGCAGCGAGCGCAGCAGCAGGACCAGGACGACCAGGATGCAGAGCAGCACGGCCGGGACGATCACCCGGCGGTCGTGGGCGGCGGTGGTGCGGGTGTCGTACTGCTGGGCGGTGTAGCCGCCGACCCGGGCCGAGGCCTCCGGCACGGCGTGCACGGCGTCCCGCAGCTGCCGCACCGTGCGGACGGCGGCGTCGCTGTCGGCCGGGTCCGCGAGGGTGGCGTCCAGCCGGACCAGGCCGTCGACCTCCCGGACCGGACCGCCCGGACCGCCCGGACCGCCCGGCGCCCCGCCGGTGTACGGGCGGACGGCGGCGACGCCCGGCACGGTGCGGGCCGCGGCCGCGACCTGGTCCGCCCGGTCGGCGCGCACCGTGATCACGGCCGGATTGCCGGTGCCGCCGGGGAAGTGGGCGGAGAGCAGGCGCTGGGCGGCCACCGAGGGCTGCTCCTTGACGAAGAGCTCGGTCTGCGGGACGCCGCCGGCGTCGAGCAGCGGGGCGAAGGCGGCGCAGGCCGCGAGCGCCACCAGCGAGGCCGCCCAGACGGGCCGGGGACGGCGGCCGACCAACGCGGCCACCCGGTGCCAGACGGGGTGGGCCCCGTCGCCGGCGCGGGTCGGCCGGGCGGGCCAGTAGGCCGCGCGGCCGAGCAGCACCAAGGCGGCGGGCAGGAAGGTGAGCGCGGCGAACACGGCGCAGACGATGCCGATCGCGCCGACGGGACCGAGCGCCTGGTTGTTCGTCAGGTCCGAGAGCAGCAGCACCAGCAGTCCGAGCGCGACGGTCGCGCCGGAGGCCAGCACCGGTTCCAGCGAGCGTCGCCACGCGGTCCGCATCGCGGCGAACCGGTCGGCGTGGAGCGGGAGTTCCTCGCGGTAGCGGGCGGCGATCAGCAGCGCGTAGTCGGTGGCGGCGCCGATCACCAGGATCGACAGCAGACCCTGCACCTGGCCGTCCACCCGGACCACGCCGTGGTCGGCCAGCAGGTAGACCAGGGCACAGGCCACCGCCAGGGCGAACACCGCCGAGACGATCACCAGCAGCGGCAGCACCAGGCTGCGGTAGACCGCGAGCAGGATGACCAGCACCACGCCGAGGGCCACCGCGAGCAGCAGCCCGTCGATCCCGGCGAACGCGCCGGAGAGATCGGCCAGCACCGCGGCGGGCCCGGCCACGCCCGCCGTCGTGCCCGGTACGGCGTCGGCGAGCTCGCGGATCCGGGCGATGCTCTCCTTGGTCTCCTTGCCGAGGTCGGCGCGGAGCTGCACCACGCCCTGCACGGCCCGGCCGTCGGCCGAGTCCAGCAGGGGCGAGGCCTGCCCGGTGGCCCCGGGGACGGCAGCCGCGGCGGCGAGCGCGGAGGCGGCGGCGTCCCGGACGGGGCCCTCGACCCGCCCCTCGGGGGTGCGGGTCTCCCAGACCAGCACCACGGGGAGCGTGGTGCCGGTCTGGAAGCGTGCGGCCAGCCGGGCCACTTCGGTGGACTCGGCGGAGCGCGGCAGGAACGCCGCGCCGTCGTTGGTGGAGACCTCGGAGAGGCGGCCGGCGTAGGAGCCGAAGGCTCCGCCGAGGCCGAGCCAGCAGACCAGGAGCAGGACGGGGATCACGAGTCGTCGGTAGCGCACGGCGGGAGGATATCTCAATCATTGAGAGATATCACCGGCGGCCCGGCGGCTAGGGTGGGAGCCCCCGATCACGGAAGGCCGTCTTGTCCGAGCACGCCCCCTCCCCCGACAGCCGGGCCTTCGCCCTGCAACTCCAGGCGCTGGCCGCCGAGATGAACCTGCTGAGCCACGACTTCGCCGCCGCGCAGGGCCTGCACACCACCGACGTGCAGGCCCTGCTGGCGGTCGTCCGGGCCGCAGGCACCGAGGGGGACGCCGGCATGACGCCCGGGCGGCTGCGGACGGAGCTGGCGCTCACCTCCGGCGCGGTGAGCGCCTGCCTGGACCGGCTGGAGCGCGCCGGGCACGTCGAACGGAGCCGCGACGAGGCCGACGGCCGCCAGGTGAGGGTCCGCCACCGGCCGGGCGCGGCCAAGCTGGCGGGCAGCTGGTTCCGGCCAGTGGCGGAGCGCACCGAGCGGGTCCGGTCCGAGTTCGGGCCCGAGGAGCAGGCGGTGGTCTCCCGTTTCCTGGCCCGGATCACCGAGGAACTGGAGGACCTGCGGACCGAACGGCGCGCTCCCGGGCCGAGCTGAGCACGGCCCGGGGAGCGGACGTTCCGTCAGGAGGCGGGCATCAGCACGGTGTCGATGATGTAGACGGTGGCGTTGGCGGTCTGCACGTTGCCGCAGAGCACCTTGGCGTTGGAGTTGACGGTGAAGTCCTGGCCGCCGCCGCTGACCGTGAGGTCGGTGCCCTGGAGGGTCTTGTGCGTCCCGGCCAGGTTGGTCGGGGTCAGGCGGTCCGGGGTGACGTGGTAGGTCAGGATCGAGGTGAGCTTGGCCTTGTCGGCCAGCACCGCGTCCAGGGTCTCCTTCGGGATCTTGGCGAAGGCGTCGTTGGTGGGCGCGAAGACGGTGATGTTGCTCGCCGAGTTGAGGGTGTCCACGAGCCCGGCCTGCTTGACCGCCGTCACCAGGGTGGACAGCAGCGGGTTGTTGGAGGCGGCGGTGGCCACCGGGTCCTTCGCCATGCCGGTGAAGCTGCCCGCGCCGTCCTTCGGGACCGCCGCGCAGGCGGTGCCGAACGGGGCGTCCGCCGCCATCGCGGTGCTGCCGGACGACGATGATGCCGAACTGGACGGCGTGGTCGAGGACTTGACCGCCGAGTCGGAGTCGCTGCCGCAGGCGGTCAGGCCGAACATCAGGGTGCCGACGGCCAGCAGGGCGGCGACGGAGGTGAGGCGGGAGTTGGTGCGGATGGACATGGTCCTGGCTCCTTGGTTCATCGTGATGGGTCGTTGGATGGCATGGGGGTGCCGTCCGGCCGACTCGCCTTCCGGGCGGGCGGCCGCTGCGGCGGGGATCTTCAGGTGACCCGGACCACCGTGCTGTGCCAGCCGGTGGCGCCGGACGGATAGGGGGTGGCGCGGGCCTCCGGCTGCGTGGTGCCGGTGCCGTCGGTGGCCCGCACCTCCAGCCGGTGGGTGCCCGGACGGGCGTCGCGCCAGGTGTGGGACCACTGCCGCCAGAGGTCGGGCCCGCCGTCGGCGGCGAGCTCGGCCACGGCCCACGGGCCGCCGTCCACCCTCAACTCCACGGCGGCGACGCCCCGGTGGGTGGCCCAGGCGGTGCCGGCCACGGTGACGTCACCGGCCGGGACCTTGGCGAACGGGGCCGGGACCTCGATCCGGGAGGCGGTGCGGACCTCACCGGTGCGGTCCCATCCGCGCTTGGCCCAGTACGGGTCGCGGGCGGCGAAGGTGGTGACCTCCAGGTCCACCAGCCACTTGGTCGCGGAGGTGTAGCCGTAGAAGCCGGGCACCACCGTCCGGCACGGGAAGCCGTGCGCGAGCGGCAGCGGGGCACCGTCCATCGCCACCGCGAGCAGCGCCGGGCGGCCGTCGAGCACCTGGGCGAGCGGGGTACCGATGGTCATGCCCTCGCGTGAACGGCCGAGCAACTGGTCGGCGCCGGGCCGCACTCCGACGCGGCGCAGCAGGGCGGGCAGCGAGGCGCCGAGCCAACGGGTGGTGGAGACGTAGGGGCCGCCGACCTCGTTGGAGACGCAGGAGAGGGTGTGGTCGAGCTCCTCCAGGGGCAGGCGGAGCAGCTCCTCGTAGCTCAGCTCCAAGGGTCGGTCGACCAGCCCGTGCAGGCGCAGGCTCCAGCGGCGCGGGTCGATCCGGGGGACGGAGAGGGCGGTGTCGACGCGGTAGAAGTCCCGGGCGGGGGTGAGGAAGGAGGAGAGCCCGGGGACGTCGGGGTGCACCCCGGCGGGCAGCGGCCGGGCCCGGACGGCGGGGGCGGGCAGCCGTACGGCGTCCCTCAGCGCGGACACGTCGCCGCGCCGCCCACCGATCACCCGACCGCCGTACCCCGCCGTCAGGCCCACCAGCGCCGTCCCGGCGGTGGCCAGCAACACCGTCCGCCGCGACGGACCGCCGGGCCGGGGAGCCACCCCGGGCCCGGACGGACCGTCAGCACCGGGCGTGCCGTCGGTCCCGGACGGGCCGTCAGCACCGGACGGACCGTCGGTCCCGGACCGGCCGTCGAGCGCCGACATGCGGTCGGCCGGGCCCGAGGCCGACGGAGCGGGAGCCGATGCGGCAACCGTGGCAGAAGCCGCATCGACACCCTCCCCGCCGGTCCGGCCGTCTGCCGGAGCCCCGCCCGGGCCGGCGGCCGGACCGGCGCCCGTACCGCCGCCGTCCGCCGCACGGCCCCGGTCCCGGTCCCGGTCCGCCCCGGCCGGGCCGTCGGCATCCGCAGCCGGCCGCCCGGACCGCACCTCCCCCGGGACCTCCCCCGGCCCTCCGGCCGGGGTGCCGGCCGCAGCGACGGCGGAGCGGGCGCGCAGCAGTGTGCCCAACCAGTACACGGCCGCAGCACCCACCGCGCCCGCCGCCGCCGCGGGCAGGGCGTCGACCCCGGCGCTCTCCGGACGGGACAGCGCCGCCCAGGCGCCGACCGCGCCGAAGGCCGCGAAGACCGCGGCCCCCGCCGCCGGGCGGCGCACCGCGAGCAGGCCCGCCAGGACCGCCAGAGCGGCCACCGTGAGCAGGATCCCGCCGATCAGCACCGGTTTGTCGTTGGTGCCGAAGGTCCGCACGGCGTACTCCTTGAGCGGAGTCGGCGTCAGGTCGATCGCCGCCGATCCGACCGCGAGCACCGGCGCTCCGGCGGGTCCGGTGAACGCGGCCGTCAACTCGCCGGCGCCGACCGCCGCGCAGGCGGACGCGAGCCCGACCGCCCCGGCCGGGACGGCCCGGCGCACCGCGCCCGCCGTCGGCCGGCCGAAGCGGCGCCCGGCGTGGCGCCCGGGATGACCGCCGGGCCGGCGGTCACCGGGCCGACGGTCACCGGGTCGTCGTCCTGCTGCTCCTGTGCTCACATCCGGCATTCGGGGCCGCCCGTGCCCCGGATGGGTCACCGTTGCGGGCTTTCGCCCTCACGGGTGAACGGCTCGGCGTCACCGCAGGTCAGAACGCGTACCGGATCCGCAGCCAGGGCGCGTGACGCTCGATCAGCCCGCGCAGTTCGCCCAGCGCGATCGCCTTGGTCTCCACCCGGTAGCGCACGTTCCAGCTGCCGTTCTGGGAGAGCTTGGGCTCCTGGAGGCCGGGCCGCCAGAGCAGTTGCTCGGCCTTCGGGTGCCAGCCCAGGTTGACCCGGTGCAGGGCCTCGTTGTGGGTGAGCATGATGATCTCGGCGGCGGCCTGCCGCTTGACCGCGAGCGGGAGCAAGTCGTCCATCCGGTGCAGGAGTTCGGCCCAGTCGGCCTGCCATCCGGGGCGCAGCACCACCGGTGAGAGGTTGAAGTGCACCTCGTAGCCGGCCGCCAGGAAGTCCCCGGCGGCGGCGATCCGTTCGGGCACCGGGGTGGTGCTGATGTCCAGCAGCCGCGAATCGGCCGGTGGCATCAGGGAGAACCGGATCCGGGTCCGGCCGCGCGGATCGAGCTCCAACAGCTGCCGGTTGACCCACTTGGTGGCGAAGCTCGCCTTGGCGGTGGGCCAGTCGCGGAAGGCCCGGACCAGATCGGCGGTGTTGTCGCAGACCAGGGCGTCGACCGAGCAGTCGTTGTTCTCGCCGATGTCGTAGACCCAGGCGGCCGGATCGCACTGGTTGGGCTGGACCTTGGGACCCTGGCGGGCGACGTGCCGGCCGAGGTAGCCGACGATCCGGTCGATGTTGGTGAAGACCGTCACGGGGTTGGCGTAGCCCTTGCGGCGCGGCACGTAGCAGTAGGCGCAGGCCAGGGCGCAGCCGTTGGCGGAGCTGGGGGCGATCCAGTCGGCGGAGCGGCCGTTGGGGCGGGCGGAGAGCGCCTTCCGGACCCCGAGCACCAGGTCCTCCCGCTTGACCCTGGCCCACCGCCCGACGTTGCCGGCGTTGCCGTGCAGGTGCGGGATGTTCCAGTGCGAGGGCACCTGGATCACCTCCGCCTCGGGGAAGCGGGCCAGCACCTGGCGGCCGCGTTCGGAGGCCAGTGCCTCCGGTTCGGCGTGGATGCGGCGGATGTCCAGCGGCTGGAACGGCCGGGGCTGGCGCGGGACGACGGCTGACACGGGTGACCTCCGGACGGCGGGGACGTACACGGCACGTTCGGAGCCGCGGACGGTCCGGTTCGCTCCTCCGCCGGATTTCCCCCACCAATCCCCCACCGGGCCAATCCGACCGCCCGTCGGCACCGAAGGCTGGGTGTCGAGTACGTCCGCGTCCGGCCCGCGGCCCGAACCGCCGGCCGCCCAGGAGGTCAGTCCGCATGCACCACCCCGTCCGGTGCCACGCCAGGCACCACGCCCCGGAGGCGACCGGATGAGCACCGTCGTCCACCTCAGCGGTCCGCAGCGACGCGGACCCGACCTGCGCGAGCTGGTCGCCAAGGTCGCGTTCGGCGACCAGGACGCCTTCGGCCGGCTCTACGACGCCGTCGCCGCACCGGTGTTCGGGCTGGTCCGCCGGGTGCTGCGGGATCCCGCCCAGTCCGAGGAGGTCACCCAGGAGGTGATGCTGGAGCTGTGGCGGTTCGCCGCCCGGTACCAGCCGGAGCGCGGCGAGGTGCTCCCCTGGGTCCTGACCATCGCGCACCGCCGCGCCGTCGACCGGGTGCGCTCCGCGCAGGCGGCGGCCGAGCGGGAGCACGCGGTCGCCGCCCGCGACCACGTGCCCGGCTACGACGAGGTGGCCGAGCAGGTGGAGGGCCGGCTGGAGCGCGAGCAGGTCCGCCGCTGCCTCCAGGGCCTCACCGAGCTCCAGCGCGAGTCGGTCACCCTGGCCTACTACCGCGGGTACAGCTACCCGCAGGTGGCCGAGCTGCTGGCAGTGCCGCTCGGCACCGTGAAGACCCGGATGCGGGACGGCCTGATCCGCCTGCGCGACTGCCTGGGGGTGGGAGCATGACCAGCGCACCCGAGCTGCACACGCTCTCCGGAGCGTACGCCGCGCACGCCTTGGAGGAGCCCGAACGGGACGCCTTCGAGCGCCACCTGACGGACTGCCACGCCTGCGCCCGCGAGGTGGACGAGTTCCTCGCCACCCTGGCCCGGCTGGGCGCCGCCGAGGCGGCCGCCCCGCCGCCCGAGCTGCGCGAGCGGGTGCTGGCCCAGCTCCCCACGGTCCGTCAGCTCCCGCCGCTGACCACCGAGCGCGACACCCGTGCCCCCGCCGGCCGGGGCCGCCTGCCCCGTCTGGCGCTGGCCGCCTCCGTCGCCCTGGCCGCGCTCCTCGGCGGCGTGGCCGTCCAGCAGCACCAGCAGGCCGAGCGGGCCCGGACCGAGACCGCCCGGCTGGCGGAGCGTCAGGCCTCCTTCGCCGCGCTGCTCACCGCCCCCGACGCCAAGGTCACCAGCTCCTCCACCGGCGGGGCGACCGGCACCGTGGTCTGGTCGCGCAGCCGGGGGCAGGCCGGGTTCATCGCCTCCGGGATGCCGGCCCTGCCGCCGGACCGGACGTACGAGCTCTGGTACGACGACGCGGGCACCATGCGGCCCGCCGGGCTGATGCCGGGCTCCGGCTCGGGCTCGGGCGCGCTGCTGCTGAGCGGTGCGATCCAGGGCGCGAGCGGCGTCGGCGTCACCGTCGAGCCGGCCGGAGGCTCGGCGCACCCGAGCGGCGCCCCCGTGATGGTGCTCGCGTTCACCTGAAGTCCCGCGCGGCCGTGACCGGTTGACCTCCACCGGGGCCGCTCTCCGCGCCACCCTCCGGCCCGTCCCGAACGGTCCGCAGCGCCACCCTCCGGCCCGTCCCGAACGGTCCGCAGCGTCCCCCGATCGGAGCAATCCGGTCGGGGGACGGCTCCGAACCACCGGTGAACGCACGCCCCCGCGCCGCCCCGGCAGCGCGGCCGGACCCACCGGAGAGCACCCGTGACCGACACCCTCCCCACCTCCGACGGCATCCGCCGACAGCCGCCCGGCCACCGGGTGGCCGTCGTCGGCGCCGGGGTGGCCGGGCTGACCGCCGCGCACGAACTGGGCCGGGCCGGCGCCCTGGTCGAGCTGTTCGAGGCCGCGCCCCGGCTCGGCGGCCACGCCCACACCCAGACCGCCACCACCGCCGGCGGCCACCGCATCCCGCTCGACACCGGCTTCCTGGTGCACAACCGGCGCACCTACCCGGAGCTCACCCGGCTCTTCGACGAGCTCGGCGTGCGCACCCGGGAGAGCGAGATGAGCATGTCGGTCAGCTGCGCGGGCTGCGGCCTGGAGTACGCGGGGGCGCGCGGCCCGGCCGGGCTGCTGGCCCGCCCGGGCCTCGCCCTGCGCGGGCACTACCTGCGGATGCTGGCCGAGGTGCCACGCTTCCACCGGCTGGCCCGGCGGCTGCTGTCCGACGAGCGGGCGGGCGATCCGCCGCTGCGCCGGTGGCTGGAGCGGGCTGGCTTCTCGCCCTACTTCGTCCACCACTTCATGACCCCGCTGGTCTCCGCGGTCTGGTCCTGCGCTCCGGACCTGGCGGGCGACTACCCCGCCCGCTACCTCTTCACCTTCCTCGACAACCACGGCCTGCTCTCGGTGACCGGCTCGCCGACCTGGCGGACCGTCGTCGGCGGCTCCCGCACCTACGTCGAGAAGATCGCCGAACGCGTGCCCACCGTGCACCGCTCCGCTCCCGTCCGGGCGGTGCACCGCCACCCCGACGGGGTCACCGTGACCACCGGCGACGGGCGGCAGCACCGGGCCGACGCGGTGGTGATCGCCACCCACGCCGACCAGGCACTGCGCCTGCTGGCCGACCCGACCCCGGAGGAGACCGAGGTGCTCGGCGCCTTCCGCTACTCCCGCAACCCCACCGTGCTGCACCGCGACGTCTCCCGGCTGCCCCGCTCCACCTGGGCCCGCGGCTCGTGGAACTACTCGATGGCCAACTGCCGCGACGGCGCGGACCAGGTCCAGGTCAGCTACCACCTCAACCGGCTGCTCGGCCTGGACACCGCCGAGGACTTCCTGGTCACCCTCAACGACGACCGCCACCGCCCCGTCCCGGAGGCCCTGGTGATCTCCCGCACCGTCTACGAGCACCCCGTCTACACCGCCGCCACCGTCGCCGCCCAGGGCCGGCTGCCCGCCCTCACCCGCGGCCGCACCGCCTACGCCGGGGCGTACCACGGCTGGGGCTTCCACGAGGACGGCTGCCGCTCCGGGGTGATCGCCGCCCGGCGGCTGCTCGCGGCCGGGGTGCGGTCGTGAGCGGGCGGCCTCGGGTGGCGGCCCCGGCACCGGCACCGGCCCGGGCCGTGGAACTGCCCGGGCCGTGGGGCGCCTCGCTCTACGAGTGCCGGATCGCCCACGTCCGCACCGCACCGCTCCGGCACGCCTTCGCCCACCGGACCCACCTCTGGCTGGTCGACCTCGACCGGCTTCCCCCCGTCCCGAGGCCGCTGCGCCCGCTCGCCGCATTCCGGGCCGCCGACCACCCCGGGGCCCCGGGGCTGACCCTGCGACAGAACCTGGACGCCTACCTGGCCGGCCAGGGCGTCCTGCTCGACGGCGGCCAGGTGCTGATGCTCACCCAGGCCCGGGCGTTCGGCCACCTCTTCAACCCGCTCACCCTCTACTGGTGCCACGACACCGAGGGCACGCTGGTCTGCACGGTGGCCGAGGTGCACAACACCTATGGACAGCACCACCGTTACCTCCTCCCGGCCACCCCGGCCACCGTGCCCAAGGAGTTCTACGTCTCGCCGTTCTTCCCGGTCGACGCGCCTACCGATGCGGCTGCCCGTGCCGGGCGAGCGACTCGACCTGACCATCCACCTGGACCGGCCCGGCGGGCGGGCGTTCACCGCCACCGTCCGCGGCCTGCGCCGCCCGGCGGGCGCCCGGGAGCTGCTGCTGGCCACCCTCCGGCACCCGTTCGCCACCCTCGCCGTCAGCCTGCACATCCGCTACCAGGGCATCCGGCTGCTGCTGCGCGGCCTGCCCGTCCAACCCCGTGACCGCGGCGACCGCGGCGACCGCCGTACCCGCAAGACCCGCCGCACCTTCCGTCTTCGCCGCAGAGAGGCACCGACACCGTGACGTCCCTGGCCGACCTCCCCCTCTCCCACCCCACCGACGGCCCCGTCGGCGACTCCACCTCCGGCTCCGCCGGCGACACCGCGGTGGACCCGCGACGCTGGCCGGACGTGGCCCGGGTGCCGCGCGCACCGCTGCGCGCCGCCGTGGCGGGCCAGGTGCTGCGGCGGGCGGCCCGCCTCCGCGGCCTGCGGGTCGAACTCCCGGACGGCGGCCTCCTCGCCCCGGCACCTCCCGGAGCCCCGGTCCTGCGCCTGCACCGGCCCGGTTCCTTCCTCCGCCGGATCGGCTCCACCGGTCTGATCGGCTTCGGCGAGTCCTACCAGGCCGGCGAGTGGAGCTCCCCGGACCCTGGTCGCCCTGCTGGCGGCGCTCGCCACCGACCCGGCCGCCCTGGTGCCGCGCGGCACCGCCTGGATCCGCCCGCTGTGGGCCACCCGGCCGCCCGCCGCCGAACGCCCCGACGAGCAGCGGAGCCGGGAGAACATCCGGCGCCACTACGACCTCTCCAACGAGCTCTTCGCCCTCTTCCTCGACCCGACCCTCAGCTACTCCTCCGCCCTCTTCCCCACCACCGCCAACGGCACCCCGGACGCATCCTGGCCCGCCCTCCCCGCAGCCCAACACCGCAAGATCGACCGGCTGTTGGACCTGGCCGGGGTCGGCCCGGGCCGCACCGTGCTCGAAATCGGCACCGGCTGGGGAGAGTTGGCCATCCGGGCCGCCATCCGGGGCGCCCGGGTCGAGACCCTCACCCTCTCCACCGAGCAGCTCGACCTGGCCCGCCGCCGCATCGCCGCCGCCGGAGTGGCCGACCGGGTGACCGTCCGCCTCCTCGACTACCGCTCCGCGCAGGGCAGTTACGACGCCGTCGTCAGCGTGGAGATGGTCGAGGCGGTGGGCCGCCGGTACTGGCCCAGCTACTTCTCCACCATCGACCGGGTGCTCGCCCCCGGCGGCCGGGCCGCCGTCCAGGCCATCACCATGCCGCACCAGCGGATGCTCGCCAGCAGCGACACGTACACCTGGATCCTCAAGTACGTCTTCCCCGGCGGCCAGATCCCCTCCCGCGAGGGCCTCGCCGAGGCCGCCGCCCGCCACACCTCCCTCCGGGTCGGCGCCGACGAGGGCTTCGGCCCCCATTACGCCGAGACCCTGCGGCTGTGGCGGGAGCGGTTCACGGCCCGGGCCGAGGAGGTCGCGGAGCTCGGCTTCGACGCCGTCTTCCGTCGGATGTGGGAGCTCTACCTCGCCTACTCCGAGGCCGGGTTCCGCACCGGCTACCTCGACGTCCGGCACCTGGTCCTGACCCGCGACGGCGCCCGATGAGCCTGCCCCTCTCCCTGGCCGCCACCCTCGGTGCGGCGCTGGCCGTGATGCTGGCCGCCTTCGCGGTCGGCGTCCGGACCGGCCGCCACCGCGGCGTCGACGCCGCCTGGGGCCTCGGCTTCACCGCCGTCGCCCTCACCGGCTTCCTGCTGTCGGACGGTCAAGGGGACACCGGGCGCAGGCTGTTGGCGACCGTGCTGACCGTCGTCTGGGGCCTGCGCCTGTCCGCCCACATCTGGTGGCACGCCCGGGGCAAGGGCGAGGACCCGCGCTACGCCGCCATGCTCTCCCACGCCCCGGCCGGCCCCGCCCGCACCCGGCTCGCCCTGCGCAAGGTCTACCTGCTCCAGGCGGCCATCCTCTGGTTCGTCTCCCTCCCCGTCCAGATCGCCCAACGCCTCCCCGACCCGCCCGGTCTCCTCGCCCTCCTCGCCCTGGCCCTGTGGACCCTCGGCCTCACCTTCGAGACCGTCGGCGACCACCAGCTCGCCCGCTTCCGCGCCGACCCCGCCAACCGCGGCCGGGTCCTCACCACCGGCCTCTGGTCCTGGACCCGCCACCCCAACTACTTCGGCGACGCCTGCGTCTGGTGGGGCCTCTTCCTCCTCGCCGCCGACCACCCGGCCGGCTGGGCCACCCTGCTCAGCCCCCTCCTGATGACCTACCTCCTCGCCTTCGGCAGCGGCCGCCCGATGGCCGAACGCGGCACCACCTCCCGCAGCCCCGAATGGACCGCCTACGCCGCCCGCACCAGCTCCTTCATCCCGCGCCCGCCACGCTGACCCCCGTCGGCCTGACCGGCACTCAGGACGGCTTCGGCGTCAGCCCCGTGCACAGACCCGCCCGCTGGACACCCGCCGCCGCGAGCTCCTCGATCACCACGGCGATGACGGTGCGGCTCATGTGGGGCATGATCCCGTCCTTGCAGTCCATCTCGATCCGCGGCACCGGATCCCGCTCCACCGCAACGTAGTTCGGAGTGTAGAAGTAACCACCCGCTTCGTACTCGGCCTCCAACTCCGCATCCGACAACTCGCGACCGTCGTGGGCGATCCGCGTGATCCGCAGCTTGGCGGCCTCCAACGCCCGCACCACCGCCGCACGGTCCTCCGCGAAGGACCTGACCTCGATCTCCCAGTACTGGCTCTCCGGCTCACCGCGCCTCACGACGATCCGCAAGGTGCCGGGATGGACCTCGATCCCTCCCGGCACCCCCAAGGTCCGGACGGCCCGACGCATCCACTTGGCCGCCCGCACGTCGAACTCCTCCACATGCGGGTCGACGATCCGCCACAGCATCGCGGACCCGGCCAGGGCGACGGCCCGCTCGAACAGCTCCTGCGCCTCCTCACGCCCCTCGGCGAGTGCCCTGCACCCCTCCTCGAACAGCGCCTCGGCGTCCGGCGCCCCCGGTTCCGGCATCACGTACTCGATGTCCATCGCTTCCCTCCCGCCTCCAGGATGGCCCTCCCCAGTGACAGTCACGCGGGGATTCCCTTCAGGAAGCAGCCCGGCGCCGTGACAGCGGCCGACGGCTGGTGATCAGCGGGACGAAGTCGCGCCGGCGGGTGGACGGGTTGTGTGGCCAGGTGGACGGGTTGCATAGAGTTGCGGGCGGAGGACGACCGCGACCGCCCGGAGGAATGGATGAGTTCCCGCCCCGTGCCGCCCGACGGCCCGGAGGCCGGACCGGGCCCGGCGCCGCGGCCCGGCAGTGCGCAGCCGTGGAGCCGGCAGCGCCTGCGCAGCAACAACGAGTGGCTGCTGCTGGAGCGGCTGCGCACCGACGGACCGTCCTCCCGGGCCCAACTGGCCCGCGACACCGGGCTGTCCAAGCCCACCGTCTCGGCCGCGCTGGCCACGCTGGAGCAGGCCGGGCTGGTCCGCGAGGCCGGGCTGCTGGCCCCCGAACGCGGCCGGACCGCGGTGCTCTACGAGCCGGACCCGGAGGCGGGGCACGTGCTCGGCGTCGACATCGGCCGCGGCCGGCTGCGGATCGCCCTCGCCGACCTCGGCGGACGGATCGTCAGCCGCCAGGACGTGCCCAACCGGGGCCGTACGGCCAACGCCGTCGCCGACGCGGTGGTGGACGCCGCCCGCACCGCCACCGCCGAGGCCGGGCTGGAGCCCGCCGACGTGGTGCACGCCGTGATCGGCAGCCCGGGCGTCTGGGACGAGACCGAGCAGCGCGTCCAGTACGCCCCGAACCTGCCCGGCTGGGGACGGCGCGGCCTGTTCGAACGGATCGAGGCCGGGCTCGGTACGCGGATCAGCGTGCACAACGACGCCAACCTCGCCGCGCTCGGGGAGTACGCGGACGGCGCCGGAGCGGGCAGCCGCCTCTTCGTCTACCTGCTGATCGGCACCGGGCTCGGCATGGGCGTGGTGGCCGACGGCGTGCTGCAGCGCGGTGCCCGGGGCGCGGCCGGGGAGATCGGCCTGCTGCCGCTGCCCGGGGGCGGGAACCTGGAGGCCGCGGCCGCGGCGGAGTCGGTGGTGCGCACCGCCCGGGAGCTGGGCATGGCCGGCTCCCTGACGGCCAAACAGGTCTTCGACGCCGCCAGGAGCGGCGACCCGCTGGCCGCCGCCGCGGTGCTCCGGGAGGCCGAGCAGCTCGCCTACTCGCTGGCGGTCGTCGCGGCGGTCCTCGACCCCGACCTGGTGGTGCTCGGCGGCGGCCTCGGCCAGGGCGCCGACCTGCTGCTGGGGCCGGTCGAGCAGGCCATGCACCGGCTCACCCCGCTGCGCCCCCGGCTGGCCGCCAGCCTGCTGGGCGAGGAGGCGGTCCTGCGGGGCGCCCTTTCCACCGCCCTCGCCACCGCCCGCCCCGAGGTCTTCGGACGCCGGACGGCGGGCCTGGGCTGACCACCCCACCGTCACGGCCGGGGCCGTGACGGTGGGTCGGCGCGGTCAGGAGGCCGCAGGGGCCTCGGCGGCCGGCAGGTACTCCTCCCGGACCTCGGCCGGGCCGAACGGCCAGACCTTCTCGGCCTTCGACCAGACCAGGAAGGCCAGGACGCCCACCACCACCCACACCAGCGACCACTCGATCGGGTGGAGCCCCGGCGCGTTGCGGTCGGCGTAGCCGTAGATGACCAGCCAGCCGACGGCGGCCAGGATGCTCGGCGCGGGGTAGAGCCACATCCGGTACGGCCGCGGCAGCGCGGGCTGACGGCGCCTCAGCACCGTGACGGCCAGGATCTGGGCGAAGGCCTGGACGATCACCATGACGGTGGTGAGCAGGCCGATCAGGGTGGCCAGGTTGGTGTGCCGGCCGATCAGGAAGCCGACCGCGGTCATCACGCCCATGGCGACCAGGCCGAGGACCGGGAAGTGGTGGCGGCTGTGCAGCCGGCCGAAGGAGCGGAAGAAGACCCGGTCCCGGGCGGCGTCGAAGGGCACCCGGGAGCCGCCGAGCAGTCCGGCGAGCACCGAGGCGAAGGCGGTGACCAGGATGAGCACCGTCACCACGTCGGCGGCCGCGTGGCCCCAGACCCGCTCCAGCACGGCGGAGGCGACGGACTTGGAGGCCACCGAGTCGGGGTCGAGCATCTCGTGCCAGTCGATCACGCCGAGCACGCCGATCTGCAGCAGCAGGTAGATCGCCATGATGCCGATGATCGAGAAGACGATCGCCCGCGGCAGTACCCGCCCCGGCTCCTTGACCTCCGCGCCCAGGTAGGCGGCGGTGTTGTAGCCGAGGTAGTCGTAGATCCCGATGGTCAGGCCGGCGGCGAAGCCCAGCCAGAACTGACCGTGGGTCAGGTCGATCGCGTGGGCGGGCCAGGTGAAGGCCATCGAGGGCGAGAAGTCGGCGTAGGCCGCGACGATCACCGCGCCGACCGCGACGATCATGATTCCCCACATCACGGTGGTGAGCCGGGCGATGTTCTCGACCTTGCGCCAGAGCAGCAGCACCACCAGGGCCACCACCGCGAGGCCGACCAGGTCGCCCTGGCCCTGGCCCATCGACGGCCAGAGGTAGCCGAGGTACTGGACGAAGCCGACCACGCCGGTGGACATGATCAGCGGGATGAAGAGCATGGCCGTCCAGACGAACAGGAACGGCATCAGCCGGCCGGTGCGGTACTGGAAGGCCTCGCGGAGGTAGACGTAGGAACCGCCGGAGCCGGGGAGCGAGGCCCCGAGCTCGGCCCAGACCAGCCCGTCCACCAGGGCGAGCACCGCGCCGGCGATCCAGCCGATCACGGCCTGCGGGCCGCCGAAGGCCGCGACCATCAGCGGGATGGTGACGAACGGTCCGATGCCGCACATCTGGCTCATGTTGATGGCGGTGGCCTGGAACAGGCCGATCCGTCTGCTGAGCGTCCCGGACATGGGAACTCCGTGGGGGTGAGAGGGAGCGGGAGCACGAGAGGGTCCATAAGTTAAGTTTCCTAACTTGATGCGTCAAGACGTGGTCCCGGAACAGCCCCCGCCGCCCCGGCCGGAGCCGGAAGCACCGGGGTCGCCGCATGACCGCGGAAGTTGACGTCCCGTCGGTCCGGGCGGGCCCGACAGTGGCCGTCCGACACGGCGGACGCACGGCCGGGGCCCGCTCCGACCCCCACCCCCCTCGTGGTGGGGGTCGGAGCGGGCCCCGGCCGTGCCGACGGGAGAGAGCATGCCAACGCGGACGGCCGGATGGCCATGCATTAGCCTCGGGGCCTAATAGTCGACGACGCGGCAGGTCATGAGGGCTGCGGGGAGCCTGGGGAGGGTTTCGTGATCGAGCTGAGGTTCGGGGTCGCGGACCTCGCGCGGACCCGGTTCGTCATATCCCCGCTCGACCACCTGCTGGCCGGCGCCGCCCGGGCCGGCGTCCACCAGAACGCCGGGTCGCGCAGCGACCGGTGGTGGCGCGACGTCCGCCGCCACGTGCCCCACCGGGCCGCACGGTTCCTCCAGGTGGTCAACGCGAGCCCGATCGGCGTCCCCGACTTCATGGTGGCCGACCTCGACGCCGTGCGCCGGCAGCTGTCCGACGAACTCGACGCGATGCTCTCCGTCCCCGAGCAGGCCGTCGAGGAGGGCGTCGCGATGTTCGGTGGTGACGCCGAACTCCCGTCCGCCCTGGCCCGGTTGCGCGAGGACGGCAGCCGGGGCCTGCGCGAGGTCAGCGACGGCGCCTGGGCCCTGTTCCGGGACTGCCTCGCCCCGGACTGGCCCGACATCCGCCGTGCCCTGGAGGCCGACATCGCCGTCCGGGCCCGCACCGCCGCCCGCGGCGGCATCGGCGAGATGCTCAACTCGCTCCACCCGAAGGCGGTCTGGCGGGACGAAGGCGTCCTGGAGTGCACCCTCGGCCAGCTGGAGGGCTCCTTCGAACTCGGCGGCCGGGGCCTGGAGCTGCGGCCCAACTACTTCGTCGAAGAGAGCATCAGCCTGCTGCCCGGCCCCGACCGCCAGAGCCTGCTGCTCCACCCGATCGCCGCCCCGACCGCGGAGCCCGCCGCCCGTACGCCCGACACCGACGGACTCGCCGCCGTGCTCGGCCCCGCCCGCTCTCGCGTCCTGCGCGCCATCGCCGCCGGTGGCTGCTCCACCACCGAACTCGCCCAACGCCTGGGCGTCACCCCGCCCTCCGCCTCCGCCCACGCCGCGGCCCTGCGCGCGGCCGGCCTGATCACGACCCGCCGCGAGGGCAAGCAAGTCCGCCACACCCCCACCGACGTCGGCCACGACCTCCTCCACGACAACCCACCGCCCCTGCCCGCGCCCTGACCGAGCGGGCCCCCGCCAACACTCCTCCTCCTGCGTACCCATAGGGTCTGATCGCACATCAGCACGGAGAGAGCAGGGCATGGTCATGAAGACGCAGCGGCAACGACCGGGGTACCGACGCACGGTGGCGGCGGTGGGGCTGCTGGTGGCGGGCGGCCTCCTGACCTGCGCCGGGGTGCTCGGCACGGCCCTCCTCGCCTCCACCAAGGTCATGCCGACCGGTCACATGGATCCGACCCATCCGACCGGCAGCCGGGTGACCTTCAACCTGCTGGCCTCCGAGGTGAACCGCGGCCAGGTCGTGCTCTTCGAGGGCTCGGCCTGGGAGGATCCGAGCCTCCACGTGGAACGGGTGGTCGCGGTCGGCGGCGACCACATCGCCTACAAGCACGGAGACCGTACGCTCACGCTGAACGGCAAGCCGCTGGACGAGCCGTACGTGCTGAACGGCGACCCGGTGGCGGGGTCACGCGGCGCCTTCAGCGTCAAGGTGCCCGAAGGCCGCCTGTTCGTGCTGGGCGACAACCGCCAGAACTCCGCCGACTCCCGGTACCACTTCGACGAATCCGAGGGCGGCACCATCCCCCTGTCCGCGGTGAAGGGCCCGCTCCTCACCTTCGACGACCCGCTCGCCGTCCTCCTGGGCTCCTCTCTCGTCACCGGTCTCGGCCTCCTCCTGCTGAGCGCGGTCTCCGGCATCGCCGCCCGGCTTGCACGCCGCCGGGCCCTGACCGCCTGGACCACCGGCGCGGCGACGGTCAGCGGAGTTCCACGGTGACGCCGACCCGGGCGAGTTGGTCGAGGACCGCGTCGAGGTAGGGCGTCTCTCCGGCCGTGTCGACGGTGTGGCCCGCGAGCGCGCTCCGGGCCACCTCCGGGTCCTGCCAGACCAGGGTGAACGGCACGGGCACCCGGTCCCCGCCACAGGGGCAGCCGCGCAGCGCGTGCCAGCACTGGGGGAAGTGGCCGCCGGGGCCGGCCACCGCCTCACCGATCGCGCACAGCAGGCCCGGGGCGTCGGTGACGTGCCGGCCGTCGAGCCGCCGCACCGGGTCGGTGAGCTGGCCGGGGTCGACGGCGTTCCAGCGGGCGGCGGCGAACGCGGCCCACTCGGCCCGGCCCTCCGCACCGTACGCGGCCCAGCCGCCGAGCCCGGCCGGCGGGCCCTCGAACCAGGCCTCCCAGACCGGCCGGGCCTCCGGCCCCGGCCGGACGGCCGGGCCCTCGGCCAGCCACAGGTCGACCAGCGTCCCGCCGAGCGCGGACGGGCGCGAGGCCACCACGTCCAACGGCATCGGGTCGAACCCCCGCATGACCCGGCCTCGCCGGTCCACGGCCAGCAGGCGGACCCGGTCGCCGTCGGACCGCCGCCGCACCAGGTGGCGCAGCAGCGGTCCAACAGGCTCGCACCCGCGCAGCACCAGCGGGGGCGACACCAGCGAGCCCGGATCCCCGTAGAGCCCCTCCACCCGGTGGCACTCGCCCAGGCGACCCCCGCCGGCGCCGTTGAAGAGGCCCCACTCGATGTCCACCGGCTCGGGGCGCCAGGCGGGGCCGTCGATCTCGGCCTCGACGACCAGGTCGAACAGCGCCCCGCCGAGGGAGGAGGGCCTGCAGTCGGTCAGGACGGGGCGGTCGAAGTACCAGTGATCGTCCTGAAGGGCCCCGTACGGATCGGTCTCGGGGTCGACCCCCGGCACCGGGAAGTCCGAGACGACGCCGAGCGCCCCGAGCTCGACGCCCTCGCCCGGCCGCCCGAGCGCGCGCTCGACCGCCTTGAGCAGCCGGCCGGTCGGCGCGCAGCCGAGCACCGTGACCCGCTTCCGGCGCCGGGCGGGGTCGACGAAGAGGCCGTCGGCCTCGGCGCAGCGCGCCCACACGGTGGGCTCGCCGTCCCACTCCTCGCTGACCAGCAGGTACTTGAGCGGCAGCGCCCGCCCCCAGCCCCACTGCCGGTGCTCCGCGCCCACGACCTCCACCGCGCCCCCGTTCCGTCGTACCCCGGCGTGGTCCGACCGGCCCCCGCACCCGCCGAGTCTCCCACCCGGGCGGCCCGGCTCCGCCGCCCGAGGGTCGGCCGGGGAGCGGGACGGCCACCGGGGAGTTGACCGGCCGTCAGAGGACGGCCGCCACCAGGGAGTCGTCGACGGAGCGCCAGGGGATGCCGGCCTCGCGGAAGCCGGCGGCGACGAGCGACGCGGTGTGCCAGGCGGCCGGGTGGACCTCGCCGTCCTTGTGGTCGCGGTAGAGCTCGGAGCGGGCCACGACGTGCTCGGCCAGCAGCGGATCGGCGCCGGCGGCGGCCCACCACTCCTTCCAGTCGAGCACGCCCTCCGCCTTCTCCCGGGCCTGGCGGCCCTCCTGGAAGGCGGCGTCGGCCGCGCGCAGCAGCGGGATGTCCTCCTCCGGGGTGTGGTCGGCGTTGAGGAAGATCCCGCCGGGGCGGAGCACCTTCGCCAGGTCCCCGTAGAGCCGGAGCAGGTCGTCCGTGGCGAGCCAGTGCAGGGCGGTGGCGGTGACGACCGCGTCGTACGGGCCGGCGGGCAGGTGCGAGGCCCAGTCGGGGTCGCGCAGGTCGGCGGTGACCAGGGTCAGCCGGGGCTCGTCGGCGAAGTGGCCGCGGGCGATGGCGAGCAGGGCGGGGTCGAGGTCGACGCCCACGGAGGTGGCCTGCGGGAGGCGGGCGAGCAGGCGCTCGCTGATGCTGCCGGTGCCGCAGGCCAGGTCGAGCACGCGCGGAGCCGGCCCGGCCACGGCCTCGACGAGGTCGAGCATCACGCGGAAGCGCTCCTCGCGGTCGGGGAGGTACCACTCCTGCTGCCGGTCCCAGCTGCGCTGCCAGTCGTTCCAGGTGTTCATGTCCGCTCCCTCGGTAATGACTACATCCCGCTGCTGTCTGTTACATCTCACCCTAGGGCGGAGCAGTAATGGATGCAAGGCCAATCAGACACTTACACCCGATCGGAGGTTTGGCCCTCCGCCCGCCACTCCGTAAAGTTCACGGGGTATCCAGGTAGGGCAGCGAAGGAAGCAGTGCGGGCAATGACGGGCGACACCACCCAGGGCATCGGCCCGGACACCACGCAGGACGAGGACGAGACCGACTTCGGCCCCGGCATCGACCCCGAGCGCCTCTCGCTCTGCCTCGAGATCCTGGCCGAGCTGGACGAGATCCACGTGGACCACCCGGACGCGATCACCGTCCGCCAGGCCGTCGGCGGCATCTTCCGGACGCTCAAGCAGCGCCGCCGCCAGGAGACCCGGGCCCGCAAGACCGCCAACGACCGCGCCGTGACCGCCGCCACCGCGACCGGCGCGCCGACCCGGATCGACGACGAGACGGCCGGGGCGTTCGGCCTCACCACGACCACCACCACCGAGATCGCCGGGATACTCGAGCGCCCGCGCTCCTGCTACATCTGCAAGCAGCGCTACGTCGAGGTGGACGCGTTCTACCACCAGCTCTGCCAGTCCTGCGCCAAGGACAGCCACTCCCGCCGCGACGCCCGCACCGACCTGACGGGCCGTCGGGCGCTGCTCACCGGCGGCCGCGCCAAGATCGGGATGTACATCGCCCTGCGCCTGCTCCGGGACGGCGCGCACACCACCATCACCACCCGCTTCCCCAACGACGCGATCCGCCGCTTCAAGGCGATGCCGGACAGCGACGAGTGGATCCACCGCCTGAAGATCGTCGGGATCGACCTGCGCGACCCCGGCCAGGTCGTCGCGCTGGCCGAGGAGGTCGCCGCCGAGGGTCCGCTGGACATCCTGATCAACAACGCCGCGCAGACCGTGCGCCGATCGCCCGCCGCCTACCGCGAGCTGGTGCTGGCGGAGAACGCCCCGCTGCCCGCCGGCGAGCTCCCCGCCGCCACCGTGATCGGCACCTTCGGCAGCGGCAGCGTGGACCGCCCGGCACTCCCGGGCCAGACCCGCGAGCTGATCAGCGCCGAGGACGTCACCGCGCTGGCCCTGGTCTCCGGCTCCGCCACGCCGGACCGGATCGCCGCCGGGACCGCGATCGACGCGGGCGGCCTGGTGCCGGACCTGCACGACACCAACAGCTGGGTGCAGACCGTCAGCGAGGTCGACCCGATCGAGCTGCTGGAGGTCCAACTCTGCAACTCCACCGCGCCGTTCATCCTGGTCAGCAAGCTCCGCCCGGCGATGGCCGCCTCCACGGCCCGGCGCAAGTACGTGGTCAACGTCTCCGCGATGGAGGGCCAGTTCAGCCGCGGCTACAAGGGCGCCGGCCACCCGCACACCAACATGGCCAAGGCCGCGCTCAACATGCTCACCCGGACCAGCGCCAAGGAGATGCTGGAGACCGACGGCATCCTGATGACCGCGGTGGACACCGGCTGGATCACCGACGAGCGCCCGCACCCCGACAAGATGCGCCTGGCCGAGGAGGGCTTCCACGCCCCGCTCGACCTGGTGGACGGCGCCGCCCGGGTCTACGACCCGATCGTCCGCGGCGAGGCCGGTGAGGACCTCTACGGCTGCTTCCTCAAGGACTACGAGCCGTCCCCGTGGTAAACCGCCTCCGCTGACCGGGAGTTCAGCTTGAGTCACCGCCCGATGCTGGGTGCCGGCGTGATCGTGCCGGGCCCGGACGGCACCGTCCTGATCGGCCGCCGCACCACCGCCGGCGAGCCGCCGACCTGGAGCCTGCCCGGCGGCAAGGTGGACCCGGGCGAGTCCTTCGAGCAGACGGCCGCCCGGGAGCTCGCCGAGGAGACCGGCATCGTGCTGCCCGCCGAGGAGATGCGGGTGCTGGCGCTGCTGCTCGACCACGACCTGGGCCGCCCCCGGCTGACCGCCGCCGTCCTGGCGCCGCCGAGCGACGCGCCCGCCCTGGTGCTGGAGCCCCACTCCTGCGCGGGCTGGGAGCGGGTGCCGGTCGGTGAGCTGCCGGAGCCCATGTTCCTGCCCTCCGCGATGGTGCTCGGCCGCTGGCTGGCGGACTACCGGGCGCCGGACGCCGGGTTCGTCTACCCGGTACTGCCCGTCGGCTGACCTGCCGTCAGACGGCCCCGTCCGATGCCGGTTTGCCGTACCCGGCGCCCGGTTGCCGCGCGCCCCATGCGCACCCCATCCGCGCGACTTGACGCCAGGCAGGGCGACTTGATGGCGGGGGCGGGAATCCGACCACATCCGTGAGAGGCTCTTGACCGGCGAGCGGAGGACTGGCTTCATATCCCTTGGGAGCGCTCCCACGCTCCGTCCCCCACCCAGGCAGAAGGGCCCCACCCCCATGTCGCCCGTCACGTCCCGCCTCCACCTGCGCGCTGCCGCCGCCCTGGTGACCGGCCTCGCGCTGCTCGCCCCCGGCACCGCGACGCTCGCGGCGCACGCCGCCGAACCCGCCGCCTCCGTCCGCGTCAACCAGCTCGGCTACCTGCCGGACGGCCCCAAGCGCGCCACCGTGGTCAGCGCCGCCACCGCCCCGCTGCCCTGGCAGCTGCGCGACTCGACCGGCCGCACCGTGGCCTCCGGCACCACCACCGTGCGCGGCGCCGACCGCGCCTCCGGCGAGTCGCTCCACACCGCCGACTTCTCCTCCTACTCCGGCACGGGCACCGGCTACACCCTGGTGGTGGACGGGCAGGCCGGCCACCCCTTCGACCTCTCCCCCGCCCTCTACGACGGCCTGCGCTCGGACAGCCTCGCCTTCTTCCACCACCAGCGCAGCGGCATCGCCATCGACGCCTCCCTGGTCGGCTCCGCGTACGCCCGCCCGGCCGGGCACCTCGGGGTGGCACCGAACAAGGGCGACACCTCGGTGCCCTGCCAGTCCGGGGTCTGCGACTACCGGCAGGACGTGCGCGGCGGCTGGTACGACGCCGGCGACCAGGGCAAGTACGTGGTCAACGGCGGCATCGCCACCTGGCAGCTGGTCAACTCCTTCGAGCGGGCCCGCCGTTCGGGCACCGAGGCCGCCCTCGGCGACTCCACGCTGAGGGTCCCCGAGCGGGGCAACGGCGTGCCGGACGTGCTCGACGAGGCCCGCTGGGAGCTCGACTTCCTGCTCCGGATGCAGGTGCCGGAGGGCAGGCCGCAGGCCGGCATGGCCTTCCACAAGGTGCACGACGCGCAGTGGACGGCCCTGCCGACCAGGCCCGAACTCGACTCCGAGCAGCGCGAGTTGCACCGCCCGT
This sequence comes from Kitasatospora albolonga, assembly GCF_039535905.1. GTDB lineage: Bacteria > Actinomycetota > Actinomycetes > Streptomycetales > Streptomycetaceae > Kitasatospora > Kitasatospora albolonga. The sequence goes on along the minus strand of NZ_BAAAYB010000036.1, from coordinate 20,610 downwards.
CGACCGCCGCCACACTCAACCTGGCCGCCACCGCCGCCCAGGCCGCCCGGGTCTACGCCCCCTACGACGCCGCCTTCGCGGCCCGCGCGCTGACCGCGGCCAAGCGGGCCTGGTCGGCCGCCCAGGCCAACCCGGCGGTCTACGCACCGGCCACCGACTCCACCGGCGGCGGGGCGTACGAGGACTCGGCCCTCTCGGACGAGTTCTACTGGGCCGCCGCCGAGCTCCTCGCCACCACCGGGGAGTCCCAGTACCGCGACGCGGTGGTCAACTCCCCGGTCCAGGCGGCCCCGGCCACCCCGTTCTGGTGGGGCGACACCGGGACGCTGGGCCGGATCACCCTGGCCACGGTGCCGGGGGTTGCGCTGCCCGCCGCCGAACTGGCCAAGGTGCGGGCCTCGTTGACCACCGTCGCGGACGCGCAGCTGACCACTCAGAACGGCCAGGGCTACGCGGTGCCGCTCGCACCCGACGGCTACGTCTGGGGCTCCAACAGCGCGGTGGCGGGCAACGGCGCCCTGATGGCCGTGGCCTACGAGCTGACCGGCCAACAGCGCTACCGCGCAGGCGCGTTGGAGTCGCTGGACTACCTGCTGGGCCGCAATGCGCTCGACCTCTCCTACGTCACCGGCTACGGCGAGCGCGCGGTGGAGAACCAGCACCACCGCTTCTGGGCCCACCAGTACGACGCCTCGCTGCCGCACCCGCCGGCCGGCTCCTTCGCGGGCGGCCCGAACGCCGGGCTCCAGGACCCGGTGGCGCAGGCCAAGTTGGCCGAGTGCGCGCCCGCCAAGTGCTACGTCGACGACATCGGCTCGTACTCCACCAACGAGGTGGCGATCAACTGGAACGCCGCGCTGGCCTGGCTGGTCTCCTTCGCCGCCGACCGGCCGACCGGCACGCCCACCACCCCGAAGGTGCTGGCCTCCCCGACCGTCACCGTCCCCGAGGGCGGTTCGGCCACGGTCGGCGTCCGGCTCTCGGCCGCCCCCGCCCAGAACGTCACCGTGACCGCGACCCGTACCTCGGGCGACCAGGACCTCGGTGCCTCGGGCTCGCTGCTCTTCACCGCCGCCAACTGGTCCACCGCGCAGAACCTGACCCTGACCGCCGCCCCCGACGCCGACACCGCCAACGGCTCCGCCGTCTTCACCCTCGCCGGCCCGGGCGTGGAGGCCGCCACCCTCACCGCCACCGAGGCGGACAGCACCACCCAGCCGCCCGCCGCCTCCTGCGCCGTCACCTACAGGGTGGCCAGCGACTGGGGCACCGGCTTCACCGCCGACGTCACCCTGAAGAACACCGGCACCACCCCGCTCAACGGCTGGACCCTGACCTGGTCCTTCCCCGGCGCCCAGCGCCTCACCAACGCCTGGAACGCCGCCGCGACGCAGTCCGGCACCACCGTCACCGCCAAGGACCTCGGCTGGAACTCCACCGTGGCCCCGGGCAGTTCGGTCTCCTTCGGCTTCCAGGCGACCAATACCGGCAGCAACCAGCCCCCGGCCCAGTTCCGCCTCAACGGCTCCCCCTGCGGCTGACCCACCGACGGACGGGGCCCCCGACCCGTGGTGGGTCGGGGGCACCGTCCGGCGGTCAGTGCCCCTCGACGACCGCGAAGGCGCCGCTGCGCCAGTACACGGTCGCCTCCTCGGCACCGGTCGGCCGGTCGCTGTGCAGATGGCGGCGGTCTGCTCCCAGCGCCCCCACCTGGTGCGGGGTCAACCGCCCCGCCACCAGGTCCTCCGCCTCGGCATCCGTGATCGGCAGCACCGTGCGGTACTGCGCGTCGTTCGAGCCGGCCCAGTCGACGAACTCGGTGAACACGCTCACGAAGGCCTGCGAGCACAGGACGCACCGCTTGACGGAGACGATGAAATGCGAGTCGTCCTGGATGTAGCTCTCGAGCCGGACCCCGTCACGGTTGTGGTGGTGCGCCTGCGCCACCGCAGCGTCCTCGGCGAAGCACGCCGCGCACCCGAAACCCGCACGGTCACTGCCGTCCTGCGAACTCATGGATCCCCACCCCTCGGCCGTTCTTGATCGACCATCACCCTAACAATCCACGGTGACGCCCGGCCGCCGAACCGACGATCATGCGCCGCCCGGCCCGCTGGTTCCGTGCCGGGACGAGGCCGACGGTCACCGCGTCGGGGCGCTCGTCGAGCCCGCGGCCGCTCAGCGCGTGCCCGGCGTGCCCGTCGGGGCGGCGGGGGCCGGGCAGTTGACGGCGCCGGGGCGGACGGTGATGCGCAGGCCCGGGGTGGAGAGCAGCCCGGGGAGCTGGAGGTCGTGGACGGTGGCGGTGACGCGGTCGAACTTGGCGTAGCCGGCCTGGATGCCGAAGCGGTGCTCGGGGCTGCCGAGGGGGTTGGGGACCGGCGGGCTGCCGTCCGGGGCCATCACGGTGTCCGGGCCGTTGATGTTGAGGTCGACCAGGCCGTCCATGTCGAGTTCGCCGGTCGCGCTGCGCAGGTCGAGCACGGTGTTCTCGGTGACGATCTCCCAGGTGGCCGGGTCGTTGTCGCCGAGCGAGAACATCAAGGTGTAGGTGGCGCCCATGATCTGCTGCTGCTGGGCGAGGCAGAGTCCGTTGATCACACCCTTGGCGAAGCCCATCCGCAGCGGGTGGACGGTCGTGGTGGTGCCGTCCGCCCGGACCGAGGTCTGGTCGACCACGGCCGCCGCGTACCGGGTGCCGTAGAGGCTGCTGGTGGTCAGCTGGACGGTGCCGGACTGGATCTGGAGCCCGCCCGCCAGCGCGCCGTTCGCCATCGCACCGCCGAGCGAGCCCGCCGCCACCAGGGCGGGGAGCGCGATCAGCGCACTGCGCCGCCAATGGGTGCGCCCCGTCTCGCCGTTCACGGGCCGGTCACCGAGATCGTGCCGGGCAGGTGGACCGGGTTGTTGGTGTTGCTGAGGTCGGAGTGGTCGTCGATGGTCCGGATCCCGTAGACATCGGCGTCGAAGTTGGTGGCCCCGGCGGTGAGTTGGATGAAGGAGCCGAAGAAGTTCAGCAGGCCCTGGATGCCGCAGATCGGGATCAGCAGGATCGGGACGCAGATCTGCCTGATGTCGCCCCACATCACGGTGGTCTCCGGCTGGCCGGCCTTGTCGATGCCGCCGAGCGAGCCGGTGTCGGGCACCGAGATGGAGATCGCGGTGCCGTCGGGTGCGGTGTGGCGGACCTGCATGTTGTCGCGGATCTGCAGCTTGGTGAAGGTGTACTGGGTGGTGACCCGGGTGGTGCCGTCGGAGAGCCGGATGGTGACGTTGTTCTTCACCGTCAGGCCGACCGCGACCATGCTGTCGATGGTGACGCGCATGGGCGTGGGCGTGGGGAGGAACGGCATTCCGAGCGGCTGCGGCTCACCCGGCAGCACGGCGGCGGGCGCGGCGAGCCGCGGCGGCCCGGCGGCACCCGCCGACCGGTCGGGGACGAGGGCCGTCCCGACCAGGGCCGCGAAGGCGGCGCCGACTCCGGTGGCCCCGGCGGCTCCTGATCCTCCGGCTCCCCGGCTCTCACCGGATGTTCCCGCTCCTCCCCGGTCGGCTCCGGCGGCAGGTGCCCGGCCGCGCCGCGGCCCCCAACCCGCCGTCATCGCCCCGCCGAGCACCCCCAGCACCATCCCGAGCAGGAAGCCGCCCAGGTTGGACACCACCAGCGACACCACCGCCAGCACGGTGCCGATCAGCCCGAAGGTGACCCGCTGGCGCGGCGCGGCGATCGGGATCAGCCCGCAGAGCATCATCCCGCCGCCGACCAGGTACCCGGCCACCGCGTTGAAGCCGACCGCGGTGACCAGTTGGATCGCGCCGAGCGAGAACTTCAGCACCGTCCAGCCACCGGCGACCAGCCAGAGCCCGCCCCAGAACGGCCTGGTCCGGCGGAAGGCGGTGAACCAGCGCCAGCCGGCCCCGGTGGCGGCGCGCGTCCTGGCGGCGGCGCGCGTCCCGGTCAGCACGTGTTCGCCGATCCGGCGACGACCCGGATGTTGAGGGCGGGGAGGGTGAGCGAACCGGCGATCTCGGCGGTGTACGCGTTGGCGTTCAGCCCGGCCAGGTTGACGGTCGAGCCGTTCGGTCCGGACCCGGCCGAGCCCAGGCCGAAGCCGCCCGCCTGGGCTCCCGTCAGCGGCTGTCCGGCGACCATCACCTGGTCGGCGGACATGCCGAGCACCGCGTTCTGCAGCGTGGTGTTGCCCGAAGCGGTGAGCGTCGGCGCCTCGATGTAGAGGTTCGAGGCGTTGATGTCGGTGGTGACGGTGGCCGGCGGGGTCGCGGCCACCGGCTGACCGGCCGTCAGGAGCAGCGAGTACGGCACGCCGGCGATCGACTGGTGGACGATCCCGCACAGCCCGGCCAGCCCGGCGCTGGCGAAGCCGACCCGGGCCATCGCGGTGCTGGTGGAGGTGGAGCCGTTGGCGTTCTCGATGGTCGGGGTGTTGAGGATCGCGCCGAAGCCGGTGCCGGAGACGCCGTTGGAGGTGAGGGTGAACGGGGTGTTGGTGACGTTGAAGCCCGCCGCGAGCGCGCCGTGGGCCAGGGCCGCGCCGAGCGCGCCGACGGTCAGGGTGGCCGGCAGCAGGACGGCGGCGGAGCGGGCCCAGCGGGTGCCGTGCACGCTGCCGTCGGCGGCCTCGCTGCGCATCGTCCGGTTCCAGTCGACCGCCGACTCGCGCAGGCGCCGCGGGAGTTGACGCAGGTTCATGATCACCGTCTCAGGCCTCCGCCGTCTCGGGCGCCGACGGGACGAGCCCCTTGCCGGTGCGGCGGCGGAGGAGTCCGGGCCGGCGGGCGGGCTTCTCCGGGAGCCAGCCGACCGCCATCGAGCCGCCCAGCACGGAGAGGAACATGCCGACGAAGAACCCGCCCAGGTTGCTCAGCGGGAACGAGGCGACGCCGACGATCACGGCCACCACTCCGGCGGTGTGCCGCTGGCCCGGGAGCAGCAGCATCAGCCCGGCCAGCGCCATCAGGATGGCGCCGCCCGCCATGCCGGTGATGCCGCCGACGCCGACGTGCAGGATCTGGCCGATCGGGGCGAGCGGCAGGTAGAGGATCACGAAGCCGCCGAGTGCGGTCCACACCGCGGCCCAGAACGGACGGGTGCGGCGCCAGCGGCGGAGCGCGAGCCGTGCGCGGGTGGGCGCGGCGGGCCGGGTCTGCCCGGGCGGGGCTTCCGGGGCCGACGGGCCGGAGACGTCGGCCGAGTGGTCGGGGGCGGCGGGGGTGGTTGCCATCGGGGTCCTCGCTGGGGTCTTCGGAGGTCGGGCGTCGAAGGTTCGGGGGTGGGTGGAGCGCCGTCCGTGCACGGCGCTCCACCCCGGGTGCGGGCGGTACCGGCGGACCGAGGGTCCGTCAGCAGTCGCCGCCGCCCGCGCCCTTCCCGGCGGTGTCCCCGTTGGCCAGGTTGATCGCCAGGTTCGGCAGGGTGATGGCGCCGCCGATGGTGGCGCCGTTGGCGTTGGCCTTGAGGCCGAGGATGTCGGTCTGGCCGCCGGTGGCGTCCAGGCCGAACTGGCCCGCGGTGCCGTCGGTGATGCCGGTGCCCTTGATGTTGGCGCTGTCGGCCGCCGCACCGATCTGGTTGGGGGTGGCGGCGGTGGCGTTGAGGGTCGCGGTGGCGCCCTTCACCGACTGGGCGTCCAGGATCAGGTTGTTCGCCTGGATGCCCTGCCCGGCGGCGAGTTGGGCGGTGGTGAGGGGGGTGGCCGCGGCCGGTGAGGAGATGTTCATCGACCAGGTGCCGATCGTGCCGACGACCGGCAGGTTGACCGACTGGACGGCGTGGATGCAGATGCCGTCCAGACCCGCCTTGGGCAGACCGACCTCGGCCGCGGCGGTGGGGCTGCCCGCGGTCACGGTGGTCATGACCGCGCCGAGGCCCTTGGAGGCCGCGACGGTGTTCGAGGACAGGGTGAACGGAACGCTGGTGAGCGAGAGGTTCGCGGCGAGCACGCCCTGGGCCATCGCCAGCGTCATCGCGGCGACGGCGGCCGTGGCCGGCACCGCGATCAGCGCGGATCTGCGCCAGCGCGTGACACCTCTGGATTCTTCCTGCATGGGGTCTCCATCCGTCGTCCCGCGCCGCTGAGGGTGTGCGCGGGTACCTGAGGCGCGGCCGGCTCCGGGAGCGCCCATCCCGACACCCCCGGAGCGCTTTACATATTTCGGCTGCGTGTCCAGAAAGTAAGCAGGAGGTGAGTAGGTGTCAATAGCGTTGGCACGGACCGGTACAGGTGTCTGCTCAGCTGACCTGCGGCGTGGCTATAGTCGGCGGATGGCATGGATCAGGGAGACCGTCAGGTCACTGCTGCGGGACCGGCTGCTCGACACCGCCCGGGACCTGGTCGCCGCCGACGGCTTCGACCGGCTGCGGATGACCCAGGTCGCCGCCGTCGCGGGGGTCAGCCGGCAGACCGTCTACAACGAGTTCGGCTCCAAGGACGCGCTCGGCGAAGCGCTCTTCAACCGCGAGCTCGAACTCTGCCTCGGCGGCATCGAGCAGCAGCTCGACGAGCACCCCGAGGACCCGCGGGCCGCGGCCGAGGCCGCCGCCCTCTTCACCCTCCGGCTCGCGGGGCGCAACCCGCTGGTCAAGGCCATGCTCACCGCCACCCGGGACGGCGAGGACGGCCTGCTCTCCTACCTCACCACCCGCGCCGAGTCGGCCTTCACCACCGCCACGGCCATGCTCGACGGTTACGCCGCCGCGGCCTGGCCAGCGATCGACCCCGACTCGCGCGAGCTCGCCGTCGACACGGCCGTGCGCCTGACCGCCAGTCACATCGTCCAGGGCGCGGACGACCCCGGCGCCTCCGCCCGCCGGATCGCCGAGGTCTTCGTCCGGGTCGCCCGCGCCTGAGGCGGGCGCCGCACGTCAGTCGGTCGGCGCCGGGACCTCGGTGAGGGTCGGCGCGGCGTCGAGCCCGCCGAACGCGGCCGGGGGCCAGACCCGCAGGCCGACCCGGCCCGAGACGGTGGCGAGGTCGCCCCAGCCGAAGGTGCGCGAGTCCTCCGAGCCGTCCGGGTTGTCCCCGAGGAAGAACAGCCGCCCCGGTGGCACCGTCTGCGTGGCCGGCCCCGCCGTCCGGGTGCCGTCCGGGGTACAGCAGCTGACGGTCCGGTGCGCCTGCGCCGTCCAGGCGGGGAGGCCGACCCGGAACCACGGGCCGCTGCCGCCCGGCTGCACCAGCACCGCGAACGTGTCCTGCGGCGTCGAGGAGATCTCCACCCGGTCGCCGGGCAGTCCGATCACCCGCTTGACGATCACTTCGTCCCGGCCGGGCCGCTTCAGCAGCACCACGTCCAGCCGGTGCACGTCCGTCCCGTCGCTGCCGGGCACGGTCAGCAGCCGCTGACCGTCGGCCAGCGTCGGCCGCATGCTGGACCCGTCCACCCGCACCGCGAGCGCGGCGACCGCCACCGCCGCCAGGACGCAGGCGACGAGCAGTCCCACCAGCACGCCGGACAGCACCCGGGCGAGGAGGCGACGCGGCGGCGCGGACTCGGCGTCCACGGCAACACCCGTGGCGGGCTGGGCAGTCGACATCGGGCGCTCCTGAGGGGAGAGGGCCAGTGGACGGTGCGGATGCGCATGCGGATGCGGATGCGGATGCGAGCACGGACGCGGATGCCGGGCACGGCTCGCCGATCACCGCTCGCCGGTGTGGGACGGTAGCCGGGCCACCGGCCGTTCGGGAAGACCCGGGACCGCCCCGGATTCAGGGCCGGTGGTCGAGGGCCGCCCGGATCTCCCGCCAGCGGTGCGGGTCGTCGACGGCCACCGCGACCAGCTGGTAGGCGCTGCGCTCGCACAGATCGGCGAGCTCGGCGGCGGTCAGCTCGGTCCCGTCCAGCCAGCCGACCAGCAGCTCCTCCATGTACGCGAGCCAGCCGTGCACGGTGGCGGTGACGGCGGGAGTCCGGGGCGTCCCGGCGCCGACCAGAGCGGCCAGGATCCACTCCGCGAACCGGGCCCGGAGGTCGCGGTGCAGCGTGGCCATGGTGCCCGTGCCGCCGCGCTCCACCTGCCGGACCACCGCCAGGTAGAGCGTGGGGTGGCGTCCGACGAAGGCGATGAACGTCTCGATCCCGCCGCGCAGTTGCTCCGCCCCGCTGAGCGTCGGGTCCGGCGCGACCTGCCCGAGCAGCTCCTCCGCCACCAGCTGCACCACCGCGGACCGGAACCCGCGCTGGGAGCCGAAGTAGTGGAACAGCAGCCCGGGCGAGACCCCCGCCGAACGGGCCGCCGACTCGACGGAGAGCGTCTCCAGCCCGCTGGAGTGCACCAACTCCCGGGCGGAGTCCAGGATCTGGCGGCGACGCTGGTCCGCCGAGAGCCGCCGTCCGGCGCGGGGTGGGGGAAGCATCTGCGCATCCTATTGACTTCACCGCACTCATGGCTACTTTTGAGTACTACTCAACAAGCTCCGTCCGGCCGACCCGCGAGGCGAGGTACCCGCCATGCCCAGCAGCCCCCTCCGGTCGCCCGGCACGGCCCCGGCCCGCACCCGGGGTCCGGCGCTGCCCTACGAGGAGTCGGACCTCGACCGCTACCGCGACCTGCAGCAACTCGCCTACCGGGTGGCCGAACGGGCTGCGGGGCAACTGCGTTCGGGGATGTGGGAGTCCGAGGCGGCCGAGTGGCTGCGGCAGTCCCTGCGGGCGGCCGGCCTCGGCGGCTTCGTCCGGCGGCCGGCGGCCCGGTTCGGACGGCGGACGGCCGCCGGGCCGACGGGCGTCGGACTGGCGCGCACGGGAGGTCGGTTCCTCTCCCTGCTGCGCGAACCGGAGCGCCTCCGGGACGGCACGCCCTACCTCCTCGACGCGGTCGTCACCGCGCAGGGCTGCACCATCGGCATCGCGCTCGCCGGGCACCTCGGCGGCAACCCCGTCTGGGACGCCCTCCGGGCCGACCTGCCCGCCTACCGCGACCTCGTCCTCCACGAAGTCCGGTGCGGCAGCCCGCTGTTCCGCATCCGCCGGGCCGTCGACGTCCTCGCCGCCCGGCACGGCTACGCCGCCGTCGACCGGGCGCTGCCCGGCGGCGTCGTCGTGCACCCGGCCCGGCCCCTCCCGGACGGCCAGCGGCTGCCGCCCGGCCTGTGGTCGATCGCCCCCCGGGTCGCCTTCCGCGGTGTCGGCGTCGCCTTCGAGGAGCTGCTGCTGGTCACCGAGGACGCCGCCTGCTGGCTCGACGACGAACTCCCACACGCCCGTCCCACGGCCTGACGGGGCACCAACTGCCGTACACGGCGGGCCGTTCACGGGGTTACCCGGACGAAACGGCGCGGGCACCACGGCTTCACACGGCGTCCCTAGCCTCACCGGTCATCTGCCTCCGACTCCCAGGAGTGGCGATGACCGAGATCAGCAGTCCGCCCGCCCAAGCAGCGAGCGAAGCGACGGCAGGCGCCCCGACACCGGGCCCCCGGCGCTCCTACGCCAAGTCGGCCGCGGACGAGAGCCTCGAGGACTACTCGCTCCGGTACGCCCCGCACTCCTTCCGCCGCTGGTCGCCCGCGGCGGTCGCCTCCACCGCCCTGGGCGGGATCGCCTACCTCGCGGACTACGCGATCGGCGCGGGCATCGTCATGTCCTACGGCTTCACCAACGCGCTGGCCTCGATCCTCACCGCCGCGGTGGTGATCTTCCTGACCGGCATCCCGATCGCCCGGGCCTGTGCGGCCAACGGGGTCGACATGGACCTCCTCACCCGGGGTTCCGGCTTCGGCTACTTCGGCTCGACCCTGACCTCACTGGTCTACGCGAGCTTCACCTTCATCTTCTTCGCCCTCGAAGGCTCGATCATGGCGCAGGCCTTCCACGAGGTGCTGGGCCTGCCGCTGCCCCTCGGCTACCTGCTGACCACGGTGATCGTCGTCCCGATCGTCTTCAAGGGAATGGCGTGGATCGCCCGGATGCAGTCCTGGACACAGCCGGTGTGGATCGTCGGCCTGGTCGCCCCCTTCGTCATCCTGGCTGTCGAATCACCCTCCTCCTTCCGGGAGTTCACCTCCTTCGGCGGTACCCACGGGGTAGGTTCGGGCTTCACCCTGCTGGGCTTCGGCCTCGGCACCGGCGTCGCCCTGTCGCTGATCGCGCAGATCGGCGAGCAGGCCGACTACCTGCGCTTCATGCCGGCCCGGACGCCCGCCAACGCCCGGCGCTGGGACCTCGCCGTGCTCGCCGCCGGCCCGGGCTGGGTGGTGATCGGCGCCCTGAAGCAACTGGGCGGCGCACTGCTGGCGTTCGCGGCGCTCGGCGCCGTCGGCGAGGCCAAGGCGCTGGAGCCGATCGCCCCGTACGTGGAGTCGTTGCGTCCCTGGCTGGGCGGCGCCGCCCTGCCGCTGGCCGGGCTCTTCGTGGTGGTCTCCCAGATCAAGATCAACTCGACCAACGCCTACTCGGGCTCGCTCTCCTGGTCGAACTTCTTCTCCCGGATCACCCACCGCCACCCCGGCCGGGTCTGGTACATCTTCCTCAACTGCGGTGTCGCACTGCTGCTGATGGAACTCGACATGTTCAGCGCGCTCGGCTCCCTGCTCGGCTTCTACTCCAACGTCGCCATCGCCTGGATCGGCGCCGTCACCGCCGACCTGGTGATCAACAAGCCGCTGGGCCTGAGCCCGAAGCACATCGAGTTCAAGCGCGCCCACCTGCACCCCGTCAACCCGGCCGGGTTCGGCGCCATGTGCGTGGCCGCCGCCGTCTCCATCGCCGCCTTCTTCGGGCTGTTCGGCACCTACGCCGAGGCGTTCAGCCCGTTCATCGCCCTCGCGCTGGCCATGGCGCTCTGCCCGCTGATCGCCTGGGCCACCAAGGGGCGCTACTACCTCGCCCGGCCCAACCCCGAAGCGGGGATGAACGATTCGACCGAGACCCGGCAGTGCGTGGTCTGCGAGGGCCACTACGAGATCCCCGACACCGCCTCGTGCCCCTTCCACAGCGGGACGATCTGCTCCCTCTGCTGCAGCCTCGACGCCGACTGCCACGACGTCTGCACCCGGCCCGCCGCCGGACCGGTCCCCCTGGGCCTGCCGGCCGTGCGGGGTTAGCCGTTCTCCACCTGCCGGGACGACAGCTCCCGCAGCAGGGCGAACGCCGGTCCGTCGACCGAGTTCTGGGTGCTGGTCAGCACCACGACGCCGGTGCCGCGCTCCGGGGCGAGGCCGACGAAGGAGGAGAAGCCGCCCGTGCCGCCGTTGTGCCAGAGCTCGGTGCCGCCGCCCAGCTTGGCGTGCAGGTCCTGGCCGAACCAGCCGAGATGGGCCCGGGCGAACGGGGTCAGCGGGTGGCGGACGCTCCGGGTGAGGGCGATCGCCTCGGGCAGGGCGCTGCTCTCCGGTGCGAGCTGGGCCCCGAGGAAGGAGGCCAGCTCCCCGGCGGTGGCGCGCAGCGCTCCCGCCCCGGCCAGCGCGGCCAGGTTCCAGGCCGGGACGGGACGGCGGCGGCGGTCGTGGCCCTGGGTCTGAGGCCGTTCGGTGACCACCCGCACCCCGGGCAGGCCCAGCGGCCCGGTCACCAGGCGGGCCAGCATCGACTCGTAGTCGGTACCGGTGTGCCGGGCCAGGGCCAGACCGAGCAGTCCGGCGCCGAGGTTGGAGTAGCGGTGGCGCTTGCCGGGCACCGCGCCCAGCCGGGTCCTGGCCAGGGTGCCGAGGAGCACCGGCTCGGTCAGTCCGGCGTACGGGTCGGGCGTGGAGGGGCGGAGCAGCGCGCGCAGCATCATGCCGTGCGGCAGGCGCGGCAGGCCGGAGGTGTGCTGGGCCAGCTGACCGAGCGTCACCGCGACCCCGTCCCGCTGCAAGTGGCCCGCCTCCGGGAGGAGTTCGGCCAGCGGCTGGTCGAGCCGGAGCTCACCGTCCACCACCAGGGCCGCCAGTGCCAGCGCGGTGAACAGCTTGGTCACCGAGCCGATCTCGAAGACGTCGTCGACCCCCACCGCCCCGGCGGCCCGGACCTCCACCGCCCCGCCGGCCAGCGCGGCCACCACCACTCCGACCCGTTCCCGCGCCAGTCCGTCCGCCGTCTGCTGCGCCGCCGCGCCGAGGTCATCCGCCATGCCGACACCCTAACCACAGCCCGGAACTCCGGCGCAGGCTCCCCCGTTGGGGCGGAAAGGAGGGATGCGTACGATGCGGACGAGGCAGCAGGACCGGGAGGCGCCGGGGCCGGAGCAGCCGTGGAACGAGATCGTTCCCGGGCTCTGGATGGGCGGTCACGTCTGGACCGACCGAACCGGGGAGTTACATCTCGCGGTGGTCGGTGGCGAGTTCGATCTGGTGGCGAGCCTGTACCGCAGCCCGGGGCACGGCCCCGCCCCGGGGGTGGAGCACCTGGTGGCCGAGATGCCGGACGCCCGGCTGACGGGTGCTCAGCTGCGGGCGGCGGAGCGCCTCGCGGCCTCGGTGACGTGCGCCGTCCGGAGCGGCCGCACCGTGCTGGTGCGGTGCCACTCCGGCTACAACCGCTCGGGGCTGGTGACCGCGCAGGCCCTGGTGGGGCTGGGCCACCGGGTGCCCGACGCGATCGACCTGATCCGGCGGCAGCGTTCGCCCTGGGCGCTGAACAACGAGGTGTTCGTGCACTACCTCACCACCGGCCTGGGGGTGTCCGCACTGCTCAGCGAACTCGACGCCATCGCCTGAACTCCCTTCGCCACCTCGGCGGTCAGCGCCGTCCGAGCACCTCGGCGAGCCGGCTGACGCCGTCCGCGCCGTGCCCGAGGGCGATGGTGCGGCGGGTGAGCCCCTCGGCGGCGCGCATCACTCCGGAGTCGATGCCGTGCGCCTCGGCGGTGTGCACCACGTGCGCCATGGTGGAGACGCCGGAGGTGAGCGGGTTGATCGCGCCGGAGTAGCTCCCGCTGTCGAAGTCCTCGGCGAACTCCGCGAACAGCGGCGGCAGGATGGCCCCGATGCCCTGGGCGAACGGCGCCAGCTCCCGTCCGCTGATGCCCTCCGCCTTGGCCAGCGCCAACGCGTGCACGTAGCCGGCCATCGCGGTCCAGAAGATGTCCAGCAGGGCGATGTCGAAGCCCGCCGCCCGACCGATGGACTCGCCGAGGTGGGTGTGGGTGCCACCGAGCACCGCCAGCACCGGCGCGTAGCGCTCGTACAGGGCGGCCGGTCCGCTGTGGATGAAGACCGCCTCCGGGCCGCCGATGCTCGGGGCCGGGGTCATGATGGCGCCGTCCAGGTAGTCGATGCCGTGCCCGGCCGCCCAGGCGCCGGTGTCGCGGGCGCGGTCCGGGGAGTCGGCGGTGAGGTTGACCAGGGTGCGGCCCTTGAGCGCGGCCTCGACCTCGGGGCGGCGCAGCACCGCGTCCGAGGCGTCGTAGTTGACCAGGCAGACGACGGTCAACTCGCTCGCCGCCACCGCCTCTTCGGCCGTCGCCGCACTCGCGGCCCCGGATACGAGCAGCTCGGCGTCGCGGCCGGGGGTGCGGTTCCAGACGGTGGTGCGGACGCCCGCCGCCAGGAAGGCGGCGGCCAGGGCGCGGCCCATCGGGCCGAGGCCGAGCACGGTGACGGACGGGAAGGCGTGGTTGGTGGACATACGGCGTCTCCTGTAGACATGGTGGTGGACAACGAAGAACCTCGGGGGAAGAGATGACGCGCAGTCAGGCCGTGGACCCGAACGTGTGCGGGGTCACCGCCGCGATCGCCGTGATCGACGGCAAGTGGAAGACGTCCCTGCTCTGGCTGCTGGAGGCCGGCCCGCACCGCCCCGCCGAAATCCGCCGACGGCTGCCCGGCCTGAGCGAGAAGGTCCTCACCCAGGCGCTGCGCGAGATGGAGGCCGACGGCCTGGTGCACCGCGAGGTGCACGACGTGCTGCCGCTGAAGACGGTCTACTCCCTCACCGACTTCGGCCGGCGCCTCTCGGTCGCCCTCGGCCCGGTCTCCGACCTGGGCCACGAGCGCCTCGACCTGCTGGCCGCCGAAGCGGCGGCCGAACGTCCGGCCTCCTGACCCGCTGTCATCTCCCCTCTGCCCACAAGTCTGCGCGCCCCGCCCCGCCCTGCCCAGTACGCACAATTAAGTGGGTACTCCCGGCGCCGGCTCGGCCCCCGCCACGGCGGACGGACCGGGCTACGGGCGGCGGGCGACGGTGACGATCTCGCGGCTGTCGGGGGTGATCGGGCCGCGGTGCCAGTCGCCGTAGTGGGCCTCGACCTGGAGGCCGGCGGCGGTCAGGAAGGCCCCGAGGGCGGGGACGTCGAGGAAGCGGAGGCTCGCGCGGTCGGTGCGGACGACCCGTCCGGCCTCGGCGGTGGTCTCGGTGAAGGTGACCACGTCGCCGGTGACGGACTCGACGTGGTGCTCGACCCGGAGGCTGCGGCCGGTGGCGGTGGTGAGCTCGGAGGCGTTGGCGGGGTTCCAGGCCTCCCAGGCGCGGGCCCGGGGGTGGCGGGTCTCGAAGACGAAGCGGCCGCCCGGGCGCAGGGCGGTCCGGACGGCGGCCAGCGAGGCGGTCACCTCCTGGTCGGTGACCAGGCACTGGAAGGCGTGGCCGGTCATGGTGGCGAGGTCGAACTCGGCGTCCCAGGCCGACTGCTCCGCCGTCCCCTCGACCCATTCCACGTCGGTGCGGCGGCGGGCCCGCGCCAGTGAGGCCCGGTCCGGGTCGATCCCGGCGAGCCGACCGGTGTGGCCGCGTTCGCGGGCGCGGTGGAGCATCTGCCCCGTCCCGCACCCGACGTCCAGGACGGAGGGTGCGGCCGCCACCAGGCCGTCGTAGAAGGCGTCACCCGGCCAGCGGTCCGGGTCCCAGGGGTTCAGCTGGTCGTAGAGCGCGGCCGCTTCGGCGTCGGTGAACATCGCGTCAGTATCGTCGGCCGACCACCGCGTCCCAAGTGAATTTCCGTCCTCCACAAGGGTGTTGAGGGCCCGGCATGCGGAAGGGCCCGCACCGCGTCGCGACGGTGCGGGCCCTGGCTCACGCCACTCAGGCGACGGTGACCACGATCTTGCCGCGGGTGTGGCCCTCGGCGTTCAGCCGCTGGGCCTCGGCCGCCCGCTCCAGCGGGAAGGTGGCGGCCACCTCGACGGTGAGCAGGCCCTTGTCCGCCAGCTCGGCGAGCTCGGTCAGCCCGGCCGTGTCGGGGCGGACGAAGACGTACCGGCCGCCCAGGGCCAGCACCGCGCCGTCGGCGATGGAGGCCAGCCGGCCGCCCTCGGCCAGCAGCGACGGGGAGACGGTCAGGGCGTCACCGCCGACCAGGTCGAGCACGGCGTCCACGCCCTGCGGGGCGAGCGCGCGGACCCGCTCGGCCAGGCCCTCGCCGTAGGCGACCGGCTCGGCGCCGAGGCCGCGCAGGAACTCGTGGTTGCGCTCGCTGGCGGTGCCGATCACGTTGGCGCCCAGGGCGACCGCGATCTGGACGGCGAGCGAGCCGACGCCACCGGCGGCGGCATGCACCAGGACGGTCTCGCCGGCCCGGACGGCCAGCGCCTGGGTCAGCGCCTGGTGCGCGGTGAGCCCGGCCAGCGGCAGACCGGCCGCCTGCTCGAAGCTCAGCGCGGCGGGCTTGTGCGCCAGCGTCCGGACCGGGGCGGCCACGTACTCCGCGAAGGTGCCGCGGCTGACCATGTCCTCCCGCACGTACCCCATCACCTCGTCGCCGACGGCGTACTCGGTCACCCCGACGCCGACCTGCTCGACCACACCGGCCACGTCCCAGCCCGGAATGACCGGGAAGACCGCGTCCAGGAACCCGTCGAGGTAGCCGGCCTGGATCTTCCAGTCCACCGGGTTCACCGCGGCGGCGCGGACCTTGACGAGCACCGCGTCCGGGCCGACCTTCGGCGTCGGGACCTCGCCGTACTCGAGGACGTCGGCTCCGCCGTAGGCACGGTAGGTGATGGCCTTCATGGTGACACTCCTGTGCATAAAGATTTGAGGCACTAGATGTTTCAGTTCCTCAAGTACTTCACCGACCGTAGACCTGAATGGTTGAGAGTGTCAAGTAACTGCCGCCCCTACCGCCGCGCCCATCAGCGGTAGAGGCCGGGGACGTCGGTGGGGTCGAGGGCGCGGACGGCGGAGCTCCAGGCCTCGGCCAGGGCGGTTTCGAGGGCACCGTCCCGGTCGGGGTGGAGGGGGGTGCCGAAGTGGACGTGGACGCGGGGGCGGCGCAGCGGGGCGGTGACCCAGCCGGCGAGCTGTTTGGCGGTGCCGCCGGAGGCGACGCGGCGGGCACCGGCGTGGCCGATCGGGAGCAGGCGGGCGCCGGTGGCCTCGGCGAGGCGGACCGCGCCGGACTTCAGCGGGCGCGGCGGCCGGTCGGCCGAGGCCCGGTAGCGGGGCAGGCCGCCCTCGGGGTAGAGCAGTACGCAGCGTCCGGCCGCCAGCGCCGCCCCGGCGGCGACCAGTGCGTCCCCCGCGCGGGCGGTGCCCCGGTGGACCGGGACGTGGCCCTCCCGGACGAGGGCCCGGCCCAGGACCGGGACCTTCCAGAGCCCGGCGGTGGCCAGCACCACCGGCCGTACGCCCAGCCGCCCCAGCACGCCGAGCATCAGCACCGGGTCGGCGAGCGAGGTGTGATTGGCCGTCAGGATGAGGCCGCGCCCGCCGCCCTCCGCGAGCTGCTCGGCCCCGCTGACGGTGATCCGCCCCAGTGCCGGGAGCAGTGCCCCGGCCGCCCCCGTGAGCATCCCGCCGGCGGGCCGGGCCCTGTGATCGTTCATGCGGCCCACGGTAGCGCGGCGGAGCGACACCGCCCGGCAGCCCGGCGGGTGCGCACCTCCCGGGAGGCGGCGCGGTTCAGCGTGCGACCACGGACCCGGCGCCCGGCTGCCCGTACCAGAACTGCGCCAGCGCGCCCTCCTTGTAGGGCGCCGGGCTGACGCTCAGTTCGCCGGAGAACGGGCGGTCGAGCACCAGGGTGAGCAGCAGGCTGAAGCCCACCAGCGCGGCCACCGTACCGACGAAGAGGAGCTGCATCCGCCGGCTGCGGACGCCGTAGAGGAA
Source organism: Kitasatospora albolonga (assembly GCF_039535905.1). GTDB lineage: Bacteria > Actinomycetota > Actinomycetes > Streptomycetales > Streptomycetaceae > Kitasatospora > Kitasatospora albolonga. The sequence continues at coordinate 3,627 of NZ_BAAAYB010000036.1, read as the reverse complement.
GGTCAGCGGGATGATCACCAGCGCCCCGCCGAAGACCAGCACCTGGAGCAGCAGCGGGAGTTGCTGGGTGGCCATGGTGATCCTGGCCCGGCGCTGGGCGACCACCTCGTTGAGGTTGCCGGCCGCCAGCTCGTAGAAGGTCTGCTGGGTCTCGGTCTGCGGCTCGTAGGACTGGAGCGCGTCGTAGACCGCGTCCAGACTCCGGGCCGTGGACTCGTAGTTGGGCTCGCCCTCGCGCATCAGCGGCCACTGCACGTCCACCACCGCGTGCAGGTATCCGCTCATCGCGGCGTTCACCCGGTCCTGCTCCTGCGGGGGAAGGGCGCGGACGTTGCGCACCAGCGAGGCGGCGGCGGTGGACTCGGAGGCGACGATGGAGTTGGTGGTCTCCAGCTGGGTCCAGAGGGTGACGATGACGAACGCCAGGATGATGCCGTAGATCGCGCCGAACATGCCGAGCACCACACCGACCATCTCGTTGTGCTCACCGTGCACGGTCTGCGGGAAGCGGCGCCTGGTCAGCAGCGCGCCCGCCACGGCCAGCAGGACGATCCCGCCGACCACCACCAGGCTCAACGCCGCGGTGTCCAGCCCGTTCAGCAGCCACAGCTCCACGGCGGCACCCCTCTCCCGGTCCTCGTCCCCGGGGGAGCGTAGGCCATCCGGCACGCGCCCCTGGGCGCCGCTCACCCGTACGGATGAAGCGTTCACTCCCCCGGGCGGGAACGCGGCAGTGGGCCGCCTCCGCGCTGCGCGGGGACGGCCCACCGGGTCGGACGACGGCCCCCGGCTGCGGGGCTGGGCATCCGTCAGATCTTCACGGGCTGGACGGGGGCCTCCGGCCGGGCCGGCTGCTCGACCTCGGGCGCCGCGGCGCTGCCCTGCATCCGGTCGGCGAGCTTGAGCCAGATCACGCCGACGATGATGACGGCCAGCCAGACGCCCTGCACCACGGTGAGGTGCTCGTCGAAGACCACCGGCCCGAGCAGGGCGGCGCCGACCGAACCGATGCCGGCCCAGACCGCGTAGCCGATGCTGACGTCGATGGTGCGCAGCGCGGCGCTCAGCGCCCAGAGGGTCAGCAGGAAGAACACCACCGCGACCAGCGACCACCAGAGCTTGGTGAAGCCGTCACTGCCGCCGACCGAGAGCGCGTAGCCGACCTCGAACGCGCCGGCGAGGAGGAGCATCAGCCACGAGTTGGCCGATCCGGAAGTGGAGCTGGTGTTGGACATGTGCGCGGTCCCTTCTTGGTGGATCGGAGTGGGGTGCGGGGGCTCAGACGCCGCTGAGCTGGAGGCCGACCACGCCGGCGATGATGACGAGGATGCCGAGCGCCTTCTGCCAGCTGAGCTTCTGGCCGAACAGCGCGGCGCCAGCAGGGTGATGCCGATGCCGGAGACGGAGGTCCAGATGGCGTAGCCGACACCGACGTTGAAGGTCTGCAGTGCCTTGCTGAGGAAGTAGGTGCCGATCGCGCCGCTGATCAGGGTGGCGGCGGTCCACGGGCGGTTCTTGAAGCCTTCGGCCTTGCCGGCCGCGATGGCTACCGCGATCTCGAAGATGACCGCGATGCCGAGGTAGAGCCACTGCATGGCTGATGCCCTTCGCTGCTGGGGAGTTGGGGTCGAACCGGTGGCGCGGGGTGGAGCACGGGCGGAGACGGGGATCGGGTGCCGGTCAGCAGCCGTCGATGCCGCAGGCCGCTCCGCTCGCGACGGCCTGCTCGGCCTGGACGTCGAGCACGGCCTTGCGGATCTGGGCCGCCGTGGCGACGCCCTCGATCCGGTGGCGCTCGCCGATGATCAGGGTGGGGGCGACGGAGATGCGGTACGCCTCCGCGGTCCGCAGCGCCTCCCGGTGGGTCTCGGTGTAGCTGCCTCGGCCAGGGCGCGGGTGAACCCCTCGGCGTCCAGGCCGAGTTCGGCGGCGATGTCGGCGAGCACCTCGGTCCGGCCGATGTCCCGGTTCTCCTGGAAGAAGGCCCGGAGGAGGCGCGGGGTGTACTCGGCCGCCCGGCCGTGCTCGGCGGCGTACTGGTAGCCCTCGAAGGCCAGCCGGGTGTACGGCTGCGGCGAGACGGTGGGCAGCGTGATGTCCACGCCCATCCGACGGGCCATCGGGTAGACGGACCTGGCCCACACGGCCGGCAGGTAGGCGTCCTCGGGGCGCAGCGTCGGGGTGGGGTGGGGCCGCAGCTCGAAGGGCATCCACTCGATCTCGACGTCGAGGTCGTGGGTGGCCTCGTGCAGCGGGCCCTCGGCCAGCATGCAGAACGGACAGACGTAGTCGGACCAGACCTTGATCCGGACCTTCTCGGCCGCGGGTTCGTTCTCCAGCTCGTTCACGGTCGCTCCGGTCGGCGGTACGGGTGGTGGTGTGCTCGGCGGTGCGCAGGTCGGTGCGGTCCAGGCGGAGGAAGTCCGTGAAGGGCTCGGTGTCGCCCGGGGTGCGCAGCGAGGTGACGCGCAGCGGCCAGCTCTCCGGGTCGTCCGCGAAGATCGAGTACGAGCCGGTGTAGTCGAAGCCGTACCGGGCGGCGGTCAGACGGTCCACGGCGTGCACGATGTGGGACACGTTGAAGTAGAGCGAGGCCATGTAGCAGAGGGCGCAGGGTTCGCCGGAGGCGATCAGCGTGGCCCCGGCGGTGGCGTGCAGGCCGTAGGTGGCGGCCGCCTGGCGTAGTGCCACCACCTCGGCGTGCGCGGTGGGGTCGTTGTCCTCCCGCACCCGGTTGAAGCCGGTGCCGAGGATGCGGCCGTGGTTGACGACGACCCCGGAGAACGGAATGCCGCCCCTGGCCACGTGTTCACGACTGATCCGGACCGCCTCGCGACGTACTCGGTCAGCTCGCTCTCCGAGATCTCGGAGTGACGCATGCTTCCCCCTGGTCATAGCCGAAGCACTTGCATGTATATGCATCTTCATCTCTCGCACAGGGCCCCATGACTGGGGCCTGGCGATGAATAAAGCTTGCATGAGCAAGCATCTGACTGTCAAGCACCGAGCTCAGGCGGCCCGGAGGACGTCCTCGGAGGCCTCGGCGACGGGGGCGGCGGCGAGCCTGCTGTAGGCGAAGGCAGCAGCCACCAGCGTCATGTGGTGGTGCCAGCCCGGATAGGAGCGCCCTTCGAAGTCCCTTAACCCGAAGCCCCGTTGGAGCTGGGCGAGGGTCTCCTCGGCCGCCGGCCGGCGCTCCGCGTAGGCCAGCAGCTCTCCGGCCGGACGGGTCACCATGTTGGTGATCCACAGCCGGTCCTGCTCCTTGGCGCGCAGCGCGGGCTGGGCGAACACGCGGTGCAGCCGGGCCCGGCCGGCGGCCGCGGTGACTCCGGGCACCTGCACCAGACCGCCCCGCTCCCCCACCCGCCCCGGCGCGGCCTGATCGCCTCCGCCGCAGTCGGAGAGGATCCGCACCGCGGGCATCACGGCCCGTCCGGAATTGCAGGCGCGGACGTCCCAGCGGGGCCAGCGGGAATCCGTCCGGAATCGCCAGCAGGAATTCCAGACCGCGCCGGTTCAGCCCTTCCGCGATCGGGGCCGGATCCAGGTATCCGTCGAGGTCCACCACCAGCGGCACGGCCGCGTGGCGCGAGCGGCCCACCGTCAGGTCGACCAGCCGCAGGA
>NZ_BAAAYB010000035.1:0-29034 GCF_039535905.1 Kitasatospora albolonga | reverse complement strand
GGCGTCACCTGGAGCAGGTGCACGACCACTACCGCCCTCTCGCCCGGCGGCTGGAACGCTGCCTGGAGGCAATCGCCCTGGGGACGCCGAGACCTGGCGCTCTGGTTGGCGCACCGGTGGGTCAACGAGCGGTTCGAGACGGACGCGGTCGCCGTGCCGGCACAGGCGGCCGGGGAGTTCGCGGAGCTGGTCGGCGGATCGCGCTCGGCCGAACTCGTCTCCGCACTACGGGAGTTGGCGGGCCAGATCGGGCTCGACCTGCCCGCCGAGTCGGAGGCGGGACGGGAGGAGGTCCGGATCCGCCCGTTCGGCCTTGCCGCGCAGGCACTGCGGATCCGTCCGTTGGCCGCCCTGCTCCGGTTGGCGGCCGCCTTGGCCGCCGACGCGCGGGGCGCTGCCTTCGGTGGTCGCCGACCATCTGGCCGTCTCCGACCCCGTGACGCCCGACCTCCTGCTGCGGGTGGTCCGGGAGGCGGAGTGGGAGCGCGACGCCCAGGGGCTTCTCCACCTGTACCTGGTGAGTCCGCACCAGGCCGTGCACGCGGCGATGGCCGAGATCGTCGAGCGGGCCGACCGCATCGCGGAGGGCATCGGCCGGGGGCGCGAACGGCTGCCGGCCCGGGAGGCGGACCTGCTGGCGGCCGTTCCGCAGCGCGTGACCGACAACCCATCTGGAGGCGGGCTCCCGGGACGGGCGGGCCCGGTACGAGGTCCCGTTGTTGCGCTTCCAGTTGGCGCAGTCGGAGGTGCGGAGCTGTTGATGGGTCGGCAGCTGTACGGGGAGCCGGAGTTGGCGATCCGTGAGCTGTACCAGAACGCGATGGACGCCTGCCGCTACCGCGCGATGCGCTGGCGGTACCTGCGCGCCAAGGGCCGGTGCCGGTGCCGTGGACGGGGCGGATCTCCTTCACGCAGGGGGTGGACGCGGCTGGGCGGCGGTACGTGGAGTGCCGGGACAACGGTGTGGGGATGGGCCGGGAGCAGCTGAAGTCGACGTTCACGCGGGCGGGCGGCGGTTCGAGCAGTCGCGGTCGTTCCGGCGGGAGCAGGCGGCCTGGCTGCGGCACGACCCGGAGCTGCGCCTCTACCCCAACTCGCGTTTCGGGATCGGGGTGTTGAGCTACTTCATGCTGGCCGAGGAGATGACCGTTGTCACCCGCGAGGTCTTCCCGGACGGCGTGGTGGCCCCGCACGTCGCTGCGGGTGGGGATCCCCAGCAGCGCAGTCTCTTCCGGATCCAGCAGCAGACCGACCCCACGGAGGACGACCTCCCGGAGGGCGGCACCCGGGTCCGGCTCTACCTGCGCCAGGACGCGGACCTGGCCGAGCTGTCCTGCGTGACGACGCTGGACCGCCACGTGGCGGTCAGCGAGTTCGCGATGGAGGCGAGGGACGGGCACCTGGCGGAGGAGTGGGTGGCGGACGTCCTGCGCCCGGGCCCGTGGAACGCCGACGGGGACGCCCAGCGGCGGTGGACAGGACGCTCTGGTGGGTGCGGGGGAGCGGGGCCGTGCTCTGCGACGGGATCGTCTCCGACCGGCGGCCGACCGGGTACGTGCTGAACCTGACCGGGCCGCGGGCCGGGCGGCTGAGCGTGGACCGCAAGACGCTGCAGGAGTACGACCGGGAGTGGGAGACGGTCACGTGCCTGGCGGGGCTCGACGCGCTGATCGCCTGGCCCCGGATCAGCATGGAGTGGTTCTGGCACCTGGAGCTCCGTGAACTCCCGCTGGCCCGGGCTCTCTGGCCGAGGCTGAAGGACCGGGGCCTGGCCGTGCCGGTGGCCGTGGAGCGGGAGGAGGAGGGCCGCTACGTCCGTTTGGGCGAGGCCGGCTGGTGCCATCTCGACCGAGACCCCTATGCCGCGGACCTGCACAGACTCTCCAGCTCCGTGTCCCTCCGCGCTCATCGACTGGCGCACGGCTGCCCGGTGGGCGGCCCGGACCTTGGAGGGGCAGGTGCCGCCGCGCCTCCTCACGGGCTACCCCGTCGCCGCACCCGGGGACTTCGCCAGGGCCGAGGTCCTGGCCGACGGTTGGAAGGCGGTCCTGCGGGAGGCATCCGACCGGGGTCTGAGCCTGGGCGACTTCCAGCGCGAGGGACGCGCTCTGCGGATCTGCCACCCGGAGCTGGCCGCTCCACGCCTGGTACCGGAGTTGGCGCGGTTCGCCCTGTCCGACGGTGACCTGCCCCTGATCGACGCGCTCGACTGGGCGCTGCCGGCACAGCAGACGGACAGTCGCTTCTACACACGCATGTGGCTCTCCGAGCTGGACGGCCTGCTCTGGGCGTCCATGCTGCTCCGTCGACCGCTGGGTGAGTTGGTCGACCGCCTGCACCGGCTCGCGCCGCTGCACGGCCTGGAGCTTCCCACCGTCCCGGACCACCACCGGGACCACGTGACCACGGCGGCGGAGATCGACGTGCTGTACGTCGGCACCGGTCGGGTCACGACGCACTGGGACGTGTTGGAAGTGGCTCCGGACGGTGACGTGGAGACCGTTCTGGACACCCTGGAGGCATACGGCTGGCTCGGGTGGACGTGCCCGGACCGGTCGGCGGTCACGGCCTGGTCGGTACTCCCCCGCCGAAGTGCGCTCGGCGCTCACGAAACTGACGGTCCGCCGGGAGGACGGCTGGCAGTTGCTGCCCCTGGCGGAGGTGGCCCTGGCGCACGAGCTGGAGATCACCGTGCGGCGGGCGGCCGAGCTCGTCGCCGAGCTGGCGGGGGAGTTGGGCCTGGCCCGTGCTCCGGGGCCCGGGCGAGGGGAGTCGCCGGACGAGCTGATTCCCTCCCGGGTCACGGCCGCGATGTGTTCCGATCGGGAGCAGAGGGAGACCGGGCTCGGGGCGATGGTGCGGGCAAGCCTGTTCGCACACCCCGACGAGGTCCTCGAGGCGGTGGAGGAGCTGAGCCGGCTGGGTGTCCCGCTGCCGCCCGGGAGCGAGCTGATCCGGGAGTGGCGGGAGCTGCGCCTCCAAGCCAAGGTCGTGATGGCGAACGGCAGCTCCGAGGGTGAGGACAGCATCAGTCCGGCCGAGCGCATGACCGAAGCGGGCCTGTTCGCCGCTGCGCGGCGTCTGGGCGAGCCGCTGGAGGAGGTCTGGGCGCTGGCCCGGACGATGGCGGACCGGTTCGGGCTCCCCTGCCCGGAGCTTCCACCGGGCCTCGCCGGCTTCCGGCCCGGCCCGCAGCACAGCAGGGCGCTGCTGGAGGGCGGCGAGTCCGATCCGCTCGCCCTGCGGGCGGGTCGCCCCGCCGACCCGCCGAAGTGGAAGCAGCTGACCGGCGAGCTGCTGGCCGAGTTCGCCGGGCTGGAGGGCAGACGCGACCCCGGGGACGCGTACCGGGAGTTGGCGAGGGTCCGCGATTTCGGCGCGCTGGTACCGGAGCTGACGTCCGAGCAGATCGCCGCGTTGCACTCCGCCTCGTGCGACGCACCCACCCGCGCAGCGTTGAAGGACGACTACCGGGTCAGCGATTCCGGCACTCCGCTGGTGCCGTTGGACCTGGTGAGCATCGCCGGCCGGCTCGGCGAGTCGGTCGCCGAGGTGTGGCGGCGGATCGAGCCCTACCTCGCGCTCGGCCCGGCGCCGCAGGTGCCGGAGCGGCCCGACGTGCTGCCGCTCTGGCAGGACTTCGCGATCCTCTCCGTGTACCTGGACGGGCTGCTCCCGGCCGTCACGGGGCGGGTGAGCCGCGAGGACGTGGCGTTCGTGGCGGGGGAGATCGGCGAGGGCGAGGAGTGGGTCTGGGACCGGCTGGAGCTCTACCGGGGAATGTTCGGGCTGGACTTGGGAGAACGGAAGCAGGATGGCTGAGCACAGGTTCGAGGAGCCGTACGTGGAGCAGCGGCTGCCCGACGCACCGCAGGCGGACTACACGCGCACGGAGGACGGCAAGGGCGTCCGGGTGGTGGGCCCGTGCCCTCGGTGCCAGGGGCGGACGGAGACCAACTGGGCCCACGGGCTGGCGGGCACCGGGACGAAGGCGATCTTCCGGCGGAACCGGGCGGTGCCCGCCGAGCCCCTGCCCGAGGTGCACTACTGCGAGTGCGGCTATCCCCATCCGGGGATGGCGCCGAACGCCCCGTTCACCGGCTGCGGCGCGAGCTGGCAGATCGGGGTGGCGCCGTGAGCGAGCAGGCGGACCGCCGATGGGAGGCGCTGGCACGGGAGTTGGAGTTCACCCAGCTGCCGGAGCTGCGCAAGCAGGCCGAGGGCTGGCGCAACGGGCTGTCGGGCCTGGCCGCCCTGGTGGCCGTGCTGACCGTCCTCAAGGGGCGGGACGGACTGGCCGAACTCCCCGACGGGCTGCGCAACGTGGCGGGCATCGCGGTCGCCACCGCCTTCGTGCTGCTGGTGTCCGGGACGCTGCTCGCCGTCCGGGCCGCGCACGGCAGTCCGGGGGAGACCATCCTGCGCAACGGCCCGCGGCTCAGGGCCTGGACGGACCTGGAGATCGGACGGGTCACCAAGGGCGTGCGGCGGGCGACTTGGTGCTGTGTCCTCGGCCTGGTGGCGGCCACGGCGGCCGTGGCGGTGGCCTGGTTCGGGGCGCCGCCCGCGCCCGCGCACCCGGTGCGGGTCGGTGAGGTGTGCGGCGATCTGGTCTCGGCCGGGCCGGACGGGATCGTGCTCAAGGTGAACGGCGAGGAGAAGCGGCTGGCCGCCGGGACCGTGACGGCCGTGGGGAAGTGCGCCCAGCAGTGAGGCGCGGGTAGCCGGTACCGCTCGTGGGCGGGGCGGACCGGTCCGGCAGGGCAGGTCGGTCAGCTGGCGAGCGCCTCGTCCAAGGCGTGGAGTGCGCGCTCGAACCCGTGGTCGGAGGTGGCGGCGAAGCCGATCAGCAGGCCGCCGGGGCGGCCCGGGGCGGCGGCCGGGTCGTGGTGGAGCTCCGTCAACCCGCTCAGGGCGATGCCGAGTTCGGCGCAGCGGGCCAGCAGGGCGGCCTCCTCGCGGTCGGTGGTGGCCAGGGTGTGCAGTCCGGCGGGGACCCCGTGCGGGGTGAAGTCCGGGTGGCGGTCCAGGAGCCGGTGCAGCAGGAGGCGGCGCCGGCGGTAGCGGAGCCGGGCGGCGCGGACGTGCCGGTCGTAGGCGTGGGTGTCGATCAGCTCGGCCAGCACGAGCTGGCCGAGGGTCTCGGTGTAGAGGTCGGCCCGCTCCTTGGCCTCGACCACGGGGCGCACCAGGTGCGGGGGCAGGGCGAGCCAGCCCAGGCGCAGGGCGGGGCCGAGGGTCTTGGAGGCGCTGCCGCAGTAGGCCGTGCGGTCGGGGGCCAGCGCCTGGAAGGCGCCGACCGGGCGGCGGTCGTGGCGGAACTCGCCGTCGTAGTCGTCCTCGATCACCAGGCCGTCCGTGCGGCGGGGCCCAACTCGCCAGCGCCCGGCGGCGGTCAGGGTGCAGCGGCACACCGGTCGGGTACTGGTGCGAGGGGGTGAGCAGGACCGCCGATGCCGTCAGGGTCTCCACCCGGGCGCCGTCGCCGTCCACCGGGACGGGCAGCACCCGCAGCCCCGCGCGGGCCACCACCTCGCGGTAGGTGCGGTGGCCGGGGTCCTCGGCCGCCAGCTCGGTGACGCCGGAGGCCCGCAGTACCTCGGCCAGCAGGCCGATCGACTGGTAGAACCCCGAGGTGATCACCACCTGGTCCGGCGTGGTCAACACCCCTCGGGTGCGGCCGAGTTGGGCGGCCAGGGCGGCACGCAACTCGGGCCGGCCCTGCGGGTCGCCGGGGCCGAAGTCCGCGGGACGGGCCCTGGCCAGCACCCGCCGGGTGGCGGTCAGCCAGGCCCGGGTGGGGAAGGCGCTGCCGTCGGGCGTGCCGGGTCCGAGGTCGTGGAGGACGGGTGGGGCCGGGCGGGCGGCGGCCGCGAACGCGGAGACGGTGGGCGGGAGTTCGGCGACGGTGGTGGCCGCGCCCGGCCGGGTGAGCAGCAGACCTTCGGCCACCAGCTGGTCGTAGGCGGCGGTGGACGGTGCCGCGGGCCAGGCCGAGTTCGCGGGCCAGGGCCCGGGTGGAGGGCAGGGCCGAGCCGGGGCCGAGGCGGCCCTCGCGGACGGCGGTCCGCAGGGCGTGCTCCAGTCCGGCCTGCCGGCGGCCCGGGCCGAGGGCACCGACGTCCAGGTGCAGGTCGAGCGCACGGGGCGCGTGGTTCGCCGACGTACTGGACCAGTCCTCCGTCATGGAACTGGACCTTACCGCTGGGCCGGACGCTGCTTAGCGTGAGATGCGTCCCTCTCGTGAACCACCCTGGAGAGCCCCGTGCCCGTCATCGCCCACCTCAGCGACACCCACCTGGACGGCTCGCCGCGGGCCGCCGACCGCACCCGCGCGGTGATGGCGTACCTCGACGCGCTGCCGTACGACCTGGACGCCGTGCTGGTCAGCGGTGACGTCGCGGACCACGGCAGCCCGGCCGAGTACCGGGAGGCCAGGGAGCTGCTGAGCACCCGTCACCCGCTGCTGGTCCTGCCGGGCAACCACGACGAGCGCGCGGCCTTCCGCTCCGTCCTGCTGGGCGAGGACCCCGTGGCGGTGGACGGTGCACCCGTGAACCGGCTGCACGTCGCGGAGGGGTTCGCCGTCGCCCTCTGTGACTCGACCCGCCCCGGGCGGGACGACGGGTGGCTGGACGAGGGGACGTTGGAGTGGCTGGACGGCGTGCTGGGTTCGGTGCGGGTGCCGGTCCTCGTCGCGTTCCACCACCCGCCGGTGCCTCTGGGCATCCCGTACCTGGACGGGCTGCGGCAGTTCGGCGCCGAGCGGCTGGCCGCGGTGACCGCCCGCCATCCGCACGTGGCGGCCTTCCTCTGCGGGCACGCCCACCTGTCGACCGCCACCACCTTCGCGGGCCGCCCCTTGGTGGTGGCCCCGGGCGTGGTGTCGACCGCGCGGCTCCCCTGGGAGGCGCGGCCGACCCCGGACGCGCATGTGCACCGGGGGCTGCCGCCGGCGGTGGCGTTCCACGTCCTGGACTGTGAGGGGCGCTTCGCCACGCACGTGCGCAGCTGCTGAGACGAGCGGGGCACGAACCAGCCAAGCGGTGCACGGGATACGGCAACTGAGGGGGTGTCAGGCTCTCAGGAAACCTTCACGTACCCCTTTCGGAGCCATGTGATGTGTGCCATGGTACATGGCACACTCCCCACCGTGTTCACGTCAGGCGGCGCCAGAACGACAGCACCACTCCCGTCGCCCTTCACGGTCCGCACCCTCAGACGCCGTGCCCCGAATCACGGCTCGCAGACCGGCCCGGAGGCCACTCCATGCGTAGTTCCCCCACGACGAAGGACCTCGTGCGGCTCCTCGTAGCCGCGTTGATCTGTTGTCTGGGTCTTGCCCTGCTCACCCCCCACCACCAGGGCCGCGGCCCGCGACACCAAGGGTCCGCAGCCCGTCCCTGCGCCCCGCGCCGGTGCCGCCCCGCAGCCCGCGATCTCCTCCATCGCCCGGGACGCCCGCGCCGAGGACGGCCACGGCGCCGTCGACGCGGCGCAGCGCGCCCCGTTCCAGACCGTCGAGACCCCCGCGAAGAGCGAGCAGATCCGCTCCAAGCTCTCGGCCGGCGCCGCCGCGGCGGCGGCTGCCGCCTGCACCGTCTCCGACTTCACCTCCAAGACCGGCGCCGCGCTGGTCCAGCAGGTCAAGTCGGCCGAGCCCGGCTGCGTGAACACCCTCTTCACCCTGAAGGGCGCGGACGCCCGGGCCGCGTTCCGCGAGGCGCAGATGGTCACCATCGCCGACGCGCTGCGCGCCAACGTCGCCAACTACCCCGGCGACAACAGCACGTCCACCCTCCAGCTGGTGCTCTTCCTGCGGGCCGGCTACTTCGTCCAGTGGTACGACACCGCCGTCGGCGACTACGGCCCGGCCCTGAAGAGCTCCATCGAGGGCGCACTCGACGCCTTCTTCGCGGCCCCGCGCTCGGCCGACGCCAATGACGCCAACGGCAACATCCTGGCCGAGACCGTCACCCTGATCGACAGCTCCCAGCGCAACGCCCGCTACCTCTACGTGGTGAAGCGCCTGCTGACCAACTACACGAACTCCTACAACAGTTCGTGGTACATGGTCGCCGCGACCAACAACGCCTACAACGTGCTGTTCCGCGGCCACCAGATGGACGACTTCCTGCCCGCCGCGCAGGCCGACCCGGCGCTGTTCACCGTGCTGCGCGACTTCGCCGTCGCCCACGACGACCTGCTCGGCACCGACCAGTGGTACCTGGCCGCCAACGCCGGCCGCGAGCTCGGCCGCTTCCTGCGCCACGACGCGCTGAAGCCGACGATCCGCCCGCTGGTCAAGGAGCTGCTCGGCCGCAGCAGCATCACCGGCCGTACCGGCTCGCTCTGGATCGCGCTGGCCGAGATGGCCGACTCCTACGACCAGGCCAACTGCGCCTACTACGAGGTCTGCGACCTGGCCGCCAAGCTCAAGGCCGCCGTCCTGACGGTCAAGTACACCTGCAGCCCGAGCATCCGGATCGTCGCGCAGGAGATGACCGAGGCCAACCTGGCCGCGGCCTGTACCAGCCTGACCAGCCAGGACGCCTACTTCCACAAGGTCGTCCAGGACAAGGGCCCGGTGGCGGACGACAACAACACCTCGATCGAGGTCGTGGTCTTCAACTCCAGTGCCGACTACAAGAGTTACGCCGGGAAGATCTTCGACATCTCCACCGACAACGGCGGCATGTACCTGGAGGGCAAGCCCGAGGCGGCCGGCAACCAGCCGCGCTTCGTCGCCTACGAGGCGGAGTGGCTCCGGCCGGACTTCCAGATCTGGAACCTGAACCACGAGTACACCCACTACCTCGACGGCCGCTTCGACATGTACGGCGACTTCAGGGCCGGGCAGACCACGCCGACCGTGATGTGGGTCGAGGGCTTCGCCGAGTACGTCTCCTACTCCTACCGGGGCGTCACGTACGACCGGGCGGTCACCGAGGCCGGCAAGAACACGTACAAGCTCAGCACGCTGTTCGACACCACCTACGACAACTCCGACTCCACCAAGGTCTACCAGTGGGGCTACCTGGCGGTGCGCTACCTGCTCCAGTCCCACCCGCAGGACATGACCGCGCTGTTGGCCGAGTACCGCACCGGTGACTGGGCCGGTGCCCGCACCCTGCTGACCTCGACCATCGGCACCCGCTACGACGCCGACTTCGCCGCCTGGCTGGCGAAGTGCGCGGCCGGCGACTGCGGCACCACCGCCCCCGGTCAACCAGGCTCCCTCGGCCGGCTTCACCGCCCTGGCCACCGGCCTGTCGGTCAACTTCACCGACGTCTCCGTCGACCCGGACGGCACCATCGCCTCCCGCGCCTGGGACTTCGGCGACGGCACCTCCACCACCACGGCCAACCCGACCAAGGTCTACACCGCGGCCGGCACCTACACCGTGAAGCTCACCGTCACCGACGACAAGGGCGCCACCGCCAGCACCAGCAAGCCGGTCGCCGTGGTGGCGCCGCCCAAGGGCGAGTGCACCTCGGCCCGGACGGACGAGTTGGGCAAGAACTGCCAGCGCTCGAACGTCTCCGCCACCGCGGGGAACCACAGCGCCTTCTTCGTCTTCCTCCCGGCCAAGGTCAACTCGCTGAAGATCACCGTCTCCGGCGGCACCGGCGAGGCCGACCTCTACTACAACCCCAACGGCTGGGCCACCACCTCCGACTGGACCGCCCGCTCGGTGAAGACCGGCAACGCGGAGACCCTCACCATCAAGAAGCCGCCGGCCGGCTACGTCTACATCAGCCTCTTCGCGGCCAAGAGCTTCGAGGGCGTCACCGTCAAGACCGAGTTCTGAGCGACCGGTTGACCACCCGCTGAACCGAACGGCCCCGCCCACCGCGACCCGGTGGGCGGGGCTTCCGGCTCGCTTCCTCAGTGCTCGGCGATAGCGGCGGCCAGACGGCGCAGGCCCTCCTCGATCTCCTCGGGGGAGTGGGTGGTGAAGGACATCCGCAGGGTGCGCGGGTCCGGGTCGACGGCGTGGAACGGCGCGCCGGGGACGTAGGCCACGTCGTGCCGGACGGCGGTGGCGAGCAGCTCGGTGGCGTCGTAACCCTCGGGCAGGGTGACCCAGAGGAACATGCCGCCCTCGGGCCGGTTCCACCTGCTGCCCGGAGGAAGGGCCTTGGGCAGCCCGGCGAGCAGCGCGTCGCGCCGCTCCCGGTAGGCCGCGGTGATCTTCGCGAGGTGCGCGTCCAGGTCGGCGTCGCGCAGGTACCGGGCGGCGGCGGCCTGGTCGATGGTGGAGGTGTGCAGGTCGGCCGACTGCTTGACCACCGTGCAGGCCCGGCGCAGCGCGGCCGGCGCGCGCAGGTACCCGAGCCGCAGGCCCGGCGCGAGCACCTTGGAGAAGGAGCCCAGCAGCACGGTGCGGTCCTCGGCCCCGGGCAGTCCGACGATCCACGGCTGCGGCTCGCCGTCGAAGCGCAGCTCGCCGTACGGGTCGTCCTCGGCGATCCAGAAGCCGTACCGCCCGGCCAGCTCGGCCACTCGGCGGCGGCGCTCGGCGGGGAGCGTACGGCCGGTCGGATTCTGGAAGTTGGGCACCAGGTAGAGCAGCTTGGGCCGCTCGGCCGCCACCACCTCCTCCAGCGCCTCCGGGACCAGCCCCTGTTCGTCGGTCGGCACCGGCACGACGCGGGCCCCCGCGAAGGCGAAGGCCTGGAGCGCGGCGAGGTAGCACGGATCCTCGACCAGCACCACGTCCCCCGGCTCCAGCAGCGCGGTGATCAGCAGCGTCAGCCCCTGCTGCGACCCGGTGGTCACCACCAGGTCCTCCGCCCCGGTCGCCAGCCCACGCTCCGTCAGCCGCTCGGCTATCGCGGCCCGCAGCGCCGGATCGCCCTCAGTGGTGGAGTACTGCAACGCCTGGTCCGGCGTCTCCGCCAGCACCCGGTCGAAGGCCGCCCGCAGCCCGGCGACGTCGAACAGCTCGGGGGCCGGCAGCCCGCCCGCGAACGACACCACCTCCGGACGGGCGGTCAGGGCGAGGATCTCCCGCACGGCGGAGGGCGCCACGGAGGCGGCCCGGCTGGCGAACGACGGCAGCTCGGCTCTGGTCATCCCCCGAGCGTACGAGGTGACCCGGTCCGGTTCGAGCCCCTTTCCACGGCTTGAGAATCGGACCTCCACCTGCCGGGGCGTCAGCCCCGGGGGAGGACCAGGGACTGGATGTCGGGGAGGGTGCGCCAGTCGCTGGTGGCGATCGAGGCGTGGGCGGCGGCGAGTTGGGTGATGCGGGCGCGGGCCTGGTCGGGGGTGGGGGTGGTGGCGGAGATGGCGGGGGCGACGCTGTGGGCGTCGGTCATCACCAGGAGGTAGTGGTTGCGGTCGTACCAGGAGAGGTCGGCGCCGTTGGTGAGGTAGGCGGCGGCGTCGCCGTCGAAGACGGCGAACCAGGGGCGGATGGTGGTGTCGGCGTACTTGGTGCGGGGGTCGCCGCCGGCGGCGCCGTGGACGGCGGGGAAGACCTGGGCCTGGGAGAGGCGGCCGGCGGCGGCCAGGTCACGGAGGTGGCGGGCGTACTCGACGTCGGTGTGCAGGGTGTCGAAGGGGTTCTGCTCCTCGACGGTGCCCGGGATGACGTGCAGCAGGACGCGGCCGGCGAGGGCGGCACGGGAGGGCCAGGCGCCGGCGCGGGCGGCGGCGTCCAACGACGGGTGCGAGCCCAGGAGATCGGCGGGGCGGAAGACGGCGGGGCCGAGGTGGGCGGCGATCAGGGCGTCGAGCTGGGCGGGGCCCATGCCGCGGTTGGCGGCGAAGCCGCCCTTGAGTTCGAGCTTGACGACCAGGGGGCCGGAGGTGGGGTGGGCGCCGAGCCAGAGGCGGATGTCGTCGAGGCAGTGTTCGAGGTTCTTGTTGCCGGAGCCGGTGTAGAGCTGGGCGGCGGAGGTGGCGGCGACGCAGTTGTTGGCGTTGCCGAGGGGGTTGGAGTGGCTGACCTTCCACTCGGTGGTGACGGTGTCGGTCCAGGCGTCGAGCTCGATGAGGGAGGTGCCGGTGTCCAGGGCCTTGGCCAGGTAGGGGAAGGCGGCCGGGTCGTAGGTGTTGTGGATGCCGACCGTGGTGGCGCCGATGAAGGGGAGCGGGCCGGCGGGGGCGGCGGAGGCCGGGGCGTCCGGCAGGAGCGCGAGGGTGGTGGCGGCGAGCAGGGCGGCGGCGGTCCGACGGAGCGTCAAGGGTCTCTCCTGGCAGAGGGGGTGGAGGCAGCTCAGGGTGGACCATGGGAGTGGACGCGCGGTGACATGACAAGGAAGTTGGCAGGAAGCCTACGCCACGGGCGCCTTGACCCCGGCATGTCAGGGCCTCACCATCGTGCTGGCGCGCGCCGCAGCTCCTCCCTCCATTCCGTCCTACCGGACCCCCACAGGAGGACAGTCATGCGACTGCCCCGTCGCGGAAAGCCCGCCGTGGCTGCTGCCGCGCGCTGCTCGCGCTCGCCCTGGCCGTGCCGCTCGGCACCGACGCCAGCGCCAAACCCGTTGCGCCGAACGAGAGTTCCGTCGCGGACGAGACCATCACCCAGTACGCCGTCGACGGCCCGAGCACGGTGGCCGACCGCTCGGCGATCGCCGCCACCGGGTGTCGATCGACGAGGTGGACGCCCGCTCGGTGGTGGTGTCGGCCACCAAGGGCGAGGCGGCCCGACTGCGCACCATGGGTTGGAAGTTGACCGCCCTTCCGGGCCAGGAGAGCCAGCAGCTCCCGGGCGCGAAGGACATCACGATCAACGACTTCCCGAGCAAGGACTCGATGTACCACAACTACGCCGAGGCGACGGCGGAGATCAACGCCCTGGTGGCCAAGTACCCGGCCATCATGAGCAAGCGGGTGATCGGCAAGTCCTACGAGGGCCGCGACCTGTTCGCCATCAAGATCAGCGACAACGTGGCCACCGACGAGGCCGAGCCGGAGGTGCTGTTCACCGCCCACCAGCACGCCCGCGAGCACCTCACCGTCGAGATGGCGCTCTACCTGATGCACGAGTTCGGCGACAAGTACGCCACCGACAGCCGGATCGCGGGCGTGGTGAACAGCCGCGAGATCTGGATCGTGCCGGACGTCAACCCGGACGGCGGCGAGTACGACATCGCCACCGGGAGCTACCGCAGCTGGCGCAAGAACCGGCAGCCCAACTCCGGTTCCAGCAGCGTCGGCACCGACCAGAACCGCAACTGGGACTACAAGTGGGGCTGCTGCGGCGGCAGTTCGAGCTCCACCTCCAGCGAGACCTACCGGGGCAGCGCGCCGGAGTCCGCCAAGGAGGTGAAGGTGGTCTCCGACTTCGTGCGCAGCCGGATCGTCGGCGGCAAGCAGCAGATCACCGCCGCCATCGACTTCCACACCTACAGCGAGCTGGTGCTCTGGCCGTTCGGGTGGACGTACAACGACACCGCGCCGGGCATGACCACCGACGAGCGCAACACCTTCGCCACCCTCGGCAAGACCATGGCCGCCAGCAACGGCTACACCCCCGAGCAGTCGAGCGACCTCTACATCACCGACGGGACCATCGACGACTGGCTGTGGGGCGCGCAGCGGATCTTCGCCTACACCTTCGAGATGTACCCGACCGGCAGCGGTGGCGGCGGCTTCTACCCGCCCGACGAGGTCATCAGCCGGGAGACCAGCCGGAACCGGGACGCGGTGCTCAAGCTGCTGGAGACGGCGGACTGCATGTACCGGGTGATCGGCAAGCAGCAGCAGTACTGCGGCATCGCGTCCTGATGACCGCACCGTGAGTTCGCTCCGCCGGCCGGGCCTGCCCGGGTCCCCGGCCCGGCGGGGCGTCAGGAGGAACGTCAGGACGCCGCGAGACCCGGGAGTTGACCAGTGCGCAGGGCCGCCTCGGAGGGCGACCCCGGTTCGGCGGTGTAGACGACCAGGACTGGTCCGTGTCGTCCGGGACCAGCAGGCACTCGTAGTCGAGGGTGAACTCCACTGCCGCTACCACCTGCGCGGCACCCGGCGGCCGGGAGTTCACCCTCGACTACGAGTGCCTGCTGGTCCCGGACGACACGGCCCAGTTCCTGGTCGTCTACACCGCCGAACCGGGGTCGCCCTCCGAGGCGGCCCTGCGCCTGGTCAACTCCCGGGTCTCCGCGGCGTCCTGACGTTCCTCCTGACGCCCCGCCGGCCGGGACCCGGGCAGGCCCGGCCGGCGGAGCGAACTCACGGTGCGGTCATCAGGACGCGATGCCGCAGTACTGCTGCTGCTTGCCGATCACCCGGTACATGCAGTCCGCCGTCTCCAGCAGCTTGAGCACCGCGTCCCGGTTCCGGCTGGTCTCCCGGCTGATGACCTCGTCGGGCGGGTAGAAGCCGCCGCCACCGCTGCCGGTCGGGTACATCTCGAAGGTGTAGGCGAAGATCCGCTGCGCGCCCCACAGCCAGTCGTCGATGGTCCCGTCGGTGATGTAGAGGTCGCTCGACTGCTCGGGGGTGTAGCCGTTGCTGGCGGCCATGGTCTTGCCGAGGGTGGCGAAGGTGTTGCGCTCGTCGGTGGTCATGCCCGGCGCGGTGTCGTTGTACGTCCACCCGAACGGCCAGAGCACCAGCTCGCTGTAGGTGTGGAAGTCGATGGCGGCGGTGATCTGCTGCTTGCCGCCGACGATCCGGCTGCGCACGAAGTCGGAGACCACCTTCACCTCCTTGGCGGACTCCGGCGCGCTGCCCCGGTAGGTCTCGCTGGAGGTGGAGCTCGAACTGCCGCCGCAGCAGCCCCACTTGTAGTCCCAGTTGCGGTTCTGGTCGGTGCCGACGCTGCTGGAACCGGAGTTGGGCTGCCGGTTCTTGCGCCAGCTGCGGTAGCTCCCGGTGGCGATGTCGTACTCGCCGCCGTCCGGGTTGACGTCCGGCACGATCCAGATCTCGCGGCTGTTCACCACGCCCGCGATCCGGCTGTCGGTGGCGTACTTGTCGCCGAACTCGTGCATCAGGTAGAGCGCCATCTCGACGGTGAGGTGCTCGCGGGCGTGCTGGTGGGCGGTGAACAGCACCTCCGGCTCGGCCTCGTCGGTGGCCACGTTGTCGCTGATCTTGATGGCGAACAGGTCGCGGCCCTCGTAGGACTTGCCGATCACCCGCTTGCTCATGATGGCCGGGTACTTGGCCACCAGGGCGTTGATCTCCGCCGTCGCCTCGGCGTAGTTGTGGTACATCGAGTCCTTGCTCGGGAAGTCGTTGATCGTGATGTCCTTCGCGCCCGGGAGCTGCTGGCTCTCCTGGCCCGGAAGGGCGGTCAACTTCCAACCCATGGTGCGCAGTCGGGCCGCCTCGCCCTTGGTGGCCGACACCACCACCGAGCGGGCGTCCACCTCGTCGATCGACACCCCGGTGGCGGCGATCGCCGAGCGGTCGGCCACCGTGCTCGGGCCGTCGACGGCGTACTGGGTGATGGTCTCGTCCGCGACGGAACTCTCGTTCGGCGCAACGGGTTTGGCGCTGGCGTCGGTGCCGAGCGGCACGGCCAGGGCGAGCGCGAGCAGCGCGGCAGCAGCCACGGCGGGCTTTCCGCGACGGGGCAGTCGCATGACTGTCCTCCTGTGGGGGTCCGGTAGGACGGAATGGAGGGAGGAGCTGCGGCGCGCGCCAGCACGATGGTGAGGCCCTGACATGCCGGGGTCAAGGCGCCCGTGGCGTAGGCTTCCTGCCAACTTCCTTGTCATGTCACCGCGCGTCCACTCCCATGGTCCACCCTGAGCTGCCTCCACCCCCTCTGCCAGGAGAGACCCTTGACGCTCCGTCGGACCGCCGCCGCCCTGCTCGCCGCCACCACCCTCGCGCTCCTGCCGGACGCCCCGGCCTCCGCCGCCCCCGCCGGCCCGCTCCCCTTCATCGGCGCCACCACGGTCGGCATCCACAACACCTACGACCCGGCCGCCTTCCCCTACCTGGCCAAGGCCCTGGACACCGGCACCTCCCTCATCGAGCTCGACGCCTGGACCGACACCGTCACCACCGAGTGGAAGGTCAGCCACTCCAACCCCCTCGGCAACGCCAACAACTGCGTCGCCGCCACCTCCGCCGCCCAGCTCTACACCGGCTCCGGCAACAAGAACCTCGAACACTGCCTCGACGACATCCGCCTCTGGCTCGGCGCCCACCCCACCTCCGGCCCCCTGGTCGTCAAGCTCGAACTCAAGGGCGGCTTCGCCGCCAACCGCGGCATGGGCCCCGCCCAGCTCGACGCCCTGATCGCCGCCCACCTCGGCCCCGCCGTCTTCCGCCCCGCCGATCTCCTGGGCTCGCACCCGTCGTTGGACGCCGCCGCCCGCGCCGGCGCCTGGCCCTCCCGTGCCGCCCTCGCCGGCCGCGTCCTGCTGCACGTCATCCCGGGCACCGTCGAGGAGCAGAACCCCTTCGACACCCTGCACACCGACGTCGAGTACGCCCGCCACCTCCGTGACCTGGCCGCCGCCGGCCGCCTCTCCCAGGCCCAGGTCTTCCCCGCCGTCCACGGCGCCGCCGGCGGCGACCCCCGCACCAAGTACGCCGACACCACCATCCGCCCCTGGTTCGCCGTCTTCGACGGCGACGCCGCCGCCTACCTCACCAACGGCGCCGACCTCTCCTGGTACGACCGCAACCACTACCTCCTGGTGATGACCGACGCCCACAGCGTCGCCCCCGCCATCTCCGCCACCACCCCCACCCCCGACCAGGCCCGCGCCCGCATCACCCAACTCGCCGCCGCCCACGCCTCGATCGCCACCAGCGACTGGCGCACCCTCCCCGACATCCAGTCCCTGGTCCTCCCCCGGGGCTGACGCCCCGGCAGGTGGAGGTCCGATTCTCAAGCCGTGGAAAGGGGCTCGAACCGGACCGGGTCACCTCGTACGCTCGGGGGATGACCAGAGCCGAGCTGCCGTCGTTCGCCAGCCGGGCCGCCTCCGTGGCGCCCTCCGCCGTGCGGGAGATCCTCGCCCTGACCGCCCGTCCGGAGGTGGTGTCGTTCGCGGGCGGGCTGCCGGCCCCCGAGCTGTTCGACGTCGCCGGGCTGCGGGCGGCCTTCGACCGGGTGCTGGCGGAGACGCCGGACCAGGCGTTGCAGTACTCCACCACTGAGGGCGATCCGGCGCTGCGGGCCGCGATAGCCGAGCGGCTGACGGAGCGTGGGCTGGCGACCGGGGCGGAGGACCTGGTGGTGACCACCGGGTCGCAGCAGGGGCTGACGCTGCTGATCACCGCGCTGCTGGAGCCGGGGGACGTGGTGCTGGTCGAGGATCCGTGCTACCTCGCCGCGCTCCAGGCCTTCGCCTTCGCGGGGGCCCGCGTCGTGCCGGTGCCGACCGACGAACAGGGGCTGGTCCCGGAGGCGCTGGAGGAGGTGGTGGCGGCCGAGCGGCCCAAGCTGCTCTACCTGGTGCCCAACTTCCAGAATCCGACCGGCCGTACGCTCCCCGCCGAGCGCCGCCGCCGAGTGGCCGAGCTGGCCGGGCGGTACGGCTTCTGGATCGCCGAGGACGACCCGTACGGCGAGCTGCGCTTCGACGGCGAGCCGCAGCCGTGGATCGTCGGACTGCCCGGGGCCGAGGACCGCACCGTGCTGCTGGGCTCCTTCTCCAAGGTGCTCGCGCCGGGCCTGCGGCTCGGGTACCTGCGCGCGCCGGCCGCGCTGCGCCGGGCCTGCACGGTGGTCAAGCAGTCGGCCGACCTGCACACCTCCACCATCGACCAGGCCGCCGCCGCCCGGTACCTGCGCGACGCCGACCTGGACGCGCACCTCGCGAAGATCACCGCGGCCTACCGGGAGCGGCGCGACGCGCTGCTCGCCGGGCTGCCCAAGGCCCTTCCTCCGGGCAGCAGGTGGAACCGGCCCGAGGGCGGGCATGTTCCTCTGGGTCACCCTGCCCGAGGGTTACGACGCCACCGAGCTGCTCGCCACCGCCGTCCGGCACGACGTGGCCTACGTCCCCGGCGCGCCGTTCCACGCCGTCGACCCGGACCCGCGCACCCTGCGGATGTCCTTCACCACCCACTCCCCCGAGGAGATCGAGGAGGGCCTGCGCCGTCTGGCCGCCGCTATCGCCGAGCACTGAGGAAGCGAGCCGGAAGCCCCGCCCACCGGGTCGCGGTGGGCGGGGCCGTTCGGTTCAGCGGGTGGTCAACCGGTCGCTCAGAACTCGGTCTTGACGGTGACGCCCTCGAAGCTCTTGGCCGCGAAGAGCTGATGTAGACGTAGCCGGCCGGCGGCTTCTTGATGGTGAGGGTCTCCGCGTTGCCGGTCTTCACCGAGCGGGCGGTCCAGTCGGAGGTGGTGGCCCAGCCGTTGGGGTTGTAGTAGAGGTCGGCCTCGCCGGTGCCGCCGGAGACGGTGATCTTCAGCGAGTTGACCTTGGCCGGGAGGAAGACGAAGAAGGCGCTGTGGTTCCCCGCGGTGGCGGAGACGTTCGAGCGCTGGCATTTCTTGCCCCAACTCGTCCCGTCCGGGCCGAGGTGCACTCGCCCTTGGGCGCGCCACCACGGCGACCGGCTTGCTGGTGCTGGCGGTGGCGCCCTTGTCGTCGGTGACGGTGAGCTTCACGGTGTAGGTGCCGGCCGCGGTGTAGACCTTGGTCGGGTTGGCGTGGTGGTGGAGGTGCCGTCGCCGAAGTCCCAGGCGCGGGAGGCGATGGTGCCGTCCGGTCGACGGAGACGTCGTGAAGTTGACCGACAGGCCGGTGGCCAGGCGTGTGAAGCCGGCCGAGGGAGCCTGGTTGACCGGGGCGGTGGTGCCGCAGTCGCCGGCCCGCGCACTTCGCCAGCCAGCGGCGAAGTCGCGTCGTAGCGGGTGCCGATGGTCGAGGTCAGCAGGGTGCGGGCACCGGCCCAGTCCCCGTGTGCGGTACTCGGCCAACAGCGCGTCATGTCCTGCGGGTTGGACTGGAGCGGTAGCGCACCGCCAGGTATGCCCCACTGGTAGACCTTGGTGGAGTCCGAGTTGTCGTAGGTGGTGTCGAACAGCGTGCTGACTTGTACGTGTTCTTGCCGGCCTCGTGACCGCCCGGTCGTACGTGACGCCCCGGTAGGAGTAGGAGACTACTCGCGAAGCCCCTCGACCCACATCACGGTCGGCGTGGTCTGCCCGGCCCCTGAAGTCGCCTGTACATGTCGAAGCGGCCGTCGAGGTAGTGGGTGTACTCGTGGTTCAGGTTCCAGATCTGGAAGTCCGGCCGGAGCCACTCCGCCTCGTAGCGACGAAGCGCGCTGGTTGCCGGCCGCCTCGGGCTTGCCCTCCAGGTACATGCCGCCGTTGTCGGTGGAGATGTCGAAGATCTTCCCGGCGTACACTCTTGTAGTCGGCACTGGAGTTGAAGACCCGACCTCGATCGGTGTTGTTGTTGTCGTCCGCACCGGGCCCTTGTCCTGGACGACCTTGTGGAAGTAGGCGCTCCTGGCTGGTCAGGCTGGTAGCAGGCCGCGGCCAGGTTGGCCTCGGTCATCTCCTGCGCGACGATCCGGATGCTCGGGCTGTCAGTGTGTACTGACCGTCAGGACGGCGGCCTGACTTGGCGGCCAGGTCGACAGACCTCGTAGTAGGCGCAGTTGGCCTGGTCCGTAGGAGTCGCCATCTCGGCCAGCGCGATCCAGAGCGAGCCGGTACGGCCGGTGAGTGCTGCTGCGGCCGGCACTCCTTGACCAGCGGGCGGATCGTCGGCTTCAGCGCGTCGTGGGCGCAGAAGCGGCCGAGCTCGCGGCCGGCGTTGGCGCCAGTACACTGGTCGGTGTCCGGCGTCAGGTCGTCGTGGCGACGGCGAAGTCGCGCAGCACGGTGAACAGCGCCGGGTCGGCTGCCGGCGGCAGGAAGTCGTCCATCTGGTGGCCGCGGCACAGCACGTTGTAGGCGTTGTTGGTCGCGGCGACCATGTACCACGAACTGTTGTAGGAGTTCGTGTAGTTGGTCAGCAGCCTTCACCCGTAGAGGTGCGGGCGTTGCGCTGGGAGCTGTCGATCAGGGTGACGGTCTCGGCCAGGATGTTGCGTTGGCGTCATTGGCGTCGCCGAGCGCGGGGCCGCGAGAATGCGTCGAGTGCGCCCTCGATGAGCTCTTCAGGGCCGGGCCGTAGTCGCCGACGGCGTGTCGTACCACTGGACGAAGTAGCCGCCCGCAGGAAGAGCACCAGCTGGAGGGTGGACGTGCTGTTGTCGCCGGGTAGTTGGCGACGTTGGTCGCGCAGCGCGTCGGCGATGGTGACCATCTGCGCCTCGCGGAACGCGGCCCGGGCGTCCGCGCCCTTCAGGTGAAGAGGTGTTCACGCAGCCGTGCTCGCCGACTTGACCTGCTGGACCAGCGCGCGCCGTCTTGGAGTGAAGTCGGAGACGGTGCAGCGGCAGCCGCCGCCGCGGCGGCGCCGGCCGAGAGCTTGGATGCGGATCTGCTCGCTCTTCGCGGGGTCTCGACGGTCTGGAACGGGGCGCGCTGCGCCGCGTCGACGCGCGCCGTGGCCGTCCTCGGCGCGGGCGTCCCGGGCGATGGAGAGATCGCGGCTGCGGGGCGGCACCGCGCGGGCGCCGGGACGGGCTGCGGACCCTTGGTGTCGCGGGCCGCGCCCTGGTGGTGATGACAGCAAGACCCAGACAACAGATCAACGCGGCTACGAGAGCCGCACGGGTCCTTCGTCGTGGGAACTACGCATGGAGTGCCTCCGGGCCGTCTGCGAGCCGTGATTCGGGGCACGGCGTCTGAGGGTGCGGACCGTGAAGGGCGACGGGAGTGGTGCTGTCGTTCTGGCGCCGCCTGACTGACACACGGTGGGGAGTGTGCCATGTACCATGCCACATCACATGGCTTCCGAAAGGGGTACGTGAAGGTTTCCTGAGAGCCTGACACCCCCTCAGTTGCCGTATCCCGTGCACCGCTGGCTGGTTCGTGCCCCGCTCGTCTCAGCAGCTGCGCACGTGCGTGGCGAGCGCCCCTCACAGTCCAGGACGTGGACGCCACCGCCGGCGGCAGCCCCCGGTGCACATGCGCGTCCGGTGTCGCCGCGCCTCCCAGAGGATGCCCGCGGTCGACACCACGCCCGGGCCAGCCACCAATGGCGGCCCGCGAAGGTGGTGGCGGTCGACAGGGTGGGCGTGCGCGAGGAAGGCCGCCACGTGCGGATGGCGGGCGGTCACCGCGGCCAGCCGCTCGGCGCCGAACTGCCGCAGCCCGTCCAGGTACGGGATGCCCAGAGGCACCGGCGGGTGGTGGAACGCGACGAGACCGGCACCCGCACGAAACCAGCACGCCGTCCAGCCCTCCAACGTCCCTCGTCCAGCACACCGTCGTCCCGCCCGGGCGGTCGAGTCACAGAGAGCGACGCGAACCCCTCCGCGACGTGCAGCCGTTCACGGTGCACCGTCCACCGCCACGGGGTCCCTCGCCCAGCAGGACGAGCGGAAGCCGCGCGCTCGTCGTGGTTGCCCGCAGGACCAGCAGCGGTGACGGGTGCTCAGCAGCTCCTGGCCTCCCGGTACTCGGCGCTGCCGTGTCCGCGACGTCACCGCTGACCAGCACGGCGTCCAGTCGTACGGCAGCGCGTCGAGTACGCCATCACCGCGCGGGTGCGTCGGCGGCCCGCGCGAGCCGTCCAGGTGGTGGTCGGCTGAGGTGGGCGATGACGGGCACGGGGCTCTCCAGGGTGGTTCACGAGAGGGACGCATCTCACGCTAAGCAGCGTCCGGCCCAGCGGTAAGGTCCAGTTTCATGACGGAGGACTGGTCCAGTACGTCGCGAACCACGCGTGCGCTCGACCTGCACCTGGACGTCGTGCCCTCGGCCCGGGCGCCGTGCAGCCGGACTGGAGCACGCCCTGCGGACCGCCGTCCGCGAGGGCCGCCTCGGCCCCGGCTCGGCCCTGCCCTCCACCCGTGCCCTGGCCCGCGAACTCGGCCTGGGCCCCGGCACACGTCACCGCCGACTACGACCAGCTGGTGGCCGAAGGTCTGCTGCTCACCCGGCCGGCGCGCCACCACCGTCGCCGAACTCCCGCCCACCGTCTCCGCGTTCGCGGCCGCCGCCCGCCCGCACCACCCGTCCTCCACGACCTCGGACCCGGCACGCCCGACGCAGCGCCTTCCCCACCCGGGCCTGGCTGACCGCCACCCGTCGGGTGCTGGCCAGGGCCCGTCCCGCGGACTTCGGCCCCGGCGACCCGCAGGGCGGCCGAGTTGCGTGCCGCCCTGGCCGCCCACTCGGCCGCACCCGAGGGTGTTGACCACGCCGGACCAGGTGGTGATCACCTCGGGGTTCTACCAGTCGATCGGCCTGCTGGCCGAGGTACTGCGGGCCTCCGGCGTCACCGAGCTGGCGGCCGAGGACCCCGGCCACCGCACCTACCGCGAGGTGGTGGCCCGCGCGGGGCTGCGGGTGCTGCCCGTCCCCGGTGGACGGCGACGGCGCCCGGGTGGAGACCCTGACGGCATCGGCGGTCCTGCTCACCCCCTCGCACCAGTACCCGACCGGTGTGCCGCTGCACCCTGACCGCCGCCGGGCGCTGGCGAGTTGGGCCCGCCGCACGGACGGCCTGGTGATCGAGGACGACTACGACGGCGAGTTTCCGCCACGACCGCCGCCCGGTCGGCGCCTTCCAGGCGCTGGCCCCCGACCGCACGGCCTACTGCGGCAGCGCCTCCAAGACCCTCGGCCCCGCCCTGCGCCTGGGCTGGCTCGCCCTGCCCCCGCACCTGGTGCGCCCCGTGGTCGAGGCCAAGGAGCGGGCCGACCTCTACACCGAGACCCTCGGCCAGCTCGTGCTGGCCGAGCTGATCGACACCCACGCCTACGACCGGCACGTCCGCGCCGCCCGGCTCCGCTACCGCCGGCGCCGCCTCCTGCTGCACCGGCTCCTGGACCGCCACCCGGACTTCACCCCGCACGGGGTCCCCGCCGGACTGCACACCCTGGCCACCACCGACCGCGAGGAGGCCGCCCTGCTGGCCCGCTGCGCCGAACTCGGCATCGCCCTGAGCGGGTTGACGGAGCTCCACCACGACCCGGCCGCCGCCCCGGGCCGCCCCGGCGGCCTGCTGATCGGCTTCGCCGCCACCTCCGACCACGGGTTCGAGCGCGCACTCCACGCCTTGGACGAGGCGCTCGCCAGCTGACCGACCTGCCCTGCCGGACCGGTCCGCCCCGCCCACGAGCGGTACCGGCTACCCGCGCCTCACTGCTGGGCGCACTTCCCCACGGCCGTCACGGTCCCGGCGGCCAGCCGCTTCTCCTCGCCGTTCACCTTGAGCACGATCCCGTCCGGCCCGGCCGAGACCAGATCGCCGCACACCTCACCGACCCGCACCGGGTGCGCGGGCGCGGGCGGCGCCCCGAACCAGGCCACCGCCACGGCCGCCGTGGCCGCCACCAGGCCGAGGACACAGCACCAAGTCGCCCGCCGCACGCCCTTGGTGACCCGTCCGATCTCCAGGTCCGTCCAGGCCCTGAGCCGCGGGCCGTTGCGCAGGATGGTCTCCCCCGGACTGCCGTGCGCGGCCCGGACGGCGAGCAGCGTCCCGGACACCAGCAGCACGAAGGCGGTGGCGACCGCGATGCCCGCCACGTTGCGCAGCCCGTCGGGGAGTTCGGCCAGTCCGTCCCGCCCCTTGAGGACGGTCAGCACGGCCACCAGGGCGGCCAGGCCCGACAGCCCGTTGCGCCAGCCCTCGGCCTGCTTGCGCAGCTCCGGCAGCTGGGTGAACTCCAACTCCCGTGCCAGCGCCTCCCATCGGCGGTCCGCCTGCTCGCTCACGGCGCCACCCCGATCTGCCAGCTCGCGCCGCAGCCGGTGAACGGGGCGTTCGGCGCCATCCCCGGATGGGGATAGCCGCACTCGCAGTAGTGCACCTCGGGCAGGGGCTCGGCGGGCACCGCCCGGTTCCGCCGGAAGATCGCCTTCGTCCCGGTGCCCGCCAGCCCGTGGGCCCAGTTGGTCTCCGTCCGCCCCTGGCACCGAGGGCACGGGCCCACCACCCGGACGCCCTTGCCGTCCTCCGTGCGCGTGTAGTCCGCCTGCGGTGCGTCGGGCAGCCGCTGCTCCACGTACGGCTCCTCGAACCTGTGCTCAGCCATCCTGCTTCCGTTCTCCCAAGTCCAGCCCGAACATTCCCCGGTAGAGCTCCAGCCGGTCCCAGACCCACTCCTCGCCCTCGCCGATCTCCCCCGCCACGAACGCCACGTCCTCGCGGCTCACCCGCCCCGTGACGGCCGGGAGCAGCCCGTCCAGGTACACGGAGAGGATCGCGAAGTCCTGCCAGAGCGGCAGCACGTCGGGCCGCTCCGGCACCTGCGGCGCCGGGCCGAGCGCGAGGTAGGGCTCGATCCGCCGCCACACCTCGGCGACCGACTCGCCGAGCCGGCCGGCGATGCTCACCAGGTCCAACGGCACCAGCGGAGTGCCGGAATCGCTGACCCGGTAGTCGTCCTTCAACGCTGCGCGGGTGGGTGCGTCGCACGAGGCGGAGTGCAACGCGGCGATCTGCTCGGACGTCAGCTCCGGTACCAGCGCGCCGAAATCGCGGACCCTCGCCAACTCCCGGTACGCGTCCCCGGGGTCGCGTCTGCCCTCCAGCCCGGCGAACTCGGCCAGCAGCTCGCCGGTCAGCTGCTTCCACTTCGGCGGGTCGGCGGGGCGACCCGCCCGCAGGGCGAGCGGATCGGACTCGCCGCCCTCCAGCAGCGCCCTGCTGTGCTGCGGGCCGGGCCGGAAGCCGGCGAGGCCCGGTGGAAGCTCCGGGCAGGGGAGCCCGAACCGGTCCGCCATCGTCCGGGCCAGCGCCCAGACCTCCTCCAGCGGCTCGCCCAGACGCCGCGCAGCGGCGAACAGGCCCGCTTCGGTCATGCGCTCGGCCGGACTGATGCTGTCCTCACCCTCGGAGCTGCCGTTCGCCATCACGACCTTGGCTTGGAGGCGCAGCTCCCGCCACTCCCGGATCAGCTCGCTCCCGGGCGGCAGCGGGACACCCAGCCGGCTCAGCTCCTCCACCGCCTCGAGGACCTCGTCGGGGTGTGCGAACAGGCTTGCCCGCACCATCGCCCCGAGCCCGGTCTCCCTCTGCTCCCGATCGGAACACATCGCGGCCGTGACCCGGGAGGGAATCAGCTCGTCCGGCGACTCCCCTCGCCCGGGCCCCGGAGCACGGGCCAGGCCCAACTCCCCCGCCAGCTCGGCGACGAGCTCGGCCGCCCGCCGCACGGTGATCTCCAGCTCGTGCGCCAGGGCCACCTCCGCCAGGGGCAGCAACTGCCAGCCGTCCTCCCGGCGGACCGTCAGTTTCGTGAGCGCCGAGCGCACTTCGGCGGGGAGTACCGACCAGGCCGTGACCGCCGACCGGTCCGGGCACGTCCACCCGAGCCAGCCGTATGCCTCCAGGGTGTCCAGAACGGTCTCCACGTCACCGTCCGGAGCCACTTCCAACACGTCCCAGTGCGTCGTGACCCGACCGGTGCCGACGTACAGCACGTCGATCTCCGCCGCCGTGGTCACGTGGTCCCGGTGGTGGTCCGGGACGGTGGGAAGCTCCAGGCCGTGCAGCGGCGCGAGCCGGTGCAGGCGGTCGACCAACTCACCCAGCGGTCGACGGAGCAGCATGGACGCCCAGAGCAGGCCGTCCAGCTCGGAGAGCCACATGCGTGTGTAGAAGCGACTGTCCGTCTGCTGTGCCGGCAGCGCCCAGTCGAGCGCGTCGATCAGGGGCAGGTCACCGTCGGACAGGGCGAACCGCGCCAACTCCGGTACCAGGCGTGGAGCGGCCAGCTCCGGGTGGCAGATCCGCAGAGCGCGTCCCTCGCGCTGGAAGTCGCCCAGGCTCAGACCCCGGTCGGATGCCTCCCGCAGGACCGCCTTCCAACCGTCGGCCAGGACCTCGGCCCTGGCGAAGTCCCCGGGTGCGGCGACGGGGTAGCCCGTGAGGAGGCGCGGCGGCACCTGCCCCTCCAAGGTCCGGGCCGCCCACCGGGCAGCCGTGCGCCAGTCGATGAGCGCGGAGGACACGGAGCTGGAGAGTCTGTGCAGGTCCGCGGCATAGGGGTCTCGGTCGAGATGGCACCAGCCGGCCTCGCCCAAACGGACGTAGCGGCCCTCCTCCTCCCGCTCCACGGCCACCGGCACGGCCAGGCCCCGGTCCTTCAGCCTCGGCCAGAGAGCCCGGGCCAGCGGGAGTTCACGGAGCTCCAGGTGCCAGAACCACTCCATGCTGATCCGGGGCCAGGCGATCAGCGCGTCGAGCCCCGCCAGGCACGTGACCGTCTCCCACTCCCGGTCGTACTCCTGCAGCGTCTTGCGGTCCACGCTCAGCCGCCCGGCCCGCGGCCCGGTCAGGTTCAGCACGTACCCGGTCGGCCGCCGGTCGGAGACGATCCCGTCGCAGAGCACGGCCCCGCTCCCCCGCACCCACCAGAGCGTCCTGTCCACCGCCGGCTGGGCGTCCCCGTCGGCGTTCCACGGGCCCGGGCGCAGGACGTCCGCCACCCACTCCTCCGCCAGGTGCCCGTCCCTCGCCTCCATCGCGAACTCGCTGACCGCCACGTGGCGGTCCAGCGTCGTCACGCAGGACAGCTCGGCCAGGTCCGCGTCCTGGCGCAGGTAGAGCCGGACCCGGGTGCCGCCCTCCGGGAGGTCGTCCTCCGTGGGGTCGGTCTGCTGCTGGATCCGGAAGAGACTGCCGCTGCTGGGGATCCCCACCCGCAGCGCGTGCGGGGCCACCACGCCGTCCGGGAAGACCTCGCGGGTGACAACGGTCATCTCCTCGGCCAGCATGAAGTAGCTCAACACCCCGATCCCGAAACGCGAGTTGGGGTAGAGGCGCAGCTCCGGGTCGTGCCGCAGCCAGGCCGCCTGCTCCCGCCGGAACGACCGCGACTGCTCGAACCGCCGCCCCGCCCGCGTGAACGTCGACTTCAGCTGCTCCCGGCCCATCCCCACACCGTTGTCCCGGCACTCCACGTACCGCCGCCCAGCCGCGTCCACCCCCTGCGTGAAGGAGATCCGCCCCGTCCACGGCACCGGCACCGGCCCCTTGGCGCGCAGGTACCGCCAGCGCATCGCGCGGTAGCGGCAGGCGTCCATCGCGTTCTGGTACAGCTCACGGATCGCCAACTCCGGCTCCCCGTACAGCTGCCGACCCATCAACAGCTCCCGCACCTCCGACTGCGCCAACTGGAAGCGCAACAACGGGACCTCGTACCGGGCCCGCCCGTCCCGGGAGCCCGCCTCCAGATGGTTGTCGGTCACGCGCTGCGGAACGGCCGCCAGCAGGTCCGCCTCCCGGGCCGGCAGCCGTTCGCGCCCCCGGCCGATGCCCTCCGCGATGCGGTCGGCCCGCTCGACGATCTCGGCCATCGCCGCGTGCACGGCCTGGTGCGGACTCACCAGGTACAGGTGGAGAAGCCCCTGGGCGTCGCGCTCCCACTCCGCCTCCCGGACCACCCGCAGCAGGAGGTCGGGCGTCACGGGGTCGGAGACGGCCAGATGGTCGGCGACCACCGAAGGCAGCGCCCGCGCGTCGGCGGCCAAGGCGGCCGCCAACCGGAGCAGGGCGGCCAACGGACGGATCCGCAGTGCCTGCGCGGCAAGGCCGAACGGGCGGATCCGGACCTCCTCCCGTCCCGCCTCCGACTCGGCGGGCAGGTCGAGCCCGATCTGGCCCGCCAACTCCCGTAGTGCGGAGACGAGTTCGGCCGAGCGCGATCCGCCGACCAGCTCCGCGAACTCCCCGGCCGCCTGTGCCGGCACGGCGACCGCGTCCGTCTCGAACCGCTCGTTGACCCACCGGTGCGCCAACCAGAGCGCCAGGGTCTCGGCGTCCCCAGGGCGATTGCCCTCCAGGCAGCGTTCCAGCCGCCGGGCGAGAGGGCGGTAGTGGTCGTGCACCTGCTCCAGGTGACGCCTCAACTGGCCGCCGCGCGGCAGGCGTTCGGCATTCAGCGGCGCGATCTCGGCCAGCTGCAACCAGCGGTCGGCCCGCGCCTGCTCGTACAGGAAGGGCGCGGCTGCCAAGGCGGAGACTTCGACCGGCAGGCAACTGCCCCGGTCCTGCGGCAGCAGCTGCGGCAGGACCCGCAGCAGCCGCAGCGGGAAGTCCTCGTCGGCCCACGGGTCCGGAAGCCGGGACTGCGCACGGTGCACCGACCGCGCGCAGTCCCGCACCAGCTCCACCAGGGCCTGCTGCAGCCGACCGACGACCTCCTCCTGACCGGGCGCCACCACCTCCCAGAGGGCGGGTGCCGTGACCGCCGCCTCCCACTCCTTCAGCAGCTGCCGTCCGCTGCAGATCTCGGTCCCCCTGGCCGCCTCCTCCTGATCGGCGCCGTAGCGGATCCAGGCGTCCTGCCGGTGCCCCGCCATCGCCGCCGAACGGACCGTCCTGGCCCGGGCCGCCTCGAACACCTCCTGGACCGTCCTCGGAGCGGAGAGCGAACCGAGCGCCTCGGCGAGGCCGCGGGTGAAGAAGCTGCCCTCCTCCGAGTAACCGCTGCGCTGGCCCGGGGAACAGCCGACCACGACGGCGTAGCGGCCGGCGGGCTGGCCCCGGGTGACGGCGGTGCCGAACCCCTCGTCCGCCCCGTTCAGCGAGTCGCGGCAGGCGTCGATCAGCCAGAGCACCAGGCCCGCCCGGCAGTCCGTCAGGTAGTCGCTGACGTCGGCCGGGAGCAGGGACTCCAGGTGCGAGCGGCGCCACGGCCCCTCCAGCGGGGCACGGGCGTCGGCCGGAACGAGGTAGTCGGTGCGGCCGTGGCGGACGCCGTGGCCGGAGAAGTACAGCAGGAAGGTGCCGCCCTCGGGGACGGCGGAGGCAGCCTCCTCGATCGCGGTGGCGATGCCCGAGCGCCCGGCATCCCGCCCGGTGACGGTCTCGACGAGGTACCCGGACTCCTCCAGCGCCGTACGCATCGCGGCCAGGTCGGCGGCGACCGGCTCCGCGAGCGACCCGAACTCCCGCTCCGCGTCGAGGGTCTCCCCCACGCCGATCAACAACGCGTGCCGCACCTCAGCCAAACCCCACCCCTTGATCGCTCCCCCGGCGGACGAGCCTATCGGCCCTGGAGCGGGGGACGTGCGCAC
>NZ_BAAAYB010000034.1:0-84041 GCF_039535905.1 Kitasatospora albolonga | reverse complement strand
TCGCGATCGGGTCCTCGTCCAGGTCCGCGAGCCGTACGGCGGGCGTCTCGGCGAGCTCCTCGGCGCCCCACAGCTCGCCGGCCAGCCAGTCGGCCAGGGCGGCGGGGGTCGGGTGGTCGAAGACCACGGTGGCGGGCAGGCGGCGGCCGGTGGCCGCGCCCAGGCGGTTGCGGAACTCGACGGCGGTGAGCGAGTCGAAGCCCTGCTGGCGGAAGGCCTTGGCCGGGTCGATCGCCTCGGCCGAGCCGTGCCGCTGCACGGCGGCGGCCTCGGCACGGACCAGGGCCAGCAGGCTCCGGCGCCGCTCGGCGGCGGGCAGGGCGGCCAGACGGGCCGTCAGCTCGCCCTCGGCCGCCGGTGCGGCGGCGCCCACGGGCTCGGCCGTGCGGCGGACCAGCTCGGCGGCGATCGGGTGGCGACGGCTGCGGAACAGCACGGGCCAGTCGGCGTCCACCACCACCAGGGTGGTGTCGCCGTGGTCCAGCGCCTGGCCGAGCAGCTCGACGGCCTGCACCGGCGGCAGCGAGACCAGGCCGTGGCGCAGCAGCTGCTCCTCGGCCCCGTCGGCGGCGATGCCGTCCCCCGCCCAGTGGCCCCAGGCGATCGAGGTGGCCGGCAGGCCCGCGGCGCGGCGGCGCTCGGCGAGGGCGTCCAGATAGGCGTTGCCGGGCGCGTAGTTGCCCTGCCCGGGGATGCCGCACAGACCGGCCACCGAGGAGAACAGCACGAAGGCGGAGAGCTCCAGCCCGGCGGTCAGCTCGTCCAGCAGCTGGGCGGCGCCCGCCTTGGCGCGCAGCGCCAGCTCCAGCTGAGCGGCCGTCAGGGAGGGGATCAGGCCGTCGTGCAGCGCGGCGGCGGTGTGCACCACGGCGGTCAGCGGGCGGTCGGCGGGGATGTCCGCCAGCACGGCGGCGAGCGCCTCGCGGTCGGCCACGTCGGCGGCGGCGAAGCTCACCTCGGTGCCCAGGGCGGCGAGTTCGGCGGCCAGCACGGCCGCACCGGGTGCCTCGGCGCCCCGGCGGCTGACCAGCAGCAGGTGCTCGGCGCCACGCCCGGCCAGCCAGCGGGCCACGTGGCCACCGAGGGCTCCGGTGCCTCCGGTGATCAGCGTGGTGCCACTCGGCCGCCACGGCTGCTCGGCCGCTCCGGCCGGGGCGGCGGGGACCAGGCGCCGGGCGAAGACCCCGGCGGGGCGCAGCGCGAGCTCCACCTCGCGGTCGGCGGAGGTGTCGGCCAGCAGGGCGGCCAGCTGCTGCCAGGTGCGGTCGTCCGGTTCGGCCGGAAGGTCGGCCAACCCGCCGTGCAGGGCGGGGAGTTCGGCGGCCAGGATGGCGCCGAAGCCCCAGACCAGGGCCTGCTGCGGGTCGGTCACCGGATCGGCCGGGCCGGTGGAGACGGCACCCCGGGTCAGGTACCAGAGCGGGGCGTGCGCCCCCGCGTCCTCCAGGGCCTGGGCCAGGGTGACCTCGGCGGCGTAGGCCCACGGCACCGCGGGGTGCTCGGGGTGGGCGCCGCCGCGCAGCTGGAGCAGGGAGACCACGCCGTCGAACGGCCCGGCGGCGATCAGGGTCTCGGCCAGCGCGGCGCGGTCGGTGCCGCCGAGGACCACCACGGGCACGGCGCCGTGCGCGGCCAGCGTCTCGGCGAGCGCCGCCGCCCACGGGTGGCCGGTCTGCTCCTCCGGGGTGACGATCAGCCAGGTGCCGTGCAGCTTGCCGGCCGTGGCCGGGGTGACGGGGCGCCAGGTGATCCGGTGGCGCCAGCCGTCGGCGACGGTGGCCGCCCGCTGCCGGTCCCACCAGGAGGCCAGGGCCGGCAGCACGAGGGCGACCCGCTCGCCGTCCAGGCCGATGGCCTCGCCGAGCCGCCCGGCGTCGCCCTCGGCGACCAGGCCCCAGAAGGTCTCGTCGGGGGCGCCGCCGGTGCCGGTGAGCTGCTCGGGCGAGCGGCTGGCGTCCAGCCAGTACCGCTGCCGCTGGAACGGGTAGGTGGGCAGCTCGGCGTGGTGCGGGCGGGTGCCGGCGAAGGCGGCCGTCCAGTCCACCGGGACGCCCCCGGACGTGGAGTTCGGCCGCGGAGGCGAGCCAGCGCTCCCGGCCGCCGTGGTCGCGGCGCAGCGAACCGGCCACCACCGGGTCGGTCACCCCGGCCGCGTCGAGGGTGTCCTCGATCGCGCCGGTGAGCACCGGGTGCGGGCTGACCTCGACGAAGACGGTGTGCCCGTCCTCGGCCAGGCGGCGGGTGGCCTGCTCGAAGCGGACGGTGGAGCGCAGGTTGCGGTACCAGTACCCGGCGTCCAGGGCGGCGGTGTCCTGCCAGTCCCCGGTGACGGTGGAGAGCAGCGGCACCTGCCCGGCGCGCGGGGCCACGGGGGCGAGCAGCTCCAGCAGTTCCTCGCGCAGCGCCTCGGTCTGCACGGAGTGGGAGGCGTAGTCGATGTTGACCGGGCGGGTGCGGACGCCCTCGGCCTCGTACGCGGCGGCCAGTTCGGCCAGTGCCTCCAGATCTCCGGAGACCACGGTGGAGAGCGGGCCGTTGACCACGCCGATCGACAGGCGGCCGGGCCAGGCGCTGATCCGAGCCTCCACCTCGGCGAGCGGGCGGGCCACCGAGAGCATGCCGCCCTTGCCGGAGAGGGTGGCCAGCGCCTGGGCCCGGCGGGCCACGATCCGGGCCGCGTCGGCCAGGGTGAGGCCGCCGGCCACGTAGGCGGCCGCCACCTCGCCCTGGCTGTGGCCGACCACGGCGTCGGGGCGCACCCCGTAGGACTTCCAGAGCGCGGCCAGGGCCACCATGACGGCCCAGAGGGTGGGCTGGACCACGTCGACCCGGTCCGGGTCCGGTCCGCCGGGCACTCCGCGCACCACGTCCAGCAGCGACCAGTCGGTGTGCGGGGCGAGCGCCTCGGCGGCCTCGGTGAGCGCGGCGGCGAACACCGGCTCGGCCTCGAGCAGTCCGGCGGCCATACCGGTCCACTGGGAGCCCTGACCGGGGAAGACGAAGACCACCTTGCCGGGGGTCCCGGCCCGGCCGCGCACCACCTGGGGGGCGGTCAGGTCGGCGATGGCCCGCGGGCCGCCGATGGCGACGGCGCGCTCCTCCAGGTGGGCGCGGCCGGTGGCCAGGGTGTGCGCGAGGTCCAGCGGGGCGACCCGGTCGAGGGTGGCCGCGAGCCGGGCGGCCTGGGCGTCCAGCGCCTCGGGGGTGCGGGCGGAGAGCAGGTAGGGCAGCACCTCGGGGGCCTGTACGGCCGCCTCGGCCGGAGCCTCGTCGGGGGCCTGCTCGACGATCACGTGCGCGTTGGTGCCGGAGACGCCGAAGGCGGAGACGGCGGCGCGGCGCGGGCGGTCCAGGGCCGGCCAGTCCTGACGCTCGGTCAGCAGCCGGACGGTGCCCTCGGACCAGTCGACGTGCGGGGAGGGCTCGTCCACGTGCAGGGTGCGCGGGAGCACGCCGTGCCGGATCGCCAGCACCGACTTGATCACGCCGGCCACCCCGGCGGCGGCCTGGGTGTGGCCGATGTTCGACTTCAACGAGCCGAGCCAGAGCGGCCGTTCGGCGTCGTGGGCCTGCCCGTAGGTGGCGATCAGGGCCTGCGCCTCGATCGGGTCGCCCAGGCGGGTGCCGGTGCCGTGCGCCTCGACCAGGTCGACGTCGGCCGGGGTGATCCCGGCGGAGGCCAGCGCCTGGCGGATGACGCGCTGCTGGGAGGTGCCGCTCGGGGCGGTGAGCTGGCTGCTGCGGCCGTCCTGGTTGACGGCGGAGCCGCTGAGCACGGCCAGCACCCGGTGGCCGTTGCGGCGGGCGTCGGAGAGCTTCTCCAGCACCAGCAGCCCGGCGCCCTCGCCCCAGCCGGTCCCGTCGGCGGCGGACGCGAAGGCCTTGCAGCGGCCGTCGGGTGCCAGGCCGCGCTGGCGGCTGAACTCGATGAACAGGCCGGGCGCGGAGAGCACGGTGGCGCCGCCGGCCAAGGCCAGCGAGCACTCGCCGGAGCGCAGCGCGCTCGCGGCCAGGTGGACCGCGACCAGGGAGGAGGAGCAGGCGGTGTCGACGGTGACGGCCGGCCCCTCCAGGCCCAGGGTGTAGGCGATCCGGCCGGAGGCGACCGAGGTGGTGGTGCCGGTGAGCACGTAGCCGTCGGTCTGCTCGGCGGGCAGGTGGTGCATGGAGGGGCCGTACTCCTGCGCGATGACGCCCGCGAAGACGCCGGTGCGGCTGCCGCGCAGCGACTCCGGGTCGATCGCGGCGTGCTCCAGCGCCTCCCAGGCCGTCTCCAGCAGCAGGCGCTGCTGGGGCTCAGCGGCGAGCGCCTCGCGCGGCGAGACGCCGAAGAACGCGGCGTCGAACTCGCCCGCCTCGTAGAGGAATCCGCCCTCGCGGGCATAGCTGCGGCCGGGCCGGTCCGGATCCGGGTCGTACAGGTGCTCCAGGTCCCAGCCCCGGTCAGAGGGGAAGGGGCCGACCACGTCGCGCTCCTCGGCGACCAGCTGCCACAGGGCGTCCGGGGTGTCGGCACCGCCGGGGAAGCGGCAGGCCATGCCGACGATGGCGATCGGCTCCTCCGGGCCGTCCTCGGACGCGGCCGCGCGGGCCTCGGCGTCCTTCAGCCGCTGGCGGGTCTGGTGCAGCTCGGTGGCCACCTTGTTGAGGTAGTCGCGGAGCTTCTGCTCGTTGCTGCTCATCTCTGCGTTCGCCTCTCAGGAAATTCCGAGCTCGTTGTCGATGAAGTCGAAGATGTCGTCGTTGCTGACTTCGCTGATCCGGTCCGCGATCCCGTCGTCCGCGGCGGTGGCCGCCGGGGCGCCGCCGAGGGTGGCCAGCAGGGCCGCCACCCGGGCTGCCGCATCGACCCGGCCGCCCTCGCCGAGAGCTCCCAGCGAGCGCTCCAGGCGGTCGAACTCGGCGTCCAGGTCGAGCGGTTCGGGCTCTGAGGCCGGCTCGGCGGGGGCCAGCCGCTCCCGCAGGTGGGCGGCCAGGGCGACCGGGGTCGGGTGGTCGAAGACGGCGGTGGTGGGCAGGCGCAGTCCGGTGGCGGCGTTGATCCGGTTCCGCAGCTCGATCACGCCGAGCGAGTCGAAGCCGATGTCCATGAAGCCGCCGACCGGTCCGACCGCCTCCGGGCCAGGGTGGCCGAGCACGGCGGCCGCGGTGGAGCGGACCAGGGCGAGCAGGATCCGCTCCTGCTCACCGGCCGCCTTGCCCGCCAACTGTCCGGCCAGTGCCGCCGGTTCGCCGCTCGCGGCCGGGCGGGGACGGTGCCGGACCAGGCCGCGCAGCACCGGCGACAGCCGGTCCGCGGGCACCGCGGCGGTGTCCAGCCGGGCCGCCGCGAGGGCGGCGTACGGGGTGCCGAGGCCGTCGAGCGCGGCGTCGAAGAGGGCCAGGCCCTGTTCGTCCGTCATCGGCGCCAGGCCGGTCGCGGCCAGCCGCTCGCTCTCCGCCGCGCCGAGCCCGGCCGCCATCCCGCCGGCCTCCGCCCAGACGCCCCAGGCCAGCGAGGCCGCAGGCAGACCGCGCACCCGGCGGTGCTGGGCCAGCGCGTCCAACTGCGCGTTGGCGGCGGCGTAGTTGGCCTGTCCGGGGTTGCCGAGCAGGGCGACGGCCGAGGAGAAGAGCACGAAGGCGGCCAGCTCCAGGTGTTCGGTGGCGCGGTGCAGGTGCCAGGCGCCCTCCGCCTTGGGCCGGGCCACGGTGCGCAGCCGCTCGGGGGTGAGCGAGGTCAGCACCGTGTCGTCCAGCACCCCGGCGGTGTGCACCACCGCGGTCAGCGGGTGCTCCGCCGGGACGGCGGCGACCAGGGCCGCGACCGCCGCCGGGTCGCCGATGTCGGCGGACGTGGCGGTGGCGGTGGCCCCGAGCCGGGCCAGCTCGGCCAGCAGCTCCGGCGCGCCGGGGGCGTTGACGCCCTGACGGCTCGCCAGCAGCAGGTGCCGGACGCCGTGGTGGGTGACCAGCCGCCGGGCCACCAGCGCGCCGAGCGCCCCGGTGCCGCCGGTGACCAGCACCGTACCCTGCTCGGCGAGCGGGCGGGGCAGGGTGAGCGCCAGCTTGCCGGTGTGCCTGGCCTGGCTGAGCCGGCGCAGCGCCTGCGGTGCCTGCCGGACGTCCTGGCTCAGCACCGGAAGCGGGGTCAACTCGCCTGCGGCGAACAGCCCTTCCAACTCGGCGAAGATCTCGGCGATCCGGTCCGGGTGCACGTCGAACAGGTCGAAGGCCAGGTAGGCGGCCCCGCCGTGCCCGGCGGCCACGGTGGCCGGGTCGCGCTGGTCGGTCTTGCCCATCTCGACGAACCGCCCGCCCGGGGCGAGCAGCCGCAGCGAGGCGTCGGTGAACTCACCCGCGAGGGCGTTGAGCACCACCTCCACGCCGCGCCCCTCGGTCGCGGAGCGGAAGGCCGCCTCGAAGTCCAGCGTCCGGCTGGAGGCGATCCGGTCCTCCTCGACGCCGAGGCCGCGCAGCACCTCCCACTTGGCCGGGCTCGCCGTACCGTGCACCACCGCACCGCCCTGGCGGGCGAGTTGGACGGCCGCCTGGCCGACGCCGCCGGTGGCGGCGTGCACCAGCACGCTCTCGCCGCGCTTCAGCCCGGCCAGGCCGTAGAGCCCGTGGTGCGCGGTGAGGAAGGCGACCGGGACGGTGGCCGCCTCGGCGTCGCTCCAGCCCCGGGGCACCTTGACCAGCAGGCGGTGGTCGGTGACCGCCACCGGCCCGAGGGTGCCCTGCACCAGACCGGCCACCCGGTCGCCGACGGCCAGCCGGGTCACGCCCGGGCCGGTCTCCACGACCGTACCCGCCGCTTCGGCGCCGATCCGGGCGCCGCCCGGGTACATCCCGAGGGTGATCAGCACGTCCCGGAAGTTCAGCCCGGCGGCGCGGACGGCGAGGCGCACCTCGCCCTCGCGCAGCGGGCGCTCCGCCTCGGGGGCGGGCAGCAGCGCCAGGCTCTCCAGGCTGCCGGGGTTCGCGGTGTCCAGCCGCCACGGGCCGTCCGGCACCGCCAGGGTGTCGGCAGGGCGGACCTTGGCGAGCCTGGGGGCCAGGATCTCCCCGGCGCGCAGGGCGAGTTGGGGCTCTCCGGTGGCGAGGGCCGCGGAGACCGCCTCCGCCGAGGCCGGGGTGCCGTCCAGGTCCAGCAGCACCAGGCGGCCGGGCTGCTCGGTCTGCGCGGTGCGGACCAGGCCCCAGACGGCCGCGGCGGCCGGGTCCGGGACGTCCTCGCCAGGGTGGGTGGCGACGGCCCGCTCGGTGGCCAGGGCCAGCGTGCCGCCCTCCCCCGCGAGCCAGGCCTGGATCAGGTCGAGCGCCTGCTCGGCGTCCTGGACCGGCGCGAGCGCGTTCTGACCGGCGGCCACCTCCGCGACCGAGGCGAGCACCGGCCATCCCGGCGTCAGGCGCCCGCTGTCAAGCGCGGCCCAGGGCTGACCGTCCGTCGGGCGGCCCGCTCCGTCGGCGGCCGTCAGGGGCTGCCAGTCCAGGCGGTACAGCGAGTCGGCTCCGGCGGTCGCTGCGGCGGCCCGCAGGGTGAGCGCGCCGACGGTGGCGACCGGCAGGCCGGCCGGGTCCGTCACCGCGAGGGCGACGGTGTCGGGGCCGGTCGAGGTGATCCGGGCGCGCAGGGCGGTCGGGCCCGGACGATGGACCGTCACCTCCCGCCAGGCGAACGGCAGCACGGTGCGCTCGGCGTCCAGGATCACCGCGTGCAGCACCGCGTCCAGCAGCGCCGGGTGCAGCGCGTACTCCGCGCCGTCCGCCGCCGGGGCGATCTCCGCGTACAGCACCTCGCCCTGCCGCCAGGCGGCCGTCAGGCCCTGGAAGGCGGGCCCGTAGCGGTAGCCCTGCTCGGCCAGCCGCCCGTAGAGGCCGTCGAGGTCCACCGGCTGCGCGCCGCGCGGCGGCCACTCCGCGCCGCCGAACGCCTCGAAGGCCTCGGCCGCGGGCGCCGCGAGGGTCCCGGCCGCGTGCTGGGTCCACTGCTCGTCACCCTGCTCGGCCTGCGAGCGGATCCGCACCGCCCGCCGTCCCTCGCCGTCCTCCGCGCCGACCAGCACCTGCAGCCGCACCCCGCCGCGCTCGGGCAGGGTCAGCGGAGCCTCCAGGTCCAGCGACTCCACGGTGCCCGCCCCGGCCCGCGCCGCCGCCTGCGCGGCCCAGCTCCAGGAAGGCCGTGCCGGGCAGCAGCACCGAGCCGCCGACGGCGTGTCCGGCCAGCCACGGGTGGGTCCGCAGCGAGATCCTGCCAGCGAGCAACCAGCCCTCTCCGTCCGGGAGTTCGGTGGCACCGGGAGAGCAGCGGGTGCCCGGTGGCGGCCAGGCCGCCCGCCCCCGCGTCCGCCGCCCCGGTCGGCTGCTCCAGCCAGTACCGCCGCCGCTCGAAGGGGTAGGTCGGCAGCTCGACCGGCCCGGCCGGGCCGGGGAGGGCGGCGTTCCAGTCCACCTCGACGCCGTGCACGTGCAGCCGGGCCAGTGCCTCGGTCAGCGTCTCCCGCTCGGGCCGCCCGGCCCGCAGCACCGCCGCCAGCGCGCGCGGGGTCTCGCCCGCGCCGTCCAGGCTCTCCTCGGCCAGCGCGGTGAGCACCGGGCCGGGGCCGAGCTCCAGGTAGGCGCTGACGCCGAGCCCGTCCAGGGCCAGCACGCCGTCGTGGAAGCGGACCGCCTCGCGGATGTGCCGCACCCAGTACCCGGGGTCGGTCAACTGCCCTGCGGTGACCGGTGCTCCGGTCAGGTTGGAGATCACCGACAGCTGCGGCTCGGCGTAGCTCAGCCGCTCCGCCACCGCCCGGAAGTCCGCCAGCACGGCGTCCATCTGCGGCGAGTGGAAGGCCCGGCCGACCGTGAGCAGCTTGGTCCGCCGCCCCTCGGCCCGCCAGCGCTCCGCCAGCCGCCGCACCTGCTCACCGTCGCCCGAGACCACCACCGAGCGCGGGCCGTTGCACGGCCGCGACCGACACCACCGTCACCCAGCTCGGGCAGCACCTCCGCCTCGGTGGCCTGCACGGCGGCCATCGCACCGCCCGCCGGCAGGGCCTCCATCAGCCGTCCGCGCGCCGCGACCAGCCGGACCGCGTCCGCCAGCGAGAACACCCCGGCCAGGTGGGCCGCGCTCAACTCGCCCACCGAGTGGCCGATCAGGTGGTCCGGCCGCACCCCGCGCGCCTCGGCGAGGCGGTGCAGCGCGACGTGCAGGGTGAAGAGGGCGGGCTGGGTGTACGCCGTGGTGTCCAGCAGCTCGGCCTCGGCGCTGCCCGGCTCGGCGAACAGCACCAGCTTCAGCGGCACGTCGAGCTCGGCGTCGAAGAGCGCCGCGATCTCGTCCACCGCCGCGGCGAACTCCGCTTCCCGCTCGTACAGTTCGCGCCCGGCCCCGGCCCGCTGGCTGCCCTGGCCGGAGTACAGGAAGGCCGTCCTGGTACCGCGCACGGCCGTGCCGCGCAGCACCTCGGGCACGTCCCGGCCCTCAGCCAGCGCGCGCAGGCCCTCGGTGCGGTCACCGAGCA
Organism: Kitasatospora albolonga; assembly: GCF_039535905.1. GTDB lineage: Bacteria > Actinomycetota > Actinomycetes > Streptomycetales > Streptomycetaceae > Kitasatospora > Kitasatospora albolonga. The sequence goes on along the minus strand of NZ_BAAAYB010000034.1, from coordinate 74,547 downwards.
CGGCGGCCCGCTGCTCGAAGTGGGTCCGGGCCCGGTGGCCAGGGCCCCGCGCCAGGCCGGACCGGCCTGCCACCTCCGCCAGCTGACCGGCCTGGGCCCGCAGCCCCGGCTCGCTCCGCGCCGAGAGCAGCAGCGGCCCGTCCTCCTCCTCCGCGACGGACACCTGCGGCTCCTCGGCCGGCGGCGCCTCCAGGATCAGGTGGGCGTTGGTGCCGCTGATGCCGAAGGAGGAGACGGCGGCCCGGCGCGGGCGGCCGGTCTCCGGCCAGGCGGTGGTGCCGGTCGGCACCCGCACCGAGCCCGCGCTCCAGTCCACGTGCGGGGTGGGCGCGTCCAGGTGCAGGGTGCCGGGCAGTTCGCCGTGCCGGAAGGCCTGCACCAGCTTGATCACGCCGGTGACCCCGGCGGCGGCCTGGGTGTGGCCGATGTTGGACTTCAACGACCCGAGCAGCAGCGGCTCCTGACGCCCCTTCCCGTAGGTGGCGATCAGGGCCTGCGCCTCGATCGGGTCGCCGAGCGCGGTGCCGGTGCCGTGCGCCTCCACCGCGTCCACCTCGTGCGCGGCCAGCCCGGCCTGGGCCAGCGCCTCCCGGATCACCCGCTCCTGGGCCGGGCCGTTGGGCGCGGTCAGGCCGTTGGAGGCGCCGTCCTGGTTGACGGCGCTGCCGCGCAGCACCGCCAGCACCCGGTGCCCGTGGGCGCCGGGCGTCGGAGAGCCGCTCCAGCAGCACCAGGCCGACGCCCTCCGCCCAGGCGGTGCCGTCGGCGCCCCGCGCGAACGGCTTGCACCGGCCGTCGGCGGCCAGGCCCGCGCTGGCGGCTGAACTCGGTGAACATCCCCGGCGTGGACATCACCGTCACACCCCCGGCCAGCGCCAGGTCGCTCTCGCCCGAGCGCAGCGACTGGGCGGCCAGGTGGATCGCCACCAGGGGAGGAGGAGCAGGCGGTGTCCACGGTGATGGCCGGACCCCTCGAGGCCCAGCGCGTACGCCAGCCGCCCGCTGGCGACGGAGCCGAGCGTGCCGGTCAGCGGGCGTGGCCCCTCGTAGCCGCTGGGGGTCTCGTGCAGGCGCGGCCCGTACTCCTGCTGCATCGCGCCGACGAAGACGCCGGTGCGGGTGCCCCGCAGGGTGGCCGGGACGATCCCGGCCCGCTCGGTCAGCTCCCACGCGGACTCCAGCAGCAGGCGCTGCTGCGGGTCCATCGCGGCGGCCTCGCGCGGGGCCAGCCCGAAGAAGGCCCCGTCGAAGGTGTCGGCGTCGTGCAGGAAGCCGCCCTGCCGGGTGTACGAGGTGCCCGGAGCGCTCGCCCTCGGGGGTCGTAGAGCGCCTCCAGGTCCCAAACCGCGGTTGTCCGGGAACGGGCCGATGGCGTCCCGGCCCTCGCGCAGCAGGTCCCAGAGCCGCTCGGGGCTGTCCGCCCCGCCCGGCCACCGCCCGCTGAGGGCGACCACGACCACCGGGTCGTCATCGACGCCGCCGCGCACGGCTGCTGACGGCGCCTCGGGCTCGCCGGCACCGGCCAGGTAGGCGGCGACCGCGCCGGGGGTCGGCCGGTCGTAGGTGAGGGTGGCGGGCAGGCTCAGGCCGGTGGCCCCGGCCAGCCGGTCGCGGAACTCGACGGCGGCGACCGAGTCGAAGCCCAGCTCCTTGAAGGTGTGCGCCGGGTCGACCGCCTCCGGGCCGCGCTGCCCGAGCACCAGCGCGGCGGCCGAGCGGACGGCGGCCAGCGCCTCGGCCTCGGTCAGCCCGCCGGTGGCCTGCTCCACCTCGGCCTCCACCACCGCCCGTTCGGGCAGCGGCGCGGTGGTGCCGTCCAACCAGAGCCGCCGGCGCTGGAAGGCGTAGGTGGGCAGCGCCAGGTGCCCGCCGCCCGGCCCGTACAGCGCGGCCCAGTCCACCGTGCCGCCCCGGACGTGGAGTTCGGCCAGCGAGGTGCGGAACTGCTCCAGCCCGCCGTGATCGCGGCGCAGCGTGCCGGTGACGGCGGCGTCCGTCCCCTCGGTGGTCTGGCCGAGGCCCAGGGTCAGCACCGGGGTGGGCACTGCTCTCCACGAAGCTGCGGTGCCCGTCGGCCAGGGCGGCGCGGACCGCCTGCTCCAACTGCACGGTGGAGCGCAGGTTGCGGTACCAGTAGGCGGCGGTCAGTTCGGTGGTGTCCAGCCGGCCGCCGGTGACGGTGGAGTAGAAGACGGTGTCGGTGGCGCGCGGGCTGATCGCGGCCAGCAGCTCCGGCAGGCGCTCCGCGAGCGACTCGACCTGAGGCGAGTGGGAGGCGTAGTCCACCGGCACCAGCCGGGCCCGGACCTCGCGCTCCCGGTAGCGCTCGACCAGCTCGGCCACCGCCGCTCGGTCTCCCGAGACCACCGTCGAGGCGGGGCCGTTGACGGCGGCGACGCTGATCTTCCCGTCTCCCCTTGCCAGTTCGGCGGCCACCTCGGCGGCGGGCAGCGGCACCGCCGCCATCGCGCCCTGCCCGCTGGTGCCGAGCCCGGCGATGGCCTGCGCACGCAGGGCGACCACGGCGGCGGCGTCCTCCAGCGAGAGCGCCCCGGCGGCGTACGCGGCGGCGATCTCGCCCTGGGAGTGACCGATCACCGCGTCCGGCCGCACGCCCGAGGCGCGCCAGAGCGCGGCCAGGGCGACGTTGACGGCGAACAGCGCGGGCTGCACCACGTCGACCCGCTCCAGGCCGGCCGCGCCGGGCTCGCCGCGCAGCACGTCCGTCAGCTTCCAGTCCACGTACGGGGCGAGCGCCCGCTCCACCGCGGCGATCTCGGCGGCGAACGCCGGTGCGGTGTCCAGCAGTTCGCGGGCCATGCCCTCCCACTGCGACCCCTGGCCGGGGAACACCAGCACGATGCCTCCGCCCCGGTGGGCCCGGCCCTGCACCAGGCCGGTGGCCTGCTCGCCGGCCTCCAACGCCTGGAGTGCCTCCAGCAGTTCGGCCCGGTCCGCACCGCTGACCACGGCACGGTGTTCGAAGTGGCTGCGGGTGGTGGCCAGCGCCCGGCCGACCACCGACGGGTGCGGCCCGTGCTCGTCCTGCGCGAACTCCCGCAGCCGGGCTGCCTGCTGACGCAGCGCCGGGGCCGAGCGGGCGGACAGCGGCCAGAAGCCCCGCCCGTCCCCGCCCTCCGGCCGCTCCGCCCGCAGGGGCGCGGCGCCGAGTACCACGTGCGCGTTGGTGCCGCCGACGCCGAAGGAACTGACACCCGCCAGTGGTGCGTCCTCGGGCCAGGCGGCGGCCTCGACAGCGACCGCGAGGCCGAGCCGATCGAACGGGATGTCGGGGTTCGGCGTCTCGAAGTTGAGGCTGGCGGGCACCGTCCGGTGGTGCACCGCGAGCACGGTCTTGAGCAGACCGACGATCCCGGCCGCGCCCTCCAGGTGGCCGACGTTGGTCTTGGCCGAGCCGACCAGCAGCGGGGTGCCCTCCGGCCGGCCGGCCCCGAGCGCCGCGCCGAGCCCGGCCGCCTCGATCGGGTCGCCGACCCGGGTGCCGGTGCCGTGCAGCTCGACGTACCCGATCCGCCCGGGGGCGACGCCCGCCCGCCGCACCGCCTTCCGGACCACCTCGGCCTGGGCTTCCGCGCTCGGAACGGTCAGGCCCTCGGTGGCGCCGTCGCTGTTCACCGCGCTGCCGTGCAGCACCGCGTAGACCCGGTCGCCGTCCGCGAGCGCCCGCACCAGGGGCTTGAGCACCAGCAGCACGCCGCCCTCGCCGCGCGCGTAGCCGTTGGCCCGGGCGTCGAAGGTGAAGCAGCGGTCGTCCGGCGAGAGGGCGCCGAAGCGCTCGACGGTGAGGGTGGAGTCCGGCGCCAGGTTGAGGTTCACCCCGGCGGCGAGGGCGTACTCCGACTCGCCCGACCGCAGGCTCTCCACCGCCAGGTGGACGGCCACCAGGGAGGAGGACTGCGCGGTGTCCACGGTCAGGCTCGGGCCGCGCAGGTCGAGCGCGTAGGAGACCCGGTTGGCGATGACGCCCTTGTTGAGGCCTGTCAGGGTGTGCCGCGAGACACTGCCGGTGCGGGCCGCCAGAGCCGCGTAGTCGGCCCCGATCGCGCCGACGAACACCCCGGTCCGGGAGCCGCCGAGCGCGGCGGGCAGCACACCGGCGTCCTCCAGCGCCTCCCAGGCGAGTTCCAGCACCAGGCGCTGCTGCGGGTCGGCGGCGGCCGCCTCGGCGGGCGAGATGCCGAAGAACTCCGGGTCGAAGGCGCCGACTTCGTCCAGGTACCCACCCGCCCGCGGCCGCTCACCCTCCGCGAACCGCCCCGGCGGGAACACCCCGACGGCGCTGCCGCCCTCCGCCAGCAGGCGCCAGAACGCCGCCGGGTCCGCCGCCCCCGGCAGCCGGCAGGCGGCACCCACCACGGCCACCGCGTCCGGCGAGGCGGTGTCGGGCACTGCGCCGTCGGGCGCGGAGGGGTCGAACGGTTCCAGGCGAGGCATGGTCGGTCACTCCTGTGGGGAGGCTGTTTCCTTGCCCCTCACCCTTCCGCCCGCCCCGCCCCGCCGGGCCCCTAGGCAACCCCTGTCGTACCCCTAGAGCTCCCCCCACGAGCGCGCTGCTGCCGCACGCGCACGCCAGATGTGCCGGAGGAACACCGGACACCCGTACCGGATGTCCCAGCAGTCCCAACTCCGCCCCATCGTGGATGAGTTGCTCCGGATTCCATCCTCGGGACGGCCCTCCGAGCGGTACGGTGACTGACCCGCGACAGGCGCGGGTGCAGGGGGGTTAGGCATGACGTCCGGACATCGTTCCATCCAGGAGAAGTACTCGATCAACCTCGGGTGCCGCGTGAGCGTGCAGCCCGGGCTCACCGCCACCAGGATCGACTGGAGCATCGCCACCCTGACCGGCGAGGACCCGAACCGGCCCCGGCAGGGCAGCGCGGCCGCGAACTTCACCTGCCCGCGCTGCCGGCGCGGGTTCCGCGTCACCGTGGAGAACAGCGCCAGGGCCCGCACCAAGCGGTGGATCTACGTCGTGGTGGGGGTGGTGCTGCTGCTCTCGCTGCTCTACGTCGTCCCGCAGATCATCTCGATCGGCGGCCAGACGGTCGACGAGAACGACCCGAACGCCACGGACGGGCTCGGACTCCTGCTGCTCTACGCCGTCTTCGCGTTCATCGCGGGTCTGACCTACGCCCGCTACGGCTGGTCCTACGTCGGCATCAAGAAGTTCCGCCGGGTGGCCGCCGACGGCAAGAACTCGGTCCTGGCGAAGGGGCACCGGCTGTTCTGACGCCCGCTCAGGACGCCAGCGGCCGCCCGGTCGGGTGACCGGGCGGCCGGGCTGCCAGGCGGAGCGCGGTCCGGGTGGTCCGGGGGCCGTCAGGCCGGCCGGGCCTTCGCCTCGGTCGGCTCCGCTGCGCCACCGGCCGCCGGGACCACCCGGGCCAGGTCGGCCCGGCGGCGGACGCCGAGCTTGCGGTAGACCCGGGTCAGGTGCTGCTCCACGGTGCTGACGGTGATGTAGAGCCTGCGGGCCACCTCCCGGTTGGACAGCCCCCGGGCGGCCAGTTCGGCCACCCGGCGCTCGGCCTCCGAGAGGCCTTCCAGCGGGGCGGCGTCCTGCACCACCGACAGGGTCGGTGTGGCGCGCAGCCGCCGGTCCGTCTCCCGGGCCCGGCCCGGATCGCCGTCCGTTCCGTGGGCCTCGCTCAACTGGGCCAGCGCCCCCGCGAGTTCGTGCTCCGCCCCGGCCTCCTCCAGCAGGCCGACGGCCCGCTCCAACAACGGGGTGCGTTCCGCCCGCTCACCGGCCGCCGCACGGACCAGCAGCGCGAGACCGCGGATCCGGGCGTGCCCGGCCGAACCGAGCCGGGCCAGCTGCCGGTCCGCAAGCTGGGCCGCGGCGCCCGGGCGGCCGAGCGCCAGCTGCGCCCGGGCCGCACCGATCCGCCAGGGTGCCAGGGCCGGCAGGTGGTCCAGCCCCCAACGGGCCATCACCTCACCGCAGCCCCGGTACTCCGCCAGCGCCTCCTCGGCCCGGCCGGTCGCCAGCAGGTGCCCGGCCCGGGCGTGCCGGTGGTGCAGCCCGGCCGGGGTCAGCTCCATCCCTTCGGGGGCGGCCAGCCCCAGGTAGTGCGCGGCGTCCTCGTGCCGGCCCAGGGCGGTGCGGGCGGCGGCCAGCGTGGAGAGCGGCAACCCCACCGCCACGCCCCAGGCCTCCGGCCGGACCTGGGCGAAGGCCGCCCGCGCCTGTTCGTCGGCTGTGCGCAGGTCGCCCAGCCGCAGCGCGGTCTCGGCCCGCAGCGCCGAGAACAGCGCCTGCCATGTCGGGTTCCCCCGCGCGCCCGAACGCTCGGCGACCGGGCCGCACCAGCGGGCCGCACGGTCCGCCCGGTCGGTGTAGAGGAGCACGGTCAACGCGGAGGTCAGCGCGTCCATCGGCACGCCGCCCAGTCCACCGGCGCGCAGCACCGCCTCCGCCCGCAGCACCGCCTCGGCGGGCTCGACCGTACCGGCGAGCAGCGCCTCCAACAGCCGCAGCCCGTCCGCCCGGTAGGCGCTCCGGTCCGGTCCGGCGGCGGAACCGTCCCGCTCGCCCGGGTACCAGTACGCCAGCCAGGAGCGCAGCCTGGCCGCGCCCTGCGGGTCGGCTCCGCCGTGCTCGAACCGGGCCAGGGCGTCCTGGCCCTCCGTCAGGCGGCCGCGCCAGTACAGGTAACGGATCGAGCGGAGCTCGTGCCGGACCGTCGAGGCGCGGTCGGTGACCGTGCCGGGCAGTGAGGGCACGCACTCGATCCGGTCCTCGCAGGCCGGGGCCAGTGGCCCGAGCGGGTCCGGGGCAGTGTCCCCGAGGTCCTGCTCGGCCTCGGGGAAGCCGACCGGGGCCGCCGGGGCGGGCGGCGGAGTCGCCGCGTTCGGGATCGCCGTCGCGCCGTCCGGATTCCCGGGTGCGAGCTTCAGGGCGGGTGCCGGGGGTCGCGGTCGGCACAGAGGCCGGAACCGGGGCGGGAGCTGGAACCGGAGCGGGAGTTGGAGTCGAGGTCGGGTGCGGGTCCTGGTTCGGGTCCGGGGCCGGCACGGGGGTCGGGGCCGGGGAGGCGGTCGGCCCGGCCAGCGGGGCGGGCACGGCCCACGGACTGCGCAGGTGGCCCTCGGCCGCACGGAACTGTTCGGCCACCGCGCCCTCCGCGGCGCCGCGCCGCCGCAGCAGCTCGCCCGCCCGCCGGTGCAGCGCGGCCAGTTCGCTCGGCCGGACGGCGGCCAACAGGTCACCCCCGGCCGTCGGGTGACGGAAGCCGTCGCCCCGGAACAGCCCGGCCGCGTTCAGCAGGTAGAGCGCCCGGGCGACGGAGTCCGGTACCAGCAGCAGGAGTTCGGCCAGCAGCTCCGGCCCGGCACCGGGGCCGAGCACCGCCACGCCACGTGCGCAGCGCAGCGCCAGCGGGTCGATCCGGTGCAGGCAGTGCATCAGCCCGCGCCGGTAACCCTCCCCCACGACGAGCCGACCCCCCGTTCCCGACCCGACCGTTCCCGACCCGGACGCCGCCGCACCGACCGACCCCACCGCCGCCGCCACACCGACCGCCGCCGCCCCGGCCGCCGCCGGGTCCACCGCTGCGGCGGCCCGCTCCTGGTCGTCCATCAGCGCGTGCACCAGCAGCGGGTTCCCGCCCGTCAGCGCGTGCGCCTCGGCCGCCAGCCGGTCGGCGGCGCCGCTGCCCAGCCGCTCGCGGAACAGCTCCGCGACCACCTCCACCGGCAGCAGCTCCAGCCGGACCTGGTGGTGGTGCGGCTGGCGGGCCAGCTCGACCTCGAAGAAGGGGTTGGGCGGGGTCATGGTCTCGCGCGAGCCGAGCACGGTGAGCACGGGCGCGTTCCTGGTCCGGCGCACCAGGTAGAGCAGGAACTCCAGCGACTGCGGGTCGACGTCCTGCCGGTCGTCCACCGCCACCAGGACGGGGCCCCGGCCCGCCAGGCCCCGGACCAGGCCGAACAGGCCCTCCAGGGTCCGCTGGGTGAGCTGGCCGGGGCCACCGTCGGCGGCCACCGGGCCGGAGCTCTCCGCCACGCCCTGGGCGAGCAGCCGCTCGGCGCTCTCGGCCTCCGCGTGGTCCAGGTCGGCGCTCTGGAACAGCTGTCGGGCCAGCCCGAGCGGGAACTCGCGCTCCAGCGGCGAGCCGGTGCCCAGCAGGACCTGCGCGCCCTGACGGCTCGCCAGATCGGTGAAGGAGTACAGCAGTTCGGTGCGACCGCTGCCGACCGAGCCGTGCAGCGCCGTCACGCCACCCGCCCCGGCGGTGCAGCGCTCCAGGCCCCGGACAAGGCGGGCGAACTCGTTCTCGCGCCCGGTGGGCCGGGCTCTGGGCGGATCCAGTGGGGCGGGCGGGAGGGAGAGGTGCGTGGGCATCGGGTACTCCTGGAGCAGGCGGCGCGCCGGACGGGCAGGCGGATTGCCCTCCGCGTGCGCGGTTCAGGGAACGCGGGGTGCGGCGAACACACGGGCCGGCGAACGCGGGGGTTCGGCGGACGCGGGGTTCGGGGACAGCAGGGGAAAGCGTTTTCCATCGGCCCGCCGCACGTGTCTGCTACTGCGCGGGGCCGACCGCCCTCAGCGACAGAGCGAGCTGGCGCGGCGGTGCAGGTCCACGTCGAGCCTGGCGACCAGACGCAGGCGCGCGGCACCACGGCCGACCGTCACCTGCTCCACTGCCATCCCCGCTTCCGTTCCCCCGGTCCACCACGCCAGGGGCGTGGGGCGTGACGCCGTGTCACCGGACACCACCGGGACACCTGCTGCGGCGGTCCTCCCGGCCCGGTCGCGTTCGGCCCACGGCCACGGCCCGGCACCTGACGGAGTCCACCTGCGATCGAGTCTATGAACCCCCTAGTGACGGAGTCAATCGGCGTCCACGCCGACGCTGCACGAGCCCGTTCTGCTCCGTGGCCGCACCATCGTGGTCGGCTGAGCTGCGCAACTGCCCGGGGGCCCGGCGGGCTGACGGCTCGTCAACCCGCCGGGCCCGTCTAACCCACCGTGATCATCAGCTCGGCGACGTCCGGATCCGGATGGCCCCGCCACGCGGCGAGCTCCTCGCTCCACCACTCCGGAGTCCGGAGACGACCGGTGATCCACCCGACCAGCCGGGCCGCGAGCACGACGCCCTCCGCCGACCCGCGGGCGCGCAGCTGGTCGAGGACGGCCCGCAGCGCGTGCTCCGGCAGCTCGTCGTCCCAGCGGAGACCGAGGCCCTCCGGTAGTCCCGTCCAGCGCAGCGGATGGCCTTCGAGCAGGTCCAGGATCCGGCTCCAGCGCTCTGCGGCCGGATCGCCCCCGACCAGCGCCCGCACCGCCGGGACCATCGCCGTCCGTACGGCCGCCCCGCCGAGCCCGACGGCCGCGAGCCGGTCCGCCAGGACGTCCAGCAGGACGGGCGCGCCGACCTCGGGGCCGAACTGGCCTCCGGCCAGTGCCGCGAGCCGGGTCCGGGCCTGCTCCGCGACCGACCCGTCGTCGGCGCTCGGACCGCCCTGCGCCAGCAGCGCCAGACGGTCCACCACGCGGGTCCAGACTTCGACGTGGGCAGGGCCGTCCTCCACTCCGGCGATCAGCCGGACCGCCGACCGCCAGATCCGGCCCGGCCGCCCGAAGGTCAGCAACTCCCGCTCCACAGCGGCGACTCCGGGTCCGTCGGCACGCATCACGTCACGCAGGACGGTGAACGCGCCGTCGGCGACATCCGGATCCGGGTGCTCCGTCGCCGCGCCCAGGAACCGCTCCAACGCGGGCCGCAGCGCCGCGTCGCGCTCCTGCGTGACGGCCCCGGACACCGCCTCCCAGACGGCCGGTTCCCCCAGGGCGTCCGACAGCCGGGCCGCCACCTCCGGGCGGTCGAGGAATCCCGTGAGCAGGCCCGCCAGCCGGGCCCGCACGTCCCGGTGCAGGCCCGGGGAGTCCCACACCGTCAGGGCCGTGCGGAGCACCACCCGGTCCGACAGGTCCCCCAGGGCGGCGACCAGTTCCTTCCCGGCGCCGACGCCGACCCGGGACACCGTGCCGGTCAGCCATCCGGTCAGCAGCGACTCGGCCTCCCCCTCGCCGCTCCGGGCCAGCAGGTGACGGACCGCCAGGGCGGCCGCCCGTCCGCGCACCCCGCTCCCACCCAGGTGGGCCACCACCAGCGGCAGCGCCTCCTCGGGCGGCGCCACCTGCGCCACCTGCCACAGCGCGGCGGCCGCCACCGGCTGCGGCCCGCGTTCGACCGCCTCCCTCAGCAGGACGGGATCGGTCAGCACCCGAGCGGCGGCCACCCGTCCGGCCGGCTCGGCCGCGTCGTCGAAGACGTCCGGCCCCACCAGCGCCGTGTGGGCCGCCGCGGCCTGCGGACCCGTCCCGGGCGGCAGCGGCGGCGCCCAGGCGACGCCGTGCTCCCGGGCCCGGGTGAAGACGCCCGCCAGCAGGTCGGTCCGACGGCGGGAAAGCACCTCCCAAACGGCCTCCGTCGGGACGGAGGCCGGCTCGGCGCCGACCAGCCGGCCACAGCGGACGTCCCGCCCGCCGCCGGCCGGGCGCAGCCACAGCGCGGCCGCCAACTCCCGCAAGTCGTCGTGCTGTTGCCCCCGGATCCCGTCCCGATCGGACTGCGCCTGCCCGCCCAGCAGGTACGCCTCCAGGCGGGCATCCACCGTCGGCAGTGGGGGCAGCATCGCGGCCAACCGCAGCCAGCGCCCGGGTCGGCGCATCGCCGGGGTCGCGTGCAGACGTTCCCACACTCCCTCCGCCACCGGCACGGAGAACCCCAGCGGGCAGCAGCCGGTCGGCCAGGTCACGCCTGCCGGTCCTGCGCAACTGCCGGTAGAGGGCCAGCCGGTGGGCCTGCGGCGCGGTCCCGGCGACCTCGGCCAAGGCCTCGTCCGGAACGGGCAGCCGTCCGGCCGCGGCCAGGGCGCGGGAACGGAGGGCGGGGTCGTGGAGCGCCGCCACCACGCGGTCGAGGTCCCGGCGGACGGTCGCCAGGAAGAGCGCCGTGTGCCGGTCCTCGTCGCTCCCGCAGTCCAGGGAGGCGTGCACCTCGCGGTACTCGTCGGGGGTCAGCCGCCGGGCCCACTGCGCGATCGTGCGCTGCTGGGCGGCCCGGGGCAGGTCCTGGTGACTCGGGATGCCCCAGCGGTCCTTCTGCTGCTCTGCCACCGCGCTCACCTGCTGGTGAGGCGCGCGGCCTTTCGCTTCGTCGTCATGGCCGGGGATGCTGCCACCCCACCGACCGCGTGCGCAACTCCCTTACCGGTCGGGGCCCGGCGCGCAACCATCGGCGGTCTGCCCACGTCCTTGTTCGTGACTGGCCGGGAACGAGCCGAGGAGGCACCCGATGAAACGCCTGGTCGTGATCCCCCTGGTGGCCGTCCTGCTCGGCGGCGGCGTGGCCTCGGCCGCGCCCGCCGCCCCCGCCGCACCGGCGGCAGCAGGCTCGGTGACCTGCCCCACGGGCTGGGGCAGCCTGCCGAAGTCCGCCACCTCCACCAACTCCCAGCCCCTCACCAACGTCCGCGCCGGTGCCCATTCCTGCTTCGACCGCCTCGTCCTCGACGTACCGGGCACCTCCGCCGCCCACCCGGTCGGCTACCACGTCCAGTACGTCGACACCCTCTACCAGGACGGCTCCGGCCGCCCCATCGCCGTCCGCGGCGGAGCGGTTCTGGAGATCTACGCCGACGCCCCCTCCTACTCGCCCGCGACCGGCACCCCCACCTACCCGGGCCGCGCCGGCCAGCCGCCTCCCGGCGTGGACCTCACCGGTTACCGCACCTTTGTGGAGGCCAAGTTCGCCTCCAGCTTCGAGGGCCGCACCCAGCTCGGCCTCGGCGTCCGGGCGCGACTCCCCTTCCAGGTCTTCCAGTTGGACGACCGCCTGGTCATCGACGTCGCCCACAGCTGGACCGCGACTCCCTGACCCGACTCCGCCCGAAGCACCTGACCGGTTCGCCGCCGGCACGGCGCGGCGGCTTCACCCTCGGACGCGGAGGCCGTCGAGGGCGATGCCGAGGAGCCGTTGGGCCCGGGCCCGCCCGTCCGGCGCGTCGGTCCAGTCGACGCGCCACAGGAAGCCGACCAGGAGCAGCACGTCCGCGGCGTCCACGTCGGGCCGCACCTCTCCGGCCTCCCGGCAGGCGGCCAGCAGCCGTTCGATCGCGTCGACCACCGGCTGGTAGTGCTCCGCGGACAGGTCGCTCCGGGTGGCCGCGTCCAGCGCCCCGGCCATTCCGTGCTTGACCCGCCCGAACTCCGCCAGCCGGTCGAACCACGACCGCAGCGCCGGCCACGGCTCCTGACGGGCCGACAGTTCCCCGGCCAGCGAGACGAGTTCGGTGACGTCCTGCCGGTAGACCTCGAGCACCAGCGCCTCCCGCGTGGCGAAGTGCCGGTAGAGCGTGCCCTGCCCGACGCCCGCCTCCCCCGCGATCGACTTCAGCGTGACCTCACCGCCGGAGCGCGCCAGCGCACCCCGTGCCACCGCCAGGATGCGCGCACGGTTCTGCTCCGCGTCGGCACGTCGTGCCGCCGGTGAATCCTCAGCCATTCCCAACCCTCCGACCGTCGCCCCCATCATAAGCGGACACGTGTCCGCTAGGCTTGCCGCAGTTCCGGACACGTGTCCGGTTCGACTCCAAGGGGGCACACCCATGTCCGGAACCGACGGCATCCGAGGCAAGACCATCGCCATCACCGGTGCGAGCAGCGGCATCGGCGAGGCCACCGCACTCCTGCTGGCGGAGCGCGGCGCCCGCCTCGTCCTCGGCGCCCGGCGCACCGACCGCCTGCGCGACCTGGCCGCCCGCATCGCCGATCTGGGCGGCGAGGCCGTCTGGGCCGCCACCGACGTCACCCGCCACGCCGACCTGGCCGCCCTGGTGACGCTCGCCCGGGACCGGTTCGGACGCCTCGACGTCCTGGTCGCCAACGCCGGGATCGGCCCGGTCTCCCCGCTCGACGACCTGCGGGTCGAGGACTGGGAGGCGATGGTCGACGTCAACTTCAAGGGCGTCCTCCACGGGATCGCCGCCGCGCTGCCGGTCTTCCGCGCCCAGGGCGGCGGCCAGTTCGTCCACGTCGTCTCCACTGCGGGCCTGAAGGTCGTGCCGAACCAGGCCGTGTACGCCGCGACCAAGAACGCGGTCCGCACCGTCTCCGAGGGCCTGCGCCTGGAGGCCGGGCCGGACGTCCGGGTGACCGTGGTCTCACCCGGTTTCGTCCGGACGGACTTCATCGACTCCGTCCCCGACGACCGCGTGCGCGCCGAACTCGCCTCCGCGAAGGACGAGTTCGCGATCCCTCCGGCGGCGGTCGGCGAGGCCATCGCCTTCGCGGTCGCCCAGCCCGCCGCCGTGGACGTCAACGACATCGTCGTACGGCCCACCGCCCAGCGGTGAGGCGCCGCGGCCGGCCCGGCCGGCCGCTCGCCCTCAGCCCGGGTAGACGAGCGAGCCCAGCGGCGGACAGGGCAGCAGGGCGTGCGAGACGCCGGGCCGCTCGACGAAGGCCCGGAGCTCGCCCGCCTGGAGGCGGTGCGACTCCAACCCGTCGGCGTACCAGGCGTCGCGCCTGGCCCGGCCGTAGTCCCAGGAGTCGTCGATCAGACTGAGGCTGAAGTTGCCCGAGGCGCGCTGGAGGTCCGCCCGGACGGCGGCGGCCTGGAGCGCGGTCTGGGTGGCGGCCAGGTCGACGCGGGTCATCAGGACGCCGACCGTGTCGGGTTCACGGGTCGGCATCGGGGCCTGCGGAAGCAGGGACACCCCGTTGTCCAGACGGCCGATGTTGTCGACGCTCGCGTCCCGGGACTGCTTCATCATGATCTGCGCCTCCCGGTGCAGCCAGAACAGCTCGTCCAGGTCCGCCTGGGATATCCGCATCCGCGCGTACAGCGCCTGGAACCGCGGATCGCGGTGGAGCGGGGCCACCACCGGCATGTGGAGGAGCACGCAGTCGTTGTAGCCCCCGTCCACCGCGGCCTCCAGGTGGAACAGGGCCACCTCCCACTGCCCCTGCGCGATGGCCAGCCCGGCGAGGCTCCCCCGCCCGGCGGCGGCCAGCCAGGCGGCCTGCGGCCCCAGCGCCGTCGCGCGCTCGACGACCTCGTGCAGGCCCCGGGTGCCCGCCGTCGGGGCACCCCTGGTCAGCATGTCCGCCAGCACCTCGTGCAGACGGTTCATCACGGTGTTGACGGTGTCGACCACGGGTCACCTCGGGCTTCGGCGGGGAACGGTCACGGAAGTGCCGATCGTGCGGCGCTCCGGTGAAGATGACGGTCCGTCAGAGTGATCAGTTCCGACGGCTCTCCGACTTCCCGGCCGCACCGCCTCCCCACCCGTGCCGGCCCGGCCCTCACGGGGCCCCGACGGAGCCCCGACCGGCCGCCCCGGTACCGCCGAGCGGCTGAGCACGGGAGATGAGTAGCCGTACTCATGGCCGAGCACCCGCTCCGGCCTCACAATCTCCGTCATGACGACCGGTTCACTGCCCTGTCCGGGTTGCGGAGCGCCACTGGCCACCGCCCCCGGAACCGCCCGCTGCCCCGCCTGCCGGCTGCCGCTGCTCGGACAGGACGCTGCCGCGCTCTGGCAGGTGACCGTCGCCCTGAACGCGCTCGACGCCCAACGGCAGGGTCTGATCGTCCGGCGCGACCAGCTCCTCGGCGCCCTGCGCGCCCGACAGGACCTTCCCGACCCGCCGACGCCGCTGCCCTGGTCGCAGCAGCTGTCCGCGGGCCCCGTCGGCCCCGTCGGCCCCAACTGGGCGGCGCCCGCCGCACCCTGGGGGCGGCCGCCCGTGCCCGCAGCAGGCAAGGAGGTCTCCGGGCCCTCGGCGCAGACCGTGCTGCTGGTGCTCGGCGGCCTGATGGTGGCGATCGCCGCGCTGGTCTTCACCGTCGTCAGCTGGGGCAGCCTCGGCATCGGCGGCCGGGCCGCCGTGCTCGCCGGCGTCACCCTGTGCGCGCTCCTCGCCCCGCTGCCGCTGCGCCGCCGCGGCCTGACCGCCACCGCCGAGACCTCCGCCGTGCTCGGCCTGGCCCTGGTCCTGCTGGACTGGCTCGCGGCCCGCACCGTCGGCCTCGCCGGTCTCGACCGCGTCCCCGCCGCCTCCTACTGGGCGGCCGCCACCGCCCTGACCGCCCTCGGCGCGGCGTCCTACGGCACCGTCCTCAAGCTCCGCGGCCCGCGGGCCGCCGCCCTGGCCCTCGCCCAACTGCCGCTCTCACTGGCCGCCCTGGCGATCGACACCGACATCGGCGGCTACGCGACGGCCTTCCTGCTCACCGCCCTGCTCGACCTCCTCCTGGCCACCCGCACCTCCCGCCGTGCTCCGGGCGCCCGCACGGACACCGTCACCGCCACGCCCGTCACCGCCCCGGCCTCCACGGCGGGCGGCCTCAGCCACGCGCTCGTCGCCTGCGGCGTCGGCTTCACCCTGCTCGGCGCCCTCACCTCCGCCACCCAGCTGCTCACGGCGACGTCCCTGACGGAGGCCCGGCTCGCCTGGCCCGCGCTCGCCCTGCTCTCGGCCCTCGGCGTCGCGGTCTCCACCGGGCGTCCGGCCGGCCTGCTCCCCCGCACGGTCGGACACGAACTGCGCTGCGCGGCCGCCGTCCTGGCCGGCGCCGCGCCGCTCGCCGCGATCGGCGCGAGCCTGCGCTTCTCGCTCCCCGCCTCCTGGGTCCCGGCCGGTTACGCCGTCCCCGGTGCGCTCCTGCTGCTCGCCGCCCTCCAGGTCCTGACCTCCGCCACGCCCGTGACCGCCCCGTACGAGGCCGCCGCCTCCGAGGCCGGCACGCCCGAGGCCGCCACCTCCGAGGCCGGCAGGTCGAGCAGGACGCCCGACGCGGACGGCGGCGCCCTCGGAGGGTCCCCGGCCCAGGGAGCCACCCCGCACCCGGCAGCCGCCGACGCCACCGGTCCCGCGACGCCGCCCGCCCCGCCCACCTCCCTCGGCCTGTTCATCGCCGGAGCCGCCGCCGTCCTCCTCGCCCAACTCGCCGTCCTGCCCGCCCTGGCCCGTGCCTTCTTCGGCCCGGTCGAGCGCTGGGCCCTCGCCTGGGACTGGCCCGGTACCGACGCCACCGAGCTCCACACCACCACCTGGTCGTTCCCCCTCGCCCCCGCCGCCCTGTTCGCGCTGCTGACCGCCCTCCTGGCCACCACCGCGCTCCGCTGCACCCGCACCGGCCGCACCGCCCCCGCCCGCGTCCTGCTCCGCACCGCCCTCGCCACCGGCTCGACGCTCGCCTGCCTGCTCCCCGCCCTCTTCGAACTCCCCCTCACCACCGGGGCGTTCTGGGCCCTGGCGCTCACCGCGGCCGCCACCGCCCTCGTCCTCGCCCTCCAGCGCCCCACCGACCCCACCTCCCACCTGCTCGTGCTCCTCCCGTCCGCCACCGCCGCCGTGATCTGGGGCGGCACCGACCGGACCGCGACGCTCGTCGTCTGGTCCGCCCTGACGGCCGGCGCCGCGCTCCTCGCCTCCCGGCTCCCGCAGCGCTGGGCAGCGCCCTTCGGCGGCTTCGCCGTGGCCTCCCTCGCCGTCACCGCCCTCGCCGCCGGGCAGACCGGCGGTCTGGCGGCGTACGAGCTCGCGTTCCTCCTCCTCGCCGTGACCGCCCTCACCGTCGCGGCGGCCGCCGGCATCGCGCACCGGGGCGACCGCAGCTCGCTCGCCCTGGCCGTGGAGGGGACGGGATACGCCCTCGCGCTCCCCGCCTTCGCCCTGACGGCCGGTCACCCGGGGGCGCTCAGCCTGGCCCTGGCCGTCGGCGGTGTGCTGGCGCTCGCCGTGGCGCTGCGGCCGGACCGCCGCCGGGCGGCACTGGTCGGCACCGGGCTGCTGGTGCTCTCCTCCTGGGTGCGGCTCGCCCTGGCCGGGGTCACCGTCCCCGAGCCGTACACGCTGAGCGTGGCGGCCGCCGCGCTGACCATCGGTCACCTGCGGCGGCGCCGCAGCCCGGAGCTCTCCTCCACGGCCGCCTACGGCGCCGGACTCGGCCTCGCCCTGCTGCCCAGCCTGGTCGCGGTCTGGGCCGAGCCGACCTGGCCGCGCCCGCTGCTGCTCGGCACGGCGGCCCTCGCCCTGACCGTCCTGGGTGCCCGGCAGCGGCTCCGCGCCCCGCTGCTCTTCGGTGCCGTCACCCTCACCGCCGTGGCGGTGCACGAGCTCACCCCGCTGGTGACCCAGCTCATCGGCGCCCTGCCCCGCTGGGTCCCGCTGGCGGCGGCGGGTCTGCTCCTGCTGGTCCTCGGGGCCACCTACGAGCGTCGCCTGCGCGACGCCCGCCGGGTCCGCGACGGTCTGCGGCGCCTCCACTGAGGGTCCCCGCCGGGCACGGACGGTCCGGGGCCGGCCCCGAGCCGACGGACCGGGGCCGGTACGGAGTTGACGGACCGCTCCGGCGCAGATGACGGCATGTCAGGCGCTTGACGCGGGCGGGGGCGGCTGTGGTTAGGGTGATCCATGACTGTCTCCGCAACGATGATCACGATCGACTGCTCCTCCCCGCGCGAACTGGCCCAGTGGTGGGCCACCGTGCTCGACGCCGAGATCTCCCAGGACTTCGGCGAGTTCGTGATGGTCGGTGCGAAGCCGTTGACGCTCGGGTTCCAGCAGGTGTCCGAACCCAAGCTGAGCAAGAACCGGGTCCACCTGGACCTCACGGCCGACGACCTGGCGGCCGAGGTCCGGCGGTTGGTGGAGCTGGGCGCCACGGTCGTCGGCGAACAGCAGGCGCCCGGCCTGTCCTGGACCGTTCTCCAGGACCCGGCCGGCAACGAGTTCTGCGTCAGCCACGGCCACTGACGGACCGCACGCGCGTACGAGCGCCTCACCGACCAGGCTGGAGCCCCGATGGAATCGAAGATCGTCGACCGCCAAGACCTCTCCCGCTACGAGGTCATAGTCGACGGCGACCGGCTCGCCGGCTTCGCCGAGTACCGCCTCGGAGAGGGCGAGATCGCCTTCACCCACACCGAGGTCAACCCGGCCTTCGAGGGCCAGGGCCTGGCGAGCTCGCTCGCCCGCTTCGCCCTGGACGACGCCCGCGAGCGCGGCCTCGCCGTGCTCCCGTACTGCCCGTACATCAAGGCCTGGATCGCCAAGCACCCGGAGTACGTGGACCTCGTCCCGGTCGACAGCCGCGACTACTTCGAGCTCTGAGCCCCCGCCCCCCTCGCCCGTCCCCGCCCGTCCGCCGGGGACCCGTGAACCCGGCCGGGGTGCCGCGTACCTGATCGCGCGGCACCCCGGTCGTCCCGCTCTCCGTCCCCCGCCGTTCACCTTCCGCCGCCAGACTCCAGGGCGGAGGTGCGGAGTGGACCGGAAGACCAGCACGGCGCAGGGCCAGGGGGCGTTGGCACCCTGGCGGGTACTGCTCGGCGAACGGCCCGGGGGCGGCCCCGAGCGGCTGACGGAGGACCACATCGTGGTGCTGCCGGACGCGGTGGTGGTGCTCGACGGAGTCTCGACCGTCAGCGACGAGACACCGCTCGGCGGCTGGTACGCGCGGACCCTGGGCGCGCAGCTGTCCGAGCAGCTCCTCGGCCGTCCGGCACTCCCGCTGCCCGCCCTGCTGGCCTCCGCGATAGCCGCCGTCGCCACCGGGCACGGCCTCCGGCCGGGCCGCGGCCCGGCCGCCACCGTCGCCGTGGTCCGCCGCAACGGCCCCCGCCTGGAGGCGGCCGTGCTCGGTGACAGCCCGGTGGTGGCGTTCCACCGGGACGGCTCCGTTTCGGTGCTCAGCGACGACCGGCTGGCCGGACTGCTCGACCCCCGTCCACAGACCACCGAGTACCGCGCCCGGCTCGCCGCCGGGTCCGGCTTCGACCGTCGCCACCGCGAACTGATGCGTGAGCTCCGCGAGTTCCAGCACACCGTGATCAACCGCGACGGCGGCTACTGGGTTGCCGAGGCCACCCCCGAGGCCGGACTGCGCGCCGTCACCGCCGCCTGGCCCCTCGCCGAGCTGACCGACGTCCTCCTGCTCACCGACGGCGTCTCCTCCGCCGTCACCGACCACCACCTCCTCGACTGGCCCGCCCTCGTCGCCGACTCCCGCCGCAGCCACCCCCAGCAGGTCGTCGACGCGATCCACCACGCCGAGACCACCGACCCCGACGCCATCGCCTGGCCCCGCCCCAAACCCCACGACGACAAGGCCCTGGCCCACCTCCGCCTCGACTCCTGAACAGGCGCCGCCCTGAGAGCCCCTGACGGCCCGTCGGACGGCCTCGTCAGGAGTTGTCAGGAGTAGTCGTTGCGGCCCAGGCAGAGGCTGAAGGAGGCGCTGCGGCGCTCCTCGCGGTAGGTGGCGATGGTGCCCGGGACCTCGTCGCAGGCGTCCTCGTTCACCAGGTGGATCATCTTGATCACCACGAACTCGGCCTCGGGGGCGGAGCACGGCACCACACTGACCTCCGGGTCCTCGGTGGTGCCGGTGTTGTGCACGCAGTCACCGGCGTCGGCGGTGATCGGGGCGTCGCGGTAGTAGTAGCCGGCCACCACCAGCGCCGCCGCGACCAGGGCGACCAGCCCGAGCCCCGCCAGGCCGCCCCGCAGCAGACGCCGGACCCGGCGCCGCGGCGGGACCCACGGCGGCGGTGCGTCCGGGCCCGGGCCCGACGCTGCGGCCGGATCCCAGGCTCCCCCGGGCCGGTCCGCGGCGTACTGGTCGGCGGTCGGCGGTGTGCTCATCTCGGAATCCCCCCGTGGTCGTCGCGCACTCTCGGCCCCGAGAGACTAGGGCATGACAAAGCGGGCGTGAAGAGCCGTTCTCGGGAAGTGCCTCGGATTTCCACCGGTCGGACGAGTACTCAAATCCGGTTAATCACCTGCGGAGTGGAGGAATTATGACACAACCCCACGTCAGACACGTGGGTTGTCCTGAAAATGCGTCAACTGGCGTGCGCGTCCCGGCAGGATCGAAGGCGAATCGGAGCGCACTCCGCGACCGCCCCTCCCACGGTGCGCCCGAGAATGACGAGAACGCGTCACCTGCTCCCCTCCGATTCGACCGTGCCATCCGTCCACCGGCTTTTCCGCACTGACGACTTGGGTGATTCGTGAACGCTGTTCCGGCCGTGCACCTGCGGACCACGGCTCTGCCGGAGATCTCCGAGCTCCGCGCCCTGCTCGGCGGGGACGCGCTCCTCCAGGAGGAGGGCGAGGTCCGCCCCTACGCCGGGGACCGCGCCGACACGGTCGAACACGAGTTGCCGCTCGCCGTCGCGCTGCCGCAGGACGTCGAACAGGTCCGGCGGGTCGCCCGGTGGGCCAGCCGTCACCGCGTGCCGCTGGTACCGCGCGGGGCGGGCAGCGGGCTCGCGGGCGGGGCGTCCGCGCTGGCGCGCGGGGTCGTGCTCTCGCTCGAACGGCTCTCCGCGATCCGGGAGTTGAACGCCGCCGACCAGTACGCCGTGGTGGAGGCCGGGGTGGTGAACGGCGCGCTCGGCCGGGCCGCCGCCGCACAGCGGCTGTTCTACCCGCCGGATCCGGGCAGCGCCGGGGTCTCCACCATCGGCGGGAACGTGGCCACCAACGCCGGGGGGCTGCGCTGCGTGAAGTACGGCGTCACCGCCGACAACGTGCTCGGACTCGAAGTGGTGCTCGCCGACGGCCGGTTGGTCCGCACGGGCGGGCGCACCCTCAAGAACGTCGCCGGGTACGACCTGACCCGGCTGTTCGTCGGTTCGGAGGGCACCCTCGGCATCATCACCGCGGCGACCCTGCGGCTGCGCCCGGTGCCGACCACCGAACCGGCCACCTTCACCGCCGGGTTCGACGGCCTGCGGGCCGCCGGCGCGGCCGTCGCCTCGATCGCCCGGCTGTCCGGACGGCCGTCCATGCTCGAACTGCTCGACCGCGCCGCGCTGGACGCCGTCGAGGCCTACCGGCCGAGCGACGCGGACACCACCTCCGCCGTCCTGCTCATCGGCCAGGCCGACGGCGGCGACGCCCAGCGGCTGGTGGCCGAGATGGTGCGGCTCTGCCAGGAGCAGGGGGCCACCTCGATGACGATGTCCAGCAGCGCGGACGGGGCCGAGGAGATGCTCTCCGTCCGGCGTTCGGCGGGGGAGGCGCTGCTCGCCTCCGGCGCGGCCACCATCGTGGAGGACCTGGTGGTGCCGCGCAGCCGCCTGGTCGAGATGCTGGGCCACATCGAGCGCACCGGCCGGGAGGGCACCGTCCGGATCGCCACCGTCGGCCACGCCGGGGACGGCAACCTGCACCCGGTCCTGATCCTCCCCGACCGCACCCCCGAAACCTTCCGCGAGGCCCACCGCAAGACCGAGCAGCTCTGGCGCAAGGCCCTCGACCTCGGCGGCTCGATCACCGGCGAACACGGCGTGGGCACCCTCAAGCGCAGCCGGCTCGCCACCGCCCTGGACCCGGCCGTGCTCGACCTCCACCGCAGCGTCAAGCACGCCTTCGACCCGCTGGGGATCCTCAACCCTGGCAAGGCCTTCTGAGACACCCGTCGCCCGTCCCGCCCGGGCGGGTGACCGGGCCGGCCGGCGGACTGGGAGAATCGCCCGGTGATCGGCACGAACAGCTTCGGCATCGACATCCGCACCTCCACCAGCACCGGGCGCCGCGGCCTCACCGTCGTCACCGCCGCGGTCCATCCGATCGTCGACGGGCGCGACATCATCGCCGAGGCCTTCGCCCCGGGCCCCGGCCACGAACCGGAGCGGCTGCTGAGCGCGGACCGGGGGCTGCGCGCGGGCGACGAGCCGCGTGAGGTGGAACTGGCGGAGGCCGAGTGCACCTGGGGCTGCTGCGGTGCGCTCTGCACCACCGTCGAACGCGTGGGGGACCACGTGCTGTGGCACAGCTGGCGCGACAGGAACGGGCCGGCCCCCGAGCTGCCCGACTTCCGTTTCGACGCCCGCCGGTACGACGCCGAGGTCGCCCGCGCCGAGCAGGACCGCAGCTGGGAGTGGCCCGCCCGGACCACGGCCCGGCTACTCGGCGAGCGGCTGCGCGCGGACGCCGCAGCGCTGGAGCGGTGGCGGTTCGGCTTGATCAGCGCCTCCTCGTGGCGGCCCGGCACGGTCGACGTCCTGCTGGGCCACCCCACCGCCCGTGCCTCGGGGAGCGCCCCGTGGCTGCAGTTCCGCACGGAGCTCATCGTGACGGACGAGGACCCGGCGGTGCAGGCGGCGCGGTTCGCGCGGGAGTTGACGGAGCGCGATCCACGCTCCTACGCCGACCTCTGCGGCGGCTCGGCCGACTCCGCCCGCGCGCTCGGATTCCCTTGGCCGCCACCCCGCAGGTGAGGCGCCCGGCCCGGTGCCGGTGGACGCCGCGCGGCCGGGCTCAACTCACCCGCGTGGAAGGCTTCCTGGCCAGGAAGGCCTCGGCGACGGCGAGGTTGATCAGCCAGCAGGTCCACCCGGCGGCCGGGTAGGCCTGGTCGAAGGGGGCGCCGAGGGCGTCGAAGAGCGGGAGCCAGACGCGGAGGGTGACGGCGGCCAGGATCAGGGCGTAGGAGCGGACGGCCCAGACCCGGTGGCGGTCGAAGCGGCGCTGACGGGCCGTCCGGAGGGCCGCGGCGGAGGTGCCCAGGAGCAGCACGGCGAGGAGGCCGAAGCCGATCGGGGCGATCGGCGGGTAGAGGCCGTACGGTGCGAGGGCCAGACCGCCGAGGCCGGTGACCGCCGCGCTCAGCAGGTAGACCCGCCCGACGAAGCGGTGCACGGCGGGCCGCCGGGTTCTCAGCCGGGCCACGAACTGCCAGGGGCCGAGCAGCAGGGCCACCGTCCCACCGCCGATGTGGCACAGCAGCGGGACGAGGTGCGCGAGGTAGGTGGCGCGCTGGTCCTCCAGGAAGGTCTCGGGGTCGAGGGTGAAGTAGCGCGCGGAGAGCAGGGCGACCGCCGCCCCGAGCAGGGCGAAGAGGGCGAGCGCGGTGCGGCGCGGGAGGAGGGAGGCGGGGCGGTCGGCCCGGTGGTGCGTGGCGTTGTCCATGGGGCGGAAGGTAGGCGCGGCGGCCCCGGCGGGGCGTCCCCCGCCGGGGGCTGCCGCCGTGGTCCCCCTCGGGGGTGGCCGGCCGGGTGCGGAGTACCCCCGAAGGGTGATGCGCCAAGGGTGCGGACGCCGATACGGTGCCGCGGACCGACCCCTGCGACCCGCCCGGGAACACCACCACATGACGCGACCGTCCCGCAGCCTCGTGCTCGACCTGCTCCTCGCCGCCGCCTTCCTCGCCGCCATGCTCGTCGAACGGGTCGCGGCGGCACCGGAGTTGGGCGACCGGATGCCGCTCGCCGTGCTGCTCAGCACCGTCCAGGCGGCCGCCGTCGCCGCCCGCCGCTCGACCCCGCTCAGCGCCTACCTGGCGGGCACGGCCGCGCTGTCGGCCGAGTCGCTCTGGGTGCTGACCTCGCCGGTCGCACCGTACGCCAACATCGTGGTGCTGCACGCGCTCGGCCTGCACGGCACCCGGGCCCGGGCGTGGGCCGGGCCGTTCATCGCGCTGGCCGGGATGGCCGGGTACTTCACCGGCTCGGAGGGGGCCCGCACCTATCCGGCGATTCCGGCCGGGGTGCTCTTCCTCTGGCTGCTCGGCTGGGCGATCGGCTACGGCTCGGCTCGGCGCCTGGAGGAGCGGGAGGCGGCCAGGGCCAGGCTGCACCGGGAGGCGGTCAACGGCGAACGGGCCCGGATGGCGCGGGAGTTGCACGACCTGGTCGGGCACACGGTGAACGTGATGCTGGTCCAGGCGGGTGCGGCCCGGCGGTTGCTGGAGCGCGATCCGGAGCGCACCCGCACGGTGCTCACGGAGCTGGAGCAGACCGGCCGGGACGCCCTGGACGAGCTGGACCGGGTGCTGGCCGCGCTCCGGCACCAGCCGGAGCAGGATCCGGACGACCCGTCAGGGCGGCCGGGGCTGGCGGACCTGGGTCGGCTCACCGGGCGGATGGACCGGGCGGGGCTGACGGTCGGCCTGCGGCTGGACCCGGGCGAGGTCGCCCGGCTGCCGCGCAGCATCGACGTCTCGGCCTACCGGATCGTCCAGGAGGCGCTGACCAACACCGTCAAGCACGGCCGGGCCGCGACCGCCGACGTCTCCGTGCGGCGGCTCGGGGACCGCCTGGAGATCGAGGTCAGCGACGACGGCCGGGGACCGGCCGAGGGCTACGTGCCCGGGGGCGGCCTGATCGGCATCTCGGAGCGGGTCTCGATGCTGGGCGGAAGCGTGGAGCACGGGGGAGGTGACCTGGGCGGCTTCCGGCTGCACGCCGTCCTGCCGGTCCGGTGACGGCGGGTCAGGAGGGGCAGGGTCGGGAGGCGGAGAGTCCGGAGCGGCGGCGGATCCGGCTGGTCGTGGCCGAGGACGACGCCCTGCTACGGGCCGGGATCGCCCTGGTGCTGGGCACCGACGAAGGCCTGGAGGTGGTCGGGCAGGCAGCCGACGGACTGGCGGCGGTCCGGCTCTGCCAGGAGCTGCGGCCGGACGTGGTGCTGATGGACGTGCGGATGCCGGGGATCGACGGGATCGAGGCCACCCGCCGGATCGTGGCCGGGCCGCATCCGGCCCGGGTGCTGGTGCTGACGGTGTTCCAGCACGACGAGTACGTCTGGGAGGCGCTGCGGGCGGGGGCAAGCGCTTTTCTGCTCAAGCGGGCCTCACCGGAGCGGCTGATCGAGGCCGTCCGCGCGGTGGCCGCCGGCGAGGCCCTGCTGGACCCGGCGGTGACCCGGGCGCTGGTGGACCGGATCGCCTCCGCCGCGCCCGGGCAAGCGCTTTCCCAGCCCGAGGACCCGCGCCTGTCCCGCCTCACCACCCGCGAACGCGAGGTGCTCCGGCTGGCCGCCGAGGGCTGCTCGAACCCGGAGATCGCCACCCGGCTGTTCCTCGCCGAATCCACCGTCAAGACCCACATGAAGCGGGTGCTGGCCAAGCTCGGCGCGCGCGACCGGGCCCAGGCCGTGGCCATCTCCTACCGCGGCGGGCTGATGTCCTCCTGACCCGCCGCCACCGACCCGGCGGCCGGCCCGCGCCGGGCCCTCACCGCCCGCGAGACCCGCACCGCCAGGTACCCGAGCAGCCACGGCAGCACGGTGACCAGCCCGATGTAGAAGCCGACGTAGCCCCCCAGGAAGTCGGCCAGCCAGGTCTCCTCGTCCCAGGTGTCCGTCGGGAACACCGCGACGACGCCGACCACCGTGACCGGCAGCAGCGGCAGCAGAACCGAGGCGAGCCGAGCCCGCCGGCCCGGGTTCCGGGCACAGCTGACGCCCAGCGCGGCCATGACGAACGGCCCGAGCGGCACCCAGAACGCGGCGGGCAGGAGGAAGACCACCCACCAGTCGCCCGACATTCCGAACATCATCAGCGGCCCCCGGAGGTGATCGTCAAGCCATCACCGCCACCCTCGCCGGGTCGCGGACGAAGGGTCAACACGATTTCCGACGCCCCGTCAGCAAGCGCTTTCCACCGGCTCGCCCGGGACTCTGGCCGCAGCACCACCCCGCCCGTACACTGCTGCCCTGCCCGGCCGTTACCGGGCAGTAGGTACGGAGGAGCGAGATGACCGACGGCCGGGTGCACGCGTTCGGCGACGACGCGCTGGGCGAGCACGACGCGGTGGCCCTCGCGGCCGCCGTCCGCTCCGGAGCGGTGAGCCCGGCCGAGCTGGCCGCCGCCGCGGCCGGGCGCGCGGCGCGGGTCGAGGCGCTGCGCCCCGTCGCCTTCGCGCTGCACGACGCCCCGCGCTCCGCCCCCGGCGCGCCCGACGGCCCGCTGTACGGCGTCCCCACCTACCTCAAGGACAACGTCGACCTGCTCGGCGTGCCGACCGGCCACGGCAGCGCCGCCTTCCGGGCCCGCCCGGCCCGGCGCAGCGCGCCGTTCACCGAGCTGTTCATGACCAGCGGGGTGACGGTGCTGGGCAAGACCCGGCTGCCGGAGTTCGGGCTGAACGCGACCACCGAGTACGCCGCCGCCGAGCCGGTCCGCAACCCCTGGGACCCCTCGCGCTCCGCCGGTGCCTCCTCCGGCGGTTCGGCCGTGCTGGTGGCCTCCGGCGTGGTGCCGATCGCGCACGCCAACGACGGCGGCGGCTCGATCCGGATCCCGGCGGCGGCCTGCGGCCTGGTCGGCCTCAAGCCCACCCGCGGCCGGCTGGTCCCCAACGAGCAGGGCCGCCAACTCCCGCTGGACATCGTCACCGACGGCGTGGTCACCCGCTCCGTCCGCGACACGGCCGCCTTCTACGCCGCCGCCGAGCAGCAGCACCGCAACCCCGCCCTGCCGCCGATCGGCCTGGTCGAGGGCCCGGGCAGCCGCAAGCTGCGGATCGGCCTGGTGGTGGACTCGCCCATCGCGGTCAGCGACGACCGGACCCGCCGCGCGGTGGAGGAGACCGCCGCCCGGCTGGAGGCGATGGGCCATCAGGTCACCCCCGCCACCCTGCCCTTCGGCACCGACTTCTCCCGCGACTTCCTCCTCTACTGGGGCTTCATCGCCTCGTGATCGCCTCCACCGGCCGCCTGGTGGTGGACCGCAGCTTCCGCTCCCGCGACCTCGACCCGCTCACCACCGGCCTGCGGCGCAGCTTCCTGCGCGAGTACCGCCGGGGCCCGGGCGTGCTGCGCCGCCTGCGGCAGGCCGAGCGCACCTACGCCGGCATCTTCCGCGACCACGACGCGATCCTCTCCCCCACCCTGGCCCACACCACCCCGCCGCTCGGCCACCTCAGCCCCACCGTGGAGTTCGAGGAGCTGACGGAGCGTCTGCTGCGCTACGTGGCCTTCACCCCGGTCAACAACGTCACCGGCGGCCCGGCGATCACCCTCCCCACCGGCGCCGCCCCCGACGGCCTCCCGATCGGCGTCCACCTCTCCGCCGCCCACGGCCAGGAGCGCCTGCTCCTCGAACTCGCCTTCGCCCTGGAGGCCGGCCGCCCCTGGCGCCGCATCCAGGACTGACGGGCCGCGCCCTCCGCGCACCCGACCGTCCTCCGTCGGTCCGAACTGGCAAGATCGGGCGAGCGAGGAAGAACGGTTGGGAGCGCGGAGGGGCGGTCCCGTCACACGGATGGAGACAGAGCATGGCCAGCAAGGCCGCGAAGCAGCCGCCCGCGTCGCACGTCGCCGACAGTCACGACCTGATCCGGGTCCACGGCGCGCGCGAGAACAACCTCAAGAACGTCAGCGTGGAGATCCCCAAGCGCCGCCTCACGGTGTTCACCGGCGTGTCCGGCTCCGGGAAGAGCTCGCTGGTCTTCGACACCATCGCCGCGGACTCGCAGCGGATGATCAACGAGACCTACAGCGCCTTCCTCCAGGGCTTCATGCCCAACCTGGCCCGCCCCGACGTGGACGTGCTGGAGGGCCTGACCACGGCGATCATCGTGGACCAGCAGCGGATGGGCTCCGACCCGCGCTCCACCGTCGGCACCGCCACCGACGCCAACGCGATGCTGCGGATCCTGTTCAGCCGCCTGGGCAAGCCGCACATCGGCTCGCCGCAGGCGTTCTCCTTCAACGTCGCCTCGATCAGCGGCGCGGGCGCGGTGACGGTCGAGAAGGCCGGGAAGACCGTCAAGGAGCGGCGCAGCTTCAGCATCACCGGCGGCATGTGCCCCCACTGCGAGGGCCGGGGCTCCGTCAGCGACCTGGACCTGGCCGAGCTGTTCGACGACTCCAAGTCGATCTCCGAGGGCGCCATCACCATCCCCGGCTACAAGGCGGACAACGTCTGGACGGTCGGCATCTTCGCCAACTCCGGCTTCCTGGACCCGGACAAGCCGATCCGGGAGTTCAGCAAGAAGGAGATGCAGGACTTCCTCTACCGCGAGCCGACCAAGGTCAAGGTCAACGGGGTGAACCTCACCTACGAGGGCCTGATCCCCAAGCTCCGCAAGTCCTTCCTGTCCAAGGACCCGGAGGCGATGCAGCCGCACATCCGGGCCTTCGTGGACCGCGCGGTCACCTTCACCTCCTGCCCGGAGTGCGGCGGCACCCGGCTGAGCGAGGCGGCCCGCTCCTCGAAGATCGGCAAGGTGAGCATCGCCGACGCCTGCGCCATGCAGATCAGCGACCTGGCGGGCTGGGTGCGCGGGCTGAAGGAGCCCACGGTGGCGCCGCTGCTCGCCTCCCTCGGGCACACCCTCGACTCCTTCGTGGAGATCGGCCTCGGCTACCTCTCGCTGGACCGGCCGGCCGGGACGCTCTCCGGCGGCGAGGCGCAGCGGGTCAAGATGATCCGTCACCTCGGCTCCTCCCTCACCGACGTGACCTACGTCTTCGACGAGCCCACCACCGGCCTGCACCCGCACGACATCCAGCGGATGAACGAGCTGCTGCTGCGCCTGCGGGACAAGGGCAACACGGTGCTGGTGGTGGAGCACAAGCCGGAGGTCATCGCGATCGCCGACCACGTGGTCGACCTCGGTCCGGGGGCCGGGACGGCGGGCGGCACGGTCTGCTTCGAGGGCAGCGTCGAGGGGCTGCGCAAGGGCGGCACGGTGACGGGCCGTCACCTGGACGACCGGGCCTCGCTCAAGGCCGAGGTGCGCAAGTACTCCGAGGTGCTGGAGGTCCGCGGCGCGAGCACCCACAACCTGCGGAGCGTGGACGTGGACGTCCCGCTCGGGGTGCTGGTGGTGATGACGGGCGTGGCCGGCTCGGGCAAGAGCTCGCTGGTGCACGGCTCGCTGGTCCGCAGCCGGGCCGCCGCCGAGGCGGGCGTGGTGGTCGTGGACCAGACCCCGATCAAGGGCTCCCGGCGGAGCAACCCGGCCACCTACACCGGGCTGCTCGACCCGATCCGCAAGGCCTTCGCCAAGGAGAACGGGGTGAAGCCGGCCCTGTTCAGCGCCAACTCCGAGGGCGCCTGCCCGACCTGCAACGGCGCCGGGGTGATCTACACCGACCTGGCGATGATGGCCGGGGTGGCGACCACCTGCGAGCAGTGCGAGGGCAAGCGCTTCGACGCCTCGGTGCTGGACTACCACCTCGGGGGCAAGGACATCAGCGAGGTGCTGGCGATGTCGGTGACGGAGGCCGAGGAGTTCTTCGGCCCCGCCGGGGCCGGCGCCACTCCGGCCGCGCACCGGGTCCTGGACCGGCTGGCGGACGTCGGCCTCGGCTACCTGACGCTCGGTCAGCCGCTCACCACCCTCTCCGGCGGCGAGCGCCAGCGGCTCAAGCTGGCCACCCACATGGGCGAGAAGGGCGGGCTCTACGTGCTGGACGAGCCGACCACCGGCCTGCACCTGGCCGACGTGCAGCAGCTGCTCGGGCTGCTGGACCGGCTGGTGGACTCCGGCAAGTCGGTGATCGTGGTGGAGCACCACCAGGCCGTGATGGCCCACGCCGACTGGATCGTCGACCTCGGTCCGGGCGCCGGCCACGACGGCGGCACGGTGGTCTTCGAGGGCACCCCGGCCGAACTGGTCGCCGCCCGCTCCACCCTGACGGGCGAGCACCTGGCGGCGTACGTCGGCGCCTGAGCCCGGGCGGCACCGGCTTTCGGCGGCCCGGCCGGACTGTCCACCCCCGTGGGGCAGTCCGGCCGGGCCGCCGGCTCGTGGGAGCGAGCGCTCGGTCGGCATGGTCCCTCCACCGCCCCGACCCGCTCCGCCCGCCGCTCCGTCAGGAGGCGTGTGCCACCCCCTGCCGGCGGACCGCCCCGACCCGCCCGGCCTCGCCGAGGATCGCGACCGCGACCGGGCCGGAGAGGCGGAACACGTCCCGCACGAAGCGGGTGCGCCGGGCGCCGAGGTCCCGCAGCGCGGGGCCGTGGTCGACCGCCACGAAGAGCGCGGCGGCGAGCAGCAGCAACCGCCACCCACCGACCGTCACCCGCCGGGCGGCCGGGCCGAGTTCGGCCAGCGAGTCGGCCAGCCGGTCGCAGTGGAACGGGATGTGCCGCTCCTCGTCGGCCATGATCCGCCCGGCCACCTCGCTCACCAGCGGATCGGCGGCGCCGTCCCGGACGGCGCGGTAGTACGGGACGGCGACCAGCTCCGCGATCATCAGCACCAGCAGCTCGGTGCGCATCCCGAGCAGCCGCCGCACCCGGACGAAGATCCGGTCGCTCCAGTGCCCGTCCAGGGTCGGGCGACCGCCCGCCTCCAACAGCCGGGCCAGCAGCCGGGCGTGGTTCTGCTCCTCGGCGACGAAGAGCCGGGCGGCCAGGGCGTAGTCCGGGTCCCCCTCCTTGTCGGCCTTGCCGATCAGGTTGGCCCCGTCACCGTCCTCGCCGACCTGGAACTTCTGCAGGCTGGCCCAGACGGTGTCCGGCAGTTGCGCCCCCGCCGACCAGTCGGGCTCGGCGGTGGCGGCCCGGCGGGCGGCCTCGGCGTGGAAGTGGTCCACCCACTGGGCGAAATCGTGCTCGGGCATGGCGGTCCCCCTCGTGACGGCGGTGCGACTCGCTCCGCCCTGCGACGTGGACGACTCTAGACCGAGAACTGAACACGTTCAACACGGTTCGCCGCAGGCCACCCGTCCGGGGTCGCTCAGCCGACCGCCACCGCGCGCGCCGCCTCGGCCATCGACCGCTCCCCCGCCGCGTTCGGGTGGAAGGCCGCCGCGCCGCTGCCGAACAGCGGTTCCATCCACCGCGTCCCCGAGGGCTTGCACACGTCGTGGCCCACCGAGGGCGCGTACACGTCCACGTACCGGGCACCGTGCGCGGCGGCCTGGGCCGCGATCACCGAGTTGAGCCGCTTCTGGGTGTCGCGCAGCCAGGGCGCGTCGCCCTTGGCGATGCTGACGGTGGCCCAGCAGTTGGACCCGTCGTCCGGCAGGATCGCCGGGTACCCCGTCACCAGCACCGTCGCCCGCGGCGCCCGCTGCCGGATGCCGTCCAGCACCGCCCCGACCTTCGCCCCGGTCGCGTCCACCTTCGCGGCCAGCTGGTCGGTCCCGCCCGAGGTGTAACTCCCCTTGCAGGGAGCGCCGTTGCCGTTGAAGAAGCCGAGCGTGGTGCAGCGCACGATGATGTCGGCGAAGCCCACGTCGTTGCCGCCGATGGTCAGCGTCACCAGGTCGGTGTCGGCGGTCAGCGCGTTGAACTGCGGCCCGGCGGAGCCGCTCTGCGTGCTCGTCATGTGGACGGTGGTGGCTCCGCCGCAGGTGACGT
The DNA here is from genome assembly GCF_039535905.1 of Kitasatospora albolonga. Lineage (GTDB taxonomy): Bacteria > Actinomycetota > Actinomycetes > Streptomycetales > Streptomycetaceae > Kitasatospora > Kitasatospora albolonga. The sequence goes on along the minus strand of NZ_BAAAYB010000034.1, from coordinate 43,450 downwards.
CCGCCGTCGCGGCCGGCGCCAGCGCCCCGGCCAGCACCGAGGGGTAGTTCTTGTCCGACCGCGCACAGGCGGTGTCCACCTGCGTCGGCACCCCGGCGCCGGAGGCGTAGGAGTCGCCGAGGGCGACGTAGCGGGCGTACGGGGCGGCCTGGGCCGCAGCGGCGGCCGGGCCGGCGGCGGTGAGGGCACCGGCGGCGAGGGAGGCCGTGAGGGCGAGGGTGGTGAGGGCCGCGCGGGCGCGCGGGATTCCGGTCGTCGGCATGGGGGTGCCTCCGTGGCGGTGACGAGGGGTGGGGGACGGCACACCGCCACGGAGCTGCACCAGCCGTGGTTACCGGGCGGTCTTACCGCTCGGTAAGGATGTGGCCCGTCCGTCCCCCAGTCAAGCACCGTGACAGCACGGCGAGTTGACCTTCCCCCGACCGGCCGAAGGCCGCCCCGCCGGGCGGCACCCGTTCAGCGGTCCTTGAACTCCTCGATGGCGTCGTGGACCACCTTCACCATGCTCTCGCTGCCCACGTGGCCGGAGTCCTCGGAGATGTGCAGCCGGGCTCCCGGCCAGGCGTTCACCAGCCGCCAGGCCGACTGCGGCGGGCAGCCCATGTCGTGCCGGCCGGTCACCACCACGCCGGGGATGCCGGCCAGGCGGGGCGCGCCGCGCAGGAGCTGGTCCTCCGTCAGCCAGGCGCCGTGGCCGAAGAAGTGGGAGCAGATCCGGACGAAGGCGATCTGGTCCTCGTCCACCCGGTCGCTGTACATGCCCGGCCGGTTGTTGGGCTCCGCCGAGATGACGGCGTCCTCCCAGGCGAGCCAGTCGACGGCGGCCTTCGCCCGGACGGCGCGGTCGGGGTGCTCCATCAGCCGGGCGTAGGCGGCCGGCAGGTCGCCGTCCCGCTCCGCCTCGGGCACGCCGTCACGGAAGCGGTCCCAGGCCTCGGGGTGGAAGCGTCCGGCGCCGCGGTAGAGCCAGTCGATCTCGGCGCGGCTGCTGGTCATCACCGCCTGGAGGATGAGCTCGCTGACCCGCTCGGGGTGGCGCTGCGCGTAGGCCAGGGCGAGCGTCACGCCCCAGGAGGCGCCGTTCACCAGCCACTTCTCCACGCCGAGGTGCTCGCGCAGGCGCTCCATGTCCTCGATCAGGTGCCCGGTGGTGTTCAGGCTCATGTCCGCCGCCGGGTCACTGGCGTGCGGCGTGCTGCGGCCGCAGTTCCGCTGGTCGAAGCGGATCACCCGGTACCGCTCCGGGTCCCAGGCCCGCAGCGGGTTCCGCGGCGATCCCGCCCCGGGCCCGCCGTGGACGCCGACCGCGGGTTTGCCGTCCGGACTGCCGTACTGCTCGTAGTACACGCGGTTCCCGTCGCCGGTGTCGAGGAAGCCGCTGTCGTAGGGCGTGATCGGTGGGTAGAGAGGCATGACAGTGCTCCTAGCACGGGGGCGTGCCGGTGCCAACCTTCTTCTCCCTAGGTTCCCGAGTCGCCGGCCCGTGCCGACGATGGACGCATGAGCGAGCGAGGTGGATGGGGAGCGGGAGCGGCGGCCGGGGTGGCCGTCGCCGTGGCGCTGCTGAGCGGGTGTCAGCAGTCGCCCGGCGCGGGCGGCGCGGGGCCCTCGGCCGCGCCGGCCGCCGAGGCACCGGCGGTGCCGGCGGCTTCGGCCGGCGACCGGGAGCTGCTGGAGTGGGCCGAGCAGGTGCACACCGCCGACTGCATGCGGAAGGCCGGCTTCACGTACTACGTGGAGTGGGTCCGCGACACCACCGCCGAGGACGGGCGCCGCTCCGACTTCGGTTCGGCGGACACCTCCTGGGCCCAGGCCTACGGCTACGGCATCCAGCGCCGTCCCCCGAAACCGTCAGCGTCCCCGGGAGCGCACCGGACCAACGCGGACTACGTCGGCGGGCTGTCCCCCGAGCGGCGCGGCGCCTACACCGCGGCGCTCAACGGGGACCGGGCCGACTCGGTCACCGTCCCGCTCGCCGACGGCAACTCCGCCTTCACCCCGCGCGGGGGCTGCACCTCGGCCGCCCGGCGGGAGCTGTACGGCGACCTGGACCGCTGGTTCGCGCTGGACATCCGGGCGAGCAACCTCCAGTTGGAGACCGGCCCGCTGGTGGCCGCCGACGCCCGGTACACGGAAGCGCTGACGGCCTGGCGCACCTGCATGGCGGCGGCCGGGCACCCGGCGCAGAGCCCCGGCGAGGCGCGCCGCCAGGTGGCCTCGGCCGCCCAGGAGCTCCGCGCCGCCGGGGAGAAGCAGTCCCAGGAGACCCAGGGACCTGACGCCGCCTGGCAGTTGGAGGTGTCGACGGCGACGGCGGACGCGCGCTGCTCGGGGTCCTCGCAGCTGGTGACGGTCGCCGAGCGGGTGGCCGCCGAGGCGCGCGGGCGGATCCGCGAGCAGAGCCGTGCCGAGTTCGCCGAGTACGACGCCCTGCGGGCGCGGGCCGTCGGACGGGCCAGGGAGCTCATCGAGGTTTCGACGCGGACCACCCGCGTCGAGTCACAAGGGGAGATACGACGATGAACCGCTTCAAGAAGCTCGGGTTGGCCGCCGCCGCGACGGCGGGCCTCGCACTGGCGCTGGCGACGCCCGCCTCCGCGGACGCGGGCCGGGTCGTCAACGACTACTGCCACACCGGCGACTTCTGCGCCTTCTACCTGCCCAACTACCAGTACACCTCCGGCAACCAGGCCATCGCCTGGGCCGGCGACAACTGGGACTGGCAGTACGCCACCCAGGGCAAGTGGGGAACCATCGACAACAACTCCGAGTCCTGGTACAACGCGGGTGCCCCCGACACCTACGACAAGGTGAAGGTGTACGAGTTCGCGGGCGGCAAGAACCTCCTGTTCTGCCTGCCGCGCAACTCGGGCATCGCCCGCAACGCCAACGTGGCGAACATCGCTTCCTCCCACGTCTGGGTCAGCAGCTGCTGACACCGTGAACCACGCCGGCCCCGCCCTCTTCCGGGCGGGGCCGCCGTCGTTCTCAGGCGCGGGCGCGGAACATCTCCAGCGGCGGGTGGGCGAGCGCCTCGGCCCAGAACTCCTCGCCGTACTGGCGCAGTCCGGCCTCGGTGATCTGCAGCGGCACCCACTCGACCTCGCGGAAGCCGGCGGCCTGCAGGCACTTCTCGTAGACCTCGCGGCTCGGCGCCGAGGAGACGATGGTGATCGGCTCCGGCTCCAGCAGCGCGGTGACCCGGACCCGGTTCCCGGTCTCGATCTCACCGGCGAACTCGCAGCGGAAGCCGTAGTTCTCCAGGTCCGCGCAGTCGAAGGCGTAGTCCGGCTTCTGGGCCAGCACGAAGAACTCGCCGCCCGGCACCAGGTTGCGGTGGATGTTGCGGCACATCCGCTCCATCTCGGCCACCGTCTGGGCGTAGTTGAGACACTGCACGCCGAGCGCCACGTCGAACTTCGGCTCCAGATCGCCGAGTTCGAGGACGTCACCGACCTCGTAGCGCACGCCCAGCGGCTCGCGCCGCTCGATCTCCCGTGCGGCGGCGATCATCTCCACCGAGATGTCCACCCCGAACACCTCGCCCGCGCCGCGCCGCTTGAACTCCCGGCTGTAGAAGCCGGTTCCGCAGGCCAGGTCGAGCACCGACCGGCCCCGGACGTCGCCCACCAGCTCCAGGAAGCTCGGCACCTCGCCGAAGCGCATCAGCGGCAGGGCCTTGAAGCCCTCGAAGGCCTCACCGATCTGGTCGTACTGCTGCCCGCTCATGGACAGTCCCCCTTCCGGGCCGCACCCCGTTGCGCGGCCGTGGCGGAAATCCTCTCCCCGCACCGGCGGGTGGCCGTATTGGCGGATGACACAGAGATGTCGGGCCGGATCACGGTTCCCGCAGGCAGACGTTACGGATCGTCAGAAACGGTCGGCCGCACGGGGAACGAGCGGGCCGTGCGCGCTCGCTCCCACTCGGAGGCGGCTCCCCCGTTCCGGCGATCACATTCGCCTTCAGCACTGCCGTGCGAACCGGAACGATCACATTCGGTCTCTTCCGATCCTTCGCCCCGACTCCCGCCCGGACTCCGCAATCATGATCTCGGAAGCCGACGGACGGTCTGGGGAGACAGCGACGTGAGACCGGACGGGCGGCGAATACCGGCACCTCGGCACCTCTGAACGAACCGATCAGATCCAGAACGGGCAACCGACGCCCCGGGCACCGCGCGGGGTCGGCCGCTCCGTGCTGTCCGCTCGTGCCCAATCGCGGTGCACACCGCGCCCCGGCAGCCCTGTGGGCGCCCTTCCCCGAGGAGTAGTCATGCTTGGCCTGGGAGCACCACCCACGCCGCAGTCGAGCCGGTCCACGCAGTCCAGCCTGTCCACGCAGGCGGCCAGGCTGCTGGCCACGACCACCAAGTCCGAACCGCAGATGCAGGGGATCACCTCCCGGAACCTGCTGCGCACCCTGCCCTGGGTGGAGGTCGCGGCCGGCACCTACCGGGTCAACCGGCGCCTGCTGCTCAGGACCGGGGCCGGACGGGTGCTCTTCGTCCAGGAGGGCGCGGACCAGGTCCGGCCCGTCCCCGCCTCGCTGGACGCGCTGCCCGCCCTGCGCGGCTACGCCGACCAGGAGGTGCTGGCCGAGCTGGCCGCGGGCTTCCGGGTCCGCGAGGTCCGCGCCGGTGACCTGCTGGCCGGCCAGGGGCAGCCGGTCGAGGAGGTCCTCCTGATCGCCCACGGCCGCCTGGAGCGGATCGTCGAGGGCAGGTACGGCGAGTCGCAGGTGGTCGGCGTGGTCACCGACGGCGCCCACCTGGGCGACGAGGCCCACCTGGGCCCGGACGCCGAGTGGTCGGCCACGCTGCGCGCCGCCACCGACGCCACCGTGCTCGCCCTCCCCTGGGCGCGGTACCGCGAACTCCTGGACCGCACGCCCTCGTTGCGGGCCCACACCGAGGAGTTCCGGGCCCGGGCCGGCCGCGCCGTCAACCGCAAGGGCGAGGCCGAGATCGCGATCAGCGCCGGCCACCGCGGCGAGCCGGAGATCCCCACCAGCTTCGTCGACTACGAACTCGCGCCCCGCGAGTACGAGTTGTCGGTGGCGCAGACCATCCTCCAGGTGCACACCCGGGTCTCCGACCTCTACAACGACCCGATGGACCAGCTGCAGCAGCAGCTGCGCCTGACGGTGGAGGAGCTGCGCGAGCGGCAGGAGCACGAGATCGTCAACAACCGGGAGTTCGGCCTGCTCCACAACGCCGCCTACGACCAGCGGATCTCCACCCGCAGCGGCCCGCCCACCCCGGACGACCTGGACCAGCTGCTGGCCATGCGGCGCTCCACCCACGCCTTCTTCGCCCACCCGAAGGTGATCACGGCCTTCTTCGCCGAGTGCAACAAGCGCGGCCTGTACCCGGCCCCGGCCGAGGTCAACGGCAAGCTCGTGCCCGGCTGGCGGGGCGTGCCGATCTACCCGCTCTCGAAGATCCCGGTCTCCGACACCCAGACCTCCACCATCATGGCGATGCGCTTCGGCGAGGAGCAGCAGGGCGTGATCGGCCTGCGACCCCAGGACCTCCCGGAGGAGGTCGAGCCGGGGCTGAACGTCCGCTTCATGGGCATCAACCAGCAGTCGGTGATGCGCTACCTGGTCAGCGGCTACCACTCGGCCGCCGTCCTGGTGCCAGACGCGCTCGGCCTGCTGGAGAACTGCCAGATCGGGGCCTCCGCATGACCGCCGCCGAACTCCAGGACCTGGGGCGGCTGTTGCGCGGCCCGAGCGGCCTGGGCACGGGCAGCCTCTACCCGACGCTGCCCGTCGAAGCGCCCGAGGCCGAGGTGCCCACGGCGGAGGCCGTCGCCCTGCCCGGGCCGCCGCAACTCGCTTTCCCGGTGCAGGAGATCGAGGTCTCCGAGGCACCGGTCGCCTTCTCCCTGCCCGGCCTGCCCGGCCTCGCCGTACCCAGCCTGACGCCCGCCACCGCTCCGGAGCCGCCCCTCTCGGGCAAGCCGGCTCCGGGCGACCCGGTGCCGGGGCTGTACTTCCACCCCGTCGCCGAGCCGGACCCGGCCCGCGTCGAGGAGGTCAGCCGTCGGATCAAGGACTGGGCGGTGCACGAGGTCGCGCTCTACCCGCCGGAGTGGGAGGACCAGTTCGACGGCTTCTCGCTCGGCCGCTACATGGTGACCTGCCACCCGGACGCGCCGACGGTGGACCACCTGATGGTGGCCACCCGTCTGATGGCGGCCGAGAACGTCCTGGACGATGTCTACTGCGAGGACCACGGCGGCTCCCCGGTCGGCCTCGGCGGGCGCCTGCTGCTGGCGCACACCGCACTGGACCCGCTGCACACCACCGCCGGGTACACCCCGGCATGGCAGGAGTCGCTGCAGTCCGACGCGCCGCGCCGGGCGTACTACTCCGCGATGGAGTACTTCCGCCAGGCCGCCAGCCACTCCCAGGCCGACCGCTACCGGCACGACATGGCCCGCCTGCACATGGGCTACCTGGCCGAGGCCGCCTGGGACGAGACCGACTACGTGCCCCAGGTGTGGGAGTACCTGGCGATGCGTCAGTTCAACAACTTCCGCCCCTGCCCGACCATCACCGACACGATCGGCGGCTACGAGCTCCCCGCCGACCTGCACGCGCTGCCCGCCCTCCAGCGGGTGATCGCCCTGGCCGGGAACGCCACCACCATCGTCAACGACCTGTACTCCTACACCAAGGAGCTGCAGAGCCCCGGCCTGCACCTCAACCTCCCCGTGGTGATCGCCCGGAACGAGGAGCTGGACGCCCGGGACGCCTACCTCAAGGCCGTCGAGATCCACAACGAGCTGATGCACGCCTTCGAGGCCGAATCGGCCCAGTTGGCCGTCGAGTACCCGAACCCGGCGCTGCTGCGCTTCCTGCGCGGCGTCGCGGTCTGGGTCGACGGCAACCACAACTGGCACCAGACCAACACCTACCGCTACACCCTGCCCGACTTCTGGTAACCGCCGCCGGCTTCCCCGGCAGGCCCATCGTCCGCATCACGAGGAGATTCCCCCATGACCACCACCGCTGACCCGAACACCGCGTCGATCCCGGCCCCCGCCAGCGCGTACCAGGGTGACATCGCCCGCTACTGGAACAACGAGGCCCGCCCGGTCAACCTGCTCCTCGGCGACGTGGACGGCCTCTACCACCACCACTACGGCATCGGCGACGTCGACCAGGCCGCGATCCAGGCCGACGACCCGGCCGAGCGCGAGCAGAAGGTGATCAACGAGCTGCACCGCCTGGAGTCCGCCCAGACCAACGTGCTGCTCGACCACCTCGGCCCGATCACCGCCGAGGACACCCTGGTCGACGCCGGCTGCGGCCGCGGCGGCTCCATGGTGATGGCCCACCAGCGCTTCAACTGCACCGTGGAGGGCGTCACCCTCTCCTCCACCCAGGCCGACTTCGGCAACAACCGCGCCCGCGAGCTCGGCATCGACCACGCCGTCCGCTCCCGGGTGGCCAACATGCTCAACATGCCGTTCGAGACCGGCCAGGCCGCGGCGTCCTGGAACAACGAGTCCAGCATGTACGTGGACCTCGAGGACCTGTTCTCCGAGCACTCCCGCATCCTCAAGCTGGGCGGCCGCTACGTCACCATCACCGGCTGCTGGAACCCCACCTACGGCCAGCCCTCCAAGTGGGTCTCCCAGATCAATGCCCACTTCGAGTGCAACATCCACTCCCGCCGCGAGTACATGCGCGCGATGGCCGACAACCGCCTGGTCCCCCAGGCCGTCATCGACCTCACCCCGGCCACCCTCCCCTACTGGGAGCTCCGCGCCACCACCTCGATCGTCACCGGCATCGAGGAGGCCTTCATCGAGTCCTACAAGGACGGCTCCTTCCAGTACCTCCTGATCGCGGCCGACCGCGTCTGACCTCGCGGTAGCACTCTCGCAGTAGCGCCCCGCAGGGGCGCGAGGCTCTGTTGATCTGCGGCTCCGCCGCGTGGGCGCGAGTCGGAAGGCAGCTCACCTGCAACTGGGGCTCCGTCAGCCAGTTGCAGGTGCTGCCGTTCCCCCGCGCGCAGTTCCTCGCGCCCCCGGCGTGTCCACCAGGCGTAGGCGGTACGTGCCGCGCGGCGGGTCCTGCGGCAGGCGGCCGGCGCCCAGCGCGGTGAGCAGGACGTTCGGGTCCGTACCGAGCTCCACCGTCCTGGGCTCGCCGTCCAGGCGGACCCGCATCAGGCCGAGGTCCAGCTCCAGCACGTCCGGAAGGAGCGGCACCGCGGGACACGTCCGCCGCAGGTGCTCCGCGAACGCCAGCGCCTCTGCCGTGGCGAAGAGTTCGGGCGTCCGCTGCCGGGCGTACCCCGCCAGCAGCTCCCGCACCCCGCCCTCCCCCAGCGTCAGCAGCAGCAGCCGCACCGTGTGCACCAGGGTCCCGGCCAGCGCCCCCGCCCGGAACTCCAGGATCAGCTCCCGCAGCAGCCCGATCGCCGGGTCCGCCGCCAACTCCCGCTCCAACGCGGTCCGCGGCTCCCTGCCCACGGCCAGCCTGCCGAGCGCGGCCTCCCACTCCTCCGGCGACGGCCCCGTCTCCGCGGCCTCCCCCACCACCCGCCGGGAGACCGGCGCCGCGACGACCCCCGGAACCCACATCTCCCGCACCCGGTCCGTCAACTCCCGTACCTCGGAGGCCTCCAGACCCGGTGCGGCGGACGCCATGACCTCGAACAGCACGGCCCGCAGCGCGGGCAGCCGGGGCAGCACCCGCTCGGCGAGGAGCAGCAACTCCTCGTCCGGCAGGCCGCTGTGGGCGTCCAGCCAGTAGCCCCGGTGCTCGAATCCGCCTGCGAGGTGGACCTCCCAGACCCGCTCCAGCGGCAGCTCGGCGAGCAGGTCGTCCACCGTGCAGCGCCCGTTGCGCTCGTTGGCGAGCACGTTGTGAAGGTCCAACAGCAGCCCGCAGTCGGCCTGTTCGGCCACCTGCGCCGCGAACGCGCCGTCGCTCAGCTCGTCCGCCCGGGGCCGCAGGTAGTTGGTGCCGAGCTCGACCGCGAACGGCACCGGCAGGGCGTCGGCCATCGCCCGCACGGACCGGACGCCGCGCCGCACGCCCGCCGGGCTCTGCCGGGGCGGCAGCATGAAGCCCGTGCGGAATCCCTCGGCCCCGCCGCCCACCCGGCTGAAGGCCAGGTGCTCGCTGACCCACGGCACGTCCATCCGAGCCGCCAACTCACCCAGCAGATGGATGTGCTCGGCCTCCGGGAGGACCGTCCCGCCCACCGGGTCGCCGATGCTGTGCAGCAAGCGGGCGCCCGGCAGGTCGGCCAGGCGGCGCAGGGCTTCGTCGTCGGTGCCGACGGTGCCGTCCGGCCGGGCCCGCCAGAAGGTCTGCGGTTCGACCTCGACCACGTCGAGCTTCTCCCCGCACTCCTCCAACAGCCCTTCCAGGCCCCGTACGTAGGTGAGCCCGACTCCCAGACGGTCCATCCGCCCGGCCCCTCCCGCGCCGCCCGGCCCGCGCCTCAGCCGGCCACCACCGACCCACCGCCCAGGGTGAACTCGGCCGAACGGCCGAAGGACCAGTCGAAGCCGGAGTGGCAGCTCGGGCAGTTGTCCTGGTTGACGGCGGCCTTGACCGTGGCGGCCATCAGGTCCAGCCCGTCGGCCTCGGCCAGCGAGAGGGTGAGCTCGGCCGGGGCGTCGACGACAGTGGTGAAGGACATGGGAAACCTCCTGCGCGGAGCCCGGCGGTGCCGGGCGCGGTGATGGTGGGAGCAGCATGCCGCGCATCGCGCTCCCACCTCCCGCCCCGACGCCCAAACTGCCGGTCAACTGCCGCCCACCGCGGGCCCGTTCCCCTCCCCGGGCCGCAGGGCCACCGTCAGCAGCACCGACACCGCCGCCACCACGCCGATCGCCACCGCCGGGCCGACCACCTGCGCCACCCCGCCCGCGATCGCCGCCCCCAGCCCCTGGCAGGTCATCCTCCCGGCGGACTCGACCCCCTGGACCTGTCCCCGCACCGCCTCGGGCGTCGCCTCCAGCAGACGCTCCTGCAAGGGCAGGGTGGCGGCGAAGCCCACGCCCGCCACCAGCACCGCCACCGCGAGCACGGGCGTCGGCGGCCGCAGCGCGAAGAGCAGGAAGGGCAGGGCCAGCAGCAGCCGCAGGCCGAAGGCCCAGCGCCGCCGCTGCCGCGCGTCCAGCAGCCGCCCGACCGTCAGGTCCCCGAGCAGCATCCCCGCGGACCCCGCCGCGAGCAGCAGCCCGGCACTCCCGCCGGCGTACGGGATGAACAGCGCCTCGCAGCCGACGATCAGCCCGTTCGGCACCCAGAGGTTCAGCAGCAGCACCCGCTGCCCGGGGTCGGCGAACAGGGCCGCGTTGGCGCTCCAGGTGGCCCGCAGCCCGGGCCGCCGGGCGAGGCGGACGGAGCGCTCCCGTACCGTGGCCGCGACCAGGGCCAGCGCGCCGGCGTTCAGCAGGCCCGCGACCGCGAAGAGCTGGTGGGGCGTCAGGTGACGGGCCAGCAGGCCCCCCGCCGCGAAGCCGAGGACGGCGGTCGCCCCGGAGGTGACGTTGGTCAGCGAGCGAGCTGACGCATAGCCGCCCGGCGGGACGGTCTCGGCGAGCAGGCCGAGCCGGGTGCCGGTGGCCAGGGACTGGAAGAGGCCGAGCACCAGCAGCACCCCGAAGCGGGCGGTCAGCGGCAGGCCGGGCAGGGCCTGGACGGCGGTGCCGGCCAGGGTGACGCCGTGGAGGGCGAGCAGGGTGCGGCGGGGGTGGCTGCCGTCGGCCACCGACATCAGGGTGAGGGCTCCGAGCACGGTGGCGAAGGTGGCGCCGTACATGCTGACGGCGGTCAGGAAGGGCGAGCCGGTGCGGTCGTCGACCAGGGAGCCGAGGGCGAAGCCGGAGAGCGTGGTGGCGGCGACGGTGAGGGTGAAGGAGGCGTACAGCCCGGCGAACTCGCGGTCGCGGAGCAGGGTGAGGTAGCCGGTACGGGCCGGCGTCAGGGTGTCGATGGGCATGAAAAAAGCCTCCGCACGCACCAAGTCGGGGCGCTGGAGGCGAACGCACGCACTATAGCATTCAGTACGCCCCGTGAACGTGACTACGGTCTCAGTGATCTTGCTTTGCCATTCGTTTACACTCCTGTAGACCGACCAGACACGTACGCACTGACGAAAGAAGGAGCCGCGGTCCCCGCGATGGACGAGCCTCCCAGTTCCACCCGTGCCGTTCCCGTACAGCAGGACGACCAGTCCGGAGCGGGGGTGGCACGGTGACCGAAGTCCTGCTGCTCCTGCTCGCCCTCGCCCTCACCCTGGCCTGCGCCGTCTTCGTGGCCGCCGAGTTCTCCCTCACCACCGTCGAGCGCGGTGAGGTGGAGCGCGCCGCCGAGGCCGGTGAGCGCGGCGCCGCCGGCGCCCTGGCCGCCGTCAAGCGGCTCACCTTCCAGCTCTCCGGGGCCCAGCTCGGCATCACCGTGACCAGCCTGGTCATCGGCATGCTCGCCGAGCCCTCGGTCTCCGCGCTGCTACGCGGCCCGCTCACCGCGATCGGGCTGCCCCACGGGGCCGTGGACACCGTGGCCGTGCTGCTCGGCGTGCTGCTCTCCACCGTGGTCCTGATGGTGGCCGGTGAGCTGGTTCCGAAGAACTGGGCGATCTCCCGCCCGCTCGCCGTGGCCAAGATCGTGGCCCGGCCGCAGTACCTGTTCTCGGCCGCGTTCTCCCCGCTGATCGGGCACCTGAACAACTCCGCGAACCGGGTGGTGCGCCGCTTCGGCCTGGAGCCCGCCGAGGAGCTGGCCTCGGCCCGCACCCCGCAGGAGCTCATCGCGCTGGCCCGGCACTCCGCCCGCGAGGGCGCGATAGAGCCCGACACCGCCGACCTCTTCGTCCGGGCGCTGCGCCTGCGGGAGTTGACGGCGGAGAACGTGATGACCCCTCGGGTCGACGTGCAGGCCCTGGAGGAGCACGCCACCGCCGCCGACGTCGCCAACCTGACCCGGGCCACCGGCCTGTCCCGCTTCCCGGTCTACCGGGGCAGCATGGACCAGGTGGTCGGCACCGTGCACATCCGGCACGCCCTGGGCGTCCCGGCCGCCGAGCGCTCCTCCCGCCGGGTCACCACCCTGATGACCCCGCCGCTGCTGGTGCCCGAGACCCTCACCGTGGACCGGCTGCTGGACCAGCTGCGCGGCGAGGAGAGCCTGGCCGTGGTCATCGACGAGTACGGCGGCACGGCCGGCATCGCCTCGCTGGAGGACATCGTCGAGGAGGTGGTCGGCGAGGTCCGCGACGAGCACGACCCGACCGAGGTGCCCGACCTGTTCTTCGTCGGCACCCTCACCGACGGCCGCCGTCAGTGGGACGCCGACGGCATCACCCGCACCGACCAGCTGGAGACGCTCGGACTGCCCTCCGCCGAGGGCCCGTACGAGACCCTCGCCGGGCTGATCGCGCACCGGCTGGGCCGGATCCCCACCCCGGGCGACCTGGTCGAGCTGGAGGGCTGGCAGCTGGAGGTCGAGAGCGTCGACCACCACGTGGCGGAACGGGTGCGGATCACCGCCCCTGAAGCCCCGTCAGCCGACGAACCGTCGGACGGCCGCTCGGACGGCCGCGCCTCGGACCACAGCGCGGACCGCAGCGCGGACCGCAGCGCGGACCGCACCGCCGAGCGCACGGAGGAGGACCGGTGACCGCGCTCCAGCTCTTCATCGGCCTGCTGACCCTGGTCAGCAACGCCTTCTTCGTCGGCGGCGAGTTCGCCCTGATCTCGGTGCGCCGCAGCCAGGTCGAACCGCAGGCCGAGGCGGGCGACCGCCGGGCCAGGACCGTCATCTGGGGCCTGGAGCACGTCTCGGCGATGCTCGCGACCGCCCAGCTCGGCATCACCGTCTCCTCCCTGGTGCTCGGCGCCGTGGCCGAGCCGGCCATCGCCCACCTGCTGGAGCCGGTCTTCCACGCCGTCGGCGTGCCGGACGCGCTCACCCACCCGATCGCCTTCGTGATCGCGCTGACGGTGGCCACGTACCTGCACATGCTGCTCGGCGAGATGATCCCGAAGAACCTGGCGCTGGCCGCGCCGCAGAAGGCGGCGATGCTGCTGGTGCCGCCGCTGGTGGCGACCACCAAGGCGCTGCGCCCGCTGGTCTTCTCGATCAACGCCTTCGCCAACGCCATCCTGCGGATGCTCAAGGTGGAGCCCAAGGACGAGGTCGGCTCGGTCTTCACCGAGGACGAGCTCTCCCGGATGGTGCAGGACTCCTCGGACGCCGAGCTGCTCAGCGAGCGCGACACCGAGCTGCTCCAGGACGCCCTGGAGCTGGGCAGCCGCCCGGTCTCCGAGGTGGTCACCCCGACCGCCCAGGTGGTCTTCGCCCGGCCCGGCACCACCCCCGCCCAGCTGGAGGAGCTCGCCGCCCGGACGGGCTTCTCCCGCTTCCCGCTGCTGCGGGCGGACGGGACGGTCTCCGGCTACCTGCACGTCAAGGACGCGCTGGAGCAGGACGAGAACCGCGACCTGCCGTTCCCGTCCCGGGCCCTGCACCCGATCGCCCGGGTCGCCGAGTCCACTCCGCTGGACGACGTGCTCACCGCGATGCGGCGCTCCGGCACCCACCTGGCCGCGGCCGTCGCCCCCGACGGCTCGGCCACCGGTCTGGTGACCCTGGAGGACGTGCTCAAGGAGCTGGTCGGCCCCGCCGCCCACTGAGCGAGCCGCCCGCCGTCGAAGGCCCGGCTGCGCGCCCTCCCGGGGGTGCGCGGCCGGGCCTTCCCCGTACGGATGCCGCCCCGGGCCGGAAGTGGTGTGCTGGCAACACACCCACTCGGCACGAGGACAAGAGGAAGTGACCGGCCATGGCCGTTCTGATCCACGCGGTGCTCCCGGGGATCACCGCCGAGCAGTACGACACCCTGAACGCCCGGCTCCAGCAGACGCCGGAGATCTTCGCGGGCTGCCTCTCGCACGTCTGCGTCGCGACCGACCAGGGGTTGGAGATCTTCGACCTCTGGGAGAGCGAGGCGCAGATGGACGCGTTCGCCGACAGGATGATGCCCGTCGCGCAGGAGCTGGGCTGGCCCACCGGCTCGGGGCGCCCGCAGGTCCACCAGGTCCACAACCACTGGGTGCCCGGGGCGTAGGCTCCGCGCGTCCCCGGCGTTCGCGCGCCGCAGGCGGTACCGTGGGCGATCCACCGCGACCTCCGAGGAGCGGACCCGATGCCCCGTGCCAACCGTGACCTGACCACCATCGCCGACACCATCGAACCGACCGACCACGTCGTGCCCCCGGCCCTGCAGGCCAGGGTCCGCGGCGTGGTCGCCGCCCACGCCAGGGACGGCGAGGACTGCCGTCTGCTGCTGGAGGCCCTCGGCCTCTCCGCCGGAGCGCTCGAACCGGCCGGCGAACAGCGCTCCGCCCAAGGCTCCTGACGCCCCGTCGGACGGGCCGCCCTCCCCGTGGAGGGCGGCCCTCCGTCGTGTCCGGGACCTTGGTCCGCGCACAGTCGCGACATAGGACCCTCGGTAAAGCCCGCGTGAAGGCGGACATTAGAGAGGTCTAGACCAGTGTGGCGGTCACCGCCGCCCCGCTCGGCCGACGCCGTCTCGACAGCAGGGGTTACGCCATGAGTTCCACCGTCCAACGCGCCGGACAGCAGCCCGCCGACGCCCCCGACCCGGGCCAGTACCGGCCCGGACGCACCGTCAGCGACTGGGACCCGGAGGACCCGGTCTTCTGGCGGGCCACCGGACGCAAGGTGGCCAACCGCAACCTGTGGATCGCGGTGCCCGCCCTGCTGGTCGGCTTCGTGGTCTGGCAGGTCTGGTCCGTCACCGCGACCAACCTCAAGGACGTCGGCTTCGGGCTCACCACCTCCCAGCTGTTCTGGCTCACCGCCATCCCCGGCCTGACCGGTGGCACCGCCCGGATCTTCTACACCTTCCTCGGCCCGAAGATCGGCCAGCGCCGCTTCACCGCGCTCTCCACGATCGTGCTGGTGGTCCCGCTGCTCTGGCTGGGCATCGCCATCCAGGACACCTCCACCCCGTACCTGGTGCTCGCCGCCATCGCCGCGCTCTGCGGCTTCGGCGGTGCCAACTTCTCCTCCTCCCTGGCCAACATCGGCTTCTTCTTCCCGAAGAAGGAGAAGGGCAACGCCACCGGCATCAACGGCGGGCTCGGCAACCTGGGCGTCTCGGTGGTCCAGCTGCTCACCCCGATCCTGATCACCTCCTCGGTGCTGGCGATCGGCTCCGCCCAGCACAGGGCGAACGGCACCGCCGTCTACCTGCAGAACGCCGCCTTCGTCTGGATCCCGGTGATCGTCCTGCTGGCCGCCGTCAGCTGGTTCGGACAGAACGACCTCAAGGTGGCCTCCACCCCGTTCAGCCGGCAGAAGGTCATCTTCCGGCGCAAGCACACCTGGCTGATGACCTGGCTGTACGTCGGCACCTTCGGCTCCTTCATCGGCTTCGCCGCCGCCCTGCCGCTGCTCATCAAGACCACCTTCCCGGACTACTCCGTCGCCATCTACGCCTGGATGGGCCCGGCCGTCGGCGCCCTGGCCCGCTGGGCCGGCGGCTGGATCGCCGACAAGCTCGGCGGCGCCAAGGTCACCCTGCTCTCCTTCGCCGGGATGGCGGTCTCCATCGTCGGCGTGATCACCTTCCTGCCCTCCGGTGCGGACGGCGGCTCGTTCTGGGGCTTCTTCGCCTGCTTCCTGGCCGCCTTCTTCTTCTCCGGCATCGGCAACGGCTCGACCTTCCGGCAGATCCCGGTGATCTTCCGGGCCCGCGCCCTGAAGGGCCTCACCGAGGGCACCGCCGCCCACGACCAGGCGCTGAAGCAGGCCGAGATGGAGTCCGGAGCCGTCACCGGCTTCACCGCGGCGATCGCCGCCTACGGCTTCTTCTTCATCCCGGCGATGTTCGCCAACTTCGCCGTCACCAGCGCGATGTGGGGCTTCGTCGCCTTCTACCTGAGCTGCCTGGCGGTCACCTGGTGGTACTACGCCCGCAAGGGTGCCGAGTACCCGAGCTGACCCCGCGTCACTCCCCCGCCCCCGTCACCACCTCCTGGCCGGGCCGCCTCAGTGCGGCCCGGCCAGCGTGCGCCGGGCCCGGTCGAGGAAGGCCTCCAGGGCGAAGTCGAAGGCGGCGTCGGCCCGGCGGCCCTCGGGGACGGCCGCGAGGGCGCGGGCGAGCAGCGGGGTCGAGCCGTCCGGGGCCGGCTCCCACATCGTCTCGGGCGAGGCCAGGTCCAGCGCGGAGCCGAGGACCAGGTTGTCCAGCGCGGCGATCAGCACCATCACCACCGAGTCCGCGAAACCGGCCTCCAGCAGCACCGCGACCGCCTTGTCGTAGTGGGCCAGCACCTCGGGCGCGACGACCTGGGCCATCGACAGCAGCGTGATGGCGCGCGGGTGGGCAGCGAAGGCCGCGCGGTAGGAGAGCGCCCAGGCCTCCATCGCCCGGTCCCAGGGCCGCAGGTCGAGGGTGCCCGGGTCGATCTCGGCCGCCAGCCGGAGCCGCAGCAGTTCGACGATCCCGGCCCGGCCCTCGACGTGGTGGTAGACGGAGGCGGTCTGCACGCCGAGCCGCTTGGCGATCTGCGGCACGGAGAAGTCGCCGTGCTCGTCGACCAGGGCCAGCGCGGTGGCCGCGATCCGCTCCTGGTCCAGCAGCGCTTTGCTGGGACGCCCCATCGCTCCCCTCCTCAGGTCTTCCCGCACCCTAGCCGCACGGGCTAGGGTGCAGAAACCATCATGCTTTAGGTTTACGGAACCGACGTCTGACCTGCCGTCACCTTCCCAGGAGTTCACCGTGACCCCCGACCTCGTCGTGCTCGCCGCCCGGATGCACACCCTGGACCCGGGCCGGCCGCAGGCCACCGCCGTGGCCGTCCGGGACGGCCTGATCACCGCCGTCGGCGACGCCCGGGACGCCCGCGACTGGCGCGGGCCCGGCACCGAGGTGGTCGACCTCGGCGCGGCGACCCTCGTGCCCGGTCTGACCGACGGCCACAGCCACCCAGCCCTGGGCCTGGAGATGGCCGCCGGCACGGACTTCTCCGCCGTGCGCGACCTGGACGGGCTGCGCGCGGCGCTGACCGCCGCCGAGCGGACCGACGGGTGGGTGGTCGGCTGGGGGCTCGACCACAACGCCTTCGGCGGCCGCCCCGTCCACCGCGAGCTGCTGGAGTCCGTGCTCGGCCCGGAGGTCCCCGTCTTCCTCCGCCTGTACGACGTCCACTCCGCGCTGGTCAGCGGCGCCGCCCTGCGCGCCGCCGGGATCGACGGGCCGCGCACCTTCGCCCAGCGCGCCACCGTCGTCTGCGACGCCGACGGCGTCCCCACCGGCCACCTGATCGAGCACGCCGCGATGGACCCGGTCACCGCGATCCTGCCGCGCCGCCCGCTCGCCGAACGCCGCGAGGAACTGCGGGGCCTGCTCACCGAGATGGCGTCCACCGGCCTGACCGGCGCCCACGTGATGGACGCCGGCGGAGAGGTGCTGGACCTGCTCCGCGCGATCGAGGAGCGGGAGGAGCTGCCGCTGCGGCTGCGGATCAACCCGTGGTGCATGCCCGGCACCGACCGGGACGGGCTCGACGGACTCGCCGCACTGCACGGCACCGCAGGGCGCGGCTGGCTGGTCGAGGGCGTCAAGCTGTTCATGGACGGCACCGTCGAGGGCGGCTCGGCCTGGCTGGAGCACGGCGACTGCCACGGGCAGAGCCGCGAGGGGCTCTGGCTCGACCCGGCCGAGTACACCGCCGCGGTCCACCACCTGCACGCCGCCGGGGTGCGGACCGCCACCCACGCCATCGGCGACGCCGGCGTGCGCCACGTCCTGGACACCGTCGCCGCGCTCGGCCCGGACGGGCGGATGCGCCACCGCGTCGAGCACATCGAGACCCTGCCGCGCGAGCAGGCCGTCCGGTTCGCGCAGCTCGGCGTGATCGCCTCCATGCAGCCCGCCCACAGCGCCTTCACCCGCGCGGACCGGACCGACGAGTGGGCGCGGCGCCTCGGCCCCGAGCGCGCCGCGCTCGCCTGGCCCTGCCGCACCCTGCGCGACACCGGCGCGGTGCTGGTCCTCGGCTCCGACTGGCCGGTCTCGAACTCCGACCCGCGTGTGGTGCTGGCCCACGCGCAGCTGCGCCGCGCCCCCGGTTCGGACATCCCGCCGGTGGTCCCCGAGCAGGGCCTCACCGCGCTGATGGCGCTGGAGGGTTGCACCACGCACGCCGCCGTCGCCGCGGGCGAGGCCGACCGCGCCGGACGGATCGCCCCCGGTCTGCGCGCCGACCTCACCGCCCTCGCCCTCGACCCGCTCACCGTCCCGGCGGACGAACTCGCCCAGTCCCCGGTCGCCCTGACCGTGTCGAACGGCCGGATCACGCACCGGAACGGCTGACCCGACCGTCCGTCACTCGCCGCCTGCCGCCACCACGCGCCGGGCCTCCTCCGAGCGGGCTTCCTCCGAGCGGGCCTGCTCACGGCGGGCCAGCAGTCGGTCCAGCAGCGGACCGGTACGCATGGTGCGGCAGTCGGTGATCGGGCCGTCCAGGACGGCCCGGGCGTCGCCCGGACGGCCCGCCGCGAGCAGGGCCTCGGCCAGCGGATCGGCGGCCAGGGCGTGCATCACGGTCTGGCCGGAGCGGCGGCCGATCGCGGCCGCGGTGCGCAACTCCCGCAGCGCTCCCGGGAGATCGCCCCGGTCCAGGGCCACCCGGCCCAGGCCGGTGTGGGCGGCGGTCTGGCCCGCCAGGTCCCCGCCCTCCCTGGTGTGGGCCAGCACCTCCGCGAAGTCCCGCTCCGCCTCCCGGTGGCGGCCCAGCAGGCGGTGCGCCTCGGCCACCCAGCGCAGCATGCTCATCCTCGGCCAGACCGCACCGCCCCGCCCCGCCGTCTCCAACGCCTCCCGGAACAGCCGCAGCGCCTCCTCCTGCCGCCCCTCCGCCAGCAGCAACTGCCCCAGCCCGCGCAGCGCGTGCGCCTGCCCGTAGAGGTCACCGGCCGCGGCGAACACCTCGGCTCCGCGACGGCAGCGGTCCATCGCCTCGCCCGTCCGTCCCTGGAGCCGGTCGAGGTAGGAGAGCACCCAGCCCGCGTACGCCCGGCCGTGCTCGTCGCCCAGCTCGCCGAAGAGCGCCGCGCCCTCCTCCAGGGTCTCCCGGGCGGCGTCCCACTCCTCGTGGGTGGCCCTGCACCGGCCCAGGCCCACCAGGAGCGCGGCCTCGGCCCGGCGCTCCCCCGCCGCCCGGGCCGCCGCCAGGCCGAGCTCCTGCACGGTGCGCCAGCCCGCCAGGTCGCTGCGCAGGTCGAAGAGGTACTCCCCGAGTGCCGCCAACTCCCAGCAGGCGGAGGCATGTTCGTCCCCGTGCGGCAGACCGGCCGCCTGCCGCACGGTGGCCACCAGCGCCTCGCGCTCCTCCCCCAGCCAACCGACCGGATCGGCCGTCACCGCCGCCGGCCCGTCCTCCTCCACCGCCTCCGGGGTCGGCGGCGGCCCGGGCTCGCTGTCCGTCAGTTCCTGCCGACCGCGCCGCACTTCGCCCGCCGATCGGTCCGGCCCGCCGATCCGGGCCGGATAGTCGCTGCCCTGGTGGGCCACCCGGCCCGCCCGCACCAGCGTGACCCAGCGACGCAGCACCCGGCCCAGGGCCGCCTCCCGCTCCCCCGGCGGCTCCTCCGCCTCGGCCCGCTCGCGTCCGTACGCGCGGACCAGGTCGTGGTAGCGGTAGCGCACCTGCCGTGCGCCGGCCGGGCGGTCGGCCTCCAGCAGGTGGGTGGCCACCAGGGCGTCCAGCAGGTGCTCGGTCTCGGCCAGTGGGCGGCCCGACGCGGCCGCCGCCGTCCAGGCGGCGAAGTCGGGGGCGTCCAGCAGGGCCGTGCGGCGCAGCAGGGCGCGGGCGGGCCCGGACAGCGTCCGGTGCGTGAGGGAGAGCCCGGCACGGACGCCCAGGGTGCCGTGGGTCAGTTCGTCCAGGCGGCGGCGTTCGTCGGCCAGGCGGTCCACCAGCTCGGCCATTCCGCGGTGCGGGTGCGCGGCCAGTTTGGCGGCCACGATCCGTACCGCCAGCGGGAGGTGGCCGCAGAGCCCGGCCAGGGTACGGGCCGCCTCGGGCTCCGCGCCGACCCGCTCGGGCCCCGCGACGGCGGCCAGCAGCGCCACGGCGGAGGCCTCGTCCAACGGGCCGAGCGGCAGGGAGAGCCGCAGGTCCAGGCCGGGCAGGCGCCGCCGGCTGGTGAGCAGCACCGCGCTGCCCGGGGTGCCCGGCAGCAGGGGGCGGGCCTGCTCCTCGTCGGCGGCGTTGTCCAGCAGTACCAGGACCCGGCGGTCGGCCAGCAGGGTGCGGTAGAGGGCGGCGCGTTCGGCGGTGGTGCCGGGCAGGCGGCGGCCGTCCACGCCGAGGGCGCGCAGGAAGCCGGCCAGCACCTCGCCGGGGTCGGCGGGGCGTCGGTCCGCCCCGCGCAGGTCGACGAAGAGCTGGCCGTCGGGGTAGGCGGCCCGGCATCGGTGGGCGACGTGGACGGCCAACGCGGTCTTCCCCGCTCCGGCCTGGCCGCTGATCAGACAGACCGGGACGGCCTCCGGGCGCCGGTCGGCGGCGAGGGCCCGCAGCAGGGCCCGGACGGCGGCCGGTCGGTCGACGAACGCCTGGCTGTCGGACGGTAGTTGGGCGGGCACGGGCAACACCGCACCGCCCGGCCCCTCCTCCGGCGCACCCTCCCGCACGGGCTTCGGCTCGGGCTCCGACAGCGGCCTCGGCTCGCGCTCCGACCGAGGCCTCGGCCCGGGCCCCGGCTCGGGCTGCACCGACCGGTCGGCGAGCACGGCCCGGTGCAGGCGGGTGAGTTCGGCGCCGGGGTCGAGGCCGAGCTCCTCGGCCAGCGTGCGGCGGGTCCGGGTGTACAGCTCCAGGGCCTCGGCGCGCCGGCCGGAGCGGTGGAGGGCGAGCAGGGTGAGCTCCGTGAAGCGCTCGCGCAGCGGGTGTTCGGCAGTCAACCCGGCGAGCTCGTCAACGAGTTCGCGGTGGCGGCCGCATGCGAGGTCGGCCTCGACGCGCCGCTCCAGGCAGCTCAGCCGCTCCTCCTCCAACTGCGCCGCCGCTGCCGCGAGCACCGGGCCGCCGAGTCCGCCGAGGGCCGGTCCGCGCCAGAGCGCCAGGGCCTCCCGCAGCCGTGCGGCCACCCGCTCCGGGTCGCCCGCGGCCCGCTCCACCGATGCCCGGAACCTGCCGAGGTCCGTGCCGTCCTGAGCGACCGTCAGGACGAAGCCGTCGTCCCCCGTCCGTTCCGGCCCCACCGCCGCGCCGCCGGTGCCCGCGGCGAAACGCCGCCGCAGGCCGCCCACCACGTTGAACACCTGCTCGCGCGCGGTGGCCGGCGGCTCCTCCCAGAGCGCCCGGGCCAGGCGGCCGACCGTGACCACCCGCCCGGCGTCCAGCAGCAGGACCGCCAGCGCCCGCCGGTCCCGTGGGCCGCCGGTCGGCAGCTCCCGCCCATCTCCGTCGGTCACCCGGAGCGGTCCGAGCAGCGCGAACTCCATCCGTCCCCCGTCCCCCGTCCCCCTGACGTCCCGTCACCGGTCTCCCGGTGGCCGATCGATGGGGAACCAGTGGCCGCCGATCGTAGCGTGGACATGCCCGACGGCGAAGAGCCCCGCACGCCCCCACACCCTCCCGGAGGACCCTCCATGCGTACCCGTTGGCGGAGAACCGCCGCCCTCCTGCTCGGCACCGCGCTGACCCTGGCCGTCCCGGCCACCGGCCACGCCACCGCCCCGGCCGGCCCGGCCGCCCCTGCTGCCCCGGCCGTCCCCTCCGGCCCCGCCGTGGCCGTGGCCCTCGGCGACAGCTTCATCTCCGGCGAGGGCGGCCGCTGGCTGGGCAACACCGCACGCTACGACGGCAGCCGCAACGGCACCGACCGCGCCTGGACCGCCAGCCGGTACGACCCCGCCCGGGTGTACGGCACCACCGGCGCCGTCGAGGGCTGCCACCGTTCGGACACCGCCGAGCTGAACAGCGCCACCGCCCTGCCGGTGGCCGAGCGGTTCAACCTGGCCTGTTCCGGTGCCGAGACGGTGCACGTGCTCAGCACGGCGGCCGGCGGCCAGGCCTTCAAGGGCGAGGCCCCGCAGAACGACCGGCTGGCCCAACTCGCGCGCGGCAAGCGGATCTCGCTGGTCGTGCTCTCGATCGGCGGCAACGACCTCGGCTTCGGCGAGATCATCGGCGAGTGCGCGTACGACTGGGCGTTCAGCCGGCTCTGCATGAACGAGCAGCAGGCGGTCGTCGACGGCAGGCTGCCCGGGGTCCGGGCCAAGGTCACCGCCGTGGTGGACGACATCCGCTCGGTGATGACCGCCGCCGGGTACCGGAACGCGGACTACCGGCTGGTGCTCCAGTCCTACCCCTCCCCGATCCCGGGCGGCGAGGAGTTCCGCCTGCGCGAGGGCGACTCCAACCGACTGAACCGCGACGGCTGCCCGTTCAACAACCGCGACGCCTCCTGGGCCCGCTACTCCCTGGTGCCCCAACTCGCCGAACTGGTCGGCTCGGTGGCCGCCGCGAAGGGCGCCGAGTTCCTCGACCTCCAGGAGACCATGAGCGGACACGAGGTCTGCTCCCTCGGCACCACCCAGGTCGGCCAGAGCGGGCCGGACGCCCGCAGGCACGAGTGGTTCCGCTTCCTCGACTACGCCAACACCCAAGGGACGCTGGAGGAGTCGATGCACCCGAATGCCTTCGGCCAACGCGCCCTCGGCGCCTGCCTCTCCCTGCTCTCCGCCGCCCGGCCGGGCCGCTACGGCTGCGAGAGCGACTACCTCGGCGACGGCTCGCCCACCGCGATGCGGCTGCTGCCGCGGAGCTGACGCCCGGGGGTCCGCTCGGCCCGCTACGCTGGGCGGACCCCCGGCAGCACCCGTGAACGGAACCATCCGCATGGACCTCAGCTTCACCGGCCACGTGATCGAGTGGCGCGGCCCGGCGCCGTACTACTACGTCCCGCTGCCGGAGGAGGAGTCGGCGGCCGTCCGTCAGGTGGCCGCGCAGGCCAGCTACGGCTGGGGCGTGATCCCCGTGGAGGCCCGGATCGGCTCCCGCGCCTTCACCACCTCGCTCTTCCCCAAGGACGGGGCCTACCTGCTGCCGCTGAAGCTCGCCGTCCGCACCCCGCTGGGCCTGACCACGGGCGACCCGGTGGACGTGGAACTGACCGTACGGCTCTGACCCCTGACCCTCCCTCAGCCGGCCTGGTCGCCCTGCCGCAACTCCTCCAGGTAGCCGTGGAGCGCCGCCGCCCCCGCCAGCAGGGCCCGGCCCCGCGCGGTCAAGCGGCCGTTCCACTCCGCCATCGCTGCCTGCAGGGGCTCGGCCCCACCGGCCGTCCGGACCTGCTCCAGCACCAGCGCGATCTGCGGCAACCCATGGCCTCCGCGCCGCAGTTGACGGGCCAGCAGCGCGTCCCGCACCCGGGCGGGCCCGTACACCCGGTACCCGGTACGGCGGTCCCGCTCGGGCACCACCAACCCGGCCGCCTCCCACTTGCGCAGGGTCGCCGGGCGCAGACCGAGACGGTGCGCCAGGTGCCCGATCAGCAGGCCGCCCTCCTCCGTCCCCCGCTCCTCCACCGGCTCCAGGTCGCGCAGTGCCACCGCCACCGACTCCAGCGTCCGGCGGTCCTCGGCCAACAGGGCATGGCTCGCGTCGATCAGCCGCAGCGCCTCCTCCACCGCGCCCCCGTTGACCGCGCGCATCACCGCGCCGGCGCTCGCGTGGCCGTGGCCGGGGACCAGGGCCAGGAAGGTGCGCAGGGCGGTGGCGTGCAGCGGAGTGTAGGCGCGGTAGCCGTGCGGGGAGCGGTCGGCGGGCGGCAGGAAGCCGGCCTCCTCGTAGTTGCGCACCGCCTGGGTGGAGAGGCCGTGCTCCCGGGCCAAATCGACCGGACGCAACCTTCGTTTGAGAGTTTTCTCGCCCATCCTCGGGTCCAGACCTCCGAAAGTTCACACCGAAGGTTCAAGGATACGGTGGAAGCCATGACCTCCTCCACCCTCTCCGACGCCGTCCTCCCGTTCAGCGGCGAGAACCTGGCCGCCCTGCTCCCACCCGCCGTCCGGGTACTCGGCCTCGGCGAACCCACCCACGGCGCGGAGGCCTTCCTCGACCTGCGCAACGAGCTCTTCCGCCACCTGGTCGAACACCGCGGCTACCGCTCCATCGCCCTCGAAACCGACTGCCTGTCAGCCCTGGCCGCGGACGCCTACGTCGCGGGCCGCACCGAGGACCTCGACCACGCCACCACCCACGGCTTCAGCCACGGGTTCGGCGCCTACCCGGGCAATCGCGAGCTGCTGCGCTGGATGCGGCAGTGGAACGCCGCCCACCCTCCGGAGGACCGGCTCCGCTTCGACGGCATCGACGGCCCGCTGGAGGTCAGCGGCGCCGCCGCCCCCGGCCCCGCGCTCACCACCCTGCACGGCCTCCTCTCCCCTCACCTCGAACTGCCCGTCGCCCTGGACGAGTTGACCGCCCTCCTGGGCGACTCCTCCCTGTGGACGGACCCGGGGGTGATGTGGGACCCGGCCAAGTCCGTCGGCCGCACGCCGGAGGCGGACCGGCTGCGTCTGATCGCCGACGACCTCACCGCCCTGCTCGCCGCCCGGACCCCAAAGCTGCTGGCCGCCACCTCCCCCGAGCACCTCTGGCTGGCCGGTCTGCACGCCCGCACCGCCACCGGCCTGCTCCGCTACCACGCCGCCCTGGCCGACCCCGGCCCTCGGCGGCTGACCACCCTGGTCGGCCTGCGCGACCTGATGATGGCCGACAACCTCTCCGCCGTCGCCGACCGCGAGGCCCACCGCGGCCCGACCCTCGCCTTCGCCCACAACAGCCACCTCCAACGCACCGAGAGCAGCATGCGGTTCGGCGGCCAACGCCTCACCTGGTGGAGCGGCGGCGCCCTCCTCGCCACCCGCCTGGCCGACCGCTACGCCTTCACCGCCACCACCTTCGGCACCCGCGCCGACGACCACCCGGCCCCCGACACCCTCGAAGGCCTCCTCCTCGCAACTGCCCACCCCCGAACGCTGCACCCCGCCCCGGACCTCGCCGCCGCCCTGCCCCCGGGCACGCCACTGCGCACCCCCGCCAACCACACCTACTTCCCCCTCGATCCGGCCACCGTCGGCCACGCCGACGCCGTCGTCTTCCTCCGCGACGTCTGACCCAGGGTCACCGCAGCACGGGATAACCGTTCGCCCCGCTCGTCGGGGCACTGCGAGGATGGCCGGGATGAACGCGCTGAACGTGGTGACCTCGGTGGACGCGGCCTGGAGCCGGCTCGGACGACATGACGGCTCGGCGGAGGCGGTCGCGGAGCTGCGGCGCATCGCGCGCGGTGGACCGGCGGACGGGTACCAGCTGTTCTACCGGCTCTACCGCGACCCCACGGGCATGGAGGCGTTCGCGCCCGACGCGCTGCCGTTCCTGACGGCACTGGCACGTGATCCGTCCCTGCCGGACCGGCACGAGGTGGCAGCGACCCTGTTCATGCTGGTCGGTGCCGCACGGACGCAGCCCGCCGAGCGGATCGCCCCTGGCTGGCACGCGGCCTGGCGTTCCTGCCGAGCGGCGGCCGAGCACCTCATCGAGGATCCGGACCCGCGGACCCGCCGGTGGGCCGTCGACCTGGTGGAGCGTCACGCCCCGCTGCTGGAGCGGCTCCGGTCGGAGGAGGAGCCCGCGGTGCGGATCAAGCTCCTCATGAGGCTCGGCGAGCTCGCCGCCGGGAGCTCGGACTCCGACGACGCTCGGCTCGCGCTGGAGGCCGCCGCCACGGCATCGGCCGCCCTGCGCCTGGCGGCCCTCCGCGGCCTCGCCCGGCTGGATCCCGAGGGAGCCGCCGGCCTGCCGGAGCAGTTGGTCACCGTCTTCCGGGAGCCGGGGGCGGCGGCCTCGGTCGGGGCCGAGTGGGACCTGCCCGACCCGGAGTACCGCACCGAACTGCCCGGTCTGATCCTGGGGACGGCCGAGGACCTCCCGGGACCACTGGCCGCACGGTTCACCTCCGAGCTCGCCCGGACCGGTGAACTCACGTACCGGACAGCCGCGTTGGACGCTGCCTGGAAGGTACTGGTGGTCCGCCCCTCAACCGGCCCGGGGCTGGTCCGGGTGGCGGGCGAGCTGCTGGACGACCCGGAGCCGGCCGTCCGGGTCCGGGCCGCGAACCTGCTGGCGGTGCTCGGGCCGTCGGCCGCCCCCTTCACGGACGCGCTGCTCGCGCACCTCGACGATCCCGGCGAGGACGAGGTGCGCGACGGCCGCGTCACCGACTACGCGCACTGGGCCCTCGGGCGGATCGGCGACCCACGGGTGATGCCGCGCCTGGTCGACGGGTTGACCGCCCTCGACCGCGAGCCCGGCCGGGGGTACCAGGCGTGTGACCCTCACCGGCCCGAGCCCTACGACGCCCTGCTCACGCTGGAGGAGCACGCCGACGCGCTGCGCCCCGCCCTGCTGGAGCTGGCCCGGGCCGGGTCCGGGACCCGCCCCGGACGGACCGCGGCCGCCGTCCTGTCCGCGTGGGACGGAACCACCCCTCCATGGGAACCCACCCTGCGCGGGGACTTGGAGGCCACGGCGGCCAGGCTCACCGAGATGCCACCGCGCTACCAGCCCTGGCAGGACCCGCTCACCCACCTCGCCGCCGTGGCCGCGGTCGCCGCACTCTCCCGACGCGGGCCCCTCGCCCCGCCGGTCCGCAGCGCGGTGGAGCACGTCCTGTCCCTGGACCGGCGCCTCGCCGTCACCTTCGACTACCGGGCCTTCCTGGACGACGAGCGCCTGCGTGCCGTCCTGCGGCGGGCGTTGGACGGCGAGGCCGTCCGGATGCCCCACCTCTGCCTGCCGACCCAGTACTGAGCCGGCCACCCTCTCACGGCGTGCGGCCCCACAGCCGCCCGACCGGGGGCTCGGCCCGGATCGCCTCGGCGCGGAACGACACCCGCCGGTCCCGGCCGGTCAGTGTGACGGCCCCGGCCTCCAGAACGGCCTCGGTGAGCGGCCAGCCGGACCAGGCGTCCACCACGAAATCACTGACACCGCCACACACCAGCACGAACTCGTAGGCATTGTGGCCCCGTTCACGCCAGAGCTCAGCCGCACCCGCCGCCACTGCGAAGGCGGAGAGCCGCAGCGTCACGGAGCTGCCGCGCTCGTCGACCAGGAGCGACTCCAACCGGTGGTCCGTCAGCGGTGGCGGGGGCGAGCCGAGGACGGAACGGATCACCTCCGGGTCGGCCAGCGCGGCGGACCAGTCGGGCTCACTCATAGAACACCTTCGCGGTGGTGGGCGGCAGCACCGCGTACCGGCGCCGCTCCAGCGGGCCGTCGAACCAGCGCCGGGCCGTGTAGGGGTCCCCGTCCTCGGAGCGGTAGGCGTTGAGGCGCCCCGGACGCACGCCGTGGGCGGTGAACCGCAGCGAGAACTCCCGCCCCGCCACGGCGACTTCGATCCGGCGCTCCGGGGTCGGCACCCAGTCCCCGAACGCCACGTCGACCACCGTCGCCCCGGGCACGCCCCGCATCCGGAGGTCCTCCACCGCGACGAACTCCAGCTGCGCCTCGAACCGGTCGCAGCCCGCCTCGGTCCACTCCGGCGGCGCGAGGTCGGGGAACCGCGGAAACTCCACCCGCAGGGTCACCGCAGCGCCGTACGGGCTCAGGTGCACCGAGCGCAGCACCAGCCCCGCCAAGGGCGGCAGTTCGCGGTACAGCCCGGTAAACCGCTCCGCGTGCAGCAGCAGCCCCGGCCGGACATCGGCTGACACGGCCCGCCCCCTTCCCGTCCGGACTCCTCTGAGCTGCGATGATATCCAGGAACGTCCCCGGCCTCTCACGGCGAGCAGGTCCGGCAGGTGCTTCGGGGCGGCCTCCTCGGCCGCTGCGCGGGGAAGGCGTTGACCTACGGGTTCGAGGCGAGGTCGGCGATCCCCGTGGCCCAGGCCCGGAACGCCGCGCGGGCGTCGGGCGCGACGCGGTCCCTGACGGCGGGCACCTCACCCGGTTCCAGCCCGGCCCGGTGCTCAGCGGTGAACTCGGTGTCCAGGAACGGCTCCAGCAGGTCGCCCCACACGTCGGCGCGGCGCAGCAGGGCGATCCCGTGCCGTGCGCAGAACGCCCGCAGTTCGGCCCGTTGCCCCGCCGGGAAGAACACCGTCTCCCCCTCGACGGTCCGCACCTCCGGCGGCGTGGCGTCCGGGTCGGCGTCCCGGACCGCCCGGACGGGGACGACCCGCTCCTCCGGGGAGGACCCGGTACGAGGAACGCGGAGGTGATCGGCGGCGAGGACGGCATCCGGTCTCATCGGGCCGTCCTGCCCTGCCGTCAGGGACGTCGCCGTCAACCGGTGGCCCGGTCTCACGCTCCCGGTGCCCAGCGGGTGGGCTCGGGCGCGGGGCCGTCCAGGGCGTTGCGGAGCCTGTCGCGGAAGGTCTTCGGCGGAGCGTCGTTCCCCTCGACCACGTGCACCAGCCGGGCAGTCGTGACCGCAGGTGGCACTCGCGGTGGTGCTGCCGCAGCCAGACCAGCCAGGAGCCGTCCCCCGCGCGGAACGCCTGGCGGGCCGGCACGTCCCCCGGCCTGGCGTGACGCGCCAGCAGGTCCGGAACGTGCTTCAGGGCGGCCTCCTCGGCGACCGCCCAGGGCGTCCTCCTCACTGCCGCCCACCGGATGACTGGCCACCAGGGTCCAGTGGTGCAGCTTCAGTTCGACCCCGTCGGCGTGCTTGGTCATCCGGGTGTCCTCCTCGATGAGGACGTACCACTGGGCAGCAGTCATGCCCCGAGCCTAGGCAACCGGCCGGCCGCACCGGGAGGCCCATCGGCAAGCCGGTGCGAACCGGTGACCGCACCGCGACACTCCCGGTGGACCGGGGCCGCACTGCCCCACGGGAGCGGTGATCGGTTAGGCTCGCGGGCCGTGAGCGCGAAGACGATCAAGGTGTACGAGGCGGTCCGGGAGGACTTCCGGCGGGATGCCGGGCGGCGGGGGTTCACCGTGTCGCAGGCTCAGGAGGCGGCCGTGGAGCGGCTGGCCCGGCTGGCGGGGGAACTGGTCGGCGCCAGACGGCTGTTCAGGGCGCCGGCGCCGGTGCGGGGGCTGTACGTCTGGGGGCCGGTCGGGCGGGGGAAGAGCTGGCTGGTGGACACCTTCTTCGAGGCGGTGCCGGGTGAGCGGAAGCGACGGCTGCACTTCCACGACTTCTTCCACCTGCTGCACGAGGGCGTGGCGCACGCGGCACCCGTGGGCGCCGACTCCCGTACCAGCGCCGTCGACCGGGCCGTGGAGGAACTGCTCGGGGACGCGGAGCTGTTGGTCTTCGACGAGTTCCATGCCCATGACGCGGGTGACGCGATGCTGGTGGCCCGGCTGTTCCGCACCCTGCTGGACCGGCGGGTCACCCTCGTCACCACCTCCAACTACCCGCCCTCCGGCCTGATGCCGAACCCCGTCTACCACCACCTCTTCGAGCCGACGATCGCCCTGATCGAGGAGCGGATGGACGTCCTCGACGTGTCGGGGCCGACCGACTTCCGCCGCATCGGCCAACTCCCCTCCGGCGAGCGCAGGTTCGCGGAGGGCGCGGTGCTCGACCGGGAGGAGGCCCAACGGGCGGGCTTCGCCGCGCCGACGGCCGAGGAGCGAACCGCGGTGGCGGGCCACCTGCGGGAGTTGACGGTCCGCGCGGTGCGCGGCGGCACCGTCTGGGTCGGGTTCGGGGAGCTCTGCGAGAGCACCACCTCCGTGCCGGACTACCTGGCGCTGGCCGGCCGCTTCGACACGGTGGTGGTGGACGGTGTCGTCCCGCTCGCCGAGGCCACGGCGGACGGGCGGCAGCGCTTCGGGAACCTGGTGGACGTCTGCTGCGACCGCGACGTCCGGCTGGTCCTGATCGGGGCCGACCCGCTCGCCGGGGCCGGGCCGGAGATGCTGCGCGACCTGGACCGGATCGCCAGCCGCCTGGCGATGCTGCAAAAAGTCCCGGCGGCGCGGTAGCCGAAGGGCCCCGGCGGGCAGGGGATGCCGCCGGGGCCCGCACGTACGGCTACGGGACGGGCTGCTGCTGGGTGACGCAGTGGATGCCGCCGCCGCCGAGGCCCAGGTAGTCGATGTTCAGCTGGACCACGGTGCGGCCCGGGAAGAGCGACTGGAGCTTGGACTTGGCGGCGGCGTCGGCCCGGGAGTCGCCGAACTGGGCCGCGATGACGGCGTCGTTGCAGACGTAGTAGTTGGCGTAGGAGCCGACGAAGGCCGGGTCCGACTGGCGGATGGAGTAGTAGTCCGGGCCGCCGAGCTTGGTGGCCTGGATGCGGACGCCGCGCGCGTCGGTGGCGGCGGCGAGCACGTTGTACTGGTTGATCTCGTCCTTGGTCCAGACGTCCGACGGGTCGTCAGTGGCGTTGGGGTACTGGACGAGCGCCTTGCCGGGCTCCAGGAAGCGCGAGGTGGCGTCCACGTGGTCACCGGTGATGTCCTGGCCCGCCACACCGGCGAACCAGATCACCTTGCTCGCACCGTAGGCGGTCTTCAGCGCCGTCTCGGCGGTGGCCTGGCTCATCCCGGGGTTCCGGTTGGAGACCAGCAGGCTGCTCTTGGTGGCCATCACGGTGCCGGCGCCGTCGGTCTCGACCGCCCCGCCCTCACCGATGATCGAGGCGGCGGTGAACGGCAGGCCGAGCAGCGCGGCGACCCGGGAGGCCACCTTGCCGTCGTTGGTGTAGACCTGGTTGCCGCCCCAGCCGTTGAAGTTGAGGCCGATGGTGTCCAGGCCGCCGAGGCCGTTGGTGCGGAAGACCGGGCCGGTGTCGCGCATCCAGCAGTCGTTCACCGGGATGCTGGTGATGATCGTGATGTTCGCGGCGGTGCAGAGCTGGCGGGCCCGGGCCGCCGAGGCCGGGTTGGCCAGCATGTAGACCGGCTCGTAGCGGGCGATGGTGTTGGCCACCAGGGCGATGTTGCCCTGGATCTGGCTGAGCGAGGGCACCTTGCCACCGCGGCGGCCTCCGCTGCGGCCGGTCCAGATGGTGGCGTCGTCCGGCCAGGCCATCCAGGTGCGGGTGTGCCGGACGGTGTCCACCGGCACGGAGAAGGTGCCGGCCGCCAGGCCGGTCGAGCCCGCGAGGCCGGGCGAGGCGGAGCCGCGGGTCACGGACGCCCCGGCGGTGCCGCCGCCGGCCACCGCCCAGGTGGCGCCCGCCGCGGCGAGCCCGGCGGCGGCGAGGAAGCCTCGTCTCCCGAGGGAGGTGTGCGACTGCGCGTGGGGATCGCGTGCGCTGGTCATGTGGTGACCTTCCGTCAGTGCGGCCGTGGTCGCTCCAGGGCCATGCCCAGAAGGTAAAACTGACCAAGCGCTCGGTCAATACTTTGGGCAGCACTTCGCGCAGGTTGACGTCACCTCGGCCTCACCCGGCTCGGTAGAGTGCGCGGATGGCCCAGCTCGAAGACCAGACGCCGACGACCGTCCGCAAGCCCCGTGCCTCGACCAAGGGCGAGCAGACCAGGGCCAGGCTGCTCACCGCCGCCCGCGAGCTCCTGGCCGGAGACGGCGAAGTCCCCTTCACCACACGGAACGTGGCGGCCCGCGCCGGGGTCACGCACGGGATGTGCCACTACCACTTCCAGACCCGCACGGACCTGATCGTGGCCGTGGTCGAAGCGATCCGCCCGGAGTGGGTCACCCCGCTCGAGGAGGCCGTCGCGGCCCCCGGCCCCTTCGCGGAGCGGCTGGAACGGGTCATCGCGCTGCTCGGCCAGCCCGAGGCCGGGGACCTCTCCCGGCTGCACTCCGCCCTGCACTGGTTCGCCGTGAACGACGAGCGGGTGCGCGATGCGCTGGCGGCGGAGTACGGACGCTGGCGGGCCTGCTTCACCACGCTGTACGGGGTGCTGGCGGACGAGCACGGCGGCGTGGTGGACCCCCGGCCGCTGGGCGAGGCCGCCGCGGCCGGGACCGACGGGCTCGCCGCCTACCAGTCCCTGGAGCCGGCCTACGACCCGCGCCGGGCCCTGCGCGCGCTCTTCCTAGGCCTGGCGGCCGGCGTCACGGCGGGCACCGGCTGAGGCCGCGCCCGGCGGGACCTGCTGACCCTACGTCAGCCTCCCGCCTCGGCCGCTGCCGCCCGGTGCTCCGCCCGCAGCCCGCTCGCCACCGCGCACACCAGACTCGCCGCGATGATGCCCTCCGCCCAGAACAGCGCGACGTAGTCCATCAGGCAGCCGATCGGCGGCGAGCCGGTGGCGGCGTTGCGCAGCCCGATCAGCGCGAACAGGGTGGCGGCCATCCAGCCGAGCGCGGGCCAGACCAGCGGACTGCGCTTGCGGATCAGCACCTGGGCGCCGCCCAGCACCGAGAGCGCCAGCGCCCACATCGTGGCGATCATGAACCAGGCCAGGATGAAGGTGCTCCGGGAGCGGGTGATCTTCGCCTCCAGCACCGCCTCGGACGGAGCCTCCGAAACGTCCTTCGCCTTGGTCAGGAAGAACGGGTCGGCATCGGTGAACAGCACCTCCAGCGGCACCGGTTGGCCACCCGAGGAGGCCGCCCAGCTCGCCGACAGCTTGTACCGGTCGAAGGGGTAGTCGCTGGGCGTCCCGCCGTACAGGCCGAGGGTGATCGCCTGCGGCTGGGCCGCCTGCCCCGCCTCCACCTTCAGCTTGGTGGCGGTCTGCGCGTTGACGGTGACCTCGACCGGGCGGGTGAAGGTCAGTGACTCCGGGCCGGTGGCCAGGGCGCCGTGCGGGACCAGGACGGTGTAGAGGGTGACCTCCTGCGCGTTCGGGTCCACCTCCTGCACCGTCATGTCCAACTCCACGCCGTCGCCGACGACTTCGACCCCCAGGCGGCGCGGTTCCTGACGGCTGTTCCGCTCGTCCAGGTAGAGCGTGATGCCGGCCGCCAACAGCACCACGACCAGGGCCAGCAGGCCGAACTGCCAGCGCGCCGGACGGGCCCGTCGCACCGCGCTCAGCGGGCTCACCGAACGGGCTCCGGCTGCTGCTGGGTCGAGCAGTGGATCCCGCCGCCGCCCGCCGCGATCGCGTTGATCTCGACGGGCACCACCTGGCGCCCCGGGTGGAGCTCGCCGAGGATCCCGGCGGCCCGGTCGTCGGAGGCCTTGTCGCCGAAACTCGGCATGATGACGCCGCCGTTGACGACGTAGTAGTTGAGGTAGGTGGCGAGGAAGTCCTTGCCGCGGTCCGGGAGGCGGCTCAGGTCGGGCTCGACCAGCTCGACGATCCGCAGCTTGCGGCCGTTGGCGTCGGTGGCCTCCTTGAGCACCTGGAGCGCCTGGTCGGAGGCGCGGGACCAGATGTCCGGCTCGGCGTCCGGCCCGGGGCGGTGCAGCACCACCACGCCGGGCTCGGCGAAGCGGGCGAGGGCGTCGATGTGGCAGTCGGTGATGTCCTGCCCGGCCACGCCGGCGAACCAGAGCACCTTGCGGACCCCGAAGAGCTCCTTGAACGCGGCCTCGATCTGGTCCCGGCTCTTGCCCGGATTGCGGTTGGGGTTGACCCACGAGCTCTCGGTGGCCATCAGCGTGCCCTCGCCGTCCACCTCGATGCCGCCGCCCTCCCCGGTGATCGGCGCCTCGATCCGGCGGACGGAGTAGCGCTCCAGCACCCTCCGGGCCACCTGCGAGTCGTTGGCGTGGGTCTGCTTGTTGCCCCAGCCGTTGAAGTTGAGGTCGACCCCGGCCAGTGCTCCCCCGCCGGTGACGAAGGTCGGGCCGGTGTCGCGGGCCCACAGGTCGTCCACCGCGAGGTCGATCACCTCCACGCTGGACCCGCACAGCTGCCTGGCCTCGGCGCTCTGCTCCGGACGGGCCATCAGGACCACGGGCTCGAACCGGGCGACGGCCTGCGCGACGCGGGCGATGTCCTGCCGGACGGCGGGCAGGTCATCGCCCCAGACCTGGTCCAGGGCGGGCCAGGCCATGAAGGTCCTGGTGTGCGGCTTGGCCTCCGACGGCATCGCGAGCGGCACGGGCGTCGGGGACGGCGAGGGCGACGGGGACGGCGAGGCCGAAACCGGAGCCGAAGGAGATGACCCCTCGTCAGCCCCCGACGACGAACATCCGTCCAACAACGCCACGGCGGCCAGAACCGACCCCGACCTCAGCAGCGTCCGGCGCGACAGGGCTGGCTCTCTCACGGTCGGTTCCCCTTGCTCCACGAAAACCCACAGAACGTCAGACTCCCGACCCTAGGCGCGCCACCCCCCGATCCCCGTGATCCCGTACCCGGCCGAACGGGCGATTCGCCCGGCCGACCACCGCAAGAAGCTCGGCTCACGGGCCGGCCGGCAGACGGCCGGCGTGATCCCCCACGACCAGATGAGGATCGCGCGCCACGTGCTCGCGGGGGCGGAGGGAGTGACAGCAGAGGTCCTCGATCAGCTCCTCCCCACCGCGCTACGCCGCCGCCTCCGGATCAGCCAGCCGGACGACGGCCGTGCCGGCCTGGCTCTCGCCGAACTCCCAGGCCGCGACGAGGCGATGGCCCCCGGCTGCCGCGGCGTCGGTGGTCGCCGGCCAGGCGTCGGCGGCGCGGTAGCGGGCGCCTCGGGAGCGGGCGTCCTGCGGAGGGAGGCTGAGGTGGCGCAGCCGGCGGCGGAGGGTGGGCTCGGGGACGGTGGCCAGGGCGTCCTGCCACGGTTCGGCGGCGGTCGGTTCGCGGTCCTCGCCCGGGAGGGGGGTCCAGTCGGCGGGGGTGCCGGTGGTGAAGGTGGCCGCGCGCATCGCGTCCGTCAGCGTTCCGTCGGTGGCGATCCGCAGCACCACGCCGAGCCAGTTGTTGAGGGCGGTGGCAGAGGCCAGGTCGACGCCGTGCCGGGCCAGCAGAGCGGCCAAGTCGGCGCCGCGGATCAGCACTTCGCCGCTCTCCTCCGACTCCACGCCCGCGGCCCGGACCGCGGCGGCGAAGTCGGCGTCGAACGGCCGCGGCCCCTTGTGGCCGTCCTCGCCCCAGGGGCCGGTGCCGTCCAGCAGCATCGGGTCGAAGCGGAACAGGCTCTCCGCCGGGAGGAACCTCCGGCCGGCCGCCCCGAGTACGTACTCGTCGGCCCCGTACGGGAATTCGCGGGGTTCGGGATCGGCGAGCTGCTCCGCGCCGCACCACCCGTTCGGGAACAGGTACTCGTCCAGCGAGTCGTCGGCGTGGAAGACCCCGTAGCGCGCACCGGGCTCCTCACCACCCGAGTCGCCGAGCAGGATGGCGAACGCCTCCACCAGGACGGCGTCGAAGGGGGCCGGAACGGAACGGTCGGCGGTCATGGGTGCAGGCTACCCGTGGCCGGGCCGGCACGTACTCCGGGTACCCGCCGCACCGCACGGCAACGCACCGCAGCCCCGGCGGTGTCGGAAGGAACGCCCGACGCCGCCGGGGCCGCGGACCGCCCGGCAGCCGACCCTAGAGCCAGTCTGACAATTCCCGCCGGGTCCGGCCCGCCCGGCACGCACGCTCGCCGCACGGCCGAAACGCCCAAGTAGCTCCGCTACGAGGGCGCCCCGGCCGCACGCCGATCGCACGCACCGAACGACCCGGCCTGATCCGACGCGAATTGTCAGACTGGCCCTAGAGCGCGCGCCGCGCCGCCGCGATCGCCTTCGGGTCCCAGCCCGGACGCGGGACCGAGTCCAACAAGAGGCGGGTGTAGGGGTGTTGTGGCCTGGCCAGCACCTCAGCGGTACGGCCCTGCTCGACGATCCGGCCCTGCCGCATCACGATCACGTCCTCGGTGACGCAGCGCACGACGCCCAGGTCGTGGGTGATGAAGAGGTAGCCGATCCCGGTCCGCTCGCGGATCTCCGCCAGCAGGTTGAGGATCTGCGCCTGCACCGAGACGTCGAGCGCGGCCACCGCCTCGTCCAGCACCAGCACGGCCGGCTCCACCGCCAACGCCCGGGCGATGGCCACGCGTTGGCGCTGTCCGCCGGAGAGCTGGCGGGGCAGCGCGGAGGCCTCCCGGGCGCCGAGGCCGACCTGCTCCAGCAGTTCCTCGATCCGGCTGCGGTGGTCGGCCTCGGGGAAGTGCAGCTTCAGCGTCTCGGTCAGCGCGCTGCCGACGGTGCAGCGCGGGTCCAGCGAGAGGTACGGGTCCTGGAAGACCATCTGCACCTCGCGCGCCCGGGCCAGCCGGGCCGCCTTGCCCCTGGCCCCGGCCGCCATCCGGTCCCGGCCGTTGACCAACACCCGTCCGGAGTCGGCCCGTTCGAGGCCGACCACGATCCGGGCGCTGGTGGTCTTGCCGGAACCGGACTCACCGACGATGCCGAGCGAGCCGCCCTCGGCGAGCGTGAAGGAGACGTTGTCCACCGCCTGCACCTCGCCGTAGGAGCGGTGCAGGCCGAGCACCTCCAGGACGGGTGCGGCGGGCGTCGCGTGATCGGTCGCGTGATCAGCCATGGGCGAGGACCTCACCGGTTCGGTCGCTGTGGTGGCAGGCCGCCAGGCGCCCCGGCTCGCCCGCGACGGGCAGCAGGGCGGGCTCCTGCTGGGTGCACTCGAAGGTGGCGATCGGGCAGCGCGGGGCGAACGGACACCCCGTCAGCTCCTCGCGCAGGCTGGGCGGCCGCCCCTCGATCGCGGCCAGCCGGCCGCCCGGCGCGTCCAGCCGCGGGGTGGCCGCGAGCAGGGCCGCCGAGTACGGGTGGCGCGGGCGCTCGAACAGCGCCTCGGCCTGGCCGGTCTCCACGATCCGCCCGGCGTACATCACGTACACCCGGTCGCTGATCGCGGCGGCCAGGCCCAGGTCGTGGGTGACGAACAGCAGGCCGGTGCCGAAGCGCTGCTGGAGGTCGTCGAGCAGCGCCACCACCTCCGCCTGCGAGCTGACGTCCAGTGCGGTGGTCGGCTCGTCGGCCAGGATCAGCGCCGGGTCGCCCATCAGGGCGGCGGCGATCATCACCCGCTGGAGCATGCCGCCGGAGACCTGGCCGGGGTAGCGGCCGAGCACCGAGGCGGGCAGGCCCACGGCGTCCAGCATCTCCACCGCGCGCTGCTCCGCTTCCTGGGCGGAGCGGCCGCCGGCCGGTCCAAACCGGAGGCTCTCGGTGAGGAAGTCGCCGAGGCGGCGCATCGGGTTGACGGCGGCCCTCGGGTCCTGGAAGACCATCGCGGCGGTGTGGGTGCGCAGCCTGCGCAGCTGGGCGGGCGTCATGGTGAGCACGTCGTCCCCGGCCACCCGCAGGGCGCCCTCGGTGACGGCGCCGGGCGGCAGCAGGCCGAGGGCGCTGCGGGAGGTGAGGCTCTTGCCGGAGCCGGACTCCCCCACCAGGGCGACGGTCTCGGCGGCGCCGACGGTGAGGTCGACCCCGGCGAGCACGGGCCGGGCGGTGCCGGGCAGGCGCAGCCGGTAGCCCCGGACCTCCAGGGTGGGCTGCGTCTCCGGGAGCGGCTGCTTGTCGAGGGTGGTCATCGGTCCCTCCTGGCGACCTGGTCGGCCCAGCGCTCGCCGACGACGTTGAAGGCGACGACGGTCAGCACGATCGCGACGCAGGGCAGGACGGCGGAGAGCGGGTAGCCGTTCTGGATGGCGGACTGTCCGTCGAAGACCATCCGGCCCCAGTCGGGGGTGAGGGCGGGGACGCCGAGCCCGAGGAAGGAGAGGCCGGCCAGGTCGATCAGGGCGTAGCCGAAGTTGACGGTGGACTGGGCGAGCACCACCGGCGCGATGCCGGGGATGACGTGCCGCAGGCAGATCTGCAGGCCGGAGTGGCCCTGCACCTGGTAGGCCTCGACGTAGGGGCGGGAGCGCTCGGCCAGCACCAGTGAGCGGGTGAGCCGGCTGACGTAGGGCAGGTAGGCGATGGCCAGGGCGATCACCGGGGCGAGCAGGCCCTCGCCGTAGACCGAGACGATCAGGATGGCGAGCAGCATGCCCGGGAAGGCGAAGACCAGTTCGGTGCTGCGGGAGAGCACCGAGTCCAGCCAGCCGCCGCGCCAGGCGGCGGTGACGCCGATGGCGACGCCGGCCAGGGTGGAGAAGGCCACCACGCCGAGCGGGCCGAGCAGCGAGGTGCGGGCGCCTAGCAGCAGCCGGGAGAGGGTGTCCCGGCCGGAGGCGTCCACGCCGAGCAGGTGCTCGGCGGAGGGGCCGGCCAGCGCGTTGCCGAGGTCGACCGCGTTGGGGTCCTCCGGGGCCAGCCAGGGGGCGAGCAGCGCGGCCAGCACCACCAGGGCGACGAAGCCCAGGCAGAGCAGCTGGAGCAGGCTGCGGTCGGTGCGGATCCGGGCCAGGCCCGGTCGGCGGATCAGGGTGGCGGTCATCCGGCGCTCCTCCCGGAGCCGAGGGTGACCCGGGGGTCGACCAGCGGGTGGACCAGGTCGACCAGCAGGTTCACCCCCATGAACAGCCCGACCATGATCAGTGAGATGGCCTGCACGGTGGGGAAGTCCTTGGTGGTGGTGGAGAGTTCGAGCAGCTGGCCGATGCCGCCGACGCTGAACGCGGTCTCCACCAGGACGGTGCAGACCAGCAGGGTGGAGACGATCAGGCCGCCGGTGGTGAGCACGGTGCCCAGCGCGTTGCGGAAGACGTGACGGCGGATCACCTGGTGCTCCGTCACCCCGCGGCTGCGCGCCACCGTGACGTGCTCGTGGCCCATCACCTCGGCCATCGCGGCCCGGGTGACCCGGGCCAGCATGCCGATCAGGTAGAGCGCGAGCGCGACGGCGGGCAGGGTGAGGTGCCAGACCATGTCGCCGAAGCCCTCCCCCGTGCCGCCGGTGGGGAACCAGCCGAGGCCGACCGCGAAGACGCCCTGGAGCAGCACGGCGGCGACGAAGGACGGGGTGCCGAGGGCCACGGTGGTGGTGACCAGCACGGTGGAGTCCACCGCGCCGCCCTTGACGGCGCCGAGCCAGCCGAGCAGCAGCCCGATCACCAGCACCAGGACCAGGGCCATGGCGACCAGCAGCAGGGTGGCCGGCAGCCGGTCGGCGAGCAGCCGGGAGACGTCCGTGCGGTAGGTGACGGAGCGTCCGAAGTCGCCGTGCAGGATCTGCCCGGCCCAGCGCAGGTACTGCACGAAGAACGGGTCGTCCAGGTGGTACTGGGCGTTGACCGCCGCGATGGCCTCGGGGGAGGCCGAGCGGCCCGCCAGCAGGAAGCTGGCAGGGCTGCCCGGCGCGAGGTACATCGCCCCGAAGATCACGAAGGAGGCGGCCGCCAGGGTGGCGGCCATCTCGGCCAGCCGTCGGGCGGCGAATCTCAGGAAGCTCACGGTGCAGCTCCCACCGCGGCCGCCCACGGCTGGTAGAGGTAGGAGATGGTGGTCGGGGCGCCGCTGATCCGCTTGTTGAGGAAGACGGCGGTCGGCCACTCGGCGACCGGGATCCAGAGCAGCTGCTCGGAGGCGGTCTTCTGGAGCTTGGCGCTGAGCGCGTACCGCAGGGCGGGGTCGTTGGCCTTCACGGCCTCGTCCACCAGGCCGTCGTAGACCGGGTCGCTGTAGGAGGCGAAGTTCTGGTAGGCGCCGGTCTTGAAGTTGGCCAGCAGGTCCAGCGGGTCGGTGATCGAGTCGTAGTACGTCTCGGGGAACATGTCGATCCCCTCGCGCGCCTGCGGGTCGGTGAACAGCGCGGTGAACGCGTTCGGCGCGATGGTCTTGAGCTTGACGTCCAGTCCGATCTTGGCCCCGGCCGCCTGCACGGCGGTGGCGAGCACCGAGACGTCCAGGCCGATCGGGCTGGTGGCCACGGTGATGCTCTTGCCGGTGGCGCCGGCCTCCTGGATCAGGGCCTTGGCCTTGGCCAGGTCGGGCTCGGTCGGGGTGAGGCCCTCGAAGGCCTGCTTGCGGACCGTCTCGGGGGCTCCGGCCCAGGCGGCCCGGGTGGTGAGCGAACCGGTGACCTGCCCGGACCCGCCGAGCCCGGCCTTCTGGAAGCCCGAGCGGTCCAGCGCCAGCGAGAGCGCCTGGCGGACCCGCACGTCGCCGAGCACGCCCTTCATGGTGGTGACGTTGACGTTGACGGTGCTCAGGCCCTCGCCGAAGTACAGCGTGCCGGCGCCGCTGGAGCGCAGCCGCTGGTAGGCCTCGGTGGGGATCAGGTAGCCGCCGTCGGCCTCGCCGCTGAGCAGCGCGTTGACCCGGGCCGAGGGGTCGGTGAGGAAGCGGAAGACCGCCTTCTTGGACTTGGCCTTGGTGCCCCAGTAGCCGTCGAAGCGCTCCAGCTCGATCGACTGGCCCTTGGTCCAGGTGCCGAGCTTGAAGGGGCCGGTGCAGGCCAGGCTGCCGGTGGTGCCGTAGTCCTTGCCGGCCGCCTCGACGCCCGCCTTGGAGGCGATCACCCCGGCGGCGGTGGCCATGTACTGGTTGAACTGCGAGTCGGGCTGGGTCAGCTTGACGGTGACCTGGAGCGGCCCGGTCTTGGTGATCGAGCTGACGTGCTGGAACTGCTGGGCCCAGGCGGCGGCGTTGTCCGGGTTCATCTGGCGGCCGAGGCTGTAGACCACGTCGTCGGCGGTGAGGGTGCCGCCGTCGTGGAACTTCACGTTCGGCCGCAGGTCGTAGACCCAGGTGTTGGGGTCAGGGTTGCTCGCCTTCTCGGCCAGGCCGGGGCCCAGGGTGAGGTCCGGGTTCCACCGCATCAGGCTCTCGCAGACGTTGGAGAGCACCGTGTTCTGCGGGTAGTCGAAGGCGGAGATGTAGTCCAGGGTGGGCGGTTCGGCGTACACCGCCCAGCTGAAGGAGTCCAGCCCGTCCTTGCCGGCCGGGGTCCCGGCGGAGAGCTTGAAGCCCTCGCCGTCGAGGTTCCCGGTCTTCGGCGGCCCGGAGCAGGCCGAGGCGGTCAGGGCGAGCAGTGCGGCGGCCGCCAACGCCGAGGATCTGACGACGGCGGAGCGGTACTGACGGCGAGTCATGCGCGGGGCTCCTTCGGGATCTGCTGGGTGATGCAGTGCACGCCGCCGCCACCGAAGGCGATGGCCCGGGCCCGGACGCCGACCACCTTGCGGCCGGGGAAGCACTCGGCGATCACCGCGAGCGCCTCCTCCTCGCCGGGGAGGTCGGCGACGGGGACGACCACGCCGCCGTTGGCGACGTAGAAGTTGAGGTAGCAGACCTCGATCTCCTGGCCGGCGATCTCGGTGAAGACCGTCTGCGGGAGGTCGATGATCTCCAGTGTGCGGCCCCGGGCGTCCACGGCCGCCTCCAACACGGCGCGGTTGTCGCGCATCCGCTGGTAGTCGGGATGGTTCGGGTCGCTCGGGAGCTGGATCAGCACCTGGCCGGGGCCGGTGAAGGCGCAGACGCCGTCCACGTGGCCGTCGGTCTCGGTGTCCAGCAGACCGCCGTAGGGCAGCCAGATCACCTTGGTGACGCCGAGCTTGGCGATCAGCTCGGCCTCGATCTCCTCCTTGCTCATGCCCGGGTTGCGGTTCGGGTGGAGCAGGCACTGCTCGGTGGTGATCAGGGTGCCCTCGCCGTCCACGGTGACGGCGCCGCCCTCCAGGATCATCCGGGAGTCGATCCGCTCGACGCCGAGGCGCTCCAGCAGCAGGCCGGAGATCCGGTCGTCGGAGTCCCAGGGGCTGTGCTTGCCGCCCCAGGCGTTGAACCGGAAGTCCACCCCGGCCCGGGCGCCGTCCTGGTCGAGCACGAAGATCGGCGCGGAGTCGCGGAACCACGCGTCGTCGATGGGCAGTTCGGTCACCTCGATGCCCTCGCCGCAGAGCGCGCGGGCCTCCTCGCCCTGGCCCGGGGCGGCGACCATGGTCACCGGCTCGAACTCGGAGATCGCCCGGGCCACCTGCGCGTACTCGCGCTTGGCGTCCTCGAAGGTGGCGCCCCAGAGGTCCTCGCGGGTGGGCCAGGCCATCAGGCAGCCCTCGTGCTCGGTCCACTCGGCGGGCATGCGGAACGTCATGACAACTCTTCTCTAGGGGGTGGTTCAGGGGGTGGAGCGGCCGGGCTCAGTACGCCGGCGGGACGGCGGGCTGGGACTGGGTGGCGCAGTGGATGCCGCCGCCGCCCGAGGCGATGCCGTCGATGTTCAGCTGCACCACCCGGCGGTCCGGGTAGGCGGCCTGGAGGATCGTGTACGCGAGGCCGTCCGCGTAGCGGTCGCCGAACTGCGGGGCGATCACCGCGCCGTTGACGGTGTAGTAGTTGGTGTAGCTGGAGAGGAACTCCTTGCCACCGCCACGGATCAACTTCTTGTCCGGGCCCGGGAGTTCGGTGATCTGCAGGCGGCGGCCGCGGGCGTCGGTGGCGCTCTGGAGGATCCGCTTGGTCTCCTCGTAGACCCGCACCCACTTGGGGTCGGTGTCCGGCCCCGGCTGGTCCAGGATGACCTTGCCGGGCGCGGTGAAGCGGGCCAGGCAGTCGATGTGGCAGTCGGTGATGTCCTGCCCGGCGAGGCCCGGCACCCAGATCACCTTGTCCTGGCCGAGCGAGGACTTGAGCTCCTGCTCCACCTGGGCCCGGCTCATCCCCGGGTTGCGGTTCGGGTTGACCAGCGAGCTCTCGGTGACCAGCAGGGTGCCCTCGCCGTCGGTCTCCAGCGAGCCGCCCTCGCCGACGAAACCGGCCTTGATCCGCGGCACGTTGTAGCGGTAGAGCAGCTCCTCGGCCGCCACCGCGTCGTTCTGGAACTGCTGGTAGTACGAGGTGCCGGTCTTGCCCCAGCCGTTGAAGTTGGTGTCCACGCCGGCCACGGCGCCGGGGGCGACCACGAAGGTGGGACCGAAGTCGCGGATCCAGAGGTCGTCGTTGCGGATCTCCTCGACGTCGATCCGGTGGTAGGCGCCCGAGCCGCAGTAGTAGCGGGCGTCCGCGGCCTGCTCGGGCCGGGCCAGCACCACGACCGGCTCGTAGCGGGATATCTCGTACGCGACGTTGGCGATGTCCCGCCGGACCACCGCGAGGTCGTAGGACCAGACCGAGCGCAGGGCCGGCCAGGACATGAAGGTCCGCACGTGACGGCCGTCCTCGGCCGGCATCCGCAGGGTCGCACCGTTGGGGGCGGTGGCGGCCCGGGCCGCTCCGGCACCGGGGAGGGCGAGGCCGAGGGCGGCCAGCGGCGCGGCGGCCGCGCCGAACTTGAGCAGGCTCCGCCGGGAGGTGACAGGGGTGTTCATGAAGACTCCCTTGAGGGTTCGGGAGGTGTGTGGGGTGACACACATCCTGCTCTGGACTGAAAATTCAGTCAAGGCATGAAGCGCACCTGATCGGGGAACGCGGCCCTCTCGGACCGCCTCCGTACCCGTACAGGCCCCTCACCACGGGATTTCTTCGCTGAAAATCTCGTCAGGATTGCTTCTGTGCAGGTAGAGTGAATGCCCGTGTCAGACCGTCGAACAGAGATACTCAGGGCCGCCACGCGGGTCATCAGCCGCCGCGGCGTGCGCGGACTGCGGGTCGCGGAGCTCGCGACCGAGGCCGGCGTCTCCGCCGCGCTCATCTACTACCAT
>NZ_BAAAYB010000033.1:0-86797 GCF_039535905.1 Kitasatospora albolonga | reverse complement strand
GGCGGCAGTCCTGACAGGTCGTCGGCCCGCAGCGGGGAGGCCAGCGGGTCGTCGCCGTCGGCCTGGTCCGCCAGGTAGTGGCCCCAGTACCAGGCGACCGAGCGGCGGTTGAACAGCAGCGGATCGTCGTGCTCGCGCACCGACGGGGTGTCGGCGCCGTGCTGGGTGTTGGGGTAGACGAGCAGCTGGTGGCGCAGGGCCGGGCCGCCCTCCGTCCGGGCGAGCAGGGTGAGTGCGGCGGCCAGGTTGCCGCCCGCGCTGTCCCCGGCCACGGCCAGGCGGGTGGGGTCGATGCCCAGCTCGGCAGCGTGCGCGGCGGTCCAGCGGGCGGCCGCGGCGACGTCGTGGACGGCGGCCGGGAAGGGGTGTTCGGGGGCGAGCCGGTAGCCGACAGCGACGGTCACGCAGCCGACGGCGTTGGTGAGGCGGCGGCAGATCGCGTCACCGGTGTCGAGGGAGCCGAGCGTCCAGCCACCGCCGAAGAGGTAGAGCAGGGCGGGCAGTCCGGGCGCGTCGCCCGGACGGTAGACCCGCAGGGTGAGCGGGCCGCCGGGGCCGGGGACGGTGAACTCCTCGACGGCGTGGACCGGTTCCGGGTTCCCCGCGGCGGCCTGGATCGAGGCCAGGTCGGCGGCCCGGGCGGTGGCCAGGTCGAGCGTGTAGAGAGGGGGCGTACCGGCCTCGGCGCGCTGCTTGCGCAGGGCCTCGGCCTGGGGGTGCAGTGGCAAGAGGTGCTCCAGGGAGGTGCGGGTGGTTCA
The DNA here is from genome assembly GCF_039535905.1 of Kitasatospora albolonga. Taxonomy (GTDB): domain Bacteria; phylum Actinomycetota; class Actinomycetes; order Streptomycetales; family Streptomycetaceae; genus Kitasatospora; species Kitasatospora albolonga. The sequence continues at coordinate 86,039 of NZ_BAAAYB010000033.1, read as the reverse complement.
GCCACCGGCGGTTCAACGGCCGGTGGTGCGGTGTCCGGTGGTTCAGCGGTCGGCGGGCCGGGCCAGGACCGTGGGGTCGAGGTCGGCCAGCCGGGGGCGGCCCAGCAGGGCCATGGCGTCGTCGAGTTCGGCCGCCAGGAGGTCGAGCACCCCGGCGACGCCGTCCTCCCCGTCGGCGGCCAGGCCCCACAGGACCGGACGGCCGATCAGGACGGCCCGGGCTCCGAGGGCCAGGGCGAGCGCGACATCCGTGCCCGAACGGACACCTCCGTCCAGCAGGACGGGCAGGTTCTCCGGTACGGCGGCGACCACTTCGGGCAGAGCTTGCAGGGTCGGCAGGGCACCGTCGAGCTGCCGTCCGCCGTGGTTGGAGACCACGATCGCGTCCACGCCGTGCTCGGCGGCCAGCCGGGCGTCCTCGGCGGTGAGGATGCCCTTGAGGACGATCGGCAGGCTGCTGCGCCCGCGCAGCCAGGCCAGGTCCGCCCAGGTCAGGGTGGGGTCGAACTGCTCCTTGGCGTGTCCGGCGATGCCCGAACTCCCGTGCTCCGCGCGGTGGCTGGCGGCCATCAGCGACTGGTCCAGGTTGACCGCCCGGACGTGCGCGGGGACGGCGAAGCCGTTGCGGGCGTCGCGCAGGCGGCGGCCGATCCGGGGGGCGTCGACGGTGAGCACCAGGGCGCGGTAGCCGGCCGCCTCGGCGCGCTCGATCAGCGCGGCCAGGGCCTCGCGGCGGCGCAGCCAGTACAGCTGGAGCCAGAGCGGTCCGGTGGCGGCCTCGGCGATGGATTCCAGCGTCCGGCTGGCGAAGATCCCGGCGGTCATCAGCGCCCCGCAGCGGCCCGCCGCACGGGCGGTGGCCACCTCCCCCTCGGGGTGGAACAGCTGGTGGTAGGCCATGGGCGCGATGCCGACGGGGGTCCGCAACGGGCTCCCGAGCAGGGTCAGCGCCTGGTCGGTGGCGGAGACGTCGACCAGGGTGCGCGGGCGCAGGCGGCACCGTTCGAACGCGTCCCGGTTGGCGGCCACGGTCCGTTCGGCGCCGCTTCCGCCCTGGACGAAGTCCCAGAGCTCCTCGGGGAGTCGGGCGCGGGCCGCGCGTTCGACGTCGGGGAGTTCGAGAGGCTGCACGGGCTTCCCTTCCGGGCAGGCCGCACGCGGGCCCGTCCCGATTCGGCAGCCTAGCGCCGATTGGTATAGACCTTGCCTTGGCTCGATCGTCTGTGCAATCGTCAGAAACCGAACCGGCCCCGTCGATCGAGGCCGCTGTCCATGCAACCAGCCCCTCGTGGAGTGGCGTTGACCGGCTCTTCTTCCCAACCTCCCCTGCCGGCCGGGACCTCGGACACCAAGGCCCCGCACGACTGGGTGGATCGATTCCTCCTGGCCGGCCCCGATGACGAGGAGTGCCTGCACTTCGGCACTCCCGTCGACCGCAGGACCCTGCGCGCGCTCGTCGCCGAGCAGGCCGCGCGGCTCACCGCCGCGGGCCTGTCGCCCGGCGGCACGGCCGCGCTGCGGCTGGCGCCCTCGCTCGGCTACGTCGCCGCGCTGCTGGCCTGCTGGCAACTGGGCGCACAGGCGCTCCTGTTGGACCACCGCCTGACCGACCACGAGGTCGCGCTCGCCGTCCAGCGACTGGCACCCCAGGTGCTGGTGGAGTCGGCGCACCGCTCCTCGGGGGCGGCCCTGCGCGGCTTCGCCGAGACCGACCCCGAACCGCACGCCCTCCCGGGCGGGCGCCCGGCCGCGACCGGCCACGCCCTGCTCCAGCTGAGCTCGGGCTCCACCGGCCCCGCCAAGGTGATCGCCCGCACGGCGGCCGACCTGCTGCGTGAGCTCGACTGCTACCGGCGGCTGGCGGCCTTCCCGAAGGCCGGCGAGCGGGTGGTCCTGCTCTCCTCCGTGGTGCACGTCCTCGGCCTGGTCGGCGGGCTGCTCAACAGCCTGCACGCCCACGTGCCGCTGACCGTCCCCGAGCGGATGACGGCGGCCGGGATCCTGGCCGCCGTCGGCCGGGACGACCGCCCCACCACGGTGATCGGCGTCCCCTTCCACGCCGAACTGCTCGCCGCCGCCACCGCTCCCCCGCCGCTGCCGCAGCTGCGCCGGATGATCGTGGCCGGCGAGCTGGTCCGCCCCGGGGTGCCCGCCGCCTTCACCGCCCGCTACGGCGTGCCGCTGGGCACCATGTACGGGATGACCGAACTGGGCGTCATCGCGACCGACTTGGACGGCGCCCTGCACCCGCAGGCCGCGCCGGTGCACGGCACGGTGCTGCGCGAGGACGGTGGCGAACTCCACATCGCCATGGCCGGCTCGCCGTACCCCGGCCTGACCGACCCCACCCGCTGGTCGGACGGCTGGCTGCACACCAGGGACGCCGGCCGGGTCGACCCCGCGACCGGGCTGGTCACCGTGCTCGGCCGGCGCGACTCCCAGGTCTCCATCGGCGGCCTCAAGGTCGACCTGACCGAGGTCGAGCAGACCCTGACGGCCCTGCCGTCGGTCCAGGAGGCCGTGGTGGTCTTCGCGGACGGCGCCATCGAGGCCTTCCTGACCACCGGTCAGGACGAGGACCAGGAGACCGTCCGCCAGGCCCTGACCCGCGAACTGGCCGCCTACAAGCGGCCCCGGCGGCTCTCCTTCCTCCCGGCGCTGCCCCGCACCGCCACCGGCAAGCTCGTGCGCGACGTCACCGCCCTGCACGACGCGGCCGCCCGTTCCCTCTGACCCACCGCACCACCACCCCGACACAGCACGAGGAGTACCACCATGCAGGAGCGCATCCACGAGTTCGTCCTCGCGGCCCTCGCCGAGATGAACTACGACGTCTCCGAGGTCACCGGCGAGACCGACCTGGGCCCGGCCGGGCTCGACTTGGAGTCGCTGGCGCTCGCCGACCTCTCGGTGCAGGTCGAGGACGAGTTCGGCGTCAAGTTCGACCTCGACGAGATGGAGACCACCGCGCTGATGACCCTCGACCAGTTCACGGCCGACGTGGCCCGGCGGGCCGCCGAGGCCGCCGCCACCGCCGGCAGCGCCGCGTGAGCTCCCCCGTGCTGCCGGACCGCGCCGAGGTGGTCGCGATGCTCGCGGCCTTCGGACAGCGGCCCGCCGACAGCGTCCCCGATGCGCTCGGCTCCCTCGAACTCACCTGGCTGACCGCCGAGTTCGAGCAGCGCTACGCCATCGAGCTGGACCTCTCCGATGAGCAGTTCGAGGCCGTTCGCACGGTGGACGACGCCGTCGCCGTCCTGCGGGAAGCCGTCCTCGCCGCCGCTGCCGCCCCCGGGGTCGCCGGCTCATGAGCACCAGCGCACCACCGGCCCACCGGCCGGTGTTCACCGGACTCGGGGTTCTCAGCGCCTTCGGCTCCGGGCTCGCACCGCTCACCGAGGCGGCCGCGCACGGCCGGACCGGCTTCACCGAGGTGACCCGCTTCGACGTGTCCCGGCGTGGCACCACCCGGGCCGCCCTGCTGCCCGGGGCGCCGCCGCTCGCCCGGGCGGTGGCCGGGGTCGTCGCCGAGGCGTGCGGGCAGGCCGGCCTGCCCTCCGGGAGCGGCGACACACCGCTGCTGCTCGCCCTGCACAGCGATCTGCGCACCGGCGAGGTGGCCGAGGCCGTGAGCAAGGGCGCCGCCGCCCTCGGCCTGCCCGAGGTCACCCGGGTCTACACCGGCGCCTGCACGGCGGCCGCCACGGCGGTGGCCGACGCCGCCGCGCTGGTCGCCTCCGGGCGGCACCCCCGGGTGGTGGTCGCGGCCGGGCACCTGGTGGAGCCGGGCGTCTTCGCGGCCTTCGACGCGGGCCGGGCACTGGCCCGGGACGGGGAGCTCCGGCCGTTCAGCACCGGCCGCACCGGCACCGTGCTGGGCGACGCCGCGGTGGCGGTGGTCGTCGAGGCGGAGACGGCCGCCGAGCGTCGCGGCGCCCGGGCACTGGCCCGGCTGGCCGGCTGGGGCCGGTCGGGGGACGCCCACCACGTCTGCCGTCCGCGGCCCGACGGGGAGGGCGTGGTCCGGGCCGTCCGGTCCGCGCTGGCCCGGGCCGGGGTCTCGCTGGCCGAGGTGGGCTACGTCAACGCCAACGGCACCGGTTCGCCGCTGTCCGACCTGGCCGAGGCGCGAGCCCTGCGCGAGGTGTTCGGCCAGGGGCTGCACCGGCTCCCGGTCAGCTCCAGCAAGTCCGTCCACGGTCATGCCCTGGAGGCCTCCGCACTGCTCGAACTCGCCGTCACCATCGGCGCGTTGGAGAGCGAACGGCTCCCGGTCAACGCCGGCTGGCTGGGCTCCGACCCGGAGATCGGGCTGAACCTCGTGCTCTCCGGTCCGCGCCGGGAGCGCCCCGGCCACGCGCTCAGCCTCAACTCCGCCTTCGGCGGAGCCAACACCGCCCTCCTGGTCGCCGCCGCATGAACCCACCGACCGACGGGCTGCGCACCCTCGCCACCGCGAGCTGGCCACCACCGGAGGGGGACGCCCACCTCCCGCCGCTGCCCGGCTTCATCGCCTCGACCTTCAACCCGCTGGTCGCAGCGGTCGCCGAGCTCTGCCTCACCCGGCACCGGGACGCCTCTCCCGACCGGGCCCCGGCCGGCCGCACCGCCCTGCTGCTCGCCAGTGCCGGAGGCGACCGCGCCACCGCGCTGGCCATCGACACCGCAGCCGCCTCCGGGCGCCGGATGCCGCCGCTGCTGTTCTTCCAGTCCAACCCCAACGCCGTCCTCGGGCACATCGCGGCCCGCTGGGAGCTGGCCGGCCCGGTGGTCGCGATCAGCCCCCGGGAGGCCGCCGCCCCCGGAGAACTCCCGCCGGACGCGTTGGAGTTGGCCGCCCTGCTGCTCGCCGACGGCGACGCCGACCAGGTCCTGGTCATCGCCGCCGAGCAGGCCGCCCGGGACGGGGAGGGCGACCACGGCACCGCCGCCCTGGTCACCTCCGCCTGACGACCCGTCGACCCGCCCCGACCACCCCACCCCGACCGACCCCGACCGACCGACCGCGTCCCCGACGCCGTACACCGCACCCGCATGGCCAGCGCCATGGGAGGGACCCATCACCATGAGCACCCGCACCATCCGCAACGTCCTGGCGAACGACCCGGACGTCGGCGCAGGGAACGTGCTGACCAGCCGGATCGCCCTGGGCATCGGTCTCGACGACCCGCTGCTGACCTTCGACACCGCGGTGGACGGCCGCGCGGCCTGGGAGCCCTTCACCCTGCGCGAGCTCGACCGCGCCGTCCGGGCCCGGGCCGCCGCCCTGCACGCCCTCGGCGTCGGCCGGCGCGACCCGGTGGTGGTGTACGCGACGGCCGCCGCCGACCACGTCCTCTCCTTCCTCGCCCTGGCCCGGCTCGGCGCGATCCCGGCCCTGCTCAACCCCAAGGTGGAGGGCGAGCGCGCCGCCCGCTACATCGCCCGCCTGGGCGCCGTCGGCATCCTCACCGACCCGGAACACCGGGCCGAGCTGGCCGGCCACGACCCGGCCGCCCCGGTGCTCGCCGACGCCGCCGAGCTCGGCTACGGCGACCCGGACGCGGCGCCCGCGCCGTACCGGCACTCGGCCCAGGACCCGGTGGCGATCACCCACTCCTCCGGCACCACCGGGATGCCGAAGGCGGTGGTCCACTCGCACGCCAGTCTGTACGCGGCGATCCGCCACCGCGCCACGCTGCCCCGCCCGCAGGGCGGCGACCGGATGCTCTCCGCGCTGCCCGCCCCGCACGCGGCCACCGTCATCGCGGTGAACTTCGCGCTCAGCACCCACGGTGAACTCGCCCTGCTGTCCACCCAGTCGGGCGACGACGTGCTCGACGCCATCGAGAGCTGGCAGCCGCGCGGCGTGATCGGCTTCGCCGCCACCTGGGCCGACCTGGCCCACCACGACCTGTCCGCACGGAAGTTGGACACCGTCGCGCTCTGGTGGAACACCGGGGACTGCGCGCACGAGGCGCACATCCGCCGCCTGATCGCCGCCGGCTCCCGGGAGACCGTCACCCGCCAGGGCCGCGGCCGCGAGCCGGGCTCGGTCTTCGTCGACGGCCTGGGCTCCACCGAGATGGGCCACTCGCACTTCTTCATCACCCACGCCCCCGGCACCGAGAAGTACGGCCGCTGCGTCGGCCGCCCGCACACCTTCGTGGACTGCGAGGTGGTCGGCCCGGACGGCGAACCGCTCGGCCCCGGCGAGGTGGGCGAACTCGCCACCGCCTCACCGACCTTGGCGCCCGGCTACTGGAACGACTCGGTCACCACCTACCGCACCCGGCTCCGCGGCCGCTTCCTCACCGGCGACCTGATGTACCGGGACGAGGAGGGCTACTACTACCACGTGGACCGTCTGGTCGACTCGGTCGACCTCGGCGACGGCCACCGGCTCTACACCGCGATGTCCGAGGAGCGGGTGCTGGCCCGCGTCCCCGGCGTGCTCGACTGCACCGTGGTCGCGGTGCGGGACGGCGAGCAGGTGGTCACCGACGTGCTGCTCACCCTGGAGGACGGCGCCGACCCGGCCGCCGACCGCACCGCCGAGGTGGTCGCCGCGCTCGACGGGCCCACCGCCGCCACCGTCCGCTCGGTCCTGGTGGTCGGCGGCGAGGACATCCCGCTCGGCCCGACCGGCAAGGTCCGCAAGGTCCTGCTGCGCGAGCGCTACCTCGCCGCCGTGACCGCTCCGGTGGCCGCCCGATGACCGCCACCGCGAAGCGGCCCGGGGCCGTCGTCACCGGGATGGGGCTGGTGACTCCCTTGGGCCGCAAGCCCCTTGAGGTCTTCGAGGCACTCACCGCCGGCCGCTCCGGCATCGTCGCCGTCCCCGAGGGCCACGCCGCCCACGGCTGGCTGCCGTTCGCCGGGATCGCCCCGCACATCGACGGCACCGAGGTGCTGCCGCCCACCGAGACCCGCTGCGTGGACCGCTTCGTCCTGCTGGCCCTGGCCGCCGCCGACGAGGCCCTCGCCGACGCCGGCCTGGTGGTCGGCCGCGACGTCGACCCCCGCCGCACCGCCGTGGTGCTGGCCACCGGCGGCGGTGGTCTGGAGACCTTCGAGCAGCAGTCCCACCGCCGGCTGGAGCGCGGCCGGCCCGGCGTCAGCCCGTACCTGCTGCCGGGCATGCTCTCCAACATGGCCACCGCCCGGGTGGCGATCAAGCACGGCATCCGGGGCTTCAGCACCGCGATCGTGACGGCCTGCGCGGCCGGGGCCCAGGCGGTGGCCGAGGGGCTGCGGCTGATCCGGGCCGGCGACGCCGACGTGGTGGTCTGCGGCGGCACCGAATCCTCCCTGCACCCGACCATCGCCGCCGCCTTCACCAACGCCCGGGCGCTGGCCCAGGGTTGGGAGGATCCCGCGCAGGCGAGCCGCCCCTTCGACAGCCGGCGCAACGGCTTCGTGCTGGGCGAGGGCAGTGGGGTGCTGGTGCTGGAGAGCGCCGAGCACGCGGCCGCCCGCGGCGCGGCCGGCTACGCCGAGCTGGTCGGCTGGGGCTCCTCCACCGACGCCCACCACCCGACCATGCCCCGCCCGGACGGCGAGGGCGCGGCCGACGCCATGCGCACCGCCCTGGCGAACGCCGGCCTCGACGCCTCCGACATCGGCTACGTCAACGCGCACGGCACCGGCACCAAGATCGGTGACGTGGCCGAATCCGCCGCCCTGCGCGCGGTGTTCGGCGAGGACGGCCCGGCCGTCAGCTCCACCAAGGGCGCCACCGGCCACCTGCTGGGCGCGGCCGGGGCCCTGGAGGCGATCGTCTCGGTGCTCGCGGTGGCCCGCGGCCTGCTCCCGCCCACCCTCAACCTGGCCGACCCCGACCCGGCCTGCGCCCTGGACCACGTGCGCGGCGCCGCCCGCCCGGCCGAGCTGCGGTACGCGCTGAGCAACGCCTTCGCGTTCGGCGGCCACAACACCAGCCTGATCTTCGGGCCGACGCCCACCAGCGCCGCCAGGTAGACCGGCCCACCTGCACTCAACTCCTCCCGACCGGAGCCCCGTTGTCCATCCAGACGATCACCCATGTCGAGTACCACTGCGCGGACGCCGCGCAGACCGCCGTCGAACTCCAGACCGCCTACGGCTTCCGACGCGACGCCGACCAGCCCGCCTGGCACCCGGCGGTGCGCACCGTCCACCTCCACCAGGGCAGCGCCCGCGTCCGCCTGCACTCCAGCGAGAACACCGACCACCCGGTGGCCCGCTACGTCGAGCGGCACGGCGAGGGCGTCGCCGCGCTGGCCCTCGGCTGCGCCGACCCGCAGGCCGCGCTGGAGCGGGCCGAGCGGCACGGCGCCGTGGTGCTCGACCGGGAGGCCCGCCTGATCGCCGGCTTCGGCGACACCGCGCTGCGCCTCGTCCCGCTGGAGGAGCCCTCCACCGCTGCGAGCGGCGACCTGCTGGACGCGCTCGACCACGTCGCGATCTGCGTACCGGCCGGTCAACTCGCGGACGCCGTACGGTTCTGCGAGGCCGCGCTCGGCCTGCACCGGATCTTCGGCGAGTACATCGAGGTCGGCGAGCAGGCGATGGACTCCAGCGTGGTGCAGAGCGCCTCCGGGGAGGTCACCTTCACCCTGATCGAGCCCGACACCACCCGCCGGGCCGGGCAGATCGACCGCTTCCTCGCCGACCACGACGGCGCGGGCGTCCAGCACCTGGCCTTCCGCACCGCGGACATCGCCGGCGCCGTGCGCACCGCCCGCGCGCACGGCGTCGAGTTCCTCACCACCCCCGGCACCTACTACGACGCCCTGGCCGAGCGGCTCGGCGGCACCGCGATCCCGGTGGAGACGCTGCGCGAGCTGGACGTCCTGGTGGACCAGGACCACGGCGGCCAGCTGTTCCAGATCTTCGCCCGCTCGACCCACCCCCGGCGGACCTTCTTCCTGGAGCTGATCGAGCGTCAGGGCGCGGGCACCTTCGGCACCGCCAACATCAAGGCCCTCTACGAGGCCGTCGAGCGCCAGCGCGCCACCGCCTCCGTCTGACGCGCCGTCCGACCCGTCCGCTCCCGAGAGGAAAGCACCATGACCACCACCGCCCCCGCGTTCGTCCTGACCGAGGCCGAGCGCGCCCTGCTGCCCACGCCCGAGGAGGTGGCCGGCTACCGGGAGCACGGCTGGTACCTGTCGAAGAAGCTCTTCACCGACCAGGAGCTCGACACCCTCCAGGCCGCCACCGAGGACTACTACGAGGGCCACCGCGACCGCACCCTCCCCGTCCGGCCGCCGAGGCTGGCCGCCTGGCAGCCGTCCGACGGCCCGGTGCAGCGGCACAACGACTACGTGCACTACGAGAGCGACGCCATCGCCGCGATCCTGCGCAAGCCGCTGGTCGGCGCCGTCGCCGCGCTGCTGGCCGGGGCCGAGGAGATCCGGGTCTTCCAGTCCACCCTGATCCTCAAGCCCCCGATCGCCGGAGAGCCCTCCAACCACGTGCCGTGGCACTTCGACAAGCACTACTGGCACACCTCGACCTCCGACGACATGCTGACCGCCTTCATCCCCTTCCACGACTGCGGGGTGGAGAACGGCACCATCACCATGGTCGACGGCAGCCACCGCTGGCAGGAGCTCCCCTCGCAGGAGGACGCCACCCGGCACTTCGCCCAGCGCGACCGCTCCGAGCTGGACGGGATCCTCGCCGCCAACGCCGCGCACAACGGCGCCGAGGTGGTGAAGGTCCCCGTCGAGATCCCGCGCGGCCACGTCTCCTTCCACCACTGCCGCACCTACCACGGCAGCGGCGCCAACCTGGCCGACACCCCGCGCCGGGCCGTCTCGCTCCACCTCCAGGACGGCGCCAACGAGTACCGCCACGCCACCCGTCCGGACGGCACGCCCGCCTCCTACAACCACGACGTGGTGGTCCGCCGCACCGCCGACGGGCGCCCCGACTACGCCGACCCCGAGATCTGCCCCGTCGTCTGGCAGGGCACCCCGTGAGCGACCTCGGGACCCTCGCGGGACGCTACCGGATGCTGCGCCTGATCCGGGGCTTCGAGGAGCTCGCGCTCGGCCTGGTGAAGTCCGGGGCGATCACCGGCGGCATCCACCCCTACATCGGGCAGGAGGCGGTGGCGGTCGGCGTCTGCGCCGCGCTGCGCCCGCAGGACCGGATCACCTCCACCCACCGGGGCCACGGCCACGTACTCGCCAAGGGTGCGGCCCCGGACCGCCTGCTGGCCGAACTCCTGGGCCGCACCGGCGGGTTGAACCAGGGCCGGGGCGGCTCGATGCACGCCGCCGACTTCTCGCTCGGCATCCTGGGCGCCAACGGCATGGTCGGCGCGGGCGGCGCCATCGCGGTCGGCGCCGCCTGGTCCGCCGTCCAGGCCGGGGAGGACCGGGTCGCCGTCGCCTTCTTCGGCGACGGCGCCCTCAACCAGGGCGTCCTGCTGGAGTCCTTCAACCTGGCCGCGATGTGGAGGCTGCCGGTGCTCTTCGTCTGCGAGGACAACGGCTACGCCACCACCCTGCCCGCCTCGGTGGCGGTGGCCGGCAGCGCCACCGGCCGGGCCGCCGCCTTCGGCATCCCGGCCGTGGAGGTGGACGGGATGGACACCGAGGCCGTCCGCGCGGCCGCCGCCGAGGCGGTCGAACGCGCCTCCGCCGGTGGCGGCCCCGGCTTCCTCCGGTGCCGCACCTACCGCTACGAGGGCCACCACACCATGGAACGGCTGATGAAACTGCACTACCGCACCCCCGAGGAGGTCGACGGCTGGCGCGGCCTCGACCCGCTGCCCCGCGGCGCCGCGCTGCTGCCGCCCGGCCAGGCCGCGGATCTGGACGCCTCGGTCGCCGAACAGCTGGCGGCCGCTTCTGACTTCGCCCTCGCCTCCGAACTCCCCTCCCCCGACAGTGCGTTGGACCACCTCTACGCCGACGGCCTGCGCCCTCGCCCGGGGGTGCCGGCATGAGGCTCTCCTACACCAAGGCCCTCAACCGGGCCCTCACCGACGCCCTCACCGAGGACCCGGCCGTCTGCGTGTTCGGCGAGGACATCGGCGCCGGCATGGCCGGCCCCACCCTCAACCTGCTCAAGCAGTTCGGCCCCGGCCGGATCGTCGACACCCCGCTCTCCGAGCAGGCCTTCACCTCGATGGCCATCGGCGCCGCACTGACCGGGCGGCGGCCGGTGATCGAGTTCCAGATCCCCTCCCTGCTCTTCCTGGTCTTCGAGCAACTGGTCAACCAGGCACACAAGTTCTCCCTGATGACGGGCGGTCAGGCCTCCGTCCCGCTCACCTGCCTGGTGCCGGGCTCCGGCTCCCGGGACGGCTGGGCCGGCCAGCACTCCGACCACCCCTACAGCCTGTTCGCCCACGCCGGGATGAAGACCGTCGTCCCGGCCACCCCCACCGACGCCTACGGGCTGCTCCGCTCGGCCGTCGCCGACCCGGACCCGGTCGTCGTCTTCGCCCCGGCCGCCGCCCTGGCCGTCCGCGAGACCGTCACCTGGGAGCTGGCCCCGATCCCGCTCGGCCAGGCCCGCATCCACCGCGAAGGCACCGACGTCACCGTGGTCGCGGTCGGCCACCTGGTGCACGACGCCCTCGCCGTCGCCGAGGAGCTCGCCCCCGAGATCTCGGTCGAGGTGCTCGACCCGCGCACCCTGTACCCCTTCGACTGGAACGCCCTCGCCGCCTCCCTGGAGCGCACCGGCCGCCTGGTGGTGATCGACGACTCCAACCGCAGCTGCGGCATCGGCGCCGAGGTCCTCGCCACGGCCGCCGAGCAGATGCGCCTCACCGCCCCGCCCCGCCGCATCACCCGCCCCGACGGCACCGTGCTCCCCTTCGCCCCCGCCCTCGACCGCGCCCTCCAGCCCCAGCGCGACCAGCTCCGCGACGCCGTCCGCGCCGTGGTGAAGGAACAGCGGTGGTGAGCCCGCTGTGACCACCGCGCTACGGTCCGCCACGGCCTCCCCGGCACCGGACCGCACCGGGCAGCCATCCCCCGTTCGGTCGACATAGGCTGGCTCTCGCCACCTCGCCCACACGCCGCCGGAGGGCCGATGACGGGACGCCGCCACCCCGCCCGCCGCAGCGCGGACGACCTGCTGACCGAGCTCGGCCGGCTCACCGCGTCCGCCCTGGAGCAGGCCGAGCTCCAGAAGGCCCGGGTCGAGCTCGCCGAGGCCCTGCAGCGCGAGCTGCTGCCCTCCGCGCTCCCCCAGGTGCCGGGCCTCGGGGCCGCCGCCCGCTACGCCCCGGCCCGGAACGGCCTGAGCATCGGCGGCGACTGGTACGACGGCTTCCTGCTCCCGGACGGCTCGGTGGCCTTCTCGCTGGGCGACGTCCAGGGGCACGACGTGGAGGCGGCCGCCGTGATGGGCCAGGTCCGGGTCGGCCTGCGCGCGCTGGCGAGCACCGTCGCCGACCCCGGTGAGGTGCTCTCGCGCGCCAACGACCTGCTGATATCCATGGCCGTCCGGCGCTTCGCGACCTGCGTCTTCCTGCGCTACGACCCGGCCACCGGAGAGCTGTGGCACGCCCGGGCCGGCCACGTCCCGCCGGTCTGGGCCGACGCGGACGGAGCCGCGCACCACCACGACGACGAGGGCGGACCGCCCCTGGGCGTGCTCCCCGGCCAGCGCTACCCGGTCAACCGCCACCGGCTGACCGGGCCGGGCGTGGTCGCCCTGGTCACGGACGGGGTGGTCGAGGGGCCACAGTTCCCGATCGAGGCGGGTCTGGACCGGGTGGCGGCCGTCCTGCACGAGCGCGGCCGGGCCGCCCCGGAGGACCTGGCGACCGAACTGCTGGCCGTGGCCGAACTGACCGGGCACACCGACGACGCCGCCGTCCTGGTGCTCCGTCACGGCTGACGGACCGGCTCCCGGCCCGCCCGACCGCTCTCCGCCCGCCGGTTTGCTCCCCCGCCTGCCGGTGCGCCACCCCACGGACCCCCTTCTCCGCGCGTGTCACCGGCCGGTCCGCCGCCCGGCCGTAGTGTGATGGCTCCTGTGCCGCTGCCCACCGCTCCCCCCACCCGCGACCTCCGCCGCCTGGCGGCCACCGGCGGCCTCCTGCTGGCCGTCACCGCCGTCTACCTGCTGGCCGGACGGCTCGGCCTGATGCAGCAGGTGGTGATCGGCGGGGCGAGGGTCACCCCGCTCTGGCCACCCACCGGCATCGCGCTCGCCGCCCTGCTGCTCTTCGGGCTCCGGGTCTGGCCCGGCGTCGCCCTCGGCGCCTTCCTGGTGATCGCCTCGGGCGGCACCCCGCGCTGGGGCTCCATCGGCATCGTCGCGGGCAACACCCTCGCCCCCGTCGCCGCCTACCTGATGCTCCGTCGGGTCGGCTTCCGGACCGAGCTGGACCGGCTGCGGGACGGGATGGCGCTGGTCTTCCTCGGGGCCTTCGCCGCCATGCTCATCAGCTCCACCGTCGGCGTCGCCGTGCTGGGGCTGAGCGACAGCCTGCCGGACGGCGGCTTCTGGCCCACCTGGTCGGCCTGGTGGGCCGGCGACGCGATGGGGGTCCTGGTGGTCACCCCGCTGCTGCTGGCCCTGCGCATCGTCCGCCTCCCCGACGACCCCGACCTCCTCGACTGGGCCGAGCCCCTGCTCCTCCTGGCCGGGACCGCCACCGTCACGGTCATCGCCACCTCCACCAAACTGAGCGTGCTCTTCCTCGTCTTCCCCTTCCTGATCTGGGCCGCCCTCCGCTTCCAACTCCCGGGCGCCGCACCCTGCGTGGCCATCGTCTCGGTCCTCACCATCACGGCGGCCACCCACCACGCCGGCCCGTTCGCCGACCACGGCCTGGTCGCCGACATGGTGATGCTCCAAGCCCTCAACGCCTGCGCCGCACTCACCGGCCTGCTGCTCTCCGCCATCGTCGCGGAGCAGCGCAGCACCCACCTACGCCTCGAACAGGCCTGCGTCGAACTCGCCGAAGTGGTCCGCCGCCTGGCCCCCACCCACCCCACCGACTGGCTGCCGAACGACGACGACTGAGTTCGACGGGTCTCGCCGAGGTCTGACCGCGCGCGAGTTCTTCGCCTTCATGGGCCGGCGACCAAGCATGGTCGTGGGCAAGAGCTCGTTCGACAGGGTGACCGTCTTCCTTTCCGGCTATGCAACGCACGCCGACCGCCACGGCGGTCCAGACCCTCTCGCCGGCTTCCACGAGTGGCTGGTCGCCCGCCGCGGCCGAGACTGCAACCACGGCTGGCCGGGCCAAGTCCTGCACATCGCTCTGCCCCAAGGATGGGAGGACATCGGGAACCTCCCACCCGAGGAGGAGCAGCGGGCCATCGCGGTCCTGTTCGAGCTCCTCGACGCCTTCCTCGCCGAACGCGAGGTGGCGGGGAACAGCGAGGCACCAGCGTGACCGCACCGCCAGATCGGTCACGTCCGTTGGAGTGGTGTATCGACGGCCACTCGGTGATCCGGTTTCAGGTTGGGCGATGCGGCGGCGCACGACTGCGGCCAGGTCCTCGTCGTCCGTGACCGTCGCGATCCGGCCCCGCAACTCTCCCCCGGAGCAGCAGCACCTACCGGAAGCACGCACGAGCTATCGGCGGTCTGACACGCTGGCGCCATGGAAGACGAGTCCGCTGGTCGGCAAGCAATCGACGAGGGCACACGTCCCTGCGACTTCTGCGGTCACCCGGTGGCCCTGGACTCGATCGACGAACGCGCCTGCCCTGTCTGCGGGGACGGTCACGACAGCATCCGGAGGACTTCATGAGCTGGGACCTGCTTCTGCTTCCCGCTCCCGCCGGCGTCACCGTGGTCGACGAACTCCCGGACGACTTCCACTCCGACCCCCTGGGTTCACGCGCGCAGGTCGCGGCCGCCCTGCGCGAGCGGGTCCCCGGCATAGGCCTCTCCGATCCGGCCCGGGGGCACCTCGCCGGGCCGGCCTGGTCCGTCGAGGTGAACATCGGCTCCGACGCCCCCGTCGAATCGATCATGCTGCACGTCCGGGGCACCGGCTATGACGCCCTGACGGCCGTGTTCCAGATCGCCGACGCGGCCGGCTGCCGGATCCTCGACATCTCCGAGGGCACCTTCCTCACCCCGCACGACGCCGCCACGCGCAATCGCCCACAGGACGGGCTGTGGCCCGGGGCGAGGTGGTCGCCGGGTTCGGAGACGGCGATCAGGTTGCCGCGGGGGTAGCCCCAGTTCTCGAGGCGGTGCTCGGAGGTCAGGCACAGCAGCCGCCCACCGGGGGTGACGGAAACGGTGGCGGCGAACGGGTCGTCGGTCTGCGGCTCGTCGCTCCAGCTGGGCCGATCGTCCATGTGCCAGGCGGCCAGCAGCCGGTCCAGTTCCGGGGTGAACAGGTGGGTGTTGCCGGGCTTGCCGCTCAGCACGAGCGTCCCGTCGGGGAGCAGCGTCAGGCTCTCGCTGCGGCGGACCGTCGAGGTTGGGCCGGCGCCGCCCGGCGCCTCGTGCGTGATCACGGCGGTGGTCCGGGTGTCGCCGTCCGGGCCGTGACGGGTGATCAACTGGCAGATGAAGTCCCGGCCGTCGTCGACCCCGCCATACCGGGTTTGCCGCCACAGGCCGCTGAGTACGTACGTCTCACCGTCCGGAGTACCCACCGCGTGCCGCACCGCACGGTGCCAGTCGCCTGCCTCCGGTTCCAGACCGGTGGCGCTGACCAGGGACGCGGGGACTGTGACCGGGAAGATCGTCATGGGAGACATCCTCGCCCACGGTTGTGCCACCTCCGGCCCCCGGGGCCGGGCCGCCCCAGCCAGCAGTTTGACAAGCCGTCACGCTCACCCGGGCCGTCCTGCTCAGCATCTGAGCCTGCCGGAGCCGGATGTGGGCCTGCGCGGGGCGCTTGGTCCGGGTAGTGGTCGACGGTCAGCGCGGTGCGGCTCCTGCCGAGAAGTCACCGCTGCCGGCGCTGGCCACCGTCCCGCCCGGCCCAATCGCCACCAGGGCCCAGCACTGGCAGCGGCGAGACGGAGGTGGGGGGTGGAGTCCGCCCAGGTGCTCCGTGTGACTATCCTTCCGAGGTGATCAGAACGCTGCTCCTGCCATTCCGAACTGCTCGACTGGACCGAACCTACGGCCGCACGGAGCTGATAGCCGCCCGCGATGCCATCCGGCGCGGCGACACATCATCCGTGGTCCATTCGATGGCAGATTTCTCCGACCATAACGTCAGGGCTGATATTGCCTACGTGGCGGCCGAAGAACTGGTACGTCTGCACGGGACGGAAATCCCCACCTCACTCCAGCACTCGTTTGAGAACCTGGCAGACGACGCGAATTCCTGGACGCTTCGCGGAGCCCATGAGGTTCTGAGGGCATGGCAGATTCGCGGGTATGCGCGGGCCAGCCAGACGGACCAAGCCGCGTTCCGCGGGTTCCGGGACACCCTCCACGGCGCCGAGCAGATCTGCTACACAGCCGCAGGTTATGCTCCCGAGGACCCGCTGCCATGGGTCTTTCTCGTGCACATGGCCCGAGGCCAGCAGATCGGCCCCCGCCGGACGCTGGAGCGGTTCGCCGAACTGGACCGCCGCAGTCCAGCTCACCTGCACGGAAACGAACAGATGGTCCTCTCCTTGTCCCCGAAGTGGGGCACCCCTTTCCCGGTGCTGCAGAACGCCATCGAGGAGCAGCGCAGCACCGCTCCGGCCGGATCGCCCGTGCACCTGAACATCGTGCAGGCCTACATCGAGCTATGGTTCGACAGCCCCGCCAGTGAGCGGCTCGGGGTGACTGCCAAGTACTCCATACGAAACACGATCGAAAAGGCCGTCGACGGATGGCTTGAGCACGGAAACACCGAAGGCCAGCACGCACTGCACAACTACTGCGCCTTCTGGTATTCACTCACGGGACAACACGACCGGGCAAAGCCACATTTTGAGGCAGCAGCTGGATATATCAAGGCATTCCCCTGGTCCTACCACCTGTTCCCGGTGCGCAGCTTCCAGAAGAGCAGCCGGGCGGCCAGGAAAGCCTGAAAAGCGCGTTCTGCCCTGGCCAGAGGTGTTCGGTAATTGCTGCGGGGGCGGTCACCACTACATCATCCGGAGGACTTCATGAGCTGGGACCTGCTTCTGCTTCCCGCTCCCGCCGACGTCACCGCGGTCGACGGACTCCCGGACGACTTCCGCTCCGACCCCCTGGGCTCACGCGAGCACGTCGCGGCCGCCCTGCGCGAGCGGATCCCCGGCATCGACCTCACCGATCCGGCCTGGGGGACACCTCGCCGGCCCGGCCTGGTCCGTCGAGGTGAACATCGGCTCCGACGACCCCGTCGAATCGATCATGCTGCACGTCCGGGGAACCGGCTATGACGCCCTGACGGCCGTGTTCCGGATCGCCGACGCGGTCGGCTGCCGGGTCCTCGACATCTCCGAGGGCACCTTCCTTGCCTCGCACGACGCCGCCACGAGCTCGCACGCCTTCCAGGACCACCGGGACGGCGTCATACGCGAGGCCTGACCAACCCAGCCCACAGCGGCGTGCGTACACCTGACCAGGTGACTACTTGTCACACCGGGCAGGGAGATCAGTTGTCTGCCCACAAGGCATTCGACTGACCGTCAGAACGGATCTCGGCGGCTCTGGCGCGAGTTCCGTGATCGGCGCGATCCCCTGGTCAGCCCGTGGTGGCCATAGGGCATGCTGGTGCGGTGAGTGATCCCCAGACAGAGTGGCAGGCGTGGCTGAACGGCCTGGATGCCAAGTCGCAGGCCCTGGCACTGTCGTTGCGTGCCCAGCTCGATGCTCTTGGTGCGGCTGACGCTGCGGACTGGGTCAGGTCGGAGTTGAGCGAGGACTTGCCGCAGCTCGCCCGGTTCATGCTGCTCCGAAGCCTGTGGCGTAGTCCGATCAACGACTGGGCCGATCCGGGTGCCCTCGATCAACTCCCAGCCGCCAAGCGGCTCCTTGCCGCCGGCGCGGACCGGGCCGACCTGGTTCTCCTGGCTCGGGCAGTGGCCTATGAGTCGGTGTTCACGACGCTAGACGAGCTTGACGCCGGCGGTGATGTGAACGCCTCGGGCGTCGAAGTCGGCTGGAGGGTGATGGAGACCGGGGAGGACCTCTCTCCGACGGGGCGCGTCCTCGCGGGTCTGCACGAGGATCTCCTCACGATGGATCCCAGTGGGCGTGACGGAGCTGACCTGTGGCGATAGGGCAGTCCCCTGACTGACTGCCCAGCCCTCACGGCCGGGTGAGGAGCACGCGCCTGCGGAGGAGGTCGAGCTTCGCTCGGCCGAACATCTGGCGCTTGATCATCTTGATGCGGTTGACGTGCCCCTCGACCGGGCCGGAGTTCCAGCGGAGCGTGAGGCCGGCCAGGACGGCGTCCCAGTCCTTGCGCAGACCGGTGGCGAACTTTCGCAGTTCAGGCAGGACGCTGCTCTCGGCATCCGCGGTCCACTGCTCAAGTTCTTCCTGGCCCCGGCGGTTGACGAGGATGGAGGCGAACCGGGTGACGAGGTCGCAGGCGGCGTCCAAGTCCGGGCTGCGGTCGCGGAGTTCCTTCAGGACGACGCGGTCGGCTTCTGACCGGTTGTCAGGGTGGGTGAGGATCAGCCAGGTCACCTCGCGGACCTTGGGGATCGGCGTGTGGGTGGTCGGCTTGGCGTTCTCACGCAGCCGGTGCACGAAGCGGCGCACGGTCCGCTCGCTGACGGTCAGTCCGGGCTCGGCAAGTTCGCGGTGGAGGCGGTCGGCGCTGTAGCAGCCCTCGTTGAAGCGGGCGATCAGGTAGGCGGCATGGCCGTCCAGACTGCTCTGTCGGCCACTGGGCCGCGAACCGATCAGCTCCTCGGGGGTGGCCGCGCGCATGAACCTGCAGACGGTCTTCGGGTCCAGGCCCAGTTCGGCGACGATCTCCTTGTGGCGGACGCCCTTGCTCACCAGCGCGTGCACGGCCGCATGCCGCGCACGGGTTCGCTGAACCCGCCGCCCGTCGGCCACCTCGGGCAGCACCACTTCCTCCTTCTCAGGCGCGGGCGGCACCCACTGCTGGCGGAGGCGGGCGACGGCTCGCTCGGCCGCCTCGCCAAGGTTCTGCCACAGGTGGAACCTGTCCGCGACCTGCGTGGCGGTGCCGGCACCGCGGTCCGCGCCCTCAGCGTAGTAGCGGGCCCGGTCGCGGCAGATCACCTCGACTCCGGGGTGCTCGGTGAGCCAGGCGGCAAGGCCGTCGGCGGACCGTTCGGGCAGGACATCGACCGGACGGCGGCCTTCAATATCGATCAGGACCGTGCCGTAATGGTGACCCTTGCGCAAGGCGAAGTCGTCGACGCCGAGCACGCGCACCGGCTCGGTGGCCGGGTCCGGCAGCGCGCGGATCAGGCGGATCAGAGCGTCCCGGCCGACGCCGACCGCCAGGTGCTCGGCCAGCCGGGCACCGGCCCGGCCGCCCAGCGACAGGGCGACGGCCTCACGGACCTTCCGCAACGGCACCGTGCACCGGCCGTACCGGAACGTCAGGCCCGGGATCTGCTCGGCGAAGGTCCGCTTCCCGCACTCCTCGTTGTCACAGAAGAACCGGCGGACCCGCAGGTGCAGCACCAGCTCCTGCCCGCAGACCGCGGTGTCGCCGATCCGCCGCTCGTAACCGCTGTGAACCCGCTCGGACCAGGCCCCGCAGCCCGGGCAGCTCGCGCCGGCCGTCCGGCCCCGGGCGTGAACACGGACCGACCGGCCAGCCGATCCGACGAACTCGACGTGCAACAACGCGAACTGAGGGAACAGGACGGCCAGAAGATCAGCAACAGACACCCGTCATGATCGCTAACTGGCAGCATCCCCGGGTGGCTTTCACGGAACGTGCGCCCCGGCCGTTTACAGGAGTCGCCTCCCAGGACGGTCCGCGCCCTGTGCGGGCTGGGTGGTGGTCCGGGATGGCGGGGTGCGAAAATTCGTGCAGGTCACCGCTCATATGCCGGGTTCCGAGCGGTTCCGGCCGAGGCCGACGGTGAGCGGACGGAAGGACAGAAGAGGGTCACGTCCGCTGGAGTGGTGTATCGACGGCCACTCGGTGATCCGTTTTCAGGCTATGCGGTGAGTGCGGTCGGGGTGGTCTCGTCGGGGGTTTCTCCCTCGATCGGGTGGAGGCGGCAGCGGCCGAGGATCTCGGAGCCGATGTAGCGGCGTTGTTCGGCCCATTCGTCGCTCTGCTCGGCCAGGACTGCGCCGATCAGCGCGAATGACCGAGCTGCGGTCGGGGAAGATCCCGACGACGTCGGTGCGGCGCCGGATCTCCTTGTTCAGCCGCTCCTGCGGGTTGTTCGACCAGATCGACTTCCAGACCGTGCGAGGGGAAAGCGGCGAAGGCCAGCAGGTCCTCGCGGGCGGCCTCCAAGTGCTCTGCGGCCTTGGGGAATCGCTCGTCGAGGGCGGCGATGACGGTCGCCATCTGCTGGCGCACGACCTTCGCGTCGGGCTGTTCGAACACGGTCCGCAGCAGGGTGGCAACCCAGGGCTGGGCGGACTTCGGGGACCTGCGAGAGCAGATTCCTGGCGTAGTGCGTTCGGCACCGCTGCCAGGACGCGCCGGGCAGGGTCGCGCCGATCGCGTCCACCAGGCCGGCGTGGGCGTCGGAGACGACGAGCTTGACGCCGCCCAGGCCGCGGGCGACCAGCGAGCGCAGGAAGGCCAGCCAGCCAGCGCCGTCCTCGCTGGTGGCGACGTCCAGGCCCAGAACCTCGCGCTGGCCCTCGTTGTTGACCCCGACCGCGACCAGGCAGTGGACGTTGACGACGCGGCCGCCCTCACGGACCTTCTGGGTGAGGGCGTCGACCCAGACGAAGGTGTAGGGGCCCTGGTCAAGTGGGCGGTTTCGGAACTCGGCGACCCGCTCGTCCAAGTGCTTTGCCATCTCGGAGACTTGGGACTTGGAGAGCTGGGTGACACCCATACTCTCGGCGAGCTTCTCCACCCGCCGGGTCGAGACGCCGAGCAGGTAGCAGGTGGCGACCACGGAGACCAGGGCCTGCTCGGCCCGGCGCCGGCGCTCCAGCAGCCAGCTCGGGAAGTAGGTCCCGGAGCGGACGCGCGGGATGGCCAGGTCGATCGTGCCGACACGCGTGTCCCAGTCCCGGTTCCGGTAGCCGTTACGGGAGTTGACCCGGTCCTCGCCGGGGCGGCCGTACTCGCCGCCGCAGGCCCGGTCCACATCCGCGGACATCATCGCCTCCGCGAACGTCTTCACCATCGCCCGCAACAAGTCGGGACTCGCCGAGGCGAGGTTCTCCTCCAGGAGGGCGGCAAGCGGCAGACTGTCGGGTGCGGTCATCGTGTTGGTCTCCTCTTCGTGACGTCAGACATCTCGAAGGATCAACCGGTGGCCGTTCTACGTTCTCAGGCGACACCCGTCACCGGGACGAAACCCCCGGAACGGGTAGAACCCGTACACCACTTCCCTGGACGCAACCCAGAAGAGCGTGGGAACGTACGGAACCGGGCTGTACTCGGACGACACCGCGTGCGGTGTCCGTGATGCGTACCGCGAGGCTCTGGAAGCGGGAGCGGATGCGGAGGAAGCCCGGGCACGGGTGCTGAATGCCTTCGCCGAGGAACTCTCCGATCCGGACGAGTACGTCGTGGTGCGGCTGACACTGGCGGACACCCAGTTCAGGCTCGGTCGGCTGAGCGAGCCCGCCCGGCAGGAAGCCCTCACCATGCTGGACGCCGGCGGCGACCTGGAACGCTGGGAGGAAGCCGGGGCCGCGGAGGTACGCCGACGTGCTGCCGTCCTGCAACGGCTCCGAGCCCGCCTGGAGAGCCCGCAACCCGAACCACGCCCGGTCCGTGTCCGCCTCCCGAAACCGGCGCGGACCGTCCCCGGCCGGGTGTACGCGTACCGGGCAAGGAGCGGGCAACCGTACCTGATCCGGGTGGTCGGCACTGCGGACGTGGGCTGCTCAACGGGCCCGGTCGTCCGGTTCCTCGACCATCCAGGGCCCGGCCTGCCGGACGCGGCCCACTTGGCGGAGATCCCCGAGCGGCGCTACCACCCAAGCTGGAAGCGGACCGAGGTGATCATCGCGGACGACGGCGTAGCCGCACGCGAGCACGCCGGGCTGATCCTGGTCGGCGAGCATGCCCACACGCCACCGCCCCCATCCCCCAACGGCCGGACGGTCTCCACCTGGACGCAACTCTGTGCGTACGTGGAGACCCGCGACAACCTGGCCCCGACCGGCAACTGACTCGGTGTAGCTCGCCGTGACTGCCAACTGGCAACACCTGTAGGCGACTTTCACGGAATCCGCGCCAGAGTCATCTCGGCGTGTCCGCTGACACCTACGCGACAATCCTCGTCGACATGACCACCCGTCACCCTGTCGACATCCTGGCAGACCGCGCCACCAGCACCTTCGCCACCTGGCTGCGAGACCATCCGGAGGTCCGGGTCGTCTGCCGCGACCGTGCCGGCTCGTTCCGCGAGTGGGCCCAGGCTGGAGCCCCGCGGGCCGTGCAGGTGGCGGATGCCTGGCATCTGCTGAACAACCTGGCCCAAGCGGTCGAGCGTGTCATCGGACGACACCGCGTCGACCTGCGAGAACCCCTCACCTCACACGGCGAAGGCCCGCACCGTCACGGACGGGCGATGTGGTGGGCGCGCCCCGATCCGCCGGAATCTATGACGGGGCAGTCCTTGGATTCCGCCAGCCGGGATGGGGCAGGGAGATCACTACCGGACTCCCCGGCCATCCCTGCCCAGTAGGGCTCAGACGGGCTTGGGCGAAGGGAGCACGCTGTTGTTGATGTTGATGTAGCCGAGCTCCGCCGGAGAACCGGCCCGGCCGTCGGCCACTCCCAGCTGGACGGTGACGCCGACGGCGAGCGCGGTGAGCAGGGCAGCTGCGAGCAGGCGTGAGATGCGCATTGGTTCCCCCGTGTGGCTACGGCTCCGCCTGGTCGGCGGTGCTGCAGTCGCGATGCTCGCAAGCACAAGACCCGCACCGCAAGCACCAATTGGGCACGATCTCCGGGCCGACCGATCCCGTAGGACTCACCGGCCCGCTCGGCCGGCCGGGCGAAAGGCTCGTGGGGCGGACGCGGGGGCCTCACGCCGAGCTTGCCACCTGTACCCAGGTACAGGTTTACCGTCGTAGACGTCCCCGGCGCGCACCGCGTACGGGGAGACACGAGGAGCGGGGCCGATGACGGAGCTGAACTGGGTGCCGACCTCGTGCACCCTGCCGACGGTGGAGCAGCCGCTGCGGGTGGCCGAGTGGGACGCGCTGTTCGCCGACCGCCTGACCACAGTTTCCCGACCGGACCGGCTCCGGCTGAACCTGTTGCTCGCCGGGGGCGAAGGCGTCGAGGAGCAGGTGCGGGAGTTGGCGGGACGGGAGAGCGGGTGCTGCTCGTTCTTCACCTTCACCGTGACCCTGGTCGACGGCGAGGTGCAGCTCGGCGTCGCGGTCGACCGATCCCACGAGGCCGTGCTGACCGCCCTGCATGACCGGATCCGCACCGACGGCGGCCGGCCGTGAGCGCCGAAGGGCTGCGCAAAACGGCTCGGCTTCATCCTGGAGGAGATCGCCGAACGGCTGGAGACCGGCCGCCATCGCCACGGACTCCAGGAACGGGCCCGCGCCAAGCTCGCCGAGGATCGGCGGCCAGGCCAGGTGCAGGTCACGGACGCGACGAAGCTCCCCTTCACCGACCGGGGTCGGTGAAGGGGAGCTTCGTGGTCTGCCGGTTCCGACCGTGGGTCAGATGCTGAGGACCTGGCCGGGCAGGATCATGTCGATGTCGCTGCCGATGACCTGGGCGTTGTTGCCGTACAGGGTGGTGAGGTCGACGCCGTGGGCGGCGGCGATGGCGCCGAGGGTGTCGCCGCTCTTGACGGTGTAGCTGCCACCGGTGCTCTTCTGCGCGGGGGCGGCCGCGGTGTCCGGGGTGGTCTTGGCGACGGGCTTGCGCTCAGTGCCGCGCGAGGCGGCCTGGGTGTCGTTCTTCGGCGCGGCCTTGGTGCTCTGGTCGGCCTGCTTGGTGGACTTCACCGGGGCGCTGGTGTCGGTCTGGGCCGGGGCGCCGCCCTTGGTGAGGCCGGCCTTGACGGAGCAGACGGGCCAGGCGCCGGGGCCCTGGGAGGCGAGGACCTTCTCGGCGACCGCGATCTGCTGGCCCTTGGTGGCCTGGGCGGCGGAGGAGGCGTACTGGGTGCCGCCGTAGGCGGCCCAGGTGCTCGGAGTGAACTGCAGGCCGCCGGAGAACCCGTTGCCGGTGTTGATGTTCCAGTTGCCGGTGCTCTCGCACTGGGCCACCGAGTCCCAGGTCGAGGAGGACGCGGCGGAGGCCGAGGTGGCCGTGACGAGGCCCGCAACCGGAAGGGCGGCCACAGCACCGCCCACCAGGACCATCCGCAGGCGGTTGCGCTTGACGGAGGTGGAGGTGGCGGTGGTCTCGTGACGGAAGGTCATGCAGATCCTTTCGGAAGTCCCGGGGCGGACAGCACGGAGCGGGCCCTGAACAGTGGGCTGGGTCTCCGGGGTGTCGCACGCGGCGGGCGGCTGTTCACACGAGGGGTGTGGTGGGCCGCCCCGGTCACCTTGACCGCGTGTGCCCGGCCGCCTGTGGGGCGGGGGCCGCGGGTGGTGGGCCCGGGTGGTGCGCTGTGCACTGGTTACGAAGCTACGAGCGGTCGGGGGTCTGGGACAAGCATTTCGGCGAAATGCCAGCTCAGGGCGGCGTTACCGAAGGTACGGCCGAGCCCGGACCCCCGATTCCAAGGGCCCGCCGGACCCACCGCAAGATCCATCCGGGCCCCGATGTGGCCCCCGTCACCCCGCCCGGACGGTGACGCCGGGCACATCGTCGACCCACCGCAAGGACACGACCACGGACCGTCGGCCCCGCCACCACCAACGGGTGGCCCCCCTCACAGCCGCACCCCGTGGACCCGGCGCGCAATCCGCCGGCGGGTCGGCGCCGAACACCCACCGAGGGCACCGGCCCGGCAGACGGACGCGAGCGGGAGGACCGATGATCAGCGTGGAGCGCAGCATGCGCGTCGAACGGTCGGCCGAGGAGGTGCTGCACTACCTCGCCGACTTCGCGAACACCGTGGAGTGGGACCCGGGGACCGAGGCCTGTGTCCGTCTCGACGGCGGGCCGGTCGTCCGTGGGGCGCAGTGGCGGAACACCTCACGGTTCCGGGGGCGGCTGACCGAGCTGACCTACCGTCTGGAGCGGTACGACCCGGGGCGCTTGGTGTTCGTCGGACGCAACCGCACCGTCACCGCCACCGACGACATCGCGGTCCGCCCGGCCGACGGGGGCGGCACGTTGGTGCACTACCGCGCCTCCCTGCGCTTCCACGGCTTCGCCCGGCTCGCCGCCCCCTTCCTGCGCGGCGAGTTCGAGGGCCTCGCCGACGCGGTGGCGGAACGGCTGCCCCGGGTGCTCACCGGCCCCTGACCCCGCCCCGGCCCCGGACCCGGCCCCGGGCCGCCGCGACGGTGACGGGGACGACCAGCAGGGCAAGAAGTGCTCCGCAGACCGCGAGCACCGGGTAGCCGCCGGCGGCGACGACCACCCCGGAGGCGAGTCCGCCGGTGCTGCCCGCGACGGCGAGGGCGCCGTCCACCGATCCCTGGGCGCTCGCCCGCCGTTCGACCGGAACGGCCGCCGTGACGATGGCCGTCCCGCTGACCAGGCCGAGGTTCCAGCCGAGGCCGAGCAGCACCAGGGCTACAGCCAGGGCGCCAACGGAGTGACCAGGCGCGGCCGCCGCGAGGACGCCCGCCGCCGCCAGGGTCAGCCCGCCCGCTGCCGTGACCGGCAGCGGCCCGAAGCGGTCCACCAGCCAGCCGCTGACCGGGGAGGGCAGGAACATCGCGCCCACGTGCAGGCCGATGACCAGTCCGGCGGCGCCGGTGCCGTGTCCGTGGTGGCCGAGGTGGACCGGGGTCATCGTCATCACGGCGATCATCACCGCCTGGCCGAGCAGCATGACCCACAGTCCGGTCGCCACCCCGGGCCCGCGGGACGCCGCAGCACCGGTGGTCGGCTCCGCGAGACGTTCCGCGGGACGTTCCGCGGGCGCCTCGGCCGAGTCCGCCGCACCGACGGCCAGCCGGCGGGCGAGCAGCAGCGGATCGGGCCTGAGCAGCACCCCGATCAGCACCGCCGCCGCCCCGTACGCGAGCGCAGCGAGCAGGAACGGCCCGGCCAGCGGCGGGATGCCCCATCCCTCGGCGGCCTCGCCGGAGACGGTGACCAGGTTCGGCCCGACCACCGCCCCGAAGGTGGTCGCGAGCAGCACCACGCCGGCCGCCCGGCCGCGCCGGTGCGGCGCGGCCAGGTCGGCACCGGCGTAGCGGGCCTGGAGGTTGGTGGCGGTGCCCGCCCCGTACACCAGCAGCGCGAACAGGAGCAGGGCGACGTGCTGGGCGGCCACGGCGGCGACCACGCCGAGGCTGCCGAGCGCTCCGGCCGCGTAGCCGGCGGCCAGTCCGGGGCGGCGGCCGTACCGTTGGCAGAGTCGGCCGATGGCGAGGGCGCCGAGGACGGCCCCGCCGGTGAACAGGGCGCTCGGCACACCGGCCAGGCCGGTCGAGCCGAGCAGGTCGTCGGCGAGCAGCGCGCCGACGGTGATGCCCGCGGCGAGCCCGGTGCCGCTGAGGGTCTGAGCCGCGATCAGGACGGCCAGGGTGCGGCGCTGTTCGGGCGGGTCGGCGGACGGGAGGGCCGCCGGGGTGGCGGCCGCGGCGGCGCTCACCCGGCGGCGAGCGGCTGGAGGGACGAGATCTCCGCCAGCGACATGTCGAGCTGCTGGTGGAGGTAGCGCACGATGGTCCAGTGCGCCGTCGCCTCCTCGTCGAAGGGGCCGAACTCCCGGCAGTAGAGCGGGATCCAGCGCAGGGCCTGCTCCGCTGCGACCTCCCGCCCGGGCTCCTGCTGGTAGGCCTCGTAGCCGATGCTGCGGTGGTGGACGAAGAAGCCGCCGGGCAGGCGCTCGCAGAGGGCGGCGTACTCGCGGGTCTGCAGGATCAGGAAGTGCCAGACCTCGTCGATGTGCTGCTCGACCGGCAGGAACAACCCCGCGAGGGCGTCCCGGTGACGGGAGATCAGGTAGAGGTAGCGCAGGCACTCCAGGACCTGACGCTCGGCGCCCTGCGGGCCGTCCCCGGTGATGGCGGCGGCTTGGGCGACGGCCTCGGCGTGCAGCTCCTCGCCGAGCAGCGACCGTAGTTCGGCGGCCGTGACGAAGGTGCCGGGGACACCTGGGGTGCCGGAGGGCTGACTGGTCATCGGGCTCCGTCCGCTGGTCGGCCGTCGGCCGCGAGCCAGGCGTATTTGCCGGACGCGCCGATCGGCAGGTGCTGGTGGTGGGCGATCCGGCCGGGCCGGCCGGTGAGGTCCCGGACGGCGCGGGCGAGCGCCCCGGTCTCGGCCGGGCCGGGCGGGAGGCCGTCGAAGGTGGTGCAGTGGAGCACGGCGCCACCGGCCTCGGTGACGGCCAGGTGCTGGAGGAAGACCTGCGGGGCGATGTCGCTGACCACGTCGTCCAGATCGCCCTGGGCGACGGGCCCGTGCGGACCGGCCAGCAGCTCCTTCTCCCGCCCGCAGAAGCGGGTGATCCGCTCCGGGTCGGCGGAGCCGTCCGCCGTGCGGACGCAGTCGCCGGAACGGTAACGGACCAGCGGCATCCAGGGGTTGCGCACGCTGGTGACGATCAGGCTGTGGATGTGACTGCCGGGGGCGACGGGGAGGAGTTCGACGCTCATGCCGTGCAGGTAGGGGTGGTAGTCGCCGCCACTGTCCGCGTAGTAGAGGTAGCCGAGTTCGGTGCTGCCGAAGAGGTCGACGACCGGGCAGTGGAAGCGCTCGCGGAGGTACCGGGAGACGTTGCGCGGGGTGTACTCGTAGGCGTGCACGATGGCGGCCGGCCGGGGGAACCGATCCCACAGGTCCCAGCGGTCGGTCTTCCGCACCAGATGGGCGAGGTGGCTCGACGAGCAGTCCAGCAGGTAGCGCCCCTGGGGGTGCGCCGCGGCGGCCTCCCGCATCTCGCCGAGCATCCGCTCGACCTCACCACGGCTCCAACCCGCCGGGTCGAGGCGGAGGTTGAGGTAGACGGTGCGCCCGTCCAGCCGCCGGTCGTCCAGCTCCGGCTCGGCGACGGCGGTTCCCCCGCGCTTGCGGGCGTTGACCCGGGCGACGTGCTCGGTGGCGAGCACCGTGGTCAGCGAGACCCGTCGGCAGCCCTCCCGCCAGCTCGCGGCGAGGTCGGGGTGTTCGCTCCACAGCCGGTAGTAGGAGTGCAGCAGGAAGTACGGCGGGCGGATGATCTGCATCCGGGCGTGGTTGGTCCCGGTGGAGAGCACGTACTCGGCCTCGCCCGCCTCCAGGGCGGCGGCGAGGGCGGGCGTCATCCAGTTGCCGGGGAAGCCGCGGGCGATCTCGGGCTTCTCCAGCACGGGGAAGTGGCCCCGTTCGATCGAACTGCGGTAGATCGGGACGTCCTTGATCCGGTCGACCACGTCGGCGGTCGGCTGGCCGTTCACTGTCACCCCCGGGGTGGGTACGGGCGGCTGGGTGGTCCACGCACGGGTGGCCGGGCCGGGGCACCGGCACGGCCACCCGGCTACCGGTGGTGCGTCAGGAGACGCAGCCGGACTTCGCGACGCTGATACAGCCCTCCTTGGCCACGCTGATGCAGCCGTCCTTGGCGGTGGACGCCGAGTTGACGGCGACCCAGCCCTTCCACTTGTCGTCCTGGGTCATCTTGGCGATGAGCTGTTCCACGGGCACCTCCGGGATGAGGAGTGGGCAAACGACCCCTTTGAGGTCGCCATGCCAAAGCTAAAGGGATGGTCAAGAACGTGTCAACGACGCGCAATGTGACGAACCTCGAACCGGATTCGCGTTTGCCCGGCCTGACGGCCGGTCAGAGCGGGTCGGGGCACAGGGTGGTGGTCCGGATCCGCAGCCCCGAACTCCTCCGCCAACTCCGCCGGTTGACGTCGTCCTCACTCCCCGAGGACGACCCCGAGGGTGCGGTTCAGCCCACGCGAGCCCGCCTCCGTGAGGTGGACGACCCGAGGGCTGGGGCCCCAGCGCACCCAGTCCAGGGCGAACAGGCGCGCGCTGAGTGCGGCACCCAGGCCGCCGGCCAGGTGGTGCTGCTGCTCGCTCCAGTCGACGCAGTACCGGACGGCGGGACGGCGCGACGCCAACTCCGCGCTGTCGATGCCGAGTTCGGCGAGCACCGGCCGACCGGCCGGAGCGAGGACGTAGGCGAGGTCGCGGCCGTAGGAGGCCGGTCGGTCGCGGACGGCCTCGCCGGGGCGGTGCACACCGTCGTGCCCGGTCAGCACGCCGCGCTCCAGCAGGCCGCGCATCAGGGCCACGCCGAGCCGCCCGGCCAGGTGGTCGTAGCAGGAGCGGGCCCGGTGCAGGGCGTTGGCGCGGTTGCCCTGCTTGAGCGAGGTGACCGGCAGCGGCGGAGCGATCACGGCGAGGGCCTCCAGCGCCGCACTCACCTCGGGTCCGGCGAGCCGGTGGAGGCGGTGCCTGCCCTGGCGTTCGACGGTGACCAGCCCGCCCTCGACCAGCTTGGCCAGGTGCACGCTGGCGGTCGCCGCACCGATGCCCGCCTCCTCCGCCAGTGCCCCGGCGGTGAGCGGGCGGCCGTCGCCGAGGCACTTGAGGATGGCGGCCCGCGACGGATCGGCGATGAGCGCGGCGGCGCGCGCGACGTCGGTCTGGTACTTGAAGGCAGGGGCGCGACGGTCACTGGCGTTGGGCACGACCCCAACCCTAGGCCCGGCACGTTTCGTCGGGTGACGAAGCGTCCGGGGCCGATGCTCGTCACCATGACCACCGCAGCGACCCACCACCCACCTGGCCTCCGGGATCATCCGCGCCCGGACCGGCTCGCCCTGGCACCCCTGCTCACCCTCAGCCTCGGCTACTTCCTGGTGATGCTGGACGTCACCGCCGT
This sequence comes from Kitasatospora albolonga, assembly GCF_039535905.1. GTDB lineage: Bacteria > Actinomycetota > Actinomycetes > Streptomycetales > Streptomycetaceae > Kitasatospora > Kitasatospora albolonga. Next base: position 56,127 of record NZ_BAAAYB010000033.1, on the reverse strand, counting down.
CAACGTCGCGCTCCCCTCGGTCCGCTCCGACCTCGGCACCGACGCCTCCGCGCTGCAGTGGATCGTCGACGGGTACAGCACCGTCTTCGCCGCGCTGCTCCTGCTCGGCGGCGCCCTGACCGACCGGCACGGCCCGCGCCGCACGTTCCTCGCCGGGCTCGGCCTCTTCACTACCGCCTCCGCCGCCTGTGCCCTGGCCGCCACCCCCGGTGCGCTGATCGCCGGACGGCTCGGCCAGGGCGCCGGGGCCGCGCTGCTCGTCCCGGCCTCGCTGGCCCTGCTCCAGGCCGTCTACCCCGACCGCGCGGTACGGGCCCGGGCCGTCGCCGTCTGGGGTGCCGTCGCGGCGGTCGCCTTCGGCGCCGGTCCGGCGGTCGGCGGGCTGCTCGTCGCGGCCGCCGACTGGCGGGCGGTGTTCTGGCTGAACCTGCCCGTCGGCGTCCTCGGCCTCCTCCTGACCCTGCGGCACTTCCCCGCCGCCCAGCCCCGCCTGACGCCCCGGTCGTCCGATCCGGCGGGCCAACTGCTCGCCGTCCTCGGCCTGGCAGGGGTGGCCGGCGGCCTCAACGAGGCGGGCCCGCGCGGCTGGGCCTCCCCCGTCACGCTCTCCGCCCTCGGCCTCGGAGCGGCAGCCCTGTGGGCCTTCGTCCTCGTCGAGCGCGGCCTGGAGCGCGGCCTGGAGCGCGGGCAGGGCGCACGCACGCCGCTGCTCCCTCCGTCGCTGTTCCGTTCCCGGGCCTTCGCCGCGACCACCCTCATCGGACTGCTGATCAGCTTCGGCTACTACGGCATGCTCTTCCTGGTCACCCTCCAGTTCCAGCAGGAGCGCCACTTCAGCGCGCTGCAGACCGGCCTGGCCCTGCTCCCCTCGGCCGCCATGGGCCTGCTCGCCGCCCCACTGTTCGGCCGGGTGACCGCCCGCACCGGCCCGTACCTCCCGATGCTCGCCGGCCTGCTGCTCGGCTCCGCCGGCTTCCTGGGCTGGACCTTCGCCGGGCCCGACACCCCCTACCCGGCCCTCCTCTTCGCCCTGATCGCCACCGGCCTCGGACAGACCACCACGGCCCTCGCCGCCGTCGCCGCCGTCGTCGAGACCGCCCCGCCCGCCGGTGCGGGCGTCGCCACGGCCGTGTTCAACGTCGCCCGGCAGATCGGCAGTGCGGTGGGCGTGGCCCTCTTCGGGACCTTGGCCGCGACCTCGCACGACTTCAGCGCCGGCCTCCGGCTGTCCGCCGGCCTCGCGGCAGCGGCCTTCGCCACCGGGGCGCTGCTCGCCCGCCCGGCGCGCCCCGCCACCTCCTCCACCCACCCCTCACGGCACGGAAGTTGTCAGCACACGGAGCACTGACGGAGACTCGGACCGCCTGCTCACGGGGGAACTTCCGGAGAAGACCCGAAGGAGAACCACATGCGCATCACACGATCGACCGCAGCCCGGACGACCGTCGCCGCTTCCGCTCTCGGGCTGGGCCTGGTGACCGCCGCCCCCGCGACGGCCGCGGACAGCGGCAGCTGGCGCGCGTACGGCAACACCAACCCGATCACCTCCAGCTCCGCCACCTGGCACTGCGCCGGGAGCAGGACGATCGCCGCCGACGTGCTCGCCCAGGTCTGCGCGATCAGGTCGGCGGGCGGCGGCTCCGTCCAGGGAGCCGTGATCGTGCGCAACAACCGGTCCGCCCTCTTCTCGGTCCACGCGGCGATGGACCTCTACAACTCCGCCGGTCCGCTAGGCACTTGGGCCTGCTCCTCCTCGGGCGTCGGGGCGAACTCCTGGTCGGTGTGCTTCGGGAAGACTCTCTCCCAGAGCGCCGCGGTGGACTCCGTGGGAGCGGCCAACAACGTGGACCTCGGCCTCTCCCCCAAGGTCTGATCGGATCCCGCTCCGCACTGCGGTCCCCCACCCGCGCATCCCGCCCACACCCTCGCGCCCGAACAGGGGACGGCGGACCCATGTGCCCGGGACCCCGGGCGGGTGATGGTGGTGCGACTCCGGGGCCACGGCCCGCAGACGCACCGACACCCGGGAGGGAGGTGTCCCATGGCGATCGTCGTCCGCCGGCTCGAGAAGATCGAGACCACCGCCGGCTGTGAGCTGACCAACGACTGCTGATCCACACCCGGCCGGGGAGTCGGCCGCGGCCCCGCCGCTCCGCCGACTCCCCTCCCGGTCCGCAGCGCGCGGAGAGGAACCACCGTGATACGGCCCAGAGTGAAGCCCGTCCTCCCCCCGATCCCCCTCGGCGACGGCCGCATCCGGCTCGGCACCGACCTCGGCATCGCCGCCGACCTGCAGGACGACGCCCGGGGGCACACCTGGCACCTGCTGAACCTCCTCGACGGCACCCTGACGACGGCCCAGGTCATCGAGTCGATGCTCCGCTTCGACCCGGCCGTCCGTCCGGAGGAGGTCGCGGCGGCCGTCGCCGGTCTCGACGAGGCCGGCTTCCTGGAGGACGCCGCAGCCGAGCCCCCAGCGGTGCTCAGCGAGGCCGAAGTGGTGCGCTACCGCCGCAACTTCGAGTTCTTCTCGCACTTCCACCAGCCCGGCACCACCCGCTTCGACCACCAGGAGCGCCTCAAGCTGGCCCGGGTCACCGTGGTCGGCCTCGGCGGCCTCGGCACCTTCACCGCCCTGTCGCTGGCCGCGCTCGGCGTCGGCGAGCTGACCCTGGTGGACCACGACGTGGTCGACCCCTCCAACCTCAACCGCCAAGTCCTGTACGGCGCTTCGGACATCGGCCGCCCGAAGGCGGAGGCCGCCGCCGAGCAGCTGGCCGCGGTGAACCCGCACACCGCCGTCACCGCGCACGTCGCCCGGGTGGCGGGGGTCGCGGACGCCCGGCGCTGGACCACCGGCCGCGACCTGGTCGTCTGCGCGGCCGACCGGCCGCGGCTGCGGATCTACGAGTGGTTCAACGCGGCGGCCCTGGCGGAGGACGTCCCGTGGGTGCGCGCGGGCAACTCCGGCCTGACGGTCAGTGCGTTCCTGCACGTCCCGCGCGAGACGGCCTGCTTCGACTGCGTCCAGCGCACCGCGCGCGAACAGTCCGCGGACTACGCCGCGGCCGCCACCTACATCGTCGAGCAGCTCGGCGAGACCGGGGTCAACCCCTGCACCGCCCCGGTGGCCGGTCTGGTCGGCAACATCACCGCGCTGGAGGTCACCAAGCAGCTCACCGGCGCGGCCGTCCCGGCCATCCGGGGGCGCCGGCTGGTCCTCGACCTCCAGCGGATGGAGATCGAGTACGCGGACGGCATCCGGCGGCCCGACTGCCCGTCCTGCTCCGTCCCCGCCGACTCCACTCCGGGGCAGCGGACATGACCACCCCGCTGACCGACACCAGCACCGTCGAACTCCACCCGCTGCACATCGGACCGCCCGAGGACGGAGTGCACGAGGTGGGGCGCCCCGACACCGGCACCTTCATCGGCCTCCCGGGCGAGGGCGTGGCCGTCATCGAGTGGCTCTCCAGCGGCCTCACCCTCGCCGAGGCGGGCGAACGCTTCACCCAACGCTACGGATCGGCACCGGAGTTGGCGGACTTCCTGGCCGCCCTGGAGGAGTGCGGCTTCGTCCGCGCGATCGACGGGCGGGCCGTCCAGGCCGAGGACACCACGGCCGAGGCCACCCGGCCGCGCGGATGGCGGCTGCTGTCGGGCCTCCCGCAGTCGGCCGTCGGCTGGCTCCTCGCACCACCTCTGCGCGTGCTGTACGCCCTGGTCTGGCTCGCCGTGCCCGCCCTCCTGCTGGCCCGCCCCGAACTCCTCCCGCGCTCCGGCGACGCCCTCGTCCACCCCCGCCCGATGACCAGCATGATCGTCCTCACCCTGATCGGCTGGGCCCTGATCTTCCTGCACGAGCTGGCCCACCTCCTCACCGCCCGCGCCAGGGGCTGCGTCGGCTCGCTGTCGGTCGGCCGCCGGATGTACTTCCTGGTCGCCCAGACCGACATGACCGGCGTGCGCGCCCTCCCCCGCAAGGAGCGCTACGCCCCCTACCTGGCCGGCATCACCTTCGACCTGTCCGTCCTGCTGGTCTGCTGGACGCTGCGCCTGTCCGGCCTCGACAGCGGCTACGCCCGGGCCGTGGCCTACCTGTGCGCCGTCCAGTTCGTCTTCCAGTGCGCGGTGTTCCTGCGCACCGACCTCTACTACGTGCTCACCAACTGGCTCCGCCTCGGCAACCTCAACGCCGACGCCCGCCTGATGCTGCACAACCTGACGAACCGTCTGCGCGGGCGCCCCCCGACCCCCCTCACCGGCATCCCGGAGCGCGAGCAGCGCATCATCCGCCGCTACCTCCCCCTGCACGTCCTCGGCATCCTGATCGCCCTCGCCAACCTCTGCTGGCTGGTCGTCCCGGCCACCGTCTCCCTGGTCCGCCGCTCCGTCGAGGCCCTCACCTCCGGCGACCTGCTCACCCGCCTCGACGGCCTCGGCTTCCTCCTGATCCTCACCCTGAACCTCGGCACCCTCCTCACCGTCACCGTCCGCGAACGCCGCACGGCCGCCCACGGCCAGGGCCCGCCCGCCTCGTGACGCGGCGTCAGCCGGTCGGCCTAGACTCGCCGGAATGAACACCGCGATCCCCGCCGATGCCGATCTCGCCCGCCTGGTCGACGTGCTGCCCGCCACCTCCCCGTCCGCCGGCCACGACCGCGCCGAACGGGAACGGCTCGCCCGCGCCGCCTTCGCCGCCGAACGCCCCGAGGAGCAGCCCGACCACTGGTGGCTGGCGGTGCCGGGCGAGACGTACGAGGCCGCCTTCGAGGTGCTGGGCCTGCACGAGCGGATCCCGGTGACGGCGCGCTACGGGCAGGAGGCGCAGCAGGAGGACACCAAGTACGCACCGGAGGCGGTGCACCGGGTGTACGTCACGCCCGAGTACGCGGGCTGGCGGCTGATCTACGCCAACGAGCCGCTGGGGACGACTGCTTGGGGCCTGCACGAGGTGATCGAGCGGCTCAGCAAGGCGTGCGGCCGGGCCCAGGTGTACTACCAGGACCCGTTCGCCGACGCGGTGATCTGGGCGGCGGCCGAGGACGGCGAGGTGGTCCGGGGCTACTGGCGCCACGAGGACTCCGAGTGGACCGGAACGCCGCTGCCCTGGGAGACCGTGCTGACCGAGGCGGACTTCGCGGAGGACCCGGACGAGTACGAGGCCTACGCCGACGACCCCGGCCGGGCGGAGACCACCGACGTCAACACCGCCGCCGCACACCTGTCGGTGGACCCGGCCACGATCGACGCCGACACCCCGGTCCGCGGCCACGGCTGGCTCGCCCTGACGGCACCCGGCGCCGGCCACGACGGCTTCGACGGGCAGCTGCGGCTCTGACCCGACCCGCCGGTGACCGGCGACGCGGAGCTCACGAGCGGGACCGTGTCCCCGGGTCAGCCGGAGAGTCCGATGGCCTTCCGCAGGTCGCGGTTGGCGGGGCCGAAGGCCAGGTCCTGGAGGTCGGCGACGGCCCGTTCCACCGTCGCGGTGTTCTGGTCCGTGCGCACGGTCCGGGCGAGGACGGCCAGCTCGTCGAGTTCGAGGCGGTACTTGTCCACCAGCGGCTTCTTGGAGCTGCCCCAGTCGCGGCCGTCGATCGCCGCCCGGGTGCCCGTGACGGCGTCGGCCACCTGGCGGGCGTACTCACGGTGCTCCTCGGCCGCCTCGGCGACCGCCTTGTCCGGCCAGGTGGTCAGGAGCACCTCCAGGTCGCGGGTGGCGGCGAGGTAGGCCATCTGCTTGGTGGAGAGGAGGCCGGCGTCCTGCCGGAGCGAACCGCTGCGGGCCTGCTCCGTCTCGATCAGGCAGACGACCTTCATGTGATCGTCGACGATGATCATTCGGTTTCCCGCGTCGTCGGGCAGCCGCAGGGCGTCGGGGGCGTAGTCCCCTCGCATGCCCGCGCACTTCCGGTCGAGCACCGCGTCGTCGGGGAGTTCACGACCGGGCAGGCTGGCCACGGCAGTGACCTCCGCGTGGTGCGGCCGGTCGCACGGCACGGTGGCCAGCGCGTCCTCGAGCCTGCCGACCCCGACCACCTCCACGAGGCACTGACCCGTGGTCAGCTCCACCAGCAGGGTCTTCTCCTCAGGGGCCTTCCCCGCCACCTTCGGGGCCGGGCGGTCCAGCAGTCCCGGGACGACCAGCGCCAGCGCCACGAGCCAGGCCGCCGACAGGACCACACCCGTGACCGCGCGCCCGCGCCGCCGGCGCGGACGGCCGCCCTGCGGGCGCAGCGCGGCCAGGCCGACGCCGATCCCGGCCAGCGCACCGATCCCGGTGAACCCCAGCGCCCCGAGGACGAGCGCCGCGGTCGCCCCGCGGTCGCTTCCGGCCGGTTCGGGCTCCGGCGCTCCGGCGACCGGGCTGTCGGCGGGCCGGTCGGCGACGGCACCGTGCGGGTCGGGTATCGATGACACCTTGCGTGGCTCCCCTGTGAGTCGAAGATCGCCGAGGCGGCGGTCACGCGACCATAGCCGAGCGGGCCCCGTCCTCGCTCCGAGGTCCGAGGCCCCGGCTCTGGCTCTGGCTCTGGCTCCGGCCGGGAGCGGCGGAAGGCCCTGATCGAAAAGGCACCGTTCGGGCCGGGTTCGCCGGGAACCGCCCGGGTTGAACACCAGAATCGAACGACGCCATCATCGACTCCGTGAACGAGACCTGGCAGAGCATCAACGTCCATGCGGAGCACCTGAGTTCGGCGTCCAGCCTGCCGCTCGAACAGCAGTGGCTGGTGCAGACCGTCAAGCTCCAGGAGGAGTGCGGAGAGGTCGCCGAAGCCGTCATCGGCGCCCTCGGCGAGAATCCGCGCAAGGGCTTCTCCCACACCTGGGACGACGTCCGGGCGGAGGTGTGCGACGTGATCGTCACCGGCATGGTGATGCTGGCCCGGATGGGCGGCGACCCCGCCTGGTACTTCGAGGAGCACCTTCGCGGTGTCACCGACCGCGCCGGGCTGCGCGAGGACCGCACCTCCTGACCGACACGGCCGACCGGCGGCCGCCCGCCCTCACACCAGCGGGGGCCGCCCCAGCCTGGTCATCCGCAGGACGGTCCGCCACCTCATCGGCCGGCGCGGCCCGCAGGGGGTGCGGATCCCCTCGACGAACCCGCCGCACCACGCCCTCAGCCCCCGGGCGGACCGCATCCGCAGCAGCGTGAGCACGATCCACACGCCCAGGTACACCGGCACCAGGAGCCACGGCAGCCGACGCCGGGCGAGCCAGACCCGGTTCCGGGCGGTGTTGCGGTAGTAGACGGCGTGCCGGGCGGCGGAGGTGCGAGGGTGCTGGAGCACCAACTCCGGTTCGTAGAGGATGTCCCAGCCGTCGTCGAGGGCCCGCCAGGCCAGGTCCGTCTCCTCGTGGCCGAAGAAGAACTCCCCGGGCCAGTCGCCGATCCGTTCCAGCATCGGCACCGAGAAGGCGTGCCCGCCTCCGAGGAAGGCGGTGACCAGCCCCCGCCGCATCGGATCCCCCGCTCGCAGCCGCGGCACCCAGCGCCGCAGTGTGTACCCCTGCTCGTCCGCGACGCGGAACCCCACGATCCCGAGCCGGGGTTCCGCCGCGAAGAGCTCCTGGATCCTGCCGAACACGTCGTCCGCGATGAGCAGCCCGTCGTCGTCCAACTCCACGACCACGTCGGCCTCCCCCGACTCGCGCAACAACCTCAACCCGACGTTGCGTCCCCCCGGACACCCCAGGTTCTCCGCCAGCGGCACCTTGGTGACCTCCGCCGTGACCTCGGTGAGCGGCGTCGCGTTCCCGACCACCACCACCCGTGCCGCCGGCACGTCCTGCTCCGCCACCGACGCCAGCAGGGCCGCCAACTCCTTCGGGCGGGTGCCCATCGTCACGATCACGACTCCGATGCGCGGCATCGACATGACAGTTGCTCCTGGTGCTCGGCGACCCGCCGATGCTACCGAGCGGCGACGGGCATCCGCGCCGTCGGCAGCGGCGACGCCGTCCGCCACCCCGCGCCCGCTACTCCTCGGACGCCCGGGGCGCCGGGACGGCGCGGTCGCGTTGGAGGTCGAGGAGTTCGCGGAACAGGCCCGGCTCGGCGGCGAGTTCGGACCACGCGCCGCTCTGGACGATCCGGCCGGCGTCCATCACGACCACCCGGTCCGCGAGGGCGGCGTTGGTGACGTTGTGGGTGACCAGCAGGGTGATGCGGCCGGGGGCGAAGGCGCGCAGGGCGTGCAGGATCTTGTGCTCGGCGCGCGGGTCGAGGTCGCTGGTCGGTTCGTCCAGGACGAGCAGACCGGGGTTGCGGGTGGTGCGGTACAGGGCCCGTGCCACGGCGGCCCGTTGCCAGCCTCCGCCGGACAACTCGGCTCCGCCGAGCCAGCCCTGGGCGAGCAGGGTGCGCCAGCCGGAGCGGAGCCGGTCCACCGTCTCGTCGAAGCCGGTCCGGGCGGCGGCCTCCCGGACGGCGGCCATCACGTCCGCCTCGCCGTGCCCGAGGTGGACGTTCTCGGCGGCGGAGAGCGGCCACCGGGCGAACTCCTGCGGGACCCGGGCGACCCGCGACCAGAGGGCCTCGGCGTCCATCGCCTCGACCGGCACGCCGTCCCAGGTGATGGTGCCGGTCTGCGGCAGCAGCAGGCCGGAGAGGAGTTTCAGCAGGGTGGTCTTGCCGCTGCCGTTCTGGCCGATGACGGCCACGATCTCGCCGGAGCGCAGGGTGAGGTCCACGTCCCGCAGTGCGGGCTCCTGCTGGTCGCCGGGGTAACGGTGGGTCAGGCCCCGGACCTCGACGGACTTCGGCGCACCCGGGACGGCGGTGCCGCGACGGATCCGGTAGCCGCCCGCCTCGTCCAGGAAGGTGAAGTAGTCGTCCAGGTAGAGCCCCATCCGGTAGAGCCGGGTGCCGTTGCCGACCATGCCCTGCACGCCCCCGGTCGCGGTGCGGATCGCGAAGACCGCGCCGCCCGCCACGGCGAGGTCGATCCGGCCGGAGGCGACCAGGTAGAGCAGGGTGCCCCAGATCAGGGCGCTGCCTGCGCCGGTGCCCAGGGCGGCCCAGAGCGAGACCCGGGCGGCCTCCCGGGTGGCCCGGTCGGTCGCGGCGGCGATCCGCGCCTCGACCCGCCGGTACTTGCCCATCATGAACGGGGTGACCTGGTCCGAACGGACCTGGTCCGCACGGCCCTTGTCGATCAGGTACCAGCGGTAGACCCGCAGGGCCTGCCGCTCCTCGTTGGTGGAGCGGGAGGCGAGGTAGTGGATCCGGGCGGTGCGGACGGCGGCGACGCCGGTCGGCACCGAGCCCAGCAGCAGGAACGGGACGATCCGCCAGTCCAGGGTGACCAGCACGCCGGCGGCCGCGATCAGCGAGATGGTCGCGGCGATCACGTCCTGCGCGCTGGAGAGCAGGTCGGGGGTGGTGGCCGCGCCGCGGTCGGCGGCCTCCCAGCGGTCCGAGTAGGCCGGTTCGTCGTAGGCGCTCAACTCGGCGGAGCAGCCCGCCGCGAGCAGCGCCAGGTCGGCCTCCCGGTTGATCCTCGGCGAGACCCGGCCGGACAGCCCCACCACCGCGATGGCCAGCACGGCCCGCAGCCCGGCCGACACCACCAGCAGCGTCAACGAGGGCGCGGCGGCCCGCAGGTGCTCGCCGACCGGGCCGGGGGCCAGCAGCGCGGCCAGCGTCCCGGTGGTCGCGTACAGCGCGAGTGCCTCGAAGACGCCAGACAGCACCTGACACACCAGCAGCCACGCCGTCGCGGCCCGGTCGGCCTCCCAGGCCAGGCCCAGTGCCCGGCGCACCAGTTGGGGCAGCCGCCGGACCATCGCGACGGTGGACATCGACTCGACGAACTCCTGCGGCCCGTCACCGGGGAAGCGGGAGCGGACCTCCTCGTCCCCCTCTCCCGTCCCTCCCGTCTCCTCGGTGGCGGCGCCCTTCGAGGTCTGCATGCCGGACAAGCGGTGCTCCTCACTCCCCGGAGGGGGTCCTCTCGCTGGGAGTCCCACCGTAGGAGGCCGACGGGGGCCCTGTCGGCAGCTCGGCGGCAATCCCACACGATCCGGTGAAGCTTCCAACTGGCTTGATCTACAGCAGAGTTGACGAGCCTCCAGGATTGTCCCAGACCCCTCCGACAGACCGCTCCGACAGACCCCGCGCACCGGCCTCCGCCGTCGGTGGGACCCCCCTACCGTGAGGCCGTCGCACCGCACCGAGGAACGAGGACCACGATGATGACCGAGGACGCCGACGGAGCCCACCTCTCCCTGACCGTCGCCCGGCAACCCCCGCACCCGGACGGCACCTTGGTGCTCGACCTCACCACCGCCGCCGACCTCACCGTCGACCGGCTGGAGACGCCGTCGGAGCGCGAGCCTGTCCTCACCCTGTACGGCCCAGGCTCCCTCGACCTGGGCGCCCCGGTCTACGTCGCCCCCGACACCGTCCCGGTGCACGCCGTCGCGGTGATCGTCGCGGAGCTGACCGGCGGCCCGGAGGGGAACCTCCGGGGCGTCCACAGCGTCCTGCTGACGCCGGATCACCTCACCTGACGCCACCGGCCGGGCCGCGCGCCTGACATGTGATCCTCATCTCCGCCCGCGCCCGGTGCGAGCGCGCGGCCGCCGACCTGCGGTAGAAACGTCCCGCTCGACCACAGCCACAGGGGGAACCATGAACCACCGCACCGCAGTTGCCGTCCTCGGCACCGCCACCGCCGCGCTGCTGCTCACCGGCTGCTCCGACACCCAGGAGCTGTCCTACGGCAGCGGCGCCAAGAAGGACAACATCGAGGTCAGCGTGGAGCGGGTGGTCGCCGGGGCGACCGCCGACCTCTCCGTGCTCAAGGACGCGTCCAAGTACCAGGGCCGCACGCCCTACTACCTGCACTACAAGGTGACCAAGACCGCTGCCGGGGACGTGACCGGCCCCTCCTTCGACGTCACGGCCGACGGCGACCTGCTGACCCGGCTGAGCATCATGGCCGCCTTCCCGGAGCCGGTGGTCGGGGCGGACGGCAAGCTCAGCTACAAGGAGGCGCCGAAGTTCGACAAGTGCCTCGACTCGCACGACTCGGCCAAGTTCAAGGCGGCGGGAGCGGGCGAGAGTTACGAGGGCTGCATGGTCTACCTCTCCGCCACGGGCTCCACCGCCACCCCCTCGAAGGTCGAGTGGGTCAAGGGCGGCCTGCTGCGCCGCAAGGACGACGAGGCCTTCGCCGTCTGGAAGTGAGGAAGCGAAGAGGCCCGGTGGGCCTGACGCTCGGTCAGGCCCACCGGGCCGGAGCTCGGTAACCGGTCGGGTCACTTCTCCCAGGCGACCCCGCCACCGTCGCGCCGTGAAACCGTACGGACGACCGAGGGCCCGGCGGACGGGTCCGAAGTCCCCGCTCAGCCGCCGTAGACCTGGAACCCCGAGACCTGGCCCGCCGGCCAGCCGGTGTTGGCGGTGAAGGTGAGCCGGAGGTGGCGGGTGGCGACGGCTGCCGGGAGGGTCAGGGTGACGGTGTTGCCGGTGGCGGGGTCGAAGGTGCGGGCGGTGGCCGGCAGCAGCTGGGTGAAGGCGGCGCCGTCGGTGCTGCCGCTCACCGCGACCGTCTGGCTCCTGGTCGACCAGGCCGCGAACGGGGGCAGCGTCAGCACGATCCGGCGCACCCCGGCCACGGTGCCCAGATCGACCTGGAGCCACTGCGGGAAGGCGTTGTTGGCGCTCTCCCAGTAACTGGCGGGGTTGCCGTCGACCGCGTTGCCCGAGCCGTAGACCTGGGTGTGGCTGCTCTCCGAGGTGGGCCGGTTCAGGGCCAGGTCGACCTCGGGGCCGCCACCCGTCGCGGTGGTCGCCGAGACCTGCCCCGAGGGCGCCGAGACCGCGCCCGCCGCGTCGAGCGCCTGCACGTCGAAGGTGTAACCGGTGGCGGGGGTGAGGCCGTTGACGGTGTACGAGGTCACGTTCCCGGCGACGGTGGCGACCGGCACCGCCGTGGTGCCGGTGATCCGCCGCACCCGGTAGCCGGTGACGCCGACGTTGTCGGTGGCGGCCGTCCAGGCCAGGGCGACCGAGCTGTCGGTGACGGCGGTGACCCGGAGGTTCCCGGGGGCGGTGGGCGGCACGGTGTCGCCGCCCCCGGCCACCGGCGGGGTCGGCCGGGTCGCGGTGACGGCGAGCTGCCCCTTGAGCATCCGGCCGCCGTCCCCGGTCAGCCGCAGGTAGTAGTCGGAGGAGCAGGCGGTGCCGTCCTCGTCCAGGGCGAGGAAGCCGGAGCCGGCCGGTACCCAGGCCTGGGATTCGGCGGTCTTGGCGATCTGGTTGCCCTCGTTGTACTCGTCGAACATCGAGACGTACGCGGAGGCCACGCCCGCCCGGGCCATGTTGTAGAACTGACGCCACATGAAGTCGCCGTGGGCGCGCTGGCGGTCACCCACGCCGCCGGGCAGCACACAGGGCTGGTAGTCGACGCCGCGCGCGGTGCAGTCCGCCAGGTCGGGCACGGTCGCCACGTTGTAGAAGTTGTCGGCGTCGGCGGCGTTGCCGATCCGGCCGACCATCCACGGCGAGAGCATGTCGAAGGCGTGGTAGACCCCGGTGAACCCGGGCCGGGAGTCCCGGTCGCCGGTGCGCCACCAGGTCGGCACCCCGCCGATGACGTAACACCCCTGCGCCTTGAACCAGTTGACCACGTCCAGGCAGGCGTCCGGGCCGAACGGTCGCTGGCCGTCGTTGAAGCCGAAGCCCCAGATGCACACCACCGGCTTCCCGTTCTGCCGCGCGTACGCGGCCGAGCCGGTGTGGGCGCGCATCTTGCCCGTCCAGTCCGCCTTGATGTCGGTCTGCATGGTCGTCCAGTCGGAGACGTCGTACATCACGTAGAACTTCACGCCCTGCGCCTCGGCCGCCGACCGCACCTTGCCGGCCATCGCGTCGCGGGTCGGGCCCTCGCCGCCGGTCGGGTTGAAGCGCTGGAGCGCGGCGGTGTCGATGCCGTACTCCCGCATCCAGCGGAAGTGCACGTACACCGTCGACTGGTCGTAGGAGGAGAACAGCGAAGCCGGCTGCCCGTTCCCCAGGTTGGCGAAGGCCGTGCCGTAGGTCCTCGGGTAGTCGCGGACGTCCGGCCACGCGACGATCGCCCGGTTGGCGGCGGACGGCACCTGCCCCCAGTTCTGCGCCCAGTGCCACCACCCGTTCACCGGCGCCCCGTCGCCCGCGCAGGCGAACCACCCCTGGTACCCGACGGTCACCTTCCCGACCACGTCCCCGGGGCCGCTCACCGCGGCGGCGGCCGGCCCGGCGAGTGCCCCCTCGCCGAGCCCGACCGCCCCGGCGACCCCGGCTGCTGTGGCCGCCTGCAGGAACGTGCGCCGCGTGAGACCCATTCGCTTCTCCTTCGACCGGTCGTCCTCGTCAACTCCGCACCCGTGGCGGGCGACTGAAGCGTAATCAGGGCGACATCAGTACGCAATACTCGTGCAGTTAGACGCAAATTTCATTCGTCGGGGCGCAAAAAGAACCGGCCCGCTCCGGGAGGGAGCGGGCCGGTAGGACGGTCGGACGGGTTCAGCGCCCCTGCCGCCGGAGGAGGCCCGGGCCCTTGGTGCTCAGGCGGAGCAGCAGGCCGATCGCCGGAGCCAGGAGCAGGATGCTCACGGTCCGGGCGGTGGCGGTGGTCGTCAGCTGACCGGCGATCAGGTGGGCGACCAGGAAGGACCGCGCGAGCCAGGCGCCGTTGCGGGCGGCGACCCGGAGCGGATGCCCGCCCCCGGCCGTCACCGAAGGGGGCGTGGACGGACCCGTCGTCGGCACCACCTCCGGCCGGGCATGGCGAGGGCGGTTCCGGGCATACGCGCGGACACCGCACGGTGCGGCGGAGGTCGACGCGACGGAGGGCTCACGGTGGCTGACGGATCGCAGGACGGGAACCGGACGCGCCGGCGCGCCGACCGGTGGGTGCGCGCGTCCGGGCGGGCGGGCTTCGTCGCACGCGGCACCGTGTACCTGCTGGTCGGCTACCTGGCGCTGCGGATCGCCTTCGGTGGCGACGGCTCCGAGGAGGCCGACCGGCAAGGGGCGCTGCAGCACGTGTCGGAGCAGCCGTTCGGCCGGGCCGCGCTCTGGCTGTTGGCCGCCGGCTTCGCCTGCATGACGCTCTGGCGCGCCACGGAGGCCCTGGACGGCGGCCGGGGGAAGCACCGGACGGCCGGCCGGATCCTCAACGCCGGGCGGGCCGTCTTCTACGCCGCCGTCTGCTGGGCGACCGCCGCGTTCGCGGCCGGGGCGGGTGCCTCCGAGAGCAGCGACACCAAGTCCCGCGACTGGACGGCCACCCTGCTGGGCGAGCCGGGCGGCCGCTACCTGGTCGGCGCGGCCGGACTGGTGGTGATCGGCGTCGCCGTCGGTGCCGCCGTCCGCGGCCTGCTGCGGAAGTTCCTCGACAAGCTCGACACCACCGCGATGGCCTCCCGCACCCGCACCGCCGTCACGGCCGTCGGGGTCGCCGGCACCACGGCGCGGGGCGTCGTCTTCGCGGCGGTCGGGCTCTTCCTGCTGCTGGCCGCCATCCGCTTCGACCCCGGCCGCGCCAAGGGGGTCGACGACACCCTCCGCACCTTCGCCGCCACCCCCGCCGGCCCGTGGCTGCTGGCCCTGGTCGCCGCCGGTCTGCTGCTCTTCGGCCTCTTCTCCTACGCCACCGCCCGCTGGCGCCGCCTCTGACGCCACGTCACCGCACGGCCGGGCCGGTTCGCGGAGCCCCGGGACCGGAACCGGGCCGGACGAGGACGAGCACCGAGCCGGAGGAGCACACACTCGATCCCCGGGCCAGGCCACCCGAACGATCCCGGTCGGATCAGAAGGCGCCCGAAGCCGCCCGGTCCTGCTCCTCATGCCGGGAGTCTCCGGCGTCCGCACCCGCGCCCGCGCGGCGCGCCCGCCTCCCGGTGAACGCCAGCGCGCCCGCGACCACCAGCCCGGCCGTCCCGGCGAGGACGGTCTGGACCCGGTAGTCCAGGCCCGCCACCATCGCCCCGCCGACGAGCAGGGCGAGGCCGGTCGGGGCGAACAGCAGGGTGTTGGCGGTGGCCGCCACCCGGCCCAACAGCTCGCCGGGGGTCTCGCGCTGAACGGCCGTCATGGCGACGACCAGCGCGCAGGGGAGCCCGAGCCCGATGGCCAGGCTGCCGCCGAGGACCACCGGCAGCCACGGGGTGGCCCGGGCCAGCACCCCGAGGGCGAAGAGGGCGAGCCCGGCGGCGGCGAAGGCGCGCTCGGGCAGCCGCCGCATCAGCGCCCCCGCCGCCAGCCCGGCCACCACCGATCCGGCTCCCTGGACCGGCATCAGCACGCCGGAGAACGCGGGACCTCGCCCCAGGCCGGAGTCGATCAGCGCGAAGGTGGCCGAACTGCTCAGCCCCGCCAGCAGCATGGCCGCCCCGCCGGTGAGGACCAGCGGGCGCAGCACGGGGTGCCGCCACAGGAACCGCGCACCCTCGGCGGTCTCGGCCCTCCAGTCCCGTCGCTCGCGCGCGGCGGGCCGCGCCTCGCTCACCCGCAGGAGGCGGTAGGCGGCCGCGGCCAGCAGGAAGGTGCAGGCGTCCAGGGCGGCCACGGCCGGGCCGCCGAAGGCGGTGAACAGCGCGGCCCCGACCGGTGGCGCGATCAGCTTCATGCCCTCCATCGAGGTGTACAGCAGGCCGTTGAAGTCGCCCCGGAGCTCCTCGGGCACCACCGTGGCGACCAAGGCGCTCTCGGCCGCGTCGGCGAGCACCACTCCCCCGCCGACCGCCACCAGCACCGCGAACAGCAGCCAGACGTCGTCCGCGGTGCGCACGGCCAGCGGCGCGGTCATCACCACCGCGAGGGCCAGGTGGACCGCGACCAGCAGCGGCCGGCGCCGGACCCGGTCGGCCAGGGGCCCGATCAGCGGGCCGAACAGGGTGGGCAGCCACAGTCCGAAGCCGACGAAGGCCGCGAGCGCGTCCGATCCGGTGAGCGTCTTGACCCAGACCCCGGCCGCCAGCGCCATGGCCGTGTCACCGAATCCGGAGACGACGACCCCTCCCAGGTAGAGCGCGGCCTCGCGGTCGCGCAGGACGGCCCTCAACTGTCGGCCCATCAGTTCCCCCTCGACGTACGGCGATCAGCGGCACACCCTACCTCCAATCATTTGCTTGGGGGTAGCGCCGATCGCGGCCCTGCCACCCCCACGCGGTTTACTGGCGTCCATGACCGAGACCGATCCCGTCCTGCGCGCACTCGCCCATCCGCTGCGGCTGCGGATGCTCAGCCTGATGTGGCCGGGGCCGATGTCGGCCGCCGAGCTGGCCCGCGAGCTGGCGGTCTCGCACGCCCTGGCCAGCCAGCACCTGCGCCGCCTGGACGGGGCCGGCCTGGTCGAGCTGGCCGAGGAGCGCACCCGGCGCGGCGGCAAGGAGCGCCGCTACCGCACCGTCCGGGGCACCCCCCTCTCCGACCGCCAGGACGCCGATCCCCTGCTGGCCGAGACCATGGCGCTCACCCTCCGGGAGCGGGCCGCCCGGCGTGCCCCGGCGGCCGAGGGCGTGACCGTCGACGCCGAACTCTGGGTCGACCCCGAGACCTGGCGGGACGTCAGGAGCCGCCTGGCCGCCCTGGCGCTCGAACTGCACGCCGCCGCCCGCCCCGCCCGCACCCCGGGCACCGAACCGGTCGGCGTCAGCCTGATGGCCTTCCCCCTCCGCGCGGACCCCGACCCCGACCCCGCCCCCGACCCTGACCCTGACCCCAATCGTTGAACGTTCAACGCCACGTCGGATTACCGCCAGCTCCACCGGGCGCCCTGGCCGAGGATCGAGTCATGTCCGAGACCGGAACGGGAAGTTCGAAGGAGACCACGATGACCAACGGTGTGACGGCGCTCGACGGCAAGGTGGCGCTGGTGACCGGCGGCAGCCGCGGCATCGGGGCGGCGGTGGCGCTGCGGCTGGCCGAGGAGGGCGCCCACGTCGCGCTGACCCACCAGGGCTCGCCCGAGGCGGCCGAGGCGGTGGCCGCGAAGATCACCGCGATGGGCCGCAGCGCGCTGGCCGTCCGCGCCGACAGTGCCGACCCGGAGGCCGTGCGCGCCGCGGTGGCGGCGGTGGCCGGGCGGTTCGGGCGGCTGGACGTGCTGGTCAACAACGCCGGGGTCGGCGCCGTGGGCCCGATCGGGGAGATGACGGCGGACCAGGTCGACCGGGTGCTGGCGGTGAACGTCCGGGCGCCGTACCTCTACGCCCAGGCCGCCGCCGAGCACCTGGGCGAGGGCGGACGGATCGTCGGCATCGGCAGCTGCATGGCCCGGCGCACCGCCTTCCCCGGCAGCTCGCTCTACGCCACCAGCAAGGCCGCGCTGTCCGGACTCACCAAGGCCCTGGCCCGCGAGCTCGGCCCGCGCGGCATCACCGTCAACCTGGTCCACCCCGGCCCGGTCGACACCGACATGAACCCGGCCGACGGCGAGTCGGCCGCGTTCCAGCACGGCTTCACCGCCCTCGGCCGCTTCGGCACCCCCGCCGAGGTGGCGGACGCCGTCGCGTACCTGGCCGGCGAGGGCGCCCGCTACGTCACCGGCGCCGAGCTCGACGTCGACGGCGGCTTCGCGGTCTGATCCCGGAGGCCCGGGGCCCGGAGCCCGGAGCCCGGAGCCCGGGGCCCGGGGCCCGGAGCCCGGAGCCCGGGCCCCGGAGCCCGGAGTCCAGAGTCCGGAGTCCGACACCTGACGCGGGCTCAGCGCTCCGCCAGCACCACCACCGCGTCCTGCGCGCCGAGCAGCAGCGGTGCGCCCCGCGCCGGGTTGAGGAAGACCCCGTAGGAGGGCGGTTCGTGGCTGCGGTCCGCCCGCCAGTAGCCGATGGCGGTCTCGTTCCGCCGGCGCGCCGCCTCGACCAGGGTGGTGAAGTCGGCCGGGTGGCCGGGGCGGAGGTAGTCGGCGGCCGGCTTCAGGTAGATCTCCGAACTGTCGGGGTCGAACAGGTCGGTGAAGACCGCGTGCAGTTTGGGGTTCTCGGCCAGCTGGGTCAGCAGCAGGGTGATCACCTTGGTGGAGACGATGAAGTCGTCGGCCTTGGTGACCTGGGCCACCTCCCGGTTCGCGTCGTCGTTCATCTCGGTGACGATCGAGTACGGGTCACCGAGGCCGTCCTCGATGTCGCGCAGGTGGAGCAGGGTCACCAGGGTGCGGTCGTCCGCCGCGTCGGGCGCCACCGTCTCGTCGCTGAGAACCACCACGTGCTGGTAGTCGCCGAGGCCGAGCGCCTCCAGCGAGGAGCGCTTGGTCGGCTCGCAACGGCGGTGCCCCACGGTCAGGTTGGCGAGGTCGCGGACGGTCTCCCGCGGCTCCCAGGGAGCGGCCACGTCCAGCACCGAGCCAGGCTCGACGAAGCTGTCCAGCAGCCGGATCAGCTTCGTCGAGCGGGAGTTCTGGCCGACCACCAGGGTCCGGTCGGGCACCCGGCGTTGGCGCGGCGCGGAGGTGATCGCCGCCTCGGCCACGGGCGGCCTCCCGTGGCCGAGGCGGATCATCAGGTCGTCCTCGGCGACCACGATCAGCTCGTCCTCGGCGGTGATCACCGTCCCCATCGGCGGGTTGAGCAGCACCTCACCGGCACTCCGGCACAGCCCGGCCAGTGCGCCGACCTCGTAGGCGTGCAGTGCCTCGCCGTAGGTCGATCCGGCGAGCGAGGGCTCGGCCCGCAGGTAGAACTCGTTGCCGACGAAGCTCAGCAGCTCGTTCAGCACACTCGACAGGCCGCGCTGCCGGTGCGCCTGGGCGATCAGCCGCACCGCGATGTCGTCCCCGTCGATCACCAACGCGCCCTCCCCGGCGGCCAGTCGGGCCGCCGGCAGGTTCTCCGAGTCCTGCACCGCGGCGACCAGCCCGGGGCGGGCCGGCCCCCAGGCGCGGCCGCTGAGCAGCAGCAGGATCTTCACCACGTCGATGTCGCCGTCGTCGCCGACCGGCGGCAGCACCAGGATCGACCGGGCCGTGTCGGGGCTGACCAGCTCCAACTCACCGCGCACCAGCGGGTTTCCGGAACGGCAGATGACCCGGGTGCGCCCGGTGTCGGCGATCCGGGAGCGGATCGCCTCCTCCATCGCCACCTTGTCCTGGTCGGCCAGCACCACCACGCAGGAGCGCCGCTCGCTCTGGTTGGCCTCCACCAGCTCCCCGATCACCGTGAAGACCTGGTCCGACCAGCCGAGCACGATGGTGTGCCCGCTCTCGATCAGCGGGGAGCGGCCCTTGCGCAACTGCCGGATGCGCTGGTCGAGTCCGGTGGTGAGCACGCCGATCAGCGCGCTGACGATGAAGATGCCGCCGATGGTCACCACCAGCATCAGGAAGAGGAAGAGCGGCCCTCCGGTGTCGCCGCCCATGGTGCCCGGGTCCAGGGTGCGCAGCAGGCTCATCCAGGCCACGCCGGGCCAACCGCCGTTGCTCTCCGCGTCGGTGTCGGTGAGCAGCACCACCGAGGTGGAGACCAGAGCGATCAGCAGCACCGAGGCGAGCCCGAGCCAGCCGATCAGGGCCGGGGTGCCCCGGTCCATCGTGCCGTCGAACCAGTACCGGAGCCGACCGCGAAGCCGTCTGAACACCACCGAACCCCCTCACGCCGCCCTCGGCCCGAGCACGGTACCCCGCGCGGGCCAACCCCCTTCCGCCGACAGGCCGTTCGGACACCGAGGACCGACCGACCGTCACCCGGCCGAGTGGCGGGCCGCCTTCACCGGGTTGACCACGCGGGCACCCGCCGAGGCCACCGTGAAGATCGTCTGCCGTATGCTGCGATGAAACCGAACGCACGTACCAGCCCGCACCGGCGGGCCGAGGGGGACACCAGCATGATGGGACCAGCGCACTCGCTGTCGGGCGCCGCCGCCTGGCTCGGAGTGGGCGCCGCCGCGGCCCTCCTGGACCAGCCGATGCCCTGGCCGGTCCTGCTCGCCGGAGCGCTGATCTGCGCCGGGGCGGCCCTCGCCCCGGACCTCGACCACAAGGCCGCGACGATATCCCGGGCCTTCGGGCCGGTCTCCCGCACGCTCTGCGAGATCATCGACAGGCTCTCGTACGCCACCTACAAGGCCACCCGGACGAAGGCCGACCCGCGCCGCTCCGGCGGCCACCGCACCCTCACCCACACCTGGCCCTGGGCGCTGCTGTGCGGCGCCGGAGCGGCCGCGGCCTGCGTCTACGGCGGCCGTTGGGGCGTGCTCGCGGTGCTCTTCGTGCACATGGTGCTGGCGATCGAGGGCCTGCTGTGGCGTCACGCGCGGGCCTCCAGCGACGTGCTGGTCTGGCTGCTCGGCGCGGCCGGCGCCTGGATGCTGGCCGAGGTGCTGGACCGGCCCGGCAACGGATCCGGCTGGCTGTTCGAGGGCGCCGGCCAGGAGTACATGTGGGTCGGACTCCCCGTCGCCCTGGGCGCGTTGGTGCACTGCATCGGTGACGCGCTGACCGTCTCCGGCTGCCCGGTGCTGTGGCCGATCCCGATCGGGCGCAAGCGCTGGTACCCGATCGGCCCGCCGAAGCCGATGCGCTTCCGGGCCGGCAGCTGGGTCGAACTCAAGGTCCTGATGCCGGTGTTCGCCGGTCTCGGCGGCATCGGCGCGCTGGCCGCCCTCCAGCTGATCGGCTGACCGGGCGCCGGAGAGCGCCGACGACCACCCGGCCCCGGCCGCCCCGTCAGATCCCCGAAGCGGGGAGCAGCACGAGGCGGTCGGGGTCGAACGGCATCCAGCGCGGTTCCTCGCCGCGCCCCAACAGCCGTACGCGGCACCAGGACTGGCCGTGGGCCGGGCGCCACCAGGCGTTGATCCGCCCGACCGCCCAGTCGCCGTCGGCGAAGTCGACCTCGACCGGCTGGTAGGCGGGCTCGACCTCCTCCTCCGGAGGCTGCCAGGCACTCTTCTGCTGACCGTCCGTCATGGTTCGCCCTCCTCGGCCCGGATCCGAAAAACTCTACAGAGCTGTAGATGCCCACGGGCGGACCTGACAAGCGGCGGGCCGGACACCTCCAGGTCCCGGCCCGCCCTCCCGCGCGTCAGCCGACGTTGACCCCGTAGTCCAGGGCGATGCCGCGCAGGCCGGAGGCGTACCCCTGGCCGATGGCGCGGAACTTCCACTCGGCGCCGTGCCGGTAGAGCTCGCCGAAGATCATGGCGGTCTCGGTGGAGGCGTCCTCCGTCAGGTCGTAGCGCGCGATCTCGCGGCCGTCCGCCTGGTTCACCACCCGGATGAAGGCGTTGCGGACCTGGCCGAAGCTCTGGTTGCGGCTGTCCGCGTCGTAGATGGAGACCGGGAAGACCACCTTCGCCACCGCCGCGGGCACCGTGGCGAGGTCGACCTTGATCTGCTCGTCGTCGCCGTCCCCGCCGCCGGTGAGGTTGTCGCCGCTGTGCTCGACCGAACCGTCCGGGCTGCGCAGGTTGTTGAAGAAGACGAAGTGCTGGTCCGTCAGGACCCGCCCCTGCGCGTCGCAGAGGATCGCGCTGGCGTCCAGGTCGTGGTCGGCACCCGTCGTGGTGCGCACGTCCCAGCCCAGTCCGACGATGACCGAGGTCAGGCCGGGCGCCTCCTTCGTCAGTGAGACGTTGCCGCCCTTGGCCAGCGTGACTCCCACGTCGCCCCTCCAGGTGTGTCCTGCCCGCAGGTCGACCCACGGGCACCGTACGTTCCTGCGAATCTACAACACTGTAGATTGAAACGCGGCGGCACCGCCCGGACGCCCGGAGCACCGCAACCGCCCCGTGCTAATTTACGTCGCTGTAAATGCCCGATACGCCCGCCCAACAGGACTGATCCCCGTGCCGCATGACCTCGAGGACCCCCGGACCGCCGCGACCGCCCGGCGCGCACCGGCCGGTCTGCGCCCGCGCGGCCTGGTCGACCTGCGCGGCGGCGGCGCCGTCCCCCGTGCCCTCACCTACCCGCCCGGCGCGGTGGTCGTCGTCTCCGGCCTGCCGGGCAGCGGCAAGAGCACCGCGCTCCACCAGTGGGCGGCCGCCGCCCCGGTGATAGACCCGCGCACCACCCACCTGGCCTGCGAGGCCGTGATGCCCGCCTGGCTCCCCTACCCGGTCTACCGGCCCTGGGCCCGGCTGCGGCACTTCCACCGGCTGCACACCAGCGCGCGCGACGGCGCCGAACTCCTGGTCCACGACTGCGGCAGCCGCTCCTGGCTGCGCCGTCACCTGGCCCGGCTGCTCGCACCCCAGGGCCGCGAACTCCACCTGGTCATCCTCGACGTCGGCAGCGCCGAGGCCCTGACCGGCCAGCGAGCCCGGGGCCGCTCGGCCCCGCGCCGCACCTTCGCCCAGCACGACCGCGGTCTCGGCCGGCTGGTCCGCGCCCTGCGCGCGCACGGGGCGGCGGCCGCTCCGGAGACCGCCTCCGTCACCCTGCTCGACCGCTCGGCCCGCGAGCGGCTGCCCCGGGTCACCTTCGACGCGGCATGACGGAGCCCCCGCGGGCCGAGCCCGGAGGCTCGGCCCGCAGGCGCTGTCGGGGCCTCAGGGCCCTTCGGGTCAGCCGACGCTGACGGCGCTCCAGGCCGCGGCCACCGCGTTGTACTCGGCGCTGCCGGTGCCGTACAGGTCCTTCGCGGCGTTCAGGGACGCGGTGCGGGCGCCCTTGTAGTCCGTGGTGGAGGTCATGTAGACGGTCAGCGCGCGGTACCAGACCGCGGCCACCTTCTGGTTGCCGATGCCGGTCACGGTCGAGCCGTTGCAGGTCGGGCTGTTGTAGGTGACGCCGTTGACGGTCTTGCTGCCGCTGCCCTCGCTGGCCAGGTAGAACCAGTGGTTGCCCACGCCCGAGGAGTTGTGCACGTCGAGCTGGCCGACCTTGCGGGTCCAGCAGTCGGCCGAGCGGCCGTCGAGCGAGGGCTTGTCCATCCGGCGCAGCCACGGCGGGGTGGACTGGTCGCTGAACAGGTAGTCGCCCTTGTCCACCGCGTTGTTGGCGTACCACTCGACCATGGTGCCGAAGATGTCGCTGGTGGCCTCGTTGAGGCCGCCGGACTCACCGCTGTAGCGCAGGTTGGCGGTGGCGCTGGTGACGCCGTGGGTCATCTCGTGGCCCATGGTGTCGAGGTCGACCTGCTCCGGGTCGGTGACGCCGTCGCCGTCGCCGGTCATCATGCAGAAGCAGCTGTCGGACCACTGGGCGTTGTCCCACTTGGTGCCGACGTGGACGAAGACGGTGGCGCCCTTGCCGTCGTTCTTGATGCCCCGGCGGTTGAAGGTGTTCTTGTAGTAGTCGTACGTCCAGGCCGTGTTGGCGTGGGCGTCGACGGCGGCGGTGGAGCGGTCGGTGGAGAACTTCCTCCCGTCGCCCCAGACGTTGTCCGCGTCGGTGAACAGCGTGCCGGAGCTCGCGTTGATCGAGGAGGACGAGACGTTCTTGGCGTCCTTGGTGACGTGGCCGCGGGTCGGGTCGATCAGCGCGTAGCCGCCGGAGGTCTGCGCGGTGGTGTCGATGGAGACGTCGCCGGTGTACTCCGAGTGCCCGGTGCCGACGGCCTGGTGCTCGGCGGCGTAGGCCTCGATCTGCTCGCCGCTGCCGGCGTCGGTGACCACGATCTTCCCGGCCGGCTGGCCGTGGTCGCCCACGCCCGCGACGGTGGTGCGCCAGGCCAGCCGCGGGGTGCCGTCGGCAGCCCAGATGATCAGCTCCGGGGTGGAGGTGGCGGCCGTGATGCCCTCGGCCTGGCCGAGGGCGTGGGCGGCGCTGGCCTGGGCGGGGACGGCCGGCTTGGTCGACTTGACCTTGGGGTCGTGGGCCTTGCCGGCCGACTTGTCGAGCAGCTTGCCGTGCGCGTTCTGATGCACCACCAGGTCGCCGCCGACGACCGGCAGGCCCTGGTAGGTGCGGTCGAAGCGGACGTGCTGGGTGCCGTCCGCGTCGACGATGACGTCCTTGACGACCAGGTCCTGGCCCGCGCCGAAGCCGAAGACTCCGGGGTTGTGGGCGACGTTGGCCTTGGCGTCGGCTATCGCCGCGTCACGGCCGGAGGCGGCGGTCGCCGCTCCGGTCTGGAAGGTGACGGCGACGAGCGCGGCGGTGACCGCGATGGCTCCGGCCGCGAGGTGGCGGCGCTGAGAGGAGGTGGGGCTCACTCTGACTCCAGTCGGGGTAGCTGTGAAGAGCTGCGACAGAGCTTGACGGTGAGCCGCCAAAGAAGGCCATCCTTACCCGGCCATCTTGATCAGACCGTGTCCAAGAACGACCGAAACCGTTCAATTACCCGACCGGTCGAAGTACTTGACCCCCTCACCGACCAGGCGGTATTGCGCCGGTGACGCGCTGCGGGACGCCGAGCGGATTGCCGTCCAGCAGCTCCGGCGGGAGCAGTTCGGGCGGGGTGTTCTGGTAGACCACCGGGCGCAGCCAGCGCTCGACCGCGGTGGCGCCGACGGAGGTGGAGCCGGAGGTGGTGGCCGGGTACGGGCCGCCGTGGTGCATCGCGGGGGCGACCGCCACGCCGGTCGGCCACTGGTCCACCACCAGACGGCCCGCCAAGGGGCGCAGGCGCTCCAGCAGGGCGGCCGCCTCCGGTCCGCGCTCGTCGGCCGCCAGCTGGACGGTCGCGGTCAGGTTCCCGGCCAACCGGCCCAGCACCGACTCCAGTTCGGCCCGGTCCCGGTAGCGGACCAGGACGGTCACCGGGCCGAAGCACTCCTCCCGGAGCTCCTCGGTCAGCTCCGCCGCGTCCACCGCCAGCACCCCGGCGCGGACCGCGAGGCCGGCCCCCTCGACCGGTGCCGGGCCGGCTGCCAGCAGCACCCTGACGCCCGGCACCGCGGCCCGGCGCCCGACACCCGTCAGGAACGCCTCCCGCATCCGGCGGTCCAGCAGCGGCCCCGCCCCGGTCGCGGCGGCCGCCGCGACCACCGCCTCCTCCAGTCGGTCCGCCCCGGCCGGGACCAGGACCAGGCCGGGCTTGACGCAGAACTGGCCGCTGCCGAGCGTGAAGGAGGCGGCGAGCCCGGCGCCGATCTCCTCCGCCCGGGTGGCGGCGGCCCGTTCGGTGACCACCACCGGGTTGAGCGAGCCGAGCTCGCCGTGGAAGGGGATCGGCACCGGCCGGGCGGCGGCGATGTCGTGCAGGGCCCGCCCGCCGCGCACCGAGCCGGTGAAGCCGACCGCCGCCACCAGCGGGTGCCGGACCAGCTCCGGCCCGGCCTCGAAGCCGTGCACCAGGCCCACCACCCCCTCCGGCAGGCCGAATCGGGCCGCCGCCCGGCGCAGCAGGCCCGCGCAGAGCTCGCTGGTGGCCGGGTGGTCCGGGTGGGCCTTGACCACCACCGGGCAGCCGGCCGCCAGGGCACTGGCGGTGTCGCCGCCGGGCACGCTGAAGGCGAGCGGGAAGTTGCTGGCCGAGAAGACCGCGACCACGCCCAGCGGGACCTTCATCCGACGCAGGTCGGGGCGGTTCAGGGCGGGATCGGCGTGGTCGATCGCCACGTCCAGGAACGCGGCCTTCTCCACCTGCCCGGCAAACTCCCTCAACTGGTAGGTGGTGCGGGCGAGTTCACCGGCCAGCCGGGCCGGGCCGAGCGCGGTCTCGGCGTCGGCGGCGGCGACCACCTGCGCGGCCGCCGCCTCCAGCCCGTCGGCGGCGGCGCGCAGCAGCGCGGACCGCACCGCGCGGTCGGCCAGCGCGGGGAGGGCCGCGGCGGCGGCCCGGACGGCCCGGTCGACCTCGGCCGGGCCCGCCTCGGCGGCCACCACCGCCCCGGGCGAGCCGGTCCTCGGGTCGGAGGTGCGGACCGGCTGCGGCTCAACTGCCTTGGTTTCCATGGGACTCCCTCGGGTCATCGGGCGCGGGTCAGGCGCGCGGGGGTTCCAGCTCGGTGAAGTGACCGCCGATCAGCCGGGCGTCCACGTGGCCGGGGTCGAGCGGGCCGTGCACGGCCAGCACCTTCTCGGCGTACTCCTCGGCGTCGTCCTGCGGCCGGTAGCCGATCGCGCGGGCCGTGCTCAGGTCCCACCAGGCGCGGGTGTTGGCGCTGATGCCGTTGACGACGGTGTGCCGGGCGAGCGGGGGTGCGAGGGGGGCGGTGAGCGCGGCGTGCACCAGGCGGGCGCAGTCGCCCGGGCTCAGCCAGGTGGAGAGCATCCGGACCGAGCGCGGCTCCTCGAAGCAGGACCCGATCCGGATGGTCACCGTCTCGATGCCGTGCCGGTCGGCGTAGAGCGAGGCGAGGTTCTCGGCGAAGGCCTTGGAGAGGCCGTAGTTGGTGTCGGGCCGCTGCGGCGCGTCCGCGCCGATCAGGTCGCCGCTCCCCGGGGCGGGCAGCGGGGTGAACCCGACCGCGTGGTTGCTGCCGGCCACCACCACCCGGCGGACGCCCTCGGCCCGGACGGCCTCGTAGAGGTGGTACGTGCCCTGGACGTTGGCGCCCAGGATGTTCTCGAAGGTGTCCTCCAGGGAGATTCCCCCGAGGTGCACCACGGCGTCCACCCCGCGCACGGCCTCGCGGACGGCGTCCGGGTCGCGCAGGTCGAAGGCGAGGGAGGCGGGTGCGTCGGCGAGGGGCCGGACGTCCGCCAGGCGCAGCCGGTGGCCCAGGGCGGGCAGCCGGGCCCGCAGGTGGGCGGCGACTCCACCGGCGGCGCCGGTGAGCAGGACGGTGCGGGGCTCGGTCATCGCGGTGGGCCCTCCGGTCGGGCGGGAGTCGATCGGAACTCCTGGGCCAGCTCGGCCAGGAGGTGCTGACGGTGCCCCGGCAGCAGGCCGAGGTGGTAGAGGCTGAGCCGGCTCGCGCCCGCCTCGCGCAGGCCCCGGACGTGCGCGGCCAGGGCGTCGGGGTCGGCGGGCGGGAGCGCGGTGACGTAGGCGTCGACGGCGGTGCCCGTGGTGGCCGCCGCGCGGACCAGGTCCGCGCTGGCCTCCCCGGTCGGCCAGCACGGCACCAGCAGGGCGTCGACCTGGCCGGCCGCGCTCGCGGTCAGGCCCGGGGAGGGGCCGGTGGCCCACGGGTCCGGGTGGGCGTGCAGGGTTAGGGACGCCCCGGGCGCCGCGGCACGGACGGCGGCCGTCACCCTTCCGAGCAGTCCGTCGGTGGCCGCCTGACGGACCGCCAGCAGGGCGGCCGCGGTCTCCTCCGGCAGCGGGCCGCCGCCGCGGGCGGTGCCGCGCAGCAGCTCCACCGTCTTCTCCTCGTCCAGGCCGTGCCGGCGCCAGCCGTGGCGGCAGGCCCCGCAGCAGCAGACGGAGAGCGCCCGCAGGGCCTCCGGCGGGTAGGCGCCGTCGCTCTTCTCGTGGCATCCCAGGTGGACGGCGCCGAGCTGGCCCGCCGACTCCAGCGACACCGTCCGGACCGCCTCGCCCGGCAGCCCGTGCAGGGCCTCCGCGGCCAGGGTCGCGCAGTGCTGCCGGACCGGTTCGTGGGAGGGGCAGAGCGCGTACGGGTAGTGCTCGCCGTGGCAGTTGACCACGGACACGGCCGGGTTCAGGTACCCGAGGCGGGAGTTGTGGGCGAGGACGATCCAGGCGTTGACCGGGATCCCCTCGGCCGCGAGGACCTCCACCGCCACGCCGGCCGGGTCGGGCTGCGCCATCCAGTCCGCGGCGAGCGGGGTGAGCCGGTGGCCGGCCCAGGCCTCGGGCCGCAGCGGCCGGTAGAGCGCGGCGTACCGGGCGTCGACGAAGGAGCGCTCCGGGTGGAGCGGGGTGGCCGCCCGGGTGGAGTGGTAGCTGAGGGCCAGCGTGACCGCGTCGGCACCGCAGGCGCGGAAGCGGTCGGCGAAGGCCGGATCGCCGAGGACGTCCCACGGGTAGGCGTGCACGGAGACGGTCGGGTGGTTCACCAACGGGGCCTCCGCTTGCGGAAGTCGGGCTCGAACTGCTGCCGGTAACCGGTGTCGTCGCGTTCCCGGATCCCGCAGCGCAGGTAGTTCTCGTGCAGCCGGGCCAGCGCGTCCGGGTCGAGCTCGACGCCGAGCCCGGGCCCCGCGGGCACCCGCACCGCGCCGTCGACGATCGGCAGTGGATCCGCCACCACGTCGGTGCCGAGTTGCCAGGGGGTGTGGGTGTCGGCGGCGTAGCTCAGTTCGGGGAGCGCCGCGCCGAGGTGGGTCATGGCGGCCAGGCTGATGCCCAGGTGGCTGTTGGAGTGCATGGAGACGCCGACGCCCCAGGTGCGACAGATCGCGGCGAGCTCGGCCGAGCGGCGCAGCCCGCCCCAGTAGTGGTGGTCGGCGAGCACCACCCCGACCGCCCCCGCGGCGAAGCCCGGGGCGAGGTCGTCGGGGGCGACCACGCACATGTTGGTGGCCAGCGGCATCGGCGCCTCCCGAGCCACCTCGGCCATCCCGGGGATGCCGGGGGTCGGGTCCTCCAGGTACTCCAGCAGGCCCGCCGTGTCGGCCGCGACCTTGCGCGAAGTCTCCACCGTCCAGGCCGCGTTGGGGTCCAGTCGGAGCGGGTGGGCGGGGAAGGCCTCGCGCAGCGCCCGGACCGCCTCGATCTCCTGCTCCGGCGGGAGGACGCCGCCCTTGAGCTTGAGCGAGCCGAAGCCGTACCGCTCGACCATCAGGCGGGCCTGAGCGACGATCCCGTCCGGGTCGAGCGCCGGGCCCCACTCGTCCTCCGGCTCGCCCGGGTGGCCCGCCCACTTGTAGAACAGGTAGCCGGAGTACGGGACTTGGTCGCGGACCGGGCCGCCCAGCAGGTCGGCCACCGGCCGGCCGGTGATCCGGCCCTGCAGGTCCAGGCAGGCGACCTCGAACGGGCTCACCACCTTGAGCGCGGTCTTCTGCGGGCTGGAGCCACCGGTCAGGCCGTGCCGGTCGGGTGCGTCGGTGCCGCCGAGCGCCCGGGTGGTCCGGCGCAGCAGGTCGTTGGTGTGGAAGGGGTCGAGGCCGACCAGGGCGGGTGCGACGGTGCGCAGGAGCTCCAGGTGGGAGGCGTCGCCGTAGGTCTCGCCGAGGCCGGTGAGGCCGTCGCCGCAGTCCAGCTGGACGATCGCGCGCAGCGCCCAGGGCTGGTGCACACCGGCCGAGTTGAGCAGCGCCGGGTCGGGGAAGGCGACCGGGGTGACGGTCACCGCGCGGACCCGCATCAGGCGGCCGCGGTGGTGGTGGCCGCGGCGGTGAGGGCGGCGCGGCCGCGGGCCAGGATGCCGGCCAGCTGCTCCAGGTGCTCGGGGGTGGGGTCCACCAGCGGGGGGCGGACGGTGCCGAGGTCGAGGCCGGAGAGCCGGGCCCCGGCCTTCACCAGCGCGACCGCGTAGCCGGGGACCTTGTCGCGCAGGGCGACGAACGGCAGGTAGAACTCGCCGAGCAGCAGCTGGACGGTGGCCTGGTCGCCGCTGCGCACGGCCCGGTTGAAGGCGGTGGCGATCTCCGGGGCGAAGCACAGGACGGCGGAGGAGTAACTGCCCACGCCGATCGCCTCGTAGGCCTGGACGGAGAGTTCGGCGGTGGGCAGGCCGTTGAGGAAGCCGAACGCGGCGGCCCGGGGGTGGCCGCTGGACCGGACGGCGGTGACCAGGCGCAGCATGTGGTCGACGTCGCCGCGGCCGTCCTTGATGCCGGCCACGGTGGGGATGTCCAGCAGGGCGACGGCCGCCGCCTCGTCGAGCACGGCGGTGGCGCGCTGGTACACGGTGACCGGCAGGTCGGTGGCACCGGCGACGTAGCGGACGTGGTCGACCAGGCCGCTGGGGGGCGCGGAGACCAGGTAGGGCGGGAGCAGCAGCAGGCCGTCGGCACCGGCCTCGGCGGCGGTGCGGGCGAACTCGTGGGCGGCGCGCGGCCCGCCGCCGCAGCCGGCCATCACCGGCAGGCGGCCGCCGGCCACCTTGACGGCGGTGCTCACCACGTCCCGGTACTCGGCGTGCGAGAGGGCGGTGAACTCGCCGGTGCCGCAGGCGACGAAGAGCGCGTCCGGGCCGGCCGCGACCTGCCGCTCGACGTGCTCGGCGAAGGCCGGGAGGTCGACGGTGTCGTCCGCGGTGAACGGGGTCAGTGGGAAGGACAGCAGCCCGTTCGAGTACATGGGGTCTCCTTGGGTCGGTGGTGCCGGTTGGTGGGGTGAGGGTGCGTCAGCCCTTGACGTGCGTCAGCCCTTGACGGCGCCGGAGGTGAGGCCGCGCATGAACTGCCGCTGCATGGCGAGGAACACCAGCACGCTGGGCAGCAGGGCGAGCAGCGAGGAGGCGAGCAGCACGCCGATCCCGACCTCCTCGTCGGCGCGCAGCGTGCGCAGCGCGATGGGCAGGGTGAACTGCCGGGCGTCGGTGGCCACCAGCAGCGGGAGCAGGTACTGGTCCCAGATCATGGTGAAGCCGAAGATGCCGATCACGCCCAGGGCGGGGCGGCAGAGCGGGAGGATGACGGACCAGAAGATCCGCAGGTCGCCGGCGCCGTCCAGGCGGGCGGCCTCCTCCAGCTCGACCGGGATCTCCTTCATGAACTCGGCGGTGACCAGGATGGAGAAGGCCCAGGCCCCGACCGGGAGGATCATCCCGAACAGGCTGCCCACCAGGTCCAGGTCGGAGAGCACCAGGGAGAGCGGGATGGCCAGCACCTCCTCCGGCAGCATCATCGTGCTGAGGACCAGCAGCAGCACCAGGTGCATGCCGCGGAACCGCTTGCGGGCCAGGGCGTAGGCCGCGCTGACGCTGACCGCGATCTGCAGCAGCAGTCCGCCGCCCACCACCAGGAAGGAGTTGGTGAGGTAGAGCAGGACGTCGCGGTCGACGGCGGCCTGGAAGTTGGCCAGGGTCAGGTGGGTGGGGAGCAGGGTGAGCGAGGTCGGGTCGGTGACCTTGGAGAAGGCGCTGGAGACCAGGGCCAGCAGCGGCCCGGCGAAGACCAGCACCAGGGCCAGGTACAGGACGCCCCGCGCGGCCCAACTCACCGGCCCTCTACGGGAGTCCAGCCCTAGCGCGGTGTCGGTGACCCGGGCCCTGCGGCCGGTCCGTTCGGCGTTCACTGCGACTCCCTTCCCTTGCCGCCCCGGCGGGCGCGGACGGCCAGTGTGAGGACCACGGTCGCGGCCAGCAGCACCACGGATCCGGCAGCGGCGACGCCGAGTTCGTTGCGCTCCAGGCCGAGCCGGTAGATCAGCGTCATCACCACGTCGGTCGAGCCGTTGGGCCCGCCGTTGGTGAGCAGGAAGATCTCGGTGAAGACCCGCAGCCCCCGGATCGCCGCGAGGGTGACCAGGATGGCGAAGGCGGGGCGCAGCGCCGGCAGCGTCACGTGCCACACCCGGCGCCGGACGCCCGCGCCGTCCACGGCGGCCGCCTCGTACAGGGTCCGGTCGACCCCGGCCAGCGCCGCCAGGAAGATCATCATGTCGTAGGGGGCGCCGCGCCAGATCCCGACCGCCATCACCGAACCGAGCGCGCTGTCCTCGCTGTTGAGGAACTGCGAGGGCCCCGAGCCGAGCCAGCCCAGCAGGGTGTTCACCGCCCCGTCGGCCGCCGGGTAGTAGAGGATCCGCCAGACCTCGGCGACCACCGCCATCGCGGCGACGGTCGGCAGGAAGACGGCCGTGCGGACGAACCAGAGGTGCCGGGCCTGACCCTCCAGCAGCAGCGCCAGCGCCAGGCCGACCAGCACCGAGCCGCCGGTCTGACCCACCGCCAGCAGCACGGTGTGCCAGACCGCCGTCAGGAAGGCGTCGTCGGTGAGCACCTGACGGTAGTTCTCCGCCCCCACCCAGCGGTCGCCCAGGTAGGGGCGCACGTCGTGGAAGCTCATCGCGACCGCCCGCCCGGCGGGGACGAACTTGAACAGCGCGAAGAGGAGCAGCGCGGGGGCCAGGAACAGCCAGGGGACCAGGGCGGGCCGGCCCCGCCGGTACCACCGGCGGGCCTGCCGCCCGGGCAGCGCCCCCGCCGGGCGGGGGCTCCGGCCGGCGGGGGCGGGCCTCGGTGCGCGGTCCACGCCGGTGGCCGCCATCAGGAGCCGGCCCCCTGCTTCTTGAGCTCCGCCGCGAAGGTCGAGGCGAGCTTGTCGAGGGCGGCCTCGGGGTCGGAGCCGCAGTCGGCGACCACGGCGTTGAGCGTCTCCGACGAGGCCTGCCGGAACGGTGTCCACTCGGGGACCGCCGGGGCGTAGCGTCCGGCCTCCCGGTACACCTTGTCGAACACCTGCCAGCGGGCGTCGGTGCGCTCGGCCGCCAGGTCGACGGTCCGGTTCACCGGGAGGCGGACCACGGTGCCATCGGTGTCGCCCGCCATGCCGGTCCGCTGCCCCTGCGGCCCGGCCAGGTACTCGGCGTACCTCTGCTGGCCGTTGGGGTTCTTCGAGCCCGCCATCAGGTAGACGTTCTCGCCCTCCGCCAGCACCGCGCTCTTCCCGCCGGGCCCGGCGGGCAGCGGCACCACCTCGTACTTGTCCTTGCCGAGGCTCTTGTCGAACCGGGCCATGTTGTACGGGCCCGTCAGGTAGATCCCGCCCTTGCCGGTCTCGAACAGCGGGTGCGCCTGGGTGGTCTCGGCGGTGACCGCGCCGGGGACCACGCTCCTGTCGGTGCAGAACTGCTTCTTCAGCCGCTCGACGGCCGCCACCGAGCGCTCGCCCGCGATCGCGGGCTTGAGGCTGCCGGGTTCACCGGTGAAGTAGTCGCCGCCCGCGGACCACAGGAAGCTGGAGGCGTACCAGTCCAGGTAGCCGCGCTTGGTGCTGCCGGGGACGACGTAGCCGTAGGTGTCGGCCTTGCCGTTGCCGTCCGGGTCTCCGCTGGTGAACGCGCTGGCCAGGGCGTCGAGTTGGTCCCAGCTGGTGGGCTGCGCCAGGCCGAGCTTCTCCCGCCAGTCCTTGCGGACCAGCAGGGCGAAGGTCTGCGCGGAGAACGGCACGCCGTAGTACTTGCCGTCGGCGGCCCGGGCGGCGTCCCAGGCCTGCGGGATCAGCTGGTCCCCGCCGGCCACCCTGCCCTTGTCGACCTGGCGGACCAGACCCTGCTTGACCAGGGTGCCCAGCTGCGCGGTGTCGTTGACGATCAGGTCCGGCAGCTTCTTCTGCGCGGCGGCCTGCTGCAGCTTGGTCTCGAAGTCGTCGAACAGCGCGGTGACGTGGGCCGGGACACCGGTGGCGGCGGTGAAGTCGGCGGCCAGCTTCTGGTGGGTCTTCTCGGTGTTGGAGCCCGGGGGCTTGCGCACCCAGATCTCCAGGGGGGCCTTGTCGTCACCGGACGCGGTGGACCCGCTGCCGTCGCTGCCGCAGGCGGCCACGGAACTCAGGGCGAAGGTGACGGCGAGGGAGACGGCGAAGGCTCGTGCGGCTCTGCTGAGCATCGGCGTTCCTGTCTACATATGTGGACGATATCTCTGTGCGTGGAACCTTGCCAGGTGAAAGTAGGGCAGCTGTACGATGCGAGTCAACAGTCCCGGTACACGGATGTGGATGGAGAACCGATGGCCACTGGCCAGCCCGAGGCCGCGACGGTGAAGTCCGCGGAACGCACCGTGCGCATCCTGGAGACCCTCGCCGCCTCGCCCACCCGACTCACCGTCAACGACCTGCAGGAGCGCCTCGGTTACCCGCGCAGCAGCCTGCACGCGCTGGTCAGGACCCTGCGGGAGCTCAAGTGGGTGGAGGCCGACGAAACCGGCTCCGCCTTCGGCGTCGGCCCGCACGCGCTGCTCTCCGGCACCGCCTACCTCGACCGCGACCCGGCCCTGCCGTACGCCCAGGAGGCACTGGAGGCGCTGCGCGACGCGATCGGCTACACCGTGCACTTCGCCCGCCGCGACGACGCCTACGTGCTCTACCTCGCCACCCGCGACTCGCGCGAGAACGTCCGCGCCGTCTCACGGGTCGGCCGCCGGCTGCCCGTCCACCTCACCGCCCTCGGTCAGGCACTGCTCGCCGACCTCACCGAGCAGGAGGTGGACGCCCTGCTCCCCGGCGAGCTGCCCGCCTACACCCCGCAGACCATCACCGACCGGGCCGCGCTCGACGCGACGCTGGCCGAAGTCCGGGACCGGGGCTGGGCCTTGGAGCGCGAGCAGGGCACCGTCGGCGTCACCTGCGTCTCGGCCGCGGTGCCCTACCGCATCCCGGCCACCGACGCGCTGAGCTGCTCCATGCCGGCCGCCGCGGCGACCGACAAGGAGGTCGCACGGGTGGCCAGGGCGGTGACGTCGCACGCCACCGCCCTGGCCACCACCCTGCGCCGTCACGGCATCCGCTGACGGCGCAGGGCCCGGGTCACCGTGCGGTCAGCGCGGTGGGCAGACCCGTCCCGGCGGCGTTGAACCCGAAGCCCTGCTCGGCTCCGGGGGCGATGGTGCCGTTCCAGCCCACGTTGGTGAACGTGTAGTGCTGCCCGCTCTGCGTCCTGACGGCGGACCAGCTGGAGGACACGGTGGTGCCCGCCGGGAGGTCGAACTCCACCGTCCAGCCCTGGCGGGCGGCGGCGCAGTTGTTCTTCACGAACACGTCCATGCCGTAACCCGAGCTCCAGGTCGAGGACTTCACCGTCCGGGCCGTCAGGCAGCCGGTGGTCGGCGACGTCGACGGGGACGGGGACGGCGAGCTCGACGGCGACGTGCTCGGGCTCGGGCTCGGGCTCGGGCTCGGGCTCGGGGTGGAGGTGCCCACCGTCTTCAGGAAGAGCGAGGGCCCGCCGTCCGTCCTCGTCGCGTCGACGCCGTGCCCACCCGTGTAGTCGAGCTGCTCACGACCGGCCCAGTCCGGGATCGCCGTCCCGCCCGTGTCCAGGTGCTTCCAGGCGGTCCCGCTCCAGCCGAACTGGTAGATCCGCTGCCGGTCCGCGTAGTACGGGGTGTACGCCGCACCGGCGGCCGTCTGCTTGGTCATGGTGTTGCCGAAGAAGACGTTGCGCGGCCCGCTGGAGCCCGACCACTTCACGGCCTTCTTCCCGGCGGCCCACCAGATCGGGTACCAGGTGGAGGCGTCGGTGCCTCCCCCGCCCTCCTCGCCGCAGTTGGCACGGCAGTTGGCCGAGCGGTGGTCGTACGGCACCGCCACCGTGTTCAGCTCGAAGAGGTTGTTGCGCTCCCAACCCCCGTGCAGGTTCAGGTCGGAGTCGAAGTCGTTGCCGATCGCGACGTTGCCCGAGGCGGACCACTGGAAGGTGAAGTGCCGCAGGTTCCGGGAGGTGTTGCCGGCGTAGAGGGAGTCCCAGACCGGGGAGCCGCGGAAGTAGCCGTTGCCGCCCTTGCCCTTGTTCCACGACCCGTCGAGCTGATTGTTCACGATCTGGACGTGGTAGGCCTCCTCCGTGACGATCGGGTGCGAGCCGGTCATCTCGGTCCGCACCCCGCGCACCCAGGAGTCGGCCGCCCACTTGAGGACGATGCCGTGGATGGCCTCACTGGGCGACATGTTGCCGTAGTTGTGCACGGCGTCGGCGGCGCTCAGCCCGGGCTCGTCCTGGGTCAGCGCGAAGTCCTCCAGGCCCACGCCGAGCACCGGGTCGACGATCGGGGAGGCCTTCGAGGCGTACGCCGCGCCGTCGATCGGCGCGGAGCCGTCCGAGACGGAGTCGACCGGGACGTCGTACTCCAGCGGCTTGTTCAGCGTGATGGTCCGGTTGGCGGAGTCGATCGCGGTCACGGTGAAGATCTGCTGCCGCATGTGGATGTTCTGGAGCGTGCCGTCGCCCGGCTGGATGTCCTGTTCGGCGTAGAACTTCAGCGAGTTGGCCGCCCGGATGTTCACCAGCCCGCCGACCTGGAGCCCGGTGAGCGCACTGCCGGTGGCCAGCGGGACCACGGTGTCCCCGGTCCGGGCCGCGAAGCCCGCCCCGCCCGCCTTCTCGCGGAGCTTCAGGCCGGCCTTCCAGTGGACGTTGACCGTCCCCTCGAACAGGTCCTTGCGGTTGGCGGCGGCGGCCGCGTACTCGGACGCGTAACTCGAGTGCACCGCCCGGGACTGGACCCGGAAGACCCCGCGGCCCGGCCACGTCCAGCCGCCCTTGGCCGAACCCGAGGTCATGCCGTCCTCGTCCCAGTCCGAACCGTCCTCGGTCAGGGTGTCGTAGCGCGTGTCGGCGTCCGGCCGGAAGACGATCCGGGTGCCGCCCGCACCGCTGCCCGCTCCACGGATCGTCAGGAAGTCGGCGTCCACACCGATCTGGTGGGACACGTTGAGCACCCCGGCGGGCAGCGTGATCAGTGACAACCGGTCGTACCCGGCGGCCGGGGAGCAGCCGGTGCGGATCTGGTCGATCGCCCGCTGCAGGCCGGCGGTGTCGTCGGCCCCGTCGTCCGGCTTCACGCCGAACTGGCCGGCCAGCTCGGCGGCGGTGATCTGACAGGCCGCGTCCGGGGTGGTCTGAGCGGGCCCGGGCAGGTCGGCGCCGCCCCGGTACCCGGCCTTCGACCAGTCGTACAGCCCGGGGATCGGGGCACGGCGGTTGGCTGCGGACAGGTCCAGGCCGCCGGCAGCGGCAGTGGCGCCGGCCTGGGCGGCCGGCCCGAAGGAGAGCAGCAGGGCGGCCGTGGTGGCGAGCGCCGCTGCGGACATGAGGGCCCCAAGGGGCTTGCTGGGCAAGGTAGTTCCTCCCTGGTGTGGGGGAAAGGGATGGCCCTCATGGTGTAGACCAGTCCTCCACAGGTCAAGACAGGAGGCGGAAATAAATTCAGCGTCCATGTATGTGGACAGCGAGGGCGCCTCAGGGAGTGAGGACGATCTTGCCGGTGACGGTGCTCGACTCGGCGAGGCGCAGCGCCTCGGCGGCCTGGGCGAGCGGCAGGGTCGCGGCGACGGGGGCGGCGACCTCACCCCGGAGTACGGCGGCGAAGACCTCGGTGAGGTCGGCCCGCAGCCGGGCGCGGAAGCGGGCCGCGCTCAGGGCCCGGCCGGCCCAGACGTTGTAGAAGTACGCGCGGCGCCGGTTGGGCAGGGCGTTCCACAGCCAGACGCGGCCGAGGATCTTCAGGACGGGCCACTGCTTGGAGCCGGTGTCGTCACGGGTGGAGGCGCTTCCGTAGGCGACCAGGGCCCCGCCGGGGGCGAGCAGGTGCCAGGAGTCGATGACGCTCCGGCCGCCGAGGTGGTCGAAGACGGCGTCCACGCCACCGGGCGCCAGCTCCCGGACCCGGGCGGGCACGTCGCCGTCGCGGTAGTCGACCGGGACCACCCCGCGCTCGCGCAGGCTGTCGTGGTGCCGGACGGAGGCGGTACCTATCACCTTCACGCCTGCCGCACGGGCGAGTTGGACCAGGACGGAGCCCACGCCGCCGCTCGCGCCGTGCACCAGCACGGTCTGCCCGGCGCGCACCCGGGCCTTGCGGTGCAGCATCTGCCAGGCGGTGATCCCGTTGAGCACCGCGGTCTCGGCCTCCGCCGCCGTGAGGCCGTCCGGGACCTCGACCGCGTCCCTGGCGTCGACCACCACGTGACTGGCCCACCCGCCCACCTTCATCAGCACGGCGACCCGGCGGCCCACCAGGGCCGGATCCACACCCTGACCGGCCGTCAGGACCCGGCCCACCAGGTCGTACCCCGGCACGAACGGGAACGGCGGCTGGTCGTAGTACCGCCCACGGCGCATCTGCTGCTCGGCGAACGACACGCCCGTCGCCTCCATGGCGATCACGACCTGCCCCGGACCGGCCGCCGGAACGGCCCCCTGACGGATCTGCAGGCCCTCCGGAGCCACGACGCCGGGCAGGACGACCTCGACGAGCTGTGCGTTTCCCATGATCCTCACGACCTTCTCGGTAGATGCTTTCGCGTTCGTTATAAGTTCTAACGTACCGGCCGAGTGAGAGTCAAGAGCTCCAGTGATAACCTCTAACTGAACTGACGGCCCGCAACCCGGGGAGCAACGACGTGGACACCAGGACGCCGCGGGAGCGCTACCGCGCCCAGGTGCAGGAAGAGATCAAGCAGCACGCCTGGACGCAGGTCGCCGCCGCCGGGGCCTCCGCCCTGTCCCTCAACGCCATCGCCAAGCAGATGGGCATGAGCGGACCGGCCCTCTACCGCTACTTCGCCAACCGCGACGAGCTGATCAGCGAACTCGTCAAGGACGCCTACCGCGGCATGGCGGACGCCGTCCAGGAGGCCGCCGCGGCCGGCGCCGACCTCGTCGGCCTCGCCCACGCCCTGCGCCGCTGGGCCCTGGCCGACCCCCAGCGCTACTTCCTGATCTACGGCACGCCCGTACCCGGCTACCACGCCCCCGAGGCCACCACGCGGATCGCCGCCGAGGTCATGACGGTGCTCCTCGACGCCCACACCGCCGCGCAGCCCCCCGCCACCCCGCCCACCCCGCCCACCCCGCTCGACCGGCACCTGGCCGAGCACCGGGCCTGGGCCGGAGAGCACCCGGCCCCGCCCTCGGCCCTCCGCCGCGCCCTCACCTTCTGGACCCGCCTGCACGGCGTGATCTCCCTCGAACTGGCGGGCCACTTCACCGGCATGGGCTTCGACCCCGCCGAGCTCTACACCGCCGAAGCGGAGGCCCTCGCGGCCGGCTGACCGCTGCGGAGGCCGCCGGATGAAGCCTCGTCAGAACACGTCCCACGCGCGCGGTGCGCGCTCCGCTCGATTGTCAGTGCTGGTCAGGATGATGGTTCCCATGACGGACACCACCTCGCCGCTGCTCTCCCCTGCCGACTACGCCGACGCGGTCGCCACCGCGGTCGCGGCTTCGGCCGCGTACTACACCGACGGCACCACGCCGCTCGGCGACGACGAGTACGACGCCCTCCTGCGCGCCATCACCGCCTACGAGGACGAGCACCCCACCGAGGTCCTGCCCGACTCCCCCACCGGCAAGGTGGCCGGCGGCGCCGTCCAGGGCGACGTGCCGCACTCGGTGCCGATGCTCTCCCTCGACAACGTCTTCGACGCCCAGGAGCTCACCGACTGGGCCGCCGGCCTGGAGCGCCGCCTCGGCCGCCCGGTGGCCGCCTGGTGCGTGGAGCCCAAGCTCGACGGCCTCGCGATGGCCGCCCGCTACCAGGGCGGCAAGCTGGTCCAGATGCTCACCCGCGGCGACGGCCTGGCCGGCGAGGACATCACCCACGCCGCCGACGCCATCCTCGGCCTGCCCGCCGTCCTCAGCGAGCCGATCGACGTCGAGCTGCGCGGCGAAGTCCTGCTCACCACCGCCCAGTTCGAGGAGGCGAACCGGATCCGCCTCGCCCACGAGGCCCCCGCCTTCGCCCACCCGCGCAGCGGCGCCGCCGGGACGCTCCGCGCCAAGGACCGCCCCTACCGGATCGAGCTCACCTTCTTCGCGTACGACGCCATCGGCCTCGACCTCGACCTCTCCCACAGCGAGCTGCTCGCCTCCCTGGCCGTGCTCGGCGCCAACACCGCCGCGACCACCGCCGCCGCCCCGCTCCGCTGCGAGACCCTGGACGCCGCCCAGCAGCGCATCGACGAGATCGCCGCCCTGCGCAGCGCCCTCCCCTTCGGCATCGACGGCGTCGTGGTCAAGGCCGACACCGCCGCCGACCGCCACCAGGCCGGCTCCGGCTCCCGCGCCCCGCGCTGGGCGGTGGCCCGCAAGCTCGCCGCCGAGCACAAGGTCACCCGCCTGCTGGAGGTGGAGTGGAACGTCGGCCGCACCGGCATCATCGCCCCGCGCGCCGTCCTGGAGCCGGTGGTCATCGACGGCGTCACCGTCACCTACGCCACCCTCCACAACCCCGCCGACATCACCCGCCGCGGCCTGATGATCGGTGACCAGGTCTTCGTCTACCGCGCCGGCGACGTCATCCCCCGCGTCGAGGCCCCGCTCGCCGACCAGCGCACCGGCGCCGAGACCGCGATCGTCTTCCCCGCCGCCTGCCCCCGCTGCGGCGACGAGATCGACGCCTCCGAGCAGCGCTGGCGCTGCGTCCGCGGCCGCAACTGCCAGGCCGTCGCCTCGGTCATCTACGCCGCCGGCCGCGACCAGCTCGACATCGAGGGCCTCGGCCACACCCGCGCCGTCCAGCTCGTCGAGTCCGGCCTGGTCACCGACATCGCCGACCTCTTCACGCTGACCCGGGATCAGCTCCTCACGCTGGAGCGGATGGGCGACACCTCCGCCGACAACCTCCTCGCCGCCATCGAGACCGCCCGCAGCCAGCCGCTCAACCGCGTCTTCTGCGCCCTCGGCGTCCGCGGCACCGGCCGCACCATGTCCCGCCGCCTGGCCGCCCACTTCGGCTCGCTCGCCGCCATCCGCGCGGCCGACGCCGACACCCTCGCCCAGGTCCCCGGCATCGGCACCGAGAAGGCCCGCGTCGTCGCCGCCGAACTCCTCGAACTCGCCCCCCTCCTCGACAAGCTGACGGCCCAGAACGTCGGCACCCAGATCACCGAGCCCGTCCTCCCCGCCACCCCCTCCCCGGACTCCCCCACCGCCCCCTCCGGCCCCCTCTCCGGCGAAGCCGTCGTCGTCACCGGCTCCATGACCGGCGCCCTCGCCGCCCTCTCCCGCAACGAGATGAACGAACTCATCGAGCGCGCCGGCGGCAAGGCCTCCTCCTCCGTCTCCAAGCGCACCACCCTGCTGGTGGCGGGCGAGAAGGCCGGCTCCAAGCGCACCAAGGCCGAGGAGCTCAACATCCGCATCCTCACCCCCGAGGACTTCGCCACCCTCGTCGCCGCCCACCTCCCCGAGGCCTGACGCACCGAACGGCCTTCACCCGACATCGAGACCCGCGTCGAGAGGTCGGCCACCAGGCACACGGACGTCACCGTCACCAACGGAGAAAGCCGAAACGGCCTGCCAGGCGAGCTGACAGGCCGTCGCGAAGACTCGAGGTCAGATGCGGGACTTCCGCACCGAGTGCCAGGCCGCACCGGCCAGCGCCCGCGTCGACCGCATCAGCGACAGGTGCTCGAACTCCCGGTACAGCCGCCAGTTGTGCCCGACCAGGTTCAGCTTGTTGGACGACAGCGACCCCGCCCGCCCGGCCCGGTAGACCGCCAGCGGCTCCCGCAGGCCCCGGGCGGGGCGCCCGTCCCGCATGATCGCCAGCCAGAGCGCGTAGTCCTGCCGCTTCGGCATGTCCGGCATCAGCCGCGTCCCGAGCGCCGCCCGGTCGTACATCGCGGTCAGCGCCCCGATGTGGTCCTGCTGCAGCATCTCCCGGTACGTCACGCGCTCCCGCGCCTCGACGACGCGCCCGTTCGGCACGAAGTCGGCGGCCTCGCCGACGTAGTCCCCGTCCACCTTGTAGTACGAGGTGAAGGTCAGCGGCGCGTCCCCCTCCGCCGCGAACGCCAGCTGCTTCTCCAGCTTCTCCGGCAGCCACATGTCATCGCTGTCGAGGAACGCCACGTAGTCGCCCTGCGCCCGCGCCAGCGCCAGGTTCCGCGCCTTGGCCGCACCGCCCTGCCCGGGCGCCGCCTCCGGCTTGACCCGCTCGTCCTGGCGCGCCAGCTCCCGCAGCATCTCCATCGACTCGTCCGTGGACGCGTCGTCGGTGACCAGCAGCTCCACGTCGGCGTGGGTCTGCGCCAGCACGGAGCGCACCGACGCCCCCAGCGTGGCCGCCGAGTTGTGAACCGGCATCACCACAGAAACCAGCACCGCAGTCCTCATTACTCAGATCGGAGTCGTCATGGTTGCCCCCGCCACCGCCCGAGACCACGCAGGACTCCCACCGGCCAGGACGTGCACCAGAACCGTACCAAGCCCCTGACCACCACCGACCCACCCCGGGATCCGGTTCACGTCCACCCGGCCGGCCGGGCCTCCGCAGGCCAACCGCCACGACCGAACGGGCTCCCCGCCGGACCGGACCCGGCCGACGCCGCAGAGGTCCGCCGGGGAGCGCCGCCCACCCCTACTTCGCGGCAGCCTTCAGCTGGGCCTTGGCCTCGGCCTCGCTCGCCTGCGGCACACCGATCCGCGCCTGCGCCGACCCCTGCTGCCGCTCCGGGCAGACCCTCAGGTCCTTCACCGGCGCGGCCAGCACCATGGCCTCCTCCGCGTACGAGAACGCCAGCATCGTGCCGGTGGTGCACGCGGCGTTCGGGGTGTCGGCGGCCGGCGGGGAGGCCCACCAGGCGAGCGGCTGGAAGAGCGCCCCACCCTTGTGCAGGACCACGCCGTGGGCCTTGTCGCCGGCGAAGGTGCCGCTCCCGAGCTGAGCGGAGTTCAGCTTCGAGAACACGGGCGCACCGTTCTCGATCCGGACGTCCGGACCGCCGTACACCACGCAGTCCTGCGCGGCAGTGCTGGTGATCTTCAGCACCGCCGTGATCCGCGGGCTCGCACTCGCGTCCAGCGCGATCACCTCCGCCTTGGCGTCGCTCTGCTTCTCCGCGCTGTAGCAGGGCTGGAGATCCGCAGCCGCCTTCCCGCCGTTCGCCGGAGCGCTCTTCGACGCACCCGCCGAGGCACCCGTCGACGCACCCGCCGACGCCGCCGGAGCGGACGCCTGAGCACCGCCACCCGCCGTCGGCGACACCGGGGCAACGGGCGTGGACGCGGCCGGAGCGGCGGCGGGCTTGCTGCCGGAACCGCAGGCCGACAACGCGAGGACGGCACACACCAGAGCAGCCGCAGCAGCCGGCTTACGAACGTTCAACGAAAACTCCAAATCACCTGGGTCGACAATCCGATCGGGATACGGAGGCGGAACTGTAGCAGCGGCATTCGGCGGAACTCGTCGGCCACAGCTGGAAATTGGGCCGCCAACGTCCCTTCAGGGCACAATCCGCAGCCAATTCCTGCCCATTCGGGAAAACACCACAGACCGCAGGGGCAGGAACTTTCTCTCCATCGACCTCAGACTGCCGGAGGCCTACCGATTCGGCGTGGACGAACCCTCGGGCAGGCCTCCCGTCCAGCCGGTCGTCGGTTCCACGAAGGCGCAGACCACCGTGCGCCGCGTCCGTAGCGTCACGGTGTTGCCCAACGGCAGGAGGTATTCGATCCCGGCCGAGGCGGGAACCGCCCCCGTCCCGTCGCCGGTGGCCGGCCGCCAGCGCCGCGCAGGCCTTGCCCGCCCCGCCCGGCAGGCCGCCGCACAGTTGATCACACCCCGGCAGTACAGTCGACGGACTTTCGGCCCGCCGACCCACGGATCATGGTGGCCTACTGGTTCGAGCGGGCCGCCCTTCGAGCCGACCCCGACGACGTCGAGCAGCGGATCGTGGCCGCCGTGTGCCGTGGGCTGGAGGGAGTGGCACCGAAAGCCGGTGCCGAAGACGCCGTCGCAGCGTGCGCGCGTGCATCGAGGGCCATGGCCGTCGTGTCGTCGTCGCCGGAGTCGGTGATCCGGGCCGCGCTCGCGAGCACCGGTCTCGACCGGTTCTTCGATGCCGTGTTCTCGGCCGAGGACGACGAACACGGCAAGCCGCACCCGGGCGCCTATCTCCGCGCAGCCGCCGCCCTCGGTGCGTCACCCGACGAATGCCTCGTGTTCGAGGATTCGCTCAACGGCGTCATCGCCGGGGTGTCGGCCCGGATGACGGTCGTCGCCGTCCCGGAGGCCGCTGATCGCCGCGATCCGCGCTTCGCGATCGCCACGCTGGTACTGGAGTCCCTCGAGGATTTCGAGACCTCTGCCTTCGGCGCGCACGGTCACCCCACGCCGATCGTGACACCGGACAGCCTGGACCGTCGACCCTACTCCGGGCAGTCGCAGGGCAGTTGAAGCCCAAGCGCCCCACCCCCGGTCGGGGGTGGGGCGGAGGATCTGCGGGGGCGGCGGTCAGCCGAGGCCGCGGGCGTCCTGCT
Source organism: Kitasatospora albolonga (assembly GCF_039535905.1). Taxonomy (GTDB): domain Bacteria; phylum Actinomycetota; class Actinomycetes; order Streptomycetales; family Streptomycetaceae; genus Kitasatospora; species Kitasatospora albolonga. Next base: position 12,516 of record NZ_BAAAYB010000033.1, on the reverse strand, counting down.
TGAGGGCGGTGTCCCACCGTGAGAGCGGTCGCCACGACCAGGCTGATCAGCGGGTCGGGGAGCGGGCGGTGGACCTGGAGGACGTAGTTGTCGGCCGTGGTGAACATGGTCTTGGCCAGGCCCTCCCAGGTCTTGGTGATCCGGGCGATCTCGGTGTCGGTCTCGTCGACGATCGCGAAGTTCCAGGCGCGCCAGTTCTCGGCCTTGACGGCGCCGATCTTCCGGCCGCCGACCTCCAGCGCGAAGTTGATCTTCCCGATCGCGTTCTGCTGGACGATCTGGCCGATCTCGGTGCCGTCCGGACGCGCCACGATGACACGGGACTTGATGAACTTCGCCGGGCGGGTGAGCAGCAGCACGGGGGTGCCCTGCGCGTCCCGGATCTCCAGCTTGTGGGTCAGGTACTGGTCGATCGAGAAGAGCAGACGGATGACCTTCCGCAGACCGCTCTGGCCGACCTGGACCACCGAGCCGAGGGTGGCGCCCTGCTGGTCGAAGACCGAGTACTCGTTGGTCAGCTCGATGAGCTTGGCCTTCTGGTTCACCACCAGGACCGGCTCGGAGAAGAGGGTGCCGCCGCCCCCGCCGATCGGGCCGACGCCGGCCTGCTGCTGCACCTGGCGCTGGATCTTGGCGGAGTCACCGGCCGCCGCGGCCGGCTGCCCGGGGATGCCCGGGGTGTTCGTGTTCTGAGACATGGCGGGCAGGTTAGGGCCCCGCGCTTCGCGCACGCCAAGCCGTTTCGAACACCGCCGCCTGGTCCAGACCTCCGAGAACGGCCTCGACCTGCGCTTTCACTTGTCCCGCACGGCAGTTGAACAAGCCTCACACAGGGCCACTGTGGCGGAAGTCACAGCCCATCAGACGTTTTGCCGCAGGTCCGGCGCCCGCATCCGTGACCTCCGGCCCTGCGCGGAGTCCCGCCTGATCCCGCGTCACCCCTCGATCGGGCCGACCAGGGATCGGAACGTTCCGAACCAGTATGTGAGACGGTGTTGCCAGCGCCCGACCGGTCCGCCCAGGATCGCCGCATGGCCCCCTACCTCATCACCCGTCGCCACGTGGACCTCCTGCGTGTCACGACCATGATGTGTCGGGCCGTCAGCGTTCACCGCGCCTGCTGTTGACCCCTGCGCAGGCAGTGAACTGACCCACCGGAACCGCCGCACGGCCGTCGTGGCCCCGCCCGTTCCCGCGTCCCCCTCCGCACGCCCCCGCCGTCGCCCCCCGGCGCCGTCGTCCTGGTCACGCCCGTCCGAGCAACCGACCGCCCGTCCGCCGCCGCAAGCGGCACGGTCGGCGCATCCCGGTGCACTCCCGTACCTCTCCGCCCGAGGACCCGCCATGCCCGCGCACGCCCCAGCCACCCGCCCCGACCCCCTGCTGCACTGGTTCCTGCCCACCGGAGGCGACGGCCTCGACCCCGGCGGGGTCACCGCCGTCCAGGGCCGGACCGGAGCGGCCGTCAGCCGGGCCGCCGACATCGGCTACCTGGCCCAGGTGGCGAAGGCGGCCGAACAGGCCGGGTTCACCTCGCTGCTCGCGCCGGTCGGCCTGGGCTGCGTGGATCCCTGGATCCTCGGCGCCGCGCTGACCCAGCACACCAGCACGATCGGCTTCCTGATCGCCTTCCGGGCCGGTTTCACCAGCCCCACCCTGCTGGCCCAACAGGCCGACGCCTTCCGGAGGTTCGCCGGCGGCAGGCTCCGCCTGAACGTGGTCACCGGCGGCGACCCGGCCGAACAGCGAGCCTACGGCGACCAGTTGGCCCACGACGACCGCTACGCCCGCACCGACGAGGTGATGGCGGTGCTGCGCGACCTGCTCGACGGCCGGACGGTCGACCACGACGGGGCCCACCTCCGGCTGGAGAACGCCGCCCTCGTGGCGCCCTCCCTCGGCCACCCCGTCCCGCTGTACTTCGGCGGCGCCAGCCCGGCGGCCGAGCAGGTCGCCGCCCGCCGCGCGGACGTCCAACTCCTCTGGGGCGAACCACCGTCGGCGCTGCGCGAGCGGATCGAACGCCTGCGGCCGCTGGCCGCCGCACACAGCCGGCACCTGCGCTACGGCCTGCGACTGCACGTCATCGCCCGCGACACCGCGGCCGAGGCCTGGAGCGAGGCCGGACGGATCCTCTCGGGGCTCGACCCGGACGCCGTGGCGGCCAGTCAGCGCCGCTTCGCCGGCATGGACTCCACCGGCCAGGCCCGGATGACCGCCCTGCACGGCGGCCGGGCCGAGGGCGGGACAGCGGCTCTGGAAGTGTCGCCCAACCTCTGGGCCGGAATCGGCCTGGTCCGCGAGGGCGCCGGCACCGCCCTGGTCGGCTCCCACCGCGAGGTGGCCGAACGCCTCGCCGAGTACTGGGAGTTGGGCATCGACGAGTTCATCCTCTCCGGGTACCCGCACCTGGAGGAGGCCTACCGGGTCGGCGAACAGGTCGCGCCCCTCTTCCGCGACCTGGTCCGGCGGGCGGCCCGACCGTGACACCGAAGCCGGCACGAGGGCTCAAGCCCACGCCGAGGGCCACTGCGCTGCGCTGGCTCGCGCTCCGTGCGCTGGCCCTGGCCACCCTGCTCGCCACCTGGCAGGCAGTGGTCACGTTCGAGGTCTGGCCCCCGGTCCTGGTCCCCTCTCCCGGGGCGGTCTGGCACCAGTTCGTGGTCACCTCCACCGTGCACGACGGCGCCCGCGGCTACGGCGGCCACCTGCTGATCGAGCACTTGGCCGTGAGCCTGCGCCGGATCGGCCTGGGCACCGGCTACGCCGTGCTGTTCGGGATTCCGCTCGGCCTGGCCATCGGTCTGGTCCGCCCGCTCGCCGTGGTGCTCGAACCGGCGGTCACCTTCCTGCGCACCCTGCCACCGCTGGCCTACCTGAGCCTGCTGGTGATCTGGTTCGGCATCGACGAGCAGCCCAAGGTCTGGCTGCTGCTGATCGCCGCCCTCCCCCCGGTCGCGGCCGCCACCGCCGCCGCCGTCCGCGGCGTCCCGCGCGATCTGGTCGAGGCGGCACGGGCGTTGGGATCGGGGCGCGCCTCGCTGCTCAGCGGTGTGATGCTGCCGGCCGCGCTGCCGGAGATCCTCACCGGCGTGCGGATCGCGGTCGGCATCGCCTACACCTCGGTGGTCGCGGCCGAGACCATCAACGGCGTCCCGGGCATCGGCGGCATGATCCGCGACGCCCAGCGCTACAACGCCACCGCCGTCGTCATCGTCGGGATCATCACCATCGGCCTGTCCGGCCTGGCGCTGGACGGCCTGCTGAAGGCCGCCGAGCGCGCCCTGGTGCCATGGCGCGGCCGGGCCTGAGAACAGCCGACTCCGTTACCGACCTTCACCGTTCAAGGAGAACAACCATGCCCTCCCGCCGCCTCGTCCTGCTCGCCGCCACCACCGCCGTCACCCTGCTGGCCACCTCCGCCTGCGGGCTCGGCAGTGACGACTCCGGCAGCGGCGGCGGGAAGGGCAGAACGGTGGTCCGGATCGCCTACCAGGACATCCCCCAACGCCGACCTCGTGGTGAAGGACAGGCGCCTGCTGGAGCAGGCGCTGCCCGACGCCGAGGTCAAGTGGGTCAAGTTCAGCTCCGGCGGGGACGTCAACACGGCCGTCATCGCCGGCGCCGTCGACCTGGGCCTGGCCGGGTCCAGCCCGGTCACCAAGGGTCTGTCCGCGCCGCTGAACATCCCCTACAAGGTGCTCTGGATCCACGACCTGATCGGCGCCAACGAGGCCCTGGTCGCCCGTGGCGGGATCACCGAGGTCCGGCAGCTGGCCGGGAAGAAGGTGGCCACCCCGTTTCGGCTCCACCGCGCACTACTCCCTGCTGGCCGCGCTCAAGGCGGCGGGAGTGGACCCGGCCCAGGTGCAGACCGTCGACCTCCAGCCGCAGGACGTCCAGGCCCGCCTGGACCCGGGGCGACATCGACGCCGCGTACGTCTGGACCCCGGTGCTCACCGAGCTGGAGAAGACCGGCAAGGTCCTGATCACCAGTCAGCAGCTGGCCGAGCAGGGCAAGCCCACCGCCGACCTCGGGGTGGTGACCGACTCCTTCGCGGCCGCGCACCCCGAGGTGGTCACCGCCTGGGTCAAGGCGCAGGACCAGGCCGTGAAGCTGGCGAAGGGCGACCCGGCGGCCGCCGCCGAGTCGATCGGACGGCAGCTCGACATCCCCGCCGCGCAGGCCAAGGCCGAACTCGGGCAGCTGGTCCTGCTCACCGCCGCCGAGCAGGCCGGCCCGGAGTACCTCGGCAAGCCCGGCGCGCCGGGCAGGCTGGCGGCCAACCTGCGCGACGCCGCAGAGTTCCTGAAGACCCAGCAGAAGATCGACGCCGTCCCGGACGCCTCGGTCTTCGCCAAGGGCCTCGCAGTGGAGGAGCTGGCCCGTGCCAACGGCTGAACTCCCCCTGCCGCACGCCGCACCGGCCACGGACGTGCCCGCGATCGATCTGCACGCGGTCGGCGTCCGTTACGGGCCCGCACGCTCGCCGGTCACCGCCGTCCAGGACGTCTCGCTCACGGTGGCGGAGGGCGAGTTCGTGGTGCTGGTCGGCCCGTCCGGCTGCGGGAAGACCACCCTGCTGCGGGTGGTCGCCGGATTCGAACACGGGCGACCACCGGAACGGCCCTGGTCCGGGGCACGGACCCCGCACCCGGCCGGGGCACCGGGCTGGTCTTCCAGCAGCCGCGGCTCTTCCCCTGGCGCACCGTCGGCGGCAACCTCTCCTTCGCCCTGGCCCGCCACGGGCTGCCGCGGGGCCTGCGGGCTTCCCGTACCGAGGAGTTGCTCGATCTGGTCGGCCTGCCCGGGTTCGAGGGCCGCCGCACCTGGGAGCTCTCCGGCGGCCAGCAGCAGCGGGTGGCGATCGCCCGCGCGCTGGCCGGGGAGCCCCGGCTCCTGCTGCTGGACGAGCCGTTCGCCGCGCTGGACGCGATCACCAGGGAGCGGCTCCAGGAGGAGCTGCGCACCCTGGCCGACCGCACCGGCACCACCGTGCTCTTCGTGACCCACTCGGCGGAGGAGGCGGTGCTGCTCGGCTCCCGGGTCCTGGTGATGGCCGCCGACCCGGGCCGGGTGGCGGCCCAGGTGTCGATCTGCCTGGAACGCGGCGAGCACACGGACGTGGCGGCCCTGCGCGGCACCGCCGAGTTCGCCCGCCTGCGAGCCGAGCTCACCCGCGCCCTGCTCACCGCCTCCGGCGGGGGCGGCGGCTCCGAGGGGGAAGCGGTGTCCTGAGAGCGGCAGACCTCCGTCTGCCCGGTGCCGTCGTCAACGGCCCCGCTGCCCGGGCAGGCCCGCCGAACCGCCGGCCCGGAAGCCGTCCGTGCTCAGCCCGTCGACTCCTCCAGCACGGCCTTGGCCGCGTTGTGCCCGGGGATGCCGCTGACACCGCCGCCGCGGACCGCGCCCGCCCCGCAGAGCAGCACGTTGGCGTGCGCGGTCGCCACGCCCCAGCGGGCGGCGGCGCCACCGGAGTTCTCCTCCCCGTCGGCCGCGAAGGGGAAGGCGAGGTCGCGGTGGAAGATGTGGCCGCCCGGGAGGCCGATCTCTCGCTCCAGGTCGAGCGGGGTCTTCGCCTCCACGCACGGGCGCCCGTCCGCGTCCAGGGCCAGGCAGTCGGCGATCGGTTCGGCCAGCACCGCGTCGAGCTCCGCCAGGCCGGCCGCCAGGGCGCGCTCCTTCGCCGCCGGGTCGGTGAACAGCCGTGCGGGCATGTGGAGTCCGAACAGGGTGAGGGTCTGGAGGCCCTGCCCGAGCGCCTCGGGCCCGAGGATCGACGGGTCGGTGAGGGTGTGGCAGTAGATCTCGGAGGGCGGCGCGGAGGGGATCCGTCCCGCGGCCGCCTCGGTGTAGGCGGTGGCCAACTGCCGGTAGCCCTCGGCGATGTGGAAGGTGCCCGCGAAGGCGTCGCGCGGGTCGGCGGCGGCGTCGCGCAGTCGCGGCAGGCGGCGCAGCACCATGTTGACCTTGAGCTGGGCGCCCTCCGGCCCCCGGCCCGGGGCCCGGTTCCTGCCCGAGCAGGCGCTCCAGCACGGCGGGGGCAGCGTTCACCAGCACCCGCCGGCCCACCGCCAGCCCCTCGCCGTCCCGGTGACGGTACGTCACCTCGGCCTCGCCGACGCCGTCGGTGGCCACGGCGGTGACCTCGCAGCCGGTCCGGATCTCCGCTCCGGCCGCCAGCGCCGCCTCGGCCAGCGCGGAGGTCACCGCCCCCATGCCGCCGGCCGGGACGTCCCAGTCGCCGGTGCCGTTGCCGATCACGTGGTAGAGGAAGCAGGTGTTCTGCCGCAGGGAGGGGTCGTGGGCGTGGGTGAAGGTGCCGATCAGCGCGTCCGTGAGGACGACCCCGCGCACCGTGTCGTCGGCGAAGGTCCGCTCGACCACCTCGCCCAACGGGCGCTCGACGAACGCCTCCCAGGCGGCGTCGTCACCGACCAGCCCGCGCAGCGCCGCCTTCGACGGCAGCGGCTCGGTGAGCGTCGGGAACACCCGCTGCGCGAGGCGCGCCGTGGTGCCGTAGAACTCCTGCCAGGCCCGCCACTCCCGTTCGTCACCGGTCAGGGAACGGAACGACTCCCGGGTGCGCTCGGCGTCGGCGGCGTCCACCAGCAGCCCGGTCGGCTTGCCGTCCCGGACGACGGGCGTGTACGAGGAGATCCGGCGGCGGCGCAGGTCCAGCTTCAGCCCGAGCTCGCGCACCACGCGGTGCGGCAGCAGGCTCACCAGGTACGAGTACCGCGACAGCCGCGCGTCCACCCCTGCGAAGGCCCGGGCCGACACGGCGGCCCCGCCCACGTGCGGCAGGCGTTCCAGCACCAGCACCCGCTGCCCGGCCCGCGCCAGGTACGCCGCCGCGACCAACCCGTTGTGCCCGCCACCGACGATCACGACGTCGTGCCGGGAGGACGATTCCGTGTTCACGGGGCCACGCTACGCCGACGGGCCGCCCCGGGGAACCACGCGACACCCCGGACGGGTCGGTCGCCACGGCGGCCGCAGGGTGGCACCCTGGTTGCCATGCCCGGATACTTCGCCGACGTACCGATCCGCCAACTCCCCACCGAGGACGGTCACCTGAGCTACCGTGAGGCCGGTTCCGGCCCGCCGCTGGTCTTCCTGCACGGTGGGTTCCTCGACCACCGCCTGTGGGAGGAGCAGTTCCGGCACTTCGCGCCGACCCACCGGGTGATCGCCTTCGACGCCCGGGGACACGGCACCTCCTCCAACGCCACCCGCCCCTACCGCCCGGTGGACGACCTCGCCGCGCTGGTGAACGGACTGGACACCGGCCCCACCGTGCTGGTCGGGCTCTCGATGGGTGCGGCGACGGCGGTCGACTGCGCGCTGGAGTACCCGGAGCTGACCCGCGCGCTCGTGGTCAGCGGCGCGGGCACCAGCGAGCCGGAGTTCGAACACCCGTGGAACCTGGCCGTGTTCGCCGATCTGGCGGAGGCCATGGCGGCCGCCGACCCGGACGCCACCGCCGACGTGCTGCTGCGCTTCGCCGCCGGCCCGGAACGCGAGCCGTCCGAGGTCGACCCCACCGCCATGGCCCTGCTGCGGACCATGACCCTGGACACCATCGCCAAGCACACCCTCGACGAACCCGACCACCGCCTCCCCGTCACCGACACCTGGCAGCGCGCCACCGGCCTCGCCCTCCCCTCCCTGGCGATCAACGGCGCCGTCGACGGCCCGGACAACCTCGCCATGGCGGCCCGGCTGATGGCGGGCATCCCCGGCGGACGCACCGTCAGCATCCCGAACGCCGCCCACTACCCGAACCTGGAGCAGCCCGCCCGCTTCAACGCCGAACTGGCCGCCTTCCTGGGTTAGGGGTCTCCGACTCGACGGCGCTCGCCGGGACGGCCCGGGACGGACCTCGCCGGAGGGCCGTCCCCACCCGTCGGTTGGCATCCCCTTCTCCCGACCCGGCCTCGTCAGCCATCACCCACCAGCCGTCAGCCGTCTCCCGTCAGCCGGGTGAGACGGCCGGCCGCCTGGGAGGCCATGGTGCGGGCCAGTTCGAGCGCCTCGGCGGCCGAGAGCACGCCGGAGTCCGCGGCGAAGGAGGCGGCGTAGTGGTGGGTGACGGTCGCGACCGCCGCGCTGACCAGGTCACGGGCGGCGGCCAGGGCCTCGATGTCCGGGGCCCGTTCGTCCGGCCCGGCGGCCCGGCTGAGGTCGGCGACCAGCAACCCGAGCCGCAGCACCAGCAGCAGCCGCTCCGCGTCCGGCGCCTGCGGCAGCGCGTCGGCGACCACCTCGCCCCGGACCGGCCCGTACGCGCTGCGCAGCGCCGCCGTGTCGGCGCCCGAACGCCGCGCGTCCAGCTCGGCGCGGACCAGGTGCGCCTCCGCCGCGCCGAGCAGCGCGGTGGCGAGCATCACCGCCCGCGTCACCTCGTCGGTGACCCGGTCCGGCTGCCAGCCGACTCCCAGCACCGTGAGGGCCTCACTCAACTGCTCGGCGTGGTCCGCCTCGCGCTCTCCCACCCCTCACTCCCTTCCCTCGGCTCACCACCAGCCTGCCCCGTACGGTCGCCCGCATGCGGCCGGTTCACCTGACCGGGCCATTCGGCCTCGTGGGGCGGCCGTGCACTACGGTGTTGATCATCAAGCTGTGTGCGTCACACGACGATGGGGGCTCCTGTGAACATGTCTGACGATTCGTCATCCTCGGCGGTCCGTCCCGAGGACCTCGTGCGGCTGCTGGCCGCAGCGGCGGACCTGGCCCCGGCGGGCCTGGGGGACTTCACCGAGATGGCCGCCGCGTCGTCCGACGAGGACCCGCCGCCGATGACCGGCCCGACGCCGGAGCTCACGGCCGTGCTGAACCGGGCGTTCGGCGACAAGGCGGCACGGGAGGTCAGGACCTCGTTCGTCAACGCCGACGCGTCGGTCGTCGTGGACGTGGGCGTCTCGGAGCGGGTGGCGGGAGCCGCCGTCTCCTGGATGGCGGACATGCGGCGGGTGTACACCGAGTGCACCGGCTGGACGATGAGCTTCGGTGACCAGGAGTTCGCCGTGCGGCTGGTGGCCCCCGAGGCGGACCCCTGCGAGCCGCTCTCGGTGGAGCAGCGCTTCGGCGACGAGGCGCTGATGCGCACGATGCTCGCCGGTGACGCCCCCGCAGGCCCGGATCACCACCCTGCTGGTGCGCGACGGCGACCGGGCGCTGGAACTGACCTTCCGCAGCCTGGTGACGGAGACCGGGGACCCGACGGAGGCCCTGCTGGGCACGGCGGTGCAGCGGTTCCTCGCCCTGGCCCCGGCCAAGTTCCTCGGCTCGCCCACCAGCTGAGCCGCACGCGCGCCCGGTCCGCACGCCCGGCTCGCGGGGAGGCTTCCGGGCCGGGCTAGGCTTCGCCCCTGACTGACTGTTGATCAAGGGGGAGTGCATGTCGGACCGGCTTGCGGTGGTGTCGGGTGGCGGGACGGGGATCGGGAAGGCGATCGCCCGGGAGCTGGCGGAGGCCGGGCACCGGGTGGTGGTGATCGGCCGCCGGGCCGAGGTGCTGGCGGCGGCGGCCGAGGAGATCGGCGGCGACCGCGTCGTCCCGGTCGCCGCCGACCTGACCGACCCCGTCCAGGTGGGCCGGGCGGCCGAGCGGATCGCCGAACTCGGGCCCGTGGACGTGCTGGTGAACAACGCCGGCGCCATCATCACCCGCCCCGCGGACGACTCGCTCGCCGCGCTCGCCGCGTCCTGGCGGCACGATCTCGACACCAACCTGCTGACCACCGTGCTGCTCACCACCGCGCTGACGGCACAGTTCCGCCGTCCCGGGGCCCGCCTGGTGATGATCAGTTCGGCGGCCGCCCAGCGCGGCGGCGCCGGCCCGCACTCGGCGGGCTCCTACGCCGCCGCCAAGGCGGCCGTGCACGGCTGGGCGCTCGGCCTGGCCCGCCAACTCGGCCCCGAGGGCATCACGGTGAACGTCCTGGCGCCCGGCTACATCGCCGACACCGAGATCTTCGGCGAGCAGTGGAGCCCGGAGTTCCACGCCGCCAAGGTCGCCGACACCCTGGTCGGCCGGGCCGGTACCCCGGAGGACGTGGCGGCCGCCGTCGCCTACCTCGCCTCACCCGCCGCCGGCTACCTCACCGGCCAGATCATCGGCCTCAACGGTGGCGCGGTGCTGGGCCGTTGACCGGCCGTCACCCGGACCGCGACCGCAGCCCGTATCTCACGGACCTCGGGATCGCGCTGCTCGTCCAGGCCCTGGTCGCGATCCCGTTCCTGGCTCCGGGCACCGCGGACCTCAGCCTGCTCGGCTTCCTGCTCACCAGCGGCGCCGTCTGGGCCCTGGTGTGGCGGCGCCGCTGGCCGTTCGCGGTGCTGGTGTTCGTCGCCCTGGTCGGGACGGCGGCGGTGCTGTACAAGCGGCCGGGGCAGCCGTTCCCGTACGCGGCGTTCGTCGCGATGTACAGCGCCTTCGCGTACGGCTCGCGCCACCGCCGCCTGGCGCTCACCGGGATCGCGGTGGTGGCCGTGCCGGTGGTGCTCCTGGTGGAGGCCCTGAAGCACCATCAGGTCCAGGACGCCGCCTTCTACCTGATGTCCTTCGCCGCTGCCGCCGCCTCCGGCACCGCCGCCCGGGTCCGGCGGGACCACCTGCGCCGCGTCGAGGCCGAACGCGACCTGGAGGCGGCCCGCGCCGAGGCCGAGGCCCGGCGGGCGACCGCCGAGGCGCAGCGGGCGACGGCAGAGGCCCGGCGGGCGACCGCCGAGGCCGAGCGGGCAGCGGCGGAGGAGCGGGCCAGGATCGCCCGCGAGATGCACGACGTGCTGGCCCACGCCGTCGTCCTGATGACCGTTCAGGCGGAGGCGGGCCCGTTGATGGTCGAGCACGCCCCGCACCGGGCCCTCGCCGCCTTCGAGGCGATCGCCAACGCGGGCCGCGACGCCACCGTCCAGCTGCAGCGCATCCTCACCGCGCTCGGCACCGGGGAGGACGACCCCGCTCCGCGCGCCCCGCAGCCCACCCTCGCGGAGCTGCCCGCCCTGGTGGACGGCGTGCGCCGGACCGGCCTGGCCGTGTCCCACGAGGTGTCCGGTGAACCCCGGCGTCTGCCGCCCGACGTCCAGCTGGCGGTCTACCGCGCCGTCCAGGAAGGCCTGACCAATGCCGTCCGCCACGCCCGGGCCGCCTCCGTGGCCGTCCGACTCCACTGGCAGGAGGGCGAGTTGACCGTCACCGTGACCGACGACGGACCCGGCCCGGCCGCCACTCCCACCACCGCCCCGACCACCGGCGGCGGCCGGGGCCTGGCCGGGCTGCGCCGACGCGCCGCCGGCTGCGGCGGCACCGCCACGGCCGGGCCCCGCGCCGACGGGCTGCCCGGCTTCGAGCTCGTCCTCCGTCTCCCCCTGCCCACCGGAGGTCCGCGGTGACGATCCGGGTGGTGGTCGCGGACGACCAGGAGCTGGTGCGCAGCGGCTTCGTGATGATGCTCGACGTGCAGCCCGACATCGAGGTGGTGGGCGAGGCGGCCGACGGCGCCGAGGCGCTCGCGCTGGTGCGGTCGCTGCGGCCGGACGTGCTGGTGCTGGACATCCGCATGCCCGGAACGGACGGCATCGAGGTGGCGAGGGCGCTGGCCGCCGAGGGTTCTCCGTGCCGGGTGCTGGTGCTCACCACCTTCGACGCGGACGAGTACGTCTACGACGCGCTCTACGCCGGGGCCGGCGGCTTCCTGCTGAAGACGGTGCGGCGGGACGACTTCGTCCACGCCGTCCGGGTGGTCGCGGCGGGCGAGGCGCTGCTGTCGCCCTCGGTCACCCGCCGCCTGATCGCCGACTACACCCGCCGGGTCCCCCGCGCGCCCCTCCCCCGCACCGCCCCGTCCGACGGCGGCGCGCGGCTCGGCGCCCTCACCGCCCGCGAGCGCGAGACCCTGCGCTGCCTGGCGCAGGGCCTCTCCAACGCGGAGATCGCGGCGCTCCTGGTGGTCACCGAACACACCGTCAAGACGCACGTCAGCCGCATCCTGACCAAGCTCGGGCTGCGCGACCGCGCCCAGGCCGCGATCCTCGCCTACGAGTGCGGCCTGGTGGTCCCCGGGACGGACACCTGAGCCCTCGTCACTCGTGGGAGTGACACTGCGGACCACTCCGCAGCGCGATTCGCCCGGCCTCCTCCGCGAAGGACCATGGCGGAGCAGACGGCCGCTCCCGGCCGCCCGACCCGCTGGAGACCTCCGTGCGAACCGCCGTACTCACCACCGCAGTCGCCCTCGCCCTGGCCCTCACCCCGGCCCTCACCTCGACGGCCGTCGCCGCCGCCCCGCACGACACCCGGGGGAGCCTGGTCTCCGCCGAGGCGCTGACCTCCCTCTCCCGGGAGGCCACCGCCGACTACCTCGTCCGCCACGGCTACCCGTCCGCCGCTCCCACCACGGGCACCGACACCTACCGGCTCGTCTACCGCACCGTCACCCCGGACGGGCGGCCGACCACCGCTTCGGGTCTGCTCGCGCTCCCGCAGGACGGACGCCGCCGCCTGCAAC